>NC_013799.1:0-600000 GCF_000010785.1 Hydrogenobacter thermophilus TK-6 | reverse complement strand
TCTTTAAGATACTTTTCAAGGTCAAAAGCCTCTTCAATAGAAAGTGTTTCTTCGTTGGCAACTGCAAAAATGATGGCTTTTTCTCTTAAAACTCTTACAAGTCTTTCCAGCTTCTCTCTCCTTTTTTTTATAAGGTCAAAAACTTTATCACTTCTTCCCATAAAGGTTTCCAGCTTTTGCCTTTCCTTTGCCAACTTTTCAAGGAAGGAAAACCAACCTTCCACCATCTTTGCTGTTTGAAATATTCTCACCATCTGTCCTGTGGGAGCGCTATCTACAACCACAAACTGAAAGTCAGCCTCCAAGTAGTTGGCAATGCCATCAAGCACGGCAGTTTCCAAAGCGGTGGGAGAGTGTTTTACATGCCTTGCATACTCTTTAAGCCCTGACTTTAAGGAAGGCATCATTTCACCAATAGCCGAAAGTACGTTATTCACATAATCTTCAACAAGCCTTTCGGCAGAAAGTTCTACGGCAAAAAGGTATTCGTTTATACGGACAAGATCATCTCCTACTTTGACCTTCAGGATGCCCGAAAGAGAGTGAGCTGGGTCTATGGAAACAAGCAAGGTTTTTCCTTTTTCAGACAGCCTCAGAGCTGTTGCACACGCTAAGGTGCTTTTGCCTACACCCCCCTTGCCTCCAAAAAATATGACTCTTAGCAACACGGTATAAAATCAAGAGAGCTTCTTTCTATCCCCAAGCTTTTGTGCCAGAGGTGAAACTCCTCCATAAGATAGGGATAAAGGTCAAGGGCATATATCCCCAAAGGATTATCAAGCCCAAAGTACTCAGCAAAAAGAAAGAAAAGAAGGGTGTCCCTCAGGTAAGACTGAGAGACCTCCACCTGCTTTTTAAAGTGAAGCTCTATAAAAGTTCTGAGGGAGCCTTTTACTTCAGGGATAGGATCCACTGTGCTAGCTCCTTTGCCTCCTCGTCCGTCACGTTCTGCGGGGGCATAGGTACCTGTCCCCAAGTGCCAACTCCTCCGTTCTTTATACGTTTGGCAAGCTCATCAACCGCACCGGGCTGTCCGGCAAACTTCTTGGCTACATCCTTGTAGGCTGGTCCCACCTTTTTGGCATTTATATCATGACAGGCAAAACACCCTTTCTGTTGAGCCAGTGCGGTCATGTCTTTTGCTGGTCCCTGAGACTTTTGTTCGGCTGGTTTCTGCTCAGCTGGCTTTTGCTCACCAGAAGGTTGCTTTTGCTCTCCTGCAGGTTGTGAGGGTTGAGTAGGTTGTTCCTGTGCAGGCTGCTGCGCGGGCTGCTCTGCTGGAGCTGTCTCCTCTGCTTTCTTCTGACACGATGCAAGAAGGGCAATGCTCAAAACTCCGCTCAGGAGCACTTTTTTCATACCTCTACCTCCAAGATAAATTTAACTCTGTTAATTATACGCTCAAAAAATGAAATTTTTATGAAGAGGATTTATAATTGATGCCATGATGGATATAAGGGAGATAATGGAAGTATTACCGCACCGATACCCAATTCTCTTGGTAGATAAGATCCTTGAGATCCAGATAGGCAAAAGGATAGTGGGGCTTAAAAATGTTTCCATTAACGAACCGTACTTTCAGGGCCACTTTCCTGGTTTTCCTCTCATGCCCGGCGTTTATATACTTGAGGCTATGGCACAGGTGGGTGGCATACTTATGATAAAATCCTTGGGATTGGAGATAGGCAAGTACGCAATAGTTTTTGCAGGTATTGATGAAGCAAGATTTAAAAAGCCTATTTATCCTGGGGATCAACTTATAATGGAGCTGGAAGTTGTCTCCCTTAAAAGGACCTTATCTAAGATGAAAGGTAAAGCTACTGTTGACGGACAGGTGGTGGCTGAAGCTGTTCTTTATGCGGCGGCAAGGGAGCTAAAGGAGTTAAAAAGATAGTTTTAAGGCTCTTAAACAAAAGAAACCACCTTCAGGTGAAAAACCCTCAACTATTCTTCTATTTTTCACAGGATACTTATCCTGAGGCTCTTCAAAGAGTGTGGTGTAAGCTTTATCCTTCTTAAAACCAGCGGATTGGATAAGGGAAAGAAGTTGTGGATAGGAGTAAAACTTGGCATAGCTGTATATAGGATGTCCCTTTTTTGCCTTTTCTCTATAGAATTCAGCCCAAGGACTTTCCGAAAGCACAAGACCGAGAAGCAAAAAGGACCCTTCTTTCAACACCCTATACGCTTCCTTCAAAGAAGCCAGAGGGTCTTCAAAGAAACAAAGGGATACTACAATGAGAGCACTGTCAAAGACTGAGTCTTTAAAAGGCAGTTCTTCTGCCTTTGCAAGTATGGGTCGTACACCTCTTTTGTGAGCCATCCTGAGTAAACCTTTGGATGTATCCACTCCATACTTTATCCCAAGAGCCTGTGCAAAACGCCCACTTCCCACACCTATCTCTAAGGAGAGACCTTTTTGATTGTATAGACTTTTCAAACACTCAAGCTCCAATTTATAAGCGGACTTTCCAAAAGGTCTCTCATACCACTCATCGTAAAGCAATGCATATTTATCAAAGATCTCCATCCTTTAAGTTCATATTCTGTCTGTAAGCCTGTAGGGTGTTTAGAAGTAAAGCTGTAACTGTCATGGGACCCACGCCACCGGGCACTGGAGTTATGGCATACACTTTATCCTTGACTCTCTCAAAATCCACATCCCCTAAAACCTTTTCACCCACCTTTGATATACCCACATCCACCACCACTGCTCCCTCTTTTACCATGTCTCGCTTTATAAGGTGTGGCACACCAGTTGCAGATATGAGTATGTCCGCCTTCTTTGTGTATTGAGTAATGTCCTTAGTGTGTATGTGGCATACGCAAACGGTTGCATCTCTCCAAAGCATCAAAAGGGCAAGCGGTCTACCCACTATAAACCCTGCACCTACTATAACCACATTCTTACCTTTCAAATCAATGTTGTAATGCTTCAAAAGCAAATCTATACCTAAGGGCGTACAAGGGATGAAACCACCTTCTATACGGGCAACGAGCTTTCCCATATTTTCCGGATGGAAGCCATCTACATCCTTCTTGGGAGATATGGAAAGTATCACCTCCTCTTGGGGTATGTGCTGTGGAAGGGGGAGCTGGACCAATATGCCATCCACACTTTCATCGCTGTTTAGAGAAGCTATGAGATCCAAAAGCTCCGGCACTTTGGTATTTTGAGGTAGATGGTAGAACAAAGACTTTATGCCTACCCTTTCGCAGGCCTTCCTCTTGTTTTTCACATATATATGACTGGCTGGGTCATCACCTACAAGAACTACCGCAAGGCTTGGCTCTCTGTAGCCTCTTGAAGTGATACGCTCCACATAGGTTTTTATTTGGTCCCTTATACTTTCGGAGAGCGACTTACCGTCAAGAAGAATATGCATCACCTTCATCCCTTTAGTGCTCTTCTGAGCTGTCTTACCATTTCAAGCTCTTCATCCGTCCTTATAACCAATACCTTAACCTCACTGTCCCTGCGACTTATACACAAGGGCAGTTGCCCCTTTTGGTTTATCCTTTCATCTATGATTATACCAAGTTTCTCAAGCCCTCTGCACACAAGCTTTCTCACTAAGGGACTGTTTTCGCCAACGCCGCCTGAGAAAACTAAAGCATCAAGCTTTGGAAGCACTGCGTAATAAGCACCTATATACTTCTTTATT
Organism: Hydrogenobacter thermophilus TK-6; assembly: GCF_000010785.1. Classification (GTDB taxonomy): domain Bacteria; phylum Aquificota; class Aquificia; order Aquificales; family Aquificaceae; genus Hydrogenobacter; species Hydrogenobacter thermophilus. Next base: position 596,335 of record NC_013799.1, on the reverse strand, counting down.
CTGTATACATATAGATGTATCGCCAGTTTTGCACTCTCGTTACCTCTTGTGTATTCCTCTATCACTTGGCGCATGTCTGAGGTGCCTGTCATGCCTTTAATACCCCACTCTTTATATATCATCCTCTCCACTTCCTCAAGACTTTTACCCTTCCTCAAAAGATGAAGGACAACTCCGGGGTCTAGGTCTCCGGCTCTCGTAGACATAACAAGACCTTCCAAAGGCGTCATCCCCATAGAGGTATCCACAGGTTTTCCACTTTGAACGGCGCAAATGCTGGCACCGCTTCCCAGATGGAGCATTATGAGATTTACACTGCTGATGCTCTTTCTCAAAAGCTTAGAGGCTTCCTTAAGCAAGTAAGAGTATGATATACCGTGAAAGCCGTACCTTTTTATGCCTTCCTCAAAGAGGCTAAAAGGTACGGCGTAAGCCTTTGAGGTTATGGGTAATACCTTAAAGAAGGAAGTATCAAACACCACATAATGAGGCACATTTGGGAGTTCCTTCATACACAACTCAATGCCTGTAAGGGCAAAGGCGTTATGAAGCGGGTCAAAAGCTACGAGTTTTTTAAGCACCTCAAAGCTTGCCCCATCTATAAGCATAGGTGAGTCAAGATCCATGCCATGAACAACTCTGTGGACTGTTAAGTCAATCCTTTTAAAGGTTTTCAAGATACTAAGAAGGATTTGCTGTACATCTCCCATCTTTAAAGTACCGCCTTCCAACCTTTTGAGATCTCCAAAAAGGGCATACTTGAGTGTGGAACTGCCGTAATTGAGAGCTAAGGTATACTTCATCACTCTTCAAGTTCTGGTTTGTCAATGCCATGAGCGTATGCGTATTCAATGGCTTGTATCTGCATGTTTTTGAGCTTGTCCTTAAAGTTACCTCCCCTCTCTTGAAGGCTTGGCACTCTCTCTATAACATCCATAGCTATACTGAACCTATCTATCTGGTTGAGGATGGCAAGTTGCAATGGCGTGGTGATGCCTCCCCTACCCTTCAAAAGGGGGGTCAGGTAGGTAGAATCTATACCTATCTTTCTGTTCTCCCTGTAGCCTCTTACATGGAAGTTAGCATGATTGGCCCTTCTGTAGGTAAGCCTGTGTATGAGCCACGGATATCCATGAAAATTAAATATCACCGGTTTGTTTTTGGTAAAGTAAGAATCAAAATCTCTGTCTGTTAGTCCGTCGGGATGTTCCGTGTTGGGTGTAAGGCAAAAAAGATTAACCACGTTGACGAATCTTATCTTTATGTCCGGAAAGGCATTCCCGATCATCCAAGAGGCGTGCAGTGCCTCTTTAGTAGGTATGTCACCGCAACTGGCTATAACTACATCAGGCTCCTCTTCCGGATGGTTGCTTCCAAATTCCCATATGCCTATACCCTTTTCCACATGCCTGAGAGCTTCCTCCAAGTTCAAGTACTGGGGATGCTTCTGCTTGTCTGCCACAATGATGTTTATCCTACCAGTACTCTGAAGACACTGCCAGACAGTGCATAACAAAGTGTTAGCATCTGGCGGAAAGTAAACTCTCACTATATTGGGCCACTTGTCCACTATAGCGTTTATAAAACCCGGATCTTGATGAGTAAAACCGTTGTGGTCCTGTCTCCACACAACAGAAGTGAGTAGAAGGTTAAGGGATGAAATGGGCATCCTCCAAGGTACATCTGAGGAGATGTCCAGCCACTTTCCAAACTGGTTTACCATAGAAGACACTATGGGAGCGAATCCTTCGTAGGTATTCAAAATGCCGTGTCTTCCTGTGAGTATGTATCCTTCCAGTAAGCCTTCCACCGTATGTTCTGAGAGCATCTCTAAGGTCCTACCAAATGGACTTAGATACCCCTCGTCCTCATCCTCAGGAAGTGTTTTTCGCCATCCAGGTTTTTCCAAATTCAAAAACATGGTAAAGTCTGTTGGAATGCGTCTCATCAGGTCCAAATACGCGAAAGTTATTGGGATTTGATCTTATGACTTCCCTTAAGAAGCTTCCCAGCCATCTTGTGTTTTCTTGGTAAACTTTTGCAGGTTCCTTCACTTCAACAGCAAATTCACTAAGGGAAGGTAGCTTTAGAGGAACCCTTAAAAGTCCTCCGTTGGCGTGGGGATTAGAGCCAAGTCTCTTGCTCCCTTCAGGGAAAACCTGCCTTATGTCTTCCTTTAGCCTCCCTTTTTCATCAAAAAGCTCCTCGGGTTGGTAGCTTTTAAGCCATTCCTCCAAGATCTTCAGGTGTGCCTCATGCTCTCTTACATCTGCTATGGGAACTTGATGGGATCTCCAGTAGCCTTCTATGTAATGCCCATCCACTTTTTTGGGTGCTGTCCAGCCTTTAGGGATTTTCAGTATTATCATGGGCCATCTGGGTCTGAAAGGCTTCTCGGAAGACCTTGCCTCCTCCCACACACCCAGAATTCTTTCAACGCACCAATCCACAGTTTCCATCATCTTTTGATGAACTTCCTCATCCTCCTCACCTTGCACCAGCTTTGGCTCATAGCCATAACCTCTAAAAAGGCTTAAAAGTTCATCTTCTTCTATACGAGCCAGCAATGAGGGATTGTTTATCTTGTATCCGTTTAACAAAAGTATTGGCAAGACAGCTCCGTCTTTTATGGGATTTATAAACTTATTACAGTGCCAAGAAGTGGCTAAAGGTCCCGTCTCTGCTTCACCGTCTCCCACTAGGGTAACTGCTATGAGATCTGGATTGTCAAAGACAGCTCCGTAGGCGTGAGAAAGACTATAACCGAGTTCTCCACCTTCTTGCAAAGACCCAGGTATTTCGGGAGTACAGTGGCTTCCCAAGCCACCTGGGAAGGAAAAAGCTCTGAAGAGATTCCCAAGACCTTCTTCGTCCTGACTGAATTGGGGATAATACTCGCTGAGGGTCCCCTCAAGATACACGGGAGCTATAAAGCCAGGTGCTCCGTGTCCTGGTCCAGGCACAAAGATGCAGTTAAGGTTGTATTCCTTTACTGCCCTGCTTGCGTGAATATACGCAAAACTTATGCCGGGACTTGCTCCCCAGTGTCCGAGAAGTCTAAGCTTTATGTGTTCCTTTTTGAGGGGTTCCTTCAGAAGCGGGTTATCGCGCAGGTATATCATTCCCGCAGATACATAACAGCATGCCTTCCAACAGCTTATAAGATTCCTCAGCTTCATGATACTACTCCCCCTTCTCTCATGGAGAAGTATCCCTTTTTGGTTATTATAATGTGGTCTAAGAGTTCAAAGCCGAGGATCTCACATGCCTTTTTTACTCTCTGGGTGAAGTCTATGTCAGCTTTTGATGGTTTTGGCTCACCTCCAGGATGCGTATGAGCCAGTATGATAGAATGACAAACGCTGCGAACCGCCCCGTAAAGAATATCTTTTGGGTCCGCAAAGACCGAGTTTAGCCTTCCTACCGCCACAAGGTCGTACTCTATAAGGGTGTTAGAAGGTGTCAGATAAAGAGCCCACAGATGTTCCCGCCTGTTGTCCATCTTGTCTTTTAAAAGGTTGTAAACATCCTCTGGTGAATTTATAACCGTGTGAGCGTGTGGTTCGTACATGCGCCTGCTTAGTTCAATCAGAGCCTTTATCTGGCATGCCTTGGCTTCACCTATGCCCTTTATCTCCTTTATAAGTTCGTTCACGCTCATACTCTTTAGCCTTTCCCACCCTAACTTGATTATCCTCCTTGAAAGAGATAGCACATCCTCCTCCTTAGTCCCAGAGCCAAGAACAAGAGCGAGAAGCTCCTCGTCGGATAACGATTGCGAGCCTAAGCTTTTGATCTTCTCCCTAGGTCTTAGCTCTTTCGGTATGTCCTTGAGCCTTTTGCTCTTGTACATGCCTTTCCACCATAAGCTTTTTCACTTTCCTTCTGTCGGATTGAAGCACCAAGAATCTGAGCCCACAGCATAAGACCACCTCACCCTTTTTGGGTATCCTTCTCAGGTGGTATATTATAAAGCCCCCCAGCGTCAAAAAAGGTCCTTCGGGAAACTTTACACCGGCGATTTTTTCAAACTCATGTTTGTCAAACATACCGTCCACTATCCATTTGTCTTTTTCTATCTCCTTGATGGGTTCCTCGGGCTGTGCAAAGCTGTCCCCTATCTGACCCAGTATCTCCCTTATTACATCGTCAAAGGTAACTATACCCAGTATGATACCTCTTTCGTCAACTACCAGACCCATACGGGAACTCCCCCCCCTGAAGGTTTCAAGAACATCCTGCAGAGGCGTAAATTCGGAAAACAGGCACACAGGTTTTACAAATTCCCTTATTAAGCTTGAGGGAGGAGCATCCATAATGTCAAACATGTCCACATAGCCTGTTATGTCGTCAACTCTCTGTTTATAGACGGGAAGCTTTGTAAAACCGCTTTCCTTCATCCTCCTGAGGGCATGTCCTACTGTGGAAAACTCATCTATCATCACCACTTCATAAATGGGTTTTACTATCTCCGAGGCAGTGCTTTCTCTTAATGTTAGGAGCTTAACTGCAATTTTTATCTTGCTCTCCTGAAGCTCTATCTCTTCAAGGAGCTTTATGATGTCTATCTTGCTTATCCTCTCTGAGTACCTCTTCCTGAAGAATTCGGTAAGGTACCTGCTTGTCTTTCTTGAGAGAACAAGCACTGGAAAGGTGATAACTCTGATTTTACTAAGGTACCATAGACTTGGTATTAAAAGCTTGTCCGAGTATTTTTGGAAGACGCTCTTTGGCAGTATCTCACCAAAAAGAAGGGTAAAAATTACCAAAGTGAGAGAGAAGAGCACCTCATAGCCTTTTATGTATGGCAGGTAATCCGAGAGGGTGATCACCATGAGGGTGTAGAAGGTGGAGGCAAAGACAATGCTTATCGTATAGCCCAGCATGGAAAGGGTTATGTACTCTTCTGGATTTTCATGAAAGTCTCTTAAAAAGCCGTAGCCAGTTTTTCTGTAAAGAGCCAGCACTTTACTCCTGTCGGTGCTTATAAGAGCTATCTCAGCCCCTGCAAAGATGCCCTCAAGGATTATGAAAAACAAAACACCCAACGAAAAGCCTATCGCTTCCATCCTAAAATCACTCTGTCCTGACCTGCGTAATCTTTGTAGACCTGAGCAAAAAAACCTTCCTGTGAGAAGATGTCCTCAAGGATCTTACCCTGATCGTGCCCTATCTCAAGGGCAAAAAAGCCATCTTCCTTTAGAAACTTCCCCACTTCTTTTGCAAACCTTTCGTAGAATTCATAACCCTTCTCTCCACCTATCAGAGACACTTTCCCCTCAAGTTTAACACCCTTTGGCAAACCTGCCCACTCCTTTTGAGGGATATAAGGTGGATTTGATATTACAAAGTCAAACACCATGCCCTTCACAGGTTCAAACATGTCCCCCACTTTTAGAAAAAGCCTGTCCTCAACTTTGTGAAGCCTTGCGTTTGTCTCTGCCAGATGCACAGCTTTTTCTTGAAGGTCATCCGCATACATGATGAGTTTGGGTCTTTCTAAAAGGAGAGTTATGGATATGCAACCCGTACCAACACCTATCTCAAAGCCAACCGCTTCTTTATTGGGAGGAACTTTTTCAAGCACTTTTTCCACCAAAAGCTCTGTCTCAGGTCTTGGTATCAGCACACCCTCCTCCACCCTAAAGGTTCTTCCGTAAAAGTCCCACTCCCCTAAAAGGTACTGAAGGGGATATCCCTCTTCCAGCAGAGATAAAGACCTCATATACTCCTCCTCCATCTCTTTGGATACATGCCTGTCCAGAAGGAGGTAGACCTCACCTACCTTTACTTTCAGGAGGTGTGCCAGAAGGAGCTCCCTGTCTCTCAGGGATACTTTGCTGGGTCTTTTGAGGAGCTCTTGCACCTTCATCTTTTAAGAGAGAGCCTCTCTTTGATGGATGCGTAAGTGCCAAAAGTATGGCTATGAACATAAACAAAAAACCGAGCCAGTAAGTGATCTTGGTAAGTATGGTATCTACACCCCCCGGACCAAAAACACCTTGCCCCATACCACCAAAAGCTGTTCCCACATCTCCCCTGCTTCTTTGAAGAAGCACCACCACTATAAGCAGGAAAGCTATAAAAACAAAAACCACCAGCAAAAAGTAGTACATGATTTTAATTATAACACGGCTTATAATATATACCCATGAGAAGGGGGATAGGGGCAGTATTGATCTGCAGCTCTTTGTTTTCTTGCACTCAGGCGGTAAAACAGGCTGTGATGCCAAGGAGTGGGGATAAGATTCAGCTCGTTCAGAAGGGTAGTTTTTCCTTCTCCGAAGAGGAAGAGAGATTTATAGTAAAAGAGGCTAAAAACCTCAACATCCCCATACCAGACAGGGAAGAGATAAAAAGATACATCTCTTACTTTTTGCAAAACAAACCTTACCTGGAAAAAACTCTTCAGAGAGCTGAGTATTACCTACCCATCATAAAACCCATCGTTGAAAAAAGTGGGTTACCATCGGAACTTTCGCTTCTTCCTGTTATAGAGAGTGGTTTTAATCCTCTGGCAGTGTCAAGGTCAGGAGCTGCCGGTCTTTGGCAGTTTATCCCCTCAACCGCCAGAAGATACGGACTTAGGGTGGATGAGCATGTGGATGAGAGGTTTGATGTGATAAAGTCCACGGAGGCTGCGGTCAGGTACCTAAAGGACCTTTACAGTATGTTTGGAAACTGGGAGCTGGCGCTGGCAGGTTATAACTGCGGTGAGAACTGCGTAAAGTACAGAACCGCCGGTGTGGATTTCTGGATAACTAAGGACATGCTACCAGAGGAGACAAGAAACTATGTGCCTGCTTTTTTTGCGGTGCTTCTCATAACCAGGGACCCAGTCAAGTACGGGCTTTTTAGCGAAGGGATAAAAACCCTAAAGAAAGAGAGCCAGTCAGCACATGCAGAGCTATCTAAGGTAGAAAGAAGTCAAAGAGAAAGGATTATTACCCTTGAAAACGGTGCTAAGATAATTATAAAAGAGTAGCCGGGCAAACAAGCCCGTAAAGTACCAGTTATTTCGCCAACCTTTTTGCCGCCTCTTTCCTCTCCTCCATGAGTTGGAGATTTTAAGGTTGAATATGGCTTATTATACCACCCTTTAAGCTATAGGCATCAAAACCCAAATTCCTCAACTTCACCGCCACGGCATAACTGCTCCTTCCGGCATTGCAAAACACAACAACCTTATGCGTTCTCTTATACTTTAAGAGTTCTTTCCACCTTTTCTGTATCTCATCCGCGGGGATATTTATAGCCCCTTCAAGGGTATAAACCTCGTACTCTTTTCTATCCCTAACATCAAGTAAAACAACCCTTTCTTTCTCCCTTAACCTTTCCAACTCCTCAAATGTTATTTCCATCTTAATTTCTCCTCTCCTTTCCTTGATTTCCATCAACTCCATAACCCTCCTACACTTTGAGCATATTTCGGATGATGAGGGCATTCCGCAAACCGTACATGCCCTAACCTCTTCAACGCCTTCTTCACCTAATCCCCTATCCACCAATGGGATAAACTTCCTTCTGAATACGGATAGGAGCCTAAATTTTATATCCGGTTGTTCCTTTTCCATTTCGTCAAGCCATTTTTTCATACCCTTAATCGGTGTAAATTCCCCATGAGGGCAACCGCATTCCTGAACCGGAAGTTCGTTTAAGGCCACATAATACAAATCCTCAATTTCTGGGGTTGTTATTAAGGGTTTTATCTTTCTTGGCTGTCCCTTTATTAATGGTTTTAATACGGGTTTTAACCTCGCTATACCTTCAAAATCCCCCGCAAAGAATAAAGACATCATTGTTGAAACGGTATCGTCAAGGTTGTGCCCCGTTGCAACCGTATCCGCATTTACCCTTACGGCCAGTGTCGTAAAAATATTCCTCTTTATTAACCCACAAACCGAGCACATCTTGTTCTTATACTTTGTTAGTAGAAAATCGTCTATGGTATAACCTTCTTTTTCCTTTAAGTTGTATATCTCTATGGGGACACCGACCATTTCCGCAAGCTCTATCACCTTCTTTTCAAGGTGATCCGAGTAATATTTTATTCCGAGGTTTATGTAAAAGGCGTATATATCTTGTTCTGGAAAGGCCTTTTTTAGGGCGTGGAGTAGGGCAACGCTATCCTTACCACCCGAAACCGCCACGGCAACCCTCTCACCGGGTTTAAACATCCTAAACTCTTCTACAACCCTCCTAACCCTATTAACGAAGAAATCGTTAAAACAATCTTTACAAAGTCTTTGTCTTGCGTATGCCAGGTTTATAATAGCCTCGTTTTTCTTGCACCTACTACACTTACCCAAAGGCTTTAACTCTAAGTTTATCTTTCCTATCCCGCATTTACCGTAATTGATGTGTACAATGCCGTCAAGCCTAAATTCCATAAGTAAAAAATATAAGTAAGTAAAGATTATAAAGGCGACAAACTTTAAATCTCAAAGGAATAAAGACCGTGGAGAAAGAGAGTCCAACGGTGCTAAGATAATCATAAAAGAGTAGCCGGGCAAAAGCCCGGCACTCAGTCAGGCGTAGTTTCTGGCTATCACTATAAGACCTACGCCTATGAAGACTATAGCCCAGAGGATAACCACAAAGACGGAAGCATCTCCCAGGTGGTGTTCAGTTTCGGAAGCTTCATAAACTTTACCTTTGGGTGTTCTTCCCGCTCTATAAGCCATCCACCAGGCGTATGCGTAGAGTACAAGACCTGTCAGTAGAGTGCCAAAAAAGAGTAATGGACTCAGGAACTCTAAGTTCATCTTGTAATCGTATACCGAGTAGCCAAACCTTGCGGTGGAGGCAACTCTCAAGTACTCTCTGAAGATGGCTATAAGCAAGAGCGCAACAACTCCAGAGATGAGAGAAGGTATAGCCATCTTTGCCGGATTCTTTTGAGCAGCAAACACCACACCTATAACGAGAAGAAGTCCAAGAAGAGTAAGCCATGTAAAGATGCTTCCCTTGGCACCCCAATCCGCAGGAATTGTAAATATGTAAAGTACCTGCGCCACTATCCAGCCACCGCCAGCATAGAGGGCAAACCTGGCTCCCACTTTACCTGCCCAGTCAAGGTATTCCTTATCCATATCCTCCCTGCTTCTAAAGTACCAGTTATAGAGCATGAGGAATATACCTGTGACAGCCACTGAAGGAAACACTAAGAAGGATAGATACCTGAAAATGTTAAAGGCATAAATGTTCCATCCGCTCGTGTTCATAGTTGTTCCACCTGATGTGTACCACTCTACCCACTTCTCAGGGTAAAGAGACTGATAGTTTACCACATGGATGATAAAGCCCACCAAAAGCAGGAAGATGATGCCAAGAATTGACATAAACATGGAGATGGTTGGTTTATCTTTGGTAAGGTATGCTCCCCAAATAAAGTAGTAGCCTATGAGGAGAAATACTATAAACAGTATGTACCACCAAGCGGAAAGGTTAGCAGACGAGTACCACAGAGGGTCATATATGACCTGATAGAAGAGCAAAGGAGCAACGCCCAGCACGATGGCTAAAGATACGGAAACTTTGGAAAGCTCAATAGTTGCTCTTGAAAGTTTTTGCCAATTTTCATCTCTTCTGGTAAAACCGTATATGGCAAAGAAGAGACCGCCAATTGAGGTATAAACGAAGAGTATGTGAAGCGCCCATGTGAGTACTTGAAGCACCTGCATAACAACGGGGAAAAAGGGAGCACCGGCAGGGTCTGCCATGGCTTTCAGCATGGCGCTGGTATCAACCGCTAAGGCAAGCTTTCCTCCTACTATCATAAAGGACAGAACCGCAAGTAAGAACCACCTAACTACTTCTTGCATAGCTTACACCTCCTTACTTTTTAGCTTCCGAAGAAGATGCGGGAACTTCTATTTTTGCAGAGACAGAGCCACCTTTTGAGATCATATCTGCTATATAAGCAGAGAGAGCTCTTATCTCCTCGTCAGTTCCTACCAGCTTGGGCATGTACGGTGGGTGATTATCTCTAAGGTAGCTGGTGAGAAAGCTGTAAACCGCATTGGGGTCTGTCATACCTGCAAACTTCTGTCCGAAGGGTCTGAGACCTGTAGAGCCGGTAACGTTGTGGCAACCTGAGCATGCAAGCACAGCTACTGTTTTTCCAGCCATTATCTGGTTTTGAGGAGTTAGGTTCTTTAAACCTTCAGGTACAAAGGCGTTAAGCTTTAAAAGTCCCTTCTGGTCAATTAGAGGCACTTCTGACTTGATACCCTTTGCAGGCACATCCCTTGCCACTATCTGGTTAACCCACATAAACTCACCAGCCACATAAGGTTTTCTCAGCGTCTCTCTTATCTTCTCTTCCGGATACACTCCCATGAAGAATATGAGTATGTAAAGGGGATAAGCTACCCAAAACCTCGCCATGGTGGGTCTTACTGCAGTCAGGAAAAAGTGGGCAAGCACCAAAAGGATTATAGCCATTATGGGCAATTTGAGATATATGGGTACGACATTTTCAAGTATCACATCGCTTCTGTTGGGAAGTGTTGAGATATACCAGATGAAAAAGACGAGTCCAAACACAACACCACCCATACCCCAGTAGGACAGAGTTTTAACTATCTCCTTGTATGTCTTTTCGCTTATGTCTTTCCTCATGAGTCCTGCTATGGCAAGCCCTACAGTACCCGCTATAGCAAACATAAAGGAGGTCCTTTCAAGCAGGTGAGGGAAGTAGTTTTTGTTATAAAAAGCGTCAAGGATGTTGCCGGTAGTAAACCACTTCTCATGCCCGGGTGAGAGCATAAAGGAAAGTATGCCCACTATTATGTACATGGTTGCCCATGAGCCTATGGCAAAGGTCCAAGCGAGTCTTAGCCAGCTTCTCTGGTCTATCCTCCCAAGAGTGTAAAAGAGTATGTAAACCAGCGTGACTTCTGCCACAAACCAAACCCACTCGGCAGCCCACACCCACACAAAGTTGTGAATGAGTGCGGATATACCTCTTGGATTGGCTACGGTGGCAGAGAACCATATACCCGGACCCGTTATAGAACCAGATACATAAGAGAAAATGAGAAGTCCCAGAAGGTACTTTTTGATGTAGTCGTATATCTGGGGTTGATTTTCTCTGTAGGCTTTGGTAGCCAAATACGCCAGAAGTATGGATGCACCCACAGAAGTGTGGGAAGCCATAACGTGGATGGTAGCTATTATGGCTATGGTAAAAGCACTCCCTACTGTTGGTACATACCACATGGGATAAAAACCCAGCACGTCCATGCTACGCACCTCCTGCAGTTAATAATAACGATAACTTAACATTAATATAAACTGATTTTTATCATAAGTCAAGTTTTTGGATACCTTCGCCAGTAATGGCATAAAATATTTACTTAGGGAGGTAAAAAAGATGGCATTGTTTGTAATGTTAACAACGCTTACCGATGAGGGTATGAAGACCCTCAAGCACAGACCCGAGAGGATAAAGGAAGTGGATAGGGAAGTGATGGAGCGCTTTGGGGTCAAACTTATCGCTCAGTATGCAGTCATGGGTCCTTATGATTTTGTCAACATACTTGAAGCACCAGACAACGATACAGTGGTCAAGATGGCTATTGAGCTTGGCTCAAGAGGTACCATAAGGACCCTCACCATGCCTGCCATAGATGTGGACCAACTCATAAAAGACCTGCAAGAGCTTAGCAAGTGAATGCAAGATACGCTAAAAATCTTTTACAGGGTAATAACCGATTACACGGATATAAGGTGGGCAAAGACAAGGGACGACCTTATAAGCAAGATTATCAAGGTGCTCAGAGCTTTTGGTGAAGGTAAGACTCCGGAGGAAGTCATTAAGGAAAAGGCTCTCAGTACAGAGGTAGAAGGGTCATTAAATTATCTGTATGATTTTGTGCAAGGACACAGAGAAGAGCTTGATAGACTTATAAACGCTCTGAGTCTGTTTTTAAAATCTCCAGCTCCGTGCAAAATGAGAATTATAAAGCTTACGGAGGTGTTTGTTGAAGATAGGAGAGCTGCTCAAGAAGGGAACCTTTAGTATATCCTTTGAATTCTTCCCGCCCAAGACGGAAGAAGGTGAGAGGGAACTTTTTGATACTATAAAAAGTCTTGAGTGTCTATCACCCACCTTTGTTTCCGTTACATACGGTGCTGGTGGAAGCACAAGAGATAGAACCAAGAGGGTGGTGGAAAGGATACATCAGCAAACCCATATGACAGTTATGGCACACCTTACCTGTATAGCCCACTCAAGGGAAGAGATAATAAGCATACTCAGAGAGTACAAAGAGATAGGCATAGAAAACATACTGGCTCTGAGGGGAGACCTACCAGCAAACATGCCAAACTTTAAACCCCCAGATGGTGCCTGTAAGCATGCCAACGAGTTGGTAAGACTTATAAGAAGTAGCTTTGGGGAACACTTCTCTGTAGGTGTGGCTTCGTATCCAGAGGGGCATCCCGAGTCTCCCAACATGGAGTGGGAGATAAGGTACTTTAAAAAGAAGGTGATGGAGGGAGCGGATTTTTCTATAACCCAGATGTTTTTCATAAACGACTATTACTACAGGTTTATTGACATGTGCTACAAAGAAGGCATAGACATACCCATAATACCCGGCATCATGCCCATAACCAACTTCAGACAGATAAGTAAGTTTGCTTCCATGTGCGGTGCTACCATACCCGATGACCTGATAAAGAGACTTGAGCCTCACATGGATGATCAGGAGGAGACTACAAAAATAGGTGTAGAGTTTGCCATAAAGCAGTGTGAGGATCTTTTAAAAAACGGAGTGCCAGGACTACACTTTTACACACTAAACAAGTCAAGAGCGACTCTTGAGATATATCAGGCTATAAAGGACAAGGTTTTAGCCTTAAGGTCCTATCTGCCGTAAGAAGGCAGGTATCTCCTCGCTTTTGGTCCATCCGCATTCCTCAAGAGCGTTCTCTATTGTCTGCTGAGATTTATGAGTCTTCTCAGCCAGATACTTTACGAACTCATCCCTCCTTCCTTTGAATTTTTCAATGTCTTCCTGGCTTACCTCCGGAAACCTTGAAACTATTCTTTCCTTTACTATCCTCCATGCGGTAGGGTTGCTGTACAGGTGAAACTCTTTACCCCTGACTGTTTCCTTTACCGCAAGCCCTTTGAGAAAGTCCATTCTGGCAGGATTTATGGTGATAATAGCTTCCGCCATGAGGGGATCCACCGTATAGAAGATACCAAACATCTTACCAAGAATCCTTCTCTGGGTCCTTATTATGGTGTCTATAATGTCCTGCACCTCCTCTTCTACCTTATCGTAGATAAGCTCGTAGTAGTTGAGCTGCTCAAGCTCCAAACCGCCCAGATACCTTATAAAGTTGGCAAGGTCATAGTAGCTCATTCCTCTGTCTTCCTCTTCAAGCTCCTTCTTTACAGCCTCTTCAAGCTCTCCGTAATTTAGCACCACATCAGTGTGTATGGGAGGTATTATGTGGTATGTATCCGATTCCCATCCTGCCTTTCTGAGTATCTGTTCCGCACCGCTCTCATCTATGTTGTATTTTTGCATAAGCAGTTTCTTTAGCCCTTCCCTGTCTTTTTTGTACTTGTCCAGCTCTTCATCAGGAATATCCACATCCACATATACGAACCTCTCTCCCTGCCCTTCCCTTATGAATATGTTCTTTCTGCCTTTTATGTGCCTCCTTATAAAAGCCCAGTCCTCCTCCGTCATTATAGGTTCCGGATGCCACTCTTTTGACATCTCCTCCTCCAGCTCTAGGTACGGAACAGATTCATACCAAGTAGCCTTGTTGAGCTTTGATTCTATTAGCTCTTCAGCTTCACCGAGTTTTTCCCTTAGGTACCTTATAAACTCCTTCCTTTTGAACTTGAACCTATCTATCTCATCTAAGGTAAGCTCTGGAAAGAGGATCTTGAGTTTATACTTTATAAAGTCCCAATTTCCAAAGAGGTTCTGAGGCTCCAGCGCTTCATAACCATACGGATTTGTCTTTAAAAAGTCAAGGTAGTAGCCTATAAAGGTCCTCACCCTTGGGTCTGTGAGGGCAAGCACCTTTATAAATTCGGGGTCGTAAAACTCTATGATGCTCAAAAGTCTTGCTATGTTAACTTTCTTTATGTTATGAAGGTGGCACAGCTCTATTTTATACCTCTTGGGAATACCGCCATTCACACAGTACTCGTTAAGCACATCCATCTCGGCTTTTAACATGCTCCTGAAAAATACAAGTTTTTCCCTTTGCGTGAGTTTTTCTTTTGTGAGTATAAGCTCCAACATGTTCCCACCTCCTTTGTTTTTAATATATGTTGCAAATGGGTAAGGAGCTATTAGAACTTTTTAAGGGTTTATAAGCGCCATTTATCAAAAGTCCAGGTCATAATCCTCCTCCGAAAACTCCTCCAGGTCAGGCTCGTACTCCTCCACTTTCTGCGCCTCCTTATATTCAAGAGGTTTAAAACTTGCAGTTTCTTTTATAAAGGCTACTTTGACAATGCCCGTGGGTCCCTGTCTTTGCTTTGCTACTATGATCTCTGCAATACCTTGCTCCTCGGGAGGTGGGTTCTTCTTGTAATACTCGGGTCTGTGGATAAAAATAATCAGGTCCGCATCCTGCTCTATCTGTCCGCTTTCCCTGAGGTCTGCCAGCTGGGGTCTTTTGTCTGACCTGTGCTCCACCTGACGCGAGAGCTGTGCCAATGCTACTACTGGCAACTCAAGCTCTTTTGCCAAGGCTTTGAGGTTCCTTGAAATCTCTGCCACCTCCTCCTGTCTTGAAGAGAGCCTTCTGGGAGACCTAAGAAGCTGAAGGTAATCTATAAAAACCACCTCCACACCTCTCTCCTTTTTGAGCTTTCTGGTCTTTATCCTCAGGTCTGTGGTGGAGAGGGTGGGAGTATCATCTATGTATATGTTGTAGCTAGAAAGTTCAAGAGCAGAGCTTATAAGCCTGTTCCTTTCCTCCTCCTTTATAAAGCCTCTTCTGAGGTTCTGAAGCGGTACACCCGAAAGCATGGAAAGCGCCCTCATAGTAAGCTGCTCTTTGCTCATCTCAAGGGAGTATATAACCACAGGCACCTTTTCTTCCATAGCCATATTTACAGCCATAGATAGCATAAAGCTGGACTTTCCCATACCTGGTCTTGCTGCAACGATAATCAGGTCAGAAGGGTGAAAGCCGGTGGTAAGAACATCAAGGTCCAAAAAGCCAGTCGCTCTGCCGGTGATAAGTCGCTCTGCCTTTCTATGCTTTTCTATTATTTCTATTACCTTGCTTGCCACTTCCTTTATGTGATAGTAATGGGTTATGGTTTGCTTTTCAGAAATTTCCAGCACCTTGTGGAGCATAAACTCAAGGAGCCGGTTAAAATCCGGCTCCTCCTTTATACCTTTCAGAGCATTCAAAGACAGGTCCAAGAGGTTTCTAAGACCAGACTTCTCTTTAACCAGGTTTATAGCCTCTTCAAGAAGAGCACCTTTTGCTGCCTCTTCCACAAGAGCATACACAAATGCCATATCTATCTTATCGCTCAGTCCATACCTTTTTATGTATTCTCTAAGCACTATATCGTCCCAATCTTTACCTTTGTCCTCCCAGAGTTTGTATAAGAGAGAGAAAAGGAGCCTGTGATGCTCCAAGTAAAAGTCCTCTTCTCTGAGATACTCAAGCACCTGAGGGATAGTCTCGGGGTCAAGGATCATGGCACCCAGCACCGCTCTTTCCGCCAATTCGTCATGAGGAGGTTCTATGTCTAAGTATGTCATACCTTGTGGAAAAGTATAAAATATTTCCATGACGATAAAGGACAAGCTAAAGAGCTACGCACAGCTTGTAAAGTTTGAGCATACCATATTTGCCCTTCCTTTTGCCTTAGCTTCTCTTCTCATACTTTATAAGTCTCTACCCAGCCCTCAAAAAGTCTTCTGGGTAGTTGTGGCGTTAGTAAGCGCAAGGACTGCAGGCATGGCTCTGAATAGACTTATAGACCTGCCCATAGACCAAAAGAATCCAAGAACAAAAAACTGGGTGCACGCCTCAGGTAAAGTAAAAAAACACGATATGCTTGCCATAATACTTGTCTCAAGCATGATCTTTTTGGTCTCCACAGCCTTTATAAACCTTTACACCTTCTTGCTTTCTCCTGTAGTGCTTTTTCTCCTCTGGCTTTATCCTTACTCAAAGAGGTTCACAAACTTTCCCCACTTGGTGCTGGGAGCTGTCTACTTTCTCATTCCTCTGGGTGTGGACATAGCCCTCAACGAGAGGGTGTCTTTCCTTTCCATCCTTCTTGGCATGGCCATGGCTTTCTGGGTGGCAGGTTTTGACGTGCTCTACTCCCTCCAAGATTACGAGTTTGACAAAAGGCATGGAATAGGCTCTTTGGCGGTCAAGCTGGGTATAAAAAACGCCATACTGATGGCAAGGCTCTTCCATATGGCTACACTGCTCTGTCTTTTAGCCTTAGGATTCGCCTCTCCAAAGCTCAGCTTTATTTACTTCATAGGACTTATCTTGCTATCTGGCTTTCTCTTTTACGAGCATAGTCTTGTAAAACCTTACGACCTTTCCAAGGTAAACAAAGCTTTCTTTACTGTAAATGGATATATAAGCCTTGTATTTTTATTGGTGGTGCTTTTAGACATCATCTTTTAAAAGTAAAAAGCCCCGCAGAGAGCGGGGCTGGGGTGTTTTAAGAGAGCTTAGAACTGGGTTTGAAGAGCCAGCGTCCAGTCAGTGTAGTTCTTTTCATTGGGAGATTTGTTCTTAAGAGATACCACATCAGCACCCAGCTGGATCTTGGCATCTTGACCCTTTATGTAGTAGTTGAGGAAAACTCCAGTTCTGTTGGTGTCCTTGTTAGCAGCAGTTCTGTCGTCAAGCTTTTCGTACCTTATGGCAAGGGCAGGCTTTCCAAGACCCACCACCTGGTCGTAGAGGAGCTGACCTTGGACATAGTAGGCTCTGTCTTTTGATTTGGCAATAGGTGAGGTAGTACCAGCGGGCATATCCTTCCTGTCTTGGTAGCCAAGCTGAAGGTTGGGTACTATATCACCAAACTTTTGCTCCCACATGGCGTCAACGGTCCAGGCTTTGCCTGTAGCTGAATCTCCAGCACCGTTGTCCCACTTCTGGGTGTTGTAGCCAAGACCTATGGAGAGGACATTCTGCTTTCCAAGGTAAGTATCCGCAAGAGTAAAGCCCTTCTCTCCCTTAAAGCCCAGCATGGTGGGAGTAAACTGGATTCTCCCTGCAAAAGCGAGGTTGTCCTTTACACCAAGAGGATGGACATGATCCCATCTTCCGTCAAAGATACCAATTTGATACTTGAGCATACCGTCCGCTATGTTGCCCCATACGGTAAGACCCGTATCCCTGTATGCGTTAGCTACATTGGACCCTATGGTAAAGGGTGCAAATAGATTACCCCTGGTGCTATAGCCGTATCCAGTAGGAATAAGGTATGTGTAGCTGTCTGTTAGTGATGCTCTGCTAAATGGGAGCCTGTAGACACCTGCCATTATCTGAAACTCTTCCATAGGCTTGAGGTTTATAAAGGCGTCGTTAGCTCTTGATTCTCTGGTTCCCCCATGGTTAGTTCTGCCACTACTTCCTTGATAAAGCGCAAAATCCAGATTGGCACCAAACTGGACGAACTTGTTCACCTGACCGCTGAAGTAAACCCTGGCACCGTTGATGGAAAAGTCGTTGTAGTCCTTACCACCCGGTGTGGTCTTACCTAAGTGCTGTGCCCAGATCTGGAGCTTTAGACCCATGTTGGCAAAGGTGTCTTCGTCCACTCTGATAACCGCTGCCTGAGAAGGCAAGACTGTTGCTCCCATCAGGGCTGCCATTGCCAAAAGGCTCTTCCTCATGTTCTTACCCTCCTTTGAAGGATTTAATGTCTAAATAATACCACAGAAAAAAACCTTTGTCAAGCAAAATTGATTTGACAGACCATCTTCATTTGGTTTAAACTATACGAAGATGAAGCTCATCTCTGCCAACTGGAAAATGAATATGACCCCTTCTCAGACCAAAGAGTATCTGTATAACTTTTTACCACTTGTTGAAGATGTAAAAGACAGGGAGATACTTCTGTGCGTGCCATACACTTCTCTGTGTATTGCTTCTGAAATGCTTAAAGATAAACATGTAAAGTTTGGCGCTCAAAATGTGCATTATGAACCGAAGGGAGCCTTTACAGGAGAGATATCGGTCAGTATGCTCAAGGACTTGGGGGTGTCTTATGTAATAGTGGGTCATTCAGAGAGAAGGTGGCTTTTTGGTGAAAGTGATGAAATAATCAACAAAAAGTTAATAGCTTGTCTTGGCAGTGGTATAAGACCCATACTTTGCGTTGGGGAAAGGCAGGACGAGAGGGAGGCAGGGCTCACCTTTAAGGTAATTGAGACGCAGGTTAAACTTGCGCTGTCTTCTCTGGAAGACTATACGGATATGATAGACATAGCCTACGAGCCTGTTTGGGCAATAGGGAGTGGGAATCCCGCCACACCCGAGGATGCACAGAAGGTTCACAGATTTATAAAAGAACTACTTGAAAGCTTAAACAAAAATTATAAAGGTACTACACGCATTCTTTACGGTGGAAGCGTAAACATCCATAATGCCAGTGAGTTCATGAAGATGCCGGACATAGACGGGCTTTTGGTAGGTGGTGCCAGCTTAGACCCTGAAGCCTTTTCCCAGATAGTAAAGTCCTTTTAGGGATAGGATTACAAGAGGGATATAGGCAAAAAGCCCATATAAGGGGTTAAAAGAGACACTTTCGGAAAAAAATCTTGTTAAGACAAAGCTAAACCAGTAGAAAAAGAAGGCAGGTACAAAACTTAAAAACCCTGCTAAGATGCTCCTTCTTTTGATGGCATAAGACATGACGGTAATGCCTATCGCTATAGGTGATAGAGAAGACAAAAACCTCCTTATTATTTCTGATAGATACAGATGGTAGTTTAGGCCCACTCTCTTACCGAGAGAGTAAAGGAGGAGAAGCTGATGGAGAGAAATGTGTTCCACCTTTTCTCCTATAGGTTGTGCGTTTTTTATTTCAAAGAGTTTTATGCTGATGCCTTTAGCTACAAAATTTCCTTCCTTGATGTTCCAGACTTTTGCAATAGGTAAAAGGATAATATCACCTTTCCATGAACCTCTATCAGACTGGATCACTTCCAATATGTTGCTTTTGCTGGACTTTACCAGAAATACTCCGGCAATATTGCCATCCTTTATGTCCACAAATTGGAAGTTTATGTAAATCCTTTCACCACTTTCTTCTTTGAAGAACCATGCGTTTCTTACAATTAGGTCCTCAACCTCCTGTCTTTTCTTAAACTCCTTCTCTATACTGTACAAATTTTTGTTGCTCTCTGGATACACATCAAAACTCATAATAAGATTAAAAAAACTAACAAAAACTAAAAAGAGTATAATGTTTAAAAGAAATTTCAAAGGAGATACACCAAAGCTCTGAACTATTAGGTCTAACTTCTTTGAAAATATATGTTTTAGCAGGATCATCATGGTAATCACAGCGCTGAAGGGCAAAAGGTAAAAAAAGGATATGGGCAACAAGTTTAAAAGGTAAGATATAGCTATGTTAGCACTTTTCTCTTTGAAGAGAAAGAGCAGCTCTGCAAGAGCATAAGAAGAAACTATCCCTAAAAGGATGGCGTTTACCACGATGAAGAGTTTTATATAAAAAAAGAGAACGTATTTGCCAAGCATAGGAAAACATTTTACAATGTTTGTATGAAATCACCCCTTTATGAACTTCACCGGCAGCTAAAGGCTAAAATGTTTGAGTTTGCCGGCTGGCAGATGCCTCTTTACTACTCCTCTATAAAGGAAGAGGTAAAAGCTGTAAGAGATGAGTGCGGAATCTTTGATGTGTCTCATATGGGAAGGATACTTATGAAGGGACCTTCAGCTTTGGAAACTCTTGATTATCTTACCACCAACCATGTGAAAAAGCTAAGTCCCGGAAAAGTTCAGTACAGCATGATCACCAATCACCAAGGGGGGGTTGTTGATGACATTACCTTATACATGCTTGACCAAGAGAGCTTCATGCTGTGTATAAACGCTGCCAACAGGAAAAAGGTAATAAACTGGCTATCTAAGTATCACCATGTGGAAGACATATCTGGCAGCACACTTCAGCTGGCTCTTCAGGGGAAAAAGAGCGTTGATGTGCTTTCTGCTCTGTTCCCTGTGGGTGAAATAAAGCGCTACAACTTTAAGGTTTTTGACGGCATTATAGTGTCAAGGACGGGCTATACGGGTGAGGATGGCTTTGAGATATATGCCAGTATAAAAGAGGGGTTGGGAATCTTTAAAGAGCTTATCAAATATGCAAAACCCTGCGGCTTGGGTGCGAGAGATGTCCTCAGGATTGAGGCAGGTTTGCCTCTATACGGTCACGAGATATCAGAAGACATAACACCCTTTGAGGCAAACCTTGATAGGTTTGTATGCACGGATAAGGATTTTCTGGGTAAATCCGCCATGCTAAAAAGAGAGATACACAGAAAACTCTTTGGTCTTGAGCTATTACAGAGGGGAGTTCCCAGAGAAGATTACAGAATTTATCTATCGGACATGGAGATAGGCAGAGTTAGCAGTGGGACCTATTCGCCAACCCTTGATAAAGGCATAGCTCTTTGCTTTGTGGACATTTCCTTCAGAAAGGAAGGTCTTGAGGTGGAGCTTGATGTTAGGGGAAAAAGACTCAAAGCCCTTTTGAGAAACTACCCTTTTGTACACAGGTAGATTATAATCATTCCTTAAAACTTTTTAGGAGGTTTTTCAGGTGGCAAATATAGTGGTCACTCCTATGACCTTTGCACCAGTTTACCAGCAGTTTGCCGAGATAGTGGAAAGGAAAGGGATAGGCCATCCTGACACCATATGCGATAACCTGGCTGAAAATCTCTCCCGGGAGCTTTGCAGATGGTACCTTAGCGAGTTTGGAGCTATTATGCATCACAATGTGGATAAGGCTCTGCTGGTGGGAGGTGTTTCTAACGCGTACTTTGGGGGTGGTGAGGTCATACAGCCCATAGAGATATACCTGGTGGGAAGAGCCATCTTGGAGAAAAATACCAAGAGGCTTGACATAGAAGAGCTGGTAAGAGAAACTGCCAAAAACTGGCTGAGGAATAACATAAAAAACATGGATGTGGATAAACATGTAAAAATTTACACCAAAATAAGACCGGGTTCAAAGGACCTTGTGGAACTTTTTGAAAGGTTTCAAAAGAGGGGGGAGGTACCCTTGGCAAACGACACCTCCTTTGGTGTTGGGTTTGCTCCCTTTGACGACCTTGAAAGGGCGGTTTACGAGGCTGAGAGGTTTTTAAACTCGGAAGCTCTCAAAAAGGAACACCCTGAGGTGGGTGAGGACATAAAAGTGATGGGAGTGAGGATAGAAAATAAGATAAGATTAACAGTTGCTTTAGCTTTTGTGAGCAAGTACATAAAAAATATAAATGAGTACTTTGCCAGAAAGGAGGAGCTAACAAGAAAGGTTAAAACTTACATAGAGGGGCTTCTGGGAAGAGAGGTACAAGTGCATATAAACACAGCGGATAGCAAAGAGAATGGCTCTGTTTACATAACAGTTACTGGCACATCCGCCGAACAGGGAGATGATGGACAGGTGGGCAGAGGCAACAGAGTAAATGGTCTTATCACACCTTACAGACCTATGAGCCTTGAGGCAGCAGCTGGGAAGAATCCCATCTCCCACATAGGGAAGATGTACAACACTGTTGCCAGCATAATAACCCAGAGAGTGGTCAAAGAGGTGGAAGGTATAGAGGAAGCTTATTGCTACATAGTCTCTCAGATTGGAAAGCCCATAAATGAGCCACAGATACTGGATGTGAAAGTAAGAACATCAAGAAACATAAATACTTTGCAGGAGGAGGTAAAGAAGATAGCCAAGGAGGAGCTTGACAGAATGCCAAGTATATGGAAGGGCTTTCTTGAAGGCATTTACACAGTAGCATAGGAGGTCCAAGATGATACCATATGAAGAAGCGCTTTCTAAGGTACTTGAACATACAAAGCTGATAGATACAGAGAGAGTTTTTATAAATCAGTCCTTGGGTAGAGTTCTGGCTGAAGATGTAATGGCAGATACAGATAAGCCTCCCTTTGATAACTCTGCCATGGATGGCTATGCGGTAAGGTACGAAGATATAAAAGATGCCTCCCAGGAGAAACCTGTAAAGCTCAAAGTATTAGGAGAGATCCCAGCTGGTGAGGAAACAGCTTACAAGATGGAGAAAGGAACAGCCGTAAAGATATTCACAGGAGCGCCCATACCAGAAGGTGCAGACACAGTTATTCCCTTTGAACTAACCCAAGAGGAAAACCATTACATACTTATAAAGGAACCTCTAAAGCTGGGAAGTAATGTAAGAAGGAAAGGTGAAGAGATTAAAGAGGGGGAGGTGGTGCTAAAAGCTGGCACCCTGATAAGACCCTACGAGATGGGAATAATGGCTTCGGTAAACAGAGTGGTAGTTAGCGTTTACAGAAAGCCCAGAGTCGCAGTTTTGGCAACAGGTGACGAGATAAAAGATGTAGGAGAGCCTATAGAAAAGCTTTCTCAGATAAGAAGTTCCAACAGTTATGTACTCTTTGCTCAAATTCTCAGAAGTGGTGGAGAACCTCACTACTTAGGTATCGTGAAGGATAATGAAGAGGAGATAGGAAAGTTTTTAAAACATATTGACTATTACGATGTTTTTATAACAACAGGCGGTGTATCCATGGGAGGTAAAGACTATGTTCAACACCTGGTAAAGGAGTACGGCATTGATGTAAAGTTTCACAGGGTGCGTATAAAACCCGCCAAGCCAGTACTTTTTGGCACATACAAAGACAGAGGGCTCTTCTTTGGACTGCCCGGCAACCCAGTATCCTGCACTATGGCTTTTGACCTTCTGGTGCATCCAGCTCTCCTTAAAATGTCCGGAAGAAAAGATTACATACCAAAGGTATTTAAAGCTATACTTAAAGAGGACTTTATTAGAAGAGACGCAGAAAGAAGGGAATTTGTAAGAGCTTTTGTAAGTTTTGATGGAGAAAAAGCTTACTGCTCTTACTCTCACAAAACGCAATCTCACATGCTGACTTCTTACATAGATATGAACGCCTACATGGTGGTTTACGAAGGTATAAAGGAGATAAAGAAAGGAAGCTTGGTAGATGTTATAATGTTCCCCTGAGCTATAATCTTTTTATGCTCTATCTTCTTCTGCTAATAGTAGCAGCCAATTACTACCTTAACCTCGGTCTTTCACAAGTTTGGATGCCCAACGAGTCCTTTTATGCTGAGGCATCAAAAAACATGATGGAAACAGGCGACTTTTTAACACCTTATTACAACGGTAATGTAAGGATTGAAAAACCTCCGTTAACTTACTGGATAGTCTCCCTGGGATATTATCTTTTTGGGATTAACGAATGGGGTCTTAGATTTTTTCATGCCACTTTGGGTTTGCTTTTGGGTATTATCACCTTTCTATTATCTTACGAGCAGTCAAAAAACTATAAAGTGTCATTACTTTCTGCTCTTATCCTGCTGACTTCTTTTCAGTTTTTTGCCAATGCCAGATACGCTTCGCCCGAAATACCTTTTACCTTTTTTATAGCTCTTTCCATATATTTTTGGCTAAAAGCTTACAAGAAAAACCATATACCATTACTTTTGCTTGCCTTTATCTGCTCCACTCTGGCAATACTCACCAAAGGTCCAGCAGGTTTTGTAATCCCTGCAGGTGTGGTGTTTTTTTACCTTCTTGTAAGTGATCCTAAGGAGCTTTTAAAAAAGCGCTACTATCTGCTCACACTCCTTCTTATTCCCCCAAGTTTTTGGTGGCATATCTTTGAATTTTTCTCCCACAAAAAAGAGTTCTTGGAAGTTTTTTATGTAGAAAATCTCAAAAGAGTGTATGCTGGCAATGATCCTTTTTATTTTTACTTTCTTGATACTGCAGTAAGCTTTATGCCTTACTCCTTTCTCGTATTTTTTGCCTTGCTTTGGACCTTTATCAAAAAGAAAAAAGAGCTAACCATTTTTGTGGTTTGGCTTCTGCTTGTTTTTCTTATTTTTAGCTTTATAAAGTCCAAAATACCTGTATATGTCCTTCCTGCATATCCGGCTATGGCTATTTTGACGGCAAACTTTGTCTTAAGTTCCGACTGGAAAAGCATCATAAAATATTCCTCTACCTTCATAACCCTTCTTATATCTTCTGCAATACTGCTTACCACCTTTTATTTCCAGCTTGAAACAGCTTACGCAGTTTTAGCTCTTTTGCCACTGCCTTTCCTTTTAAGAAATTACGCCATAGCGCCCTTGGTGGCAGGTATAGCATTTCTTATATTTGCAAACACAGGTTTGCTCCATTACCTTGAGAGTTTTAGACACTACAAAGAAGTGGGTAATTTTATAAAAAACCTTGACCCCAGCAACACCTTAAAAACCTATCAAGTGGGATACTTCCACCACAACCTACCCTTCTATGCAGACAGAACCATAATCAGAGACAGATATCCAGAAAAACCATCTATCGTTATATTCAAAATAGGCTCTTTTGAAGGTTGCAAGCCCACAAAACTCTGGAAGCTTTATACATCTTCAGAATCAAGATTTATAACTTTTTTACTGGATACAAAAAGAGGAAAAAGGCTTGAAGAATTTGGTGTGTGCCTTTATAATTAATCCTTTAGGGGGTAGGAAAAATGAAGAGGATTATTACGGCAGCTACAATACTTCTCTTCTCCTGCGGAGGTGGCGGAGGCGGAGGTGGCACAACTCCGCCAGCTTCATCTGTGAGCCTCTACTTTACCGACGATATGAGTGTCTATCCTTCAATTTTGGTGACGGTCTATGAGGTAAACCTTTGCTCCGACCAGCAGTGCCAGCAAAAAGTTAACCTCTTCTCAAGCCAGCAGGGACTTGAAGTGGACCTTGCAAAGCTAAACGGCATACTTCAGTATATAACAACCACCAGCATCCCACAGGGAACTTACAACAGGCTTGAGGTGGTCATGGACAAAAACCTTACCATAACTGACCCCAGCAATCAGACGCATCCTGCGGTATTTTCCCCCATGCAGGAAAAACCCAACAAGCCCAACACAGTCCAGTGCGATACTCAAAAGTGTTATATAAGGTTTAACGGTACGGTTAACCCCTTTGCCACTGGGAAACTAATTGTTGACTTCGTGTTAAAGGAGTTTGAGGTAAACACTTTAACCTCTCCATGGCTAGTGACGGAAGTCAAAATGAAGCCACTAACACCGGAAGAAATGAGAGGTATATCCTACGAAAGAGAAATACACTTAAGGGTACAAAGTGTAAACGCGCAGAGCAACAGCTTCACCGGTACTTGGATGGGTAAAACTTTTACCGTTAATATTTCACCAAACATCAGGGAGTGTGAGATATATAAAATAAAATACCCACCCAACACATGCGTAAACCAAATAGCACCCAGTATGTGCCTTGAGGTAAAGGTTCAGGAAGATCCTGCAACATCCACAACCCTGACTGCCATAAAGATAGAAACCGATAAAAAGTGCATGAATTGAGCGTATTGGTTGTAAAATGTACTTATGGAAGTAATAGGCATAGAGGACTTTCTGAAGTTAGACATAAGGCTTGCAAAGATAGTGGATGCCCAAAGAGTGGAAGGCTCAGAAAAACTCCTGAAGCTAAAAGTTTCATTGGGAGGTGAGGAAAGGGTGGTTGTAGCTGGAATAGCCAAGCACTATAAACCAGATGAGCTTATAGGGAAAAAGATACTTCTTCTTGCGAATCTTAAACCAAGAAAGATACTGGGGATAGAATCGCAGGGTATGGTACTTGCGCTCTCTGACGGAGAAAGGCTCTCCCTTATAGTGCCAGACAGAGAGATGGAGGAAGGGACAAGGGTAAGCTGATGTTTCATGAAAAATTCACACTTGGGGCATATAATATAAAAGTGTTTAAATTCATAAGGAGGTGGCAAAATGAAGAGATCACTGTTTCTCTCTCTCGCTCTATTAGGGAGTGTAGCTTTTGCGGAGCAAAGTCTTGATCCATGCGGAAGCCCCAAAGAGGTATACAGCAAGTACCTTCTGGACAAGTGCTACAAGGGTTACTTTGATGCCATAATTGAGGCAAAGAAAAAGTCTGAGGAAGCTTTGAACAAAGCCAACGAGGCATTGGGGAAAGCTAACGAAGCCTTAAACAAAGCCAACGACCTTGAGGGAAGGGTGAGCAAACTTGAGGGGATAGTGGATGACCACGAAAAGAGAATAAAAGCTTTGGAAAGTAGGGAAATACCAAAAGGAGGCTGGCAGCTTGAAGAGATAGGTGCCGTATATTTTGATTTTGACAAGTTCAACATCAAAAAGTCACAGGCGCCAAAGCTTGACGATATAGCGAGTAAGATACAATCCGATACGAGAGAAGTACTCATAGTAGGCTTTGCGGACACCAGAGGCTCCAGCAAGTATAACTTCAATCTTTCCATGTACAGAGCACAGATAGTAGCATCATACCTTGCCAAGAAAGGGGTGGACATAGGAAGGATGAGAATAGCTTCTTACGGTAAGGAGGTTGCCAAGCTTATAAGTCCCAAGTATGCTGAGCAGAGAGTAGTTAGGATTTACTTTATCAAGTAATTCTTTATCCTTCTCAAGCCCTCCCTGAGGGCTTCTTCATCTTTTGTATAGGAAAATCTTACAAAATTTTCTGTTTTATTCTTTCCGAAATCGGTGCCCGGAGTTATCGCCACCTTCGCATTTTTTAATACTTCCCTGCAGAAAGTCTCCGAGTCCTCCGAGTACCTGTCTATGTTTGCCCATATGTAGAAAGCACCTTCTGGTTTTACTGGCACCTCAAACAGGTCTTTTAATCCTTCGTAAAGGATGTCCCTCCTTTTTTTGAAGGTTTGCTTTACTTTTTCAAGATATTCATAGTCAAAGGCTCCAAGAGCTGCGTACTGGCTCAGCGTAGGTGCAGAGATAAACACATTCTGGATCACCCTTTCCGCTTTTGGGATAAGCTCTTCCGGCAGGATCATCCAGCCTATCCTGAATCCCGGCATACAGAACCACTTGGAAAAACCACTTATAACTATAGCTCCGTCAGAAAACTCAAGAGCCGTGTGTTCTTCTCTGTCGTAGACAAGTCCCTGATACACCTCATCGGATATAAAGTAAATATCCCTCTCTTGGCAGTACTCAACCAAAGAAGCAAGGTCTTCCTTGCCGTAAACACTACCTGTAGGATTTGAAGGTGAAGATATATGAAGGGCTTTTATATCTCTATGCTCTTTGAGCATATCTACGCTAATGATGTAATTGGTACTCTCGTCAACAGGTAAGAACACGGGATTAATATCCAGCAAGTGAGCAAAGTTTTTATAACACGGATAAGAAGGGTCAGCTAAGACTACCTTCTCTCCAGCGCTCATAAGAATTGAGTAAGCTACAAGAAAGGCTCCGGATGTTCCCGTAGTTATAACCACGCGATGGGGAGATATATCAACACGGTACTTTTTGTAGTAATGCTCCGCAATCTTCTCCCTTAGCTCTCCTATCCCAAGACTGGGTGTGTAAAAGTACCTTCTGTCCTTTATAGCTCTCTCAAGGGATTCAATAACCGAGGGTGGTGGGTCCAGGTCAGGCTCACCTATCTCCATGTGTATAACATGGTCTATATTACTTGCCTCTTTAAGTATCTCCATCACCATAAAGGGACTAATCTTGCTTATTCTCTCCATCCCAGAAGGTACAATTATATTATGTTTTTTCTCCTTCTTCTTATCTCCCCGCTGATAGTCACTGGGAAGGTTTTTATCATGTCCAACTATCCCCTTCCGGGCAACAACTTGGAAAAGGTGGTAAACGAGAAAAATTATCTGCAGATGGTAGAGGTAATAAAAAACATAGAGGGTGTAAAAGATGTTTTTACCATGCAAGAGGGTGGTGATGTTTATGTATATGTTGAGAGATATCCCATACTTAAGAAGGTGGTAATAAAGGGGAATGTAGCACTTTGGCGAGATACTATAATGAGCCATTTGGGACTTTATGAAGGTATGCCTCTGAAGGATATAAATAAGGAAAGCATAGAGGAGAGATTAAGAAGACTTTACAGGGATGAAGGATTTCTTGATGCCAAGGTGGGGGTTACTCTTGACCTGACCGAGGACGGGTATGTTTACCTTTACATAGGCATTGACGAAGGGGATATCTACTTTACCGCCGGTGGAAGGTACGAAGGAACAAGCTTTAAAGAGGATGAGCTAAACAAAGCCCTCGGGCTTGTTAAAGGGCAGATAGCAAGAGAGAGCGAGTTTGAAGATAAAGTATTCACCTTGCAGGACTTTTACATAAACAGAGGCTATCTTGACAGCTTTGTTTACTTTAAAGGCATAAAAAAAGAAGAACTAAAAAAACCCTTTTTAAATGTTCTATTTCCTACGGACGAAAGGATAACAAGAAAACCCCTTAGGATGGTAGGTTCCTTAGTGGATGGCTTTTCTAACTTTATAAGACACCCCGTAGGTGTATTTGAAGCACTCACAGGAAGAGCTAAAGTGGCTTATCCCACTTTTAGTATCATTGAAGGGAGTAAATATAAAATAGAATTTGAAGGCGCCAAGTACTTTGACAGCAACTACCTTCTTGATATATCCCAGCTCAAAGAGAAGGGTGTGGACCCCTTTTCCCTTGAGGAAGCTAAGGAGATATTAGAATCCGCTTACAAAAAGAAGGGTTTTTTTGATGTGAGCATATCCTACAAAGCGCAGGGTAGCTATGTGGTCTTTAGCATAGCAGAAGGTGAAAGATACACAGCCCTTTTAGAAGGTGAGGAGTTTCCTTATGATGAAGATGTCATAAAGAGTATTTTGGATAAGGAGGTACAAAAACTCAAGAGGGAAAAATACACACTTGCGGAAGGCTCTTACTCTTTAAAGGTGGACAGAGATAAAAAGATAGTTTATGTGGAGCTCAACATAAACAAAGGCAAGAGACAGATACTTAGCAGATTCCTTTACAAAGGCAACGACAGGGAAATTGCCAAGATCTTCAGAGAGTACAACGACAAGCTACCTGCTGTGTACAATACAGACCTCATAGAAGCGCTAAACATTGACATAAAGAACTACCTTTTGAGAAAGGGCTACATGGAAGGAGACTTCAGTATAGATGTGTCTTTGCAGGAAGACGAGGAGAGTATCTACTACACCTATATATATACTGTAAAGGAAGGACCAAGATACAAGTTAGGGGAGGATTTGTACTATGGATACCATCACACTTCCAGCAGAGAGCTCTCTTATATGACAGTAAGGAGAGAGTTTTATTCAGAAAGTGATACCAACAGAACTCTGAGCAACATGATAACCAGTGACATATTCAGTGGCGTAAAGATAGATACCTTCCTTGATAAAGATAAGAAGGAGGTCCACAGACTCATACAGCTATCTGAAGACAAGAGGGGCTTGTACGATCTGTCTTTGGGCTACAACACGGAGGAGAAGATAGTTATAGATACATTTTTGGGATGGAAAAACTTGTTAGGAATAGGATGGAATACAGGTTTGAGGTACAGAAAAACGGGCAAGAGGGAGCTTTACAACCTGGAACTTTCCGATAACTTTCTTTTTACTCGCAAGCTTTGGTTTAAGGCTTCCATCTTTAGGAATTATGAAGAACACAGAAGCTACACACTCACATCAAAGGGCTTTACCTCAAGTTTAGGCTACAGGCTAACCAATAACACATCAGTAGGTCCAATAGTATCAAGAACAACCAATCTGGCTCTTGGAGAGCGTATAGACATCTCTAAGTACGGCATCTTTCTTTTGAGAGAATATAAAGATGACATATTTTCCCCCAAAAGGGTACACTACGATAGCGTAAGCATAACCAGGGCTACGGGTGATAGGGAGTACACCAAATTTGAACTTTCCACCTTTTACCTCATACCTCTGAGAAAAGGTTTAAAGCTCAGCTTTAAGGTGGCAGGTGGGTATGTAGGCAGGTCCGCACCCATTTTTGAGAGATTCTTTTTGGGAGGTTTAAGAGACCTAAGAGGCTACAACTTTGAGAGCGTTGGACAACCGAACGGAGGGAGATACTACACTTTTGGGAGGATAGAACTTGAATTTCCTATAAAGGGTCCCTTTGTGGGCATAATTTTTGGAGATGCTGGGAATGTTGGAGATAAGCTTTCTCAAACCATAAAAAACCCAAAAAAGGATGCGGGGATCTCTGCTGGTATAAAAACACCTGTGGGACCCATAAGGTTTGATGTAGCTATCCCTCTTGAGAAGTCAGCTCCAAGAAGGATCAGACTGTATCTATCTGTGGGATATTATTACTGAGGAGCTGCCTCAAGTAAGATATGAGGTCATCTCTGATGTCATCTCTTTGCAAAGCAAAGTCAAGGACCGTCTGTATATATCCGAGAGGTGTTCCCGTATCGTAAACCTTAGCATCTATCTTGATTGCATAAACAGCTTCGTCCTCAATAAGCAACCTTATAGCATCGGTGAGCTGTATCTCTCCGCCCTTTCCGGGAGGTGTTATTTTAAGTTTTTCAAAGATCCTCGGTGTAAAAAGGTACCTGCCTACTATGGCAAGATGAGAGGGTGCCTCCTCTGGCTTTGGTTTTTCTATAAGATGGTCTACAATGTATATATCCCTCTCTATAAGTCTGCCGTCTACTATACCGTACTTGGAAACATCCTTAAGGTCCACTTCAAAAACTGCTATTACACTCTTACCAAAGCGGTTGTATACTTCTATCATTCTCTCAAGTACGTTCCTCTCATCCTTGATGATGATATCCCCAAGAGCTACCACAAAAGGTTCATAGCCTACCACGGGTTCAGCTACCAATACTGCATGACCAAGTCCAAGCTGTTCCTTCTGTCTTACATATATGGGATTAATCAACCTACTTATTTCCATTATGTTCCTCAAAAGGTCCATCTTTCCACACTGTTCTAGATGCTTTTCCAAATCTGTGTTTATATCAAAGTGGTGTTCAATGGGCCTTTTATGCCTCCCTGTGACGAATATAATGTTCTCAATGTCTGCAGAGATGCATTCTTCAACGATAAACTGTATGACAGGCTTGTCTATTATTGGAAACATCTCCTTGGGCATAGCCTTGGTGGCAGGTAAAAACCTTGTGCCCCAACCTGCTACAGGTAAGACCGCCTTTCTTACTTGCATATCTCACCCCCTACTTTAGTATCCTCAATGATTAAAGGTATGTCTGGAATAGCATTTATCAAGCTACTAAGAGTCTTAGAATGTCCTGACAAGCATAAGGGTTGGCAAATCTCTTTATGTTCCTTGAGAAGTTATCCCTCTGGCTGAGCATGAGTTCAATGCCATTAATAACCTTCTGCAATGTTGCATCCTCTTGTTTTATGACTAAACCTCCCCCTAAATCTTCTATTTCCTTTGCGTTGTAAAACTGGTGATCTCTGGCAGAGAAGGGAAAGGGTATGAAAAGCGACGGAATACCAAATAGAGAAAGCTCAGTGATGGAAGAGGCACCGGCTCTTGAGATGGCAAGGTCAGAAGCTCCGTATATGTGGCTCATATCCTCGCTGAAGGCAAAAACCTTAACGGGGAGCTTCCTCTCTTTATAAAAGCTCTCCACCTTATCCTTATCTCTCTCTCCTGTTATGTGAATGCCTTGCAGGGGAAGGCTTGAGAATATTTCAGTAGCCAGCTGATTTAAAAAGGACGCTCCCTGACTTCCGCCCATCACCAGAAGCACTGGCTTGCCTTTGTCAAACCCAAAACTTTCCTTAATATCTTCCTTTATAAAATTTTGAAGGAGGCGCTTTCTCACAGGAAGCCCTGTTTTTATGACTTTATCCTGCGGAAAAAACCTTCTTGAGTGTTCAAAGGTTATAAAAACCTTTTCTGAAAACTTGCTAAGGAGTGTGTTGGTGGTGCTGGGTACCGAGTTCTGTTCGTGTAGGTAAAGCCCTTTTCTTCTTAAACTTAGTGCAAGACCCAAGGGAAGGCTTGCATAACCTCCAAACACCACACCTTTAGCATTGCTAGTGTGCCTTAGGAGTTTTAAACCCTCGGTCAGAGCGTAATATACCGCCTTAGCTTTTTCCAGTGGACCTTTCCCTACAAAAGGATGGGACTTTAAAAAATGTGCCTTGCAAGGTATGCTATCTTTAAATCTATACTCTATTCCACGCTGAGAGCCTACAAATTCTACATTAAGACCTCTTTCTAACATGCATTCTATGAGAGCAAGGGCTGGAAAGAAATGTCCTCCTGTTCCTCCTCCAGCTACGAAAAACTTCATGCTATCTTTTTAAGGAGACGCTCCACCCTCAATACTATCTTCTCCTTAGGCAGGATATCGCAAAGTATGTCTACGCCTACACCTTCCAGCTCACCTGTTAGGGCTATCCTGAGAGAGTGCCACACATCCTTAGCTTTTACATTAAGCTCCTTTTGTATTTCTCTGGCCATCTCCTTTACACTCTGGGCATTAAGTTGCCTATCTTTTATCTTCTCTAAGAATACAGAGAGTATATCGTACACCCTTGCATTTTCAAGCTCGCTCCATGCATCCTGAGATATATCAAAATCATCAACAAAGAAGGGTTTTAGTCTATCACCAGCTTCCTTAAAGGTTTCAAAGGAGTCTCTTGTCTTTTCAAGCACCCTTTTAAGATAATCTCTGTCGCTAACATCATAACCCGCTTGCTTTAAGAAAGGTGTTATTCCATCTATTAGCTCCTCCAGGCTTAGCACTTCTCTTATGTAAACTCCATTCATCCATCTGAGTTTTTCTTTGCTGAAAACGGCTGGGGATGTGTTTATGTCTTTTAGGTCAAATATTTCTATGAGCTCCTCCTTGCTGTATATTTCTTTGCCTTCTTGGGGTGAAGACCAACCTAAAAGACACAGGTAATTAAAAAGCGCTTGGGGAAGGTATCCCTCCTCTCTGTAGTTTCTTACAGAAACCGCTCCATGCCTTTTGGAAAGCTTGCTCCTGTCTTCACCGAGTATGACAGGCAGGTGCGCAAACTTAGGCACATCAAAGCCAAGCGCCCTGTATATTAGTATCTGTTTGGGTGTGTTGGGTATGTGGTCCTCTCCCCTTATTACATGCGTTATCCCCATGAGTGCATCGTCAATAACTACCACAAAGTTATAGGTAGGTGTTCCATCGCTTCTTATTATCACAAAGTCCCCAAAGTCATCGGTGTTTATGGCTATGTGTCCCTTTATGAGGTCTTCAAAGACTACGTACTCTCCGTAAGGCACCTTAAAGCGTATAGTGTAAGATTTGCCACTTTCTTTTAGCTCCTCCACCTGCTTCTTATCCAGAACTCTGCATTTTCCCGAGTATCTGTAAGGTATGCCTTTCTTTTCAGCCTCTTGTCTTTCTATGCTTAGCTCTTCTGGAGTGCAAAAGCATGGATATGCGTGTCCTAACTCTATGAGTCTTTGTGCATACTCTCTGTAAATGTCAAACCTCTCGGACTGTCTGTAAAATTCGTCCCAATCAAGACCCAGCCATTTGAGGTCTTCAAGGAGCATAGCCTCAAACTCTTTTGTAGACCTTTCTAAATCTGTGTCTTCTATTCTAAGTATGAACTTTCCTCTGTGGTGGCGTGCAAAGAGGTAGCTAAAAATGGCCGTCCTTGCATTACCCAAGTGCAGGTATCCTGTTGGACTTGGGGCAAACCTTGTGATTACCATTTAGTTAATTATACCTTACCTTCTCTCTCCAAAGAGCAACGTGCCAATTCTCACTATGGTGGCTCCCTCTTCTATTGCCACTTCAAAGTCTGTAGACATACCCATAGAGAGATGTGGAAGTTTTACCAAGAATTCGGATTCTAACTTCTCTTTCAGCTCTCTCAGCTTTGCAAAGTAAGGTCTTGCTTTTTCGGGGTCTTCCGTATAAGGCGGGATACACATAAGCCCCAAAACTCTCAGGTTTTTATAACTCAGAAGGTGCTGGTAAAAGGCCAGCAGGTTTTCTGGGACTATACCGCCCTTTGTCTTTTCTCCAGCAACATTCACCTCTATGAGGACATTCTGTACCACATTTGCTCTTTTGTTTATCTCCTGCGCTAAGCTGTCCCTGTCTAAGGAGTGAATAAGGCTAACCTTACCTAAAATATACTTGACTTTATTGCTCTGGAGCCTTCCTATAAAGTGCCAATCTATGGCAATGTCCTCCAAAGCTTGGTACTTTTTCAAAAACTCCTGTACTCGGTTTTCCCCAAAAGTGGAAAGACCGCATGCATAGAATTCTCTTATCCTTTGCGCAGGTACGCTTTTAGAAGCTCCCAACAGGACCACTTCCTCTCTCTTTCTTCCTGCCCTTTCACAAGCCTTCTGCAATCTCTCCTCTACTTCTCTTAACTTTTCGCAGGACATTTTTAAACTATAGCGTTAAACTAACGCTTGCTTCTTGAGCCTCAGCCAGGTTTAAAGACAGGGACATGGGTGCCTGCAAAGATATCCACCTCTTCCTTTCCTGCAACAGCAGAGAGTCTGCTGTTTAGCTTATCAAGGTCAGCCTTAACGAAGGAGCTACTAACAAACTCTATGGTCTTTTCCGGATTTAGCAAGTACAAGGTAGGCACCACCTCTACACCATACTTTTGGGAGACTTGGTAGGTTGGGTAGTCTACCAGCTGGGGAAAGGTAAGGCCGTACTTATTGGCAAACTCCTTTGCATCTTTATCACTATCCTGAACTATACCGTAAAAGGTGATGGCATCGCCGTATAGCTTATACATTTTTTCTACAAAGGGTAGAGTGAGCTGGCATGTGGGACAGGTGACTTTGTAAAATACAAGTAGGACATACCCTGGCGTCTCATAAAGGGAATACCTCTTGCCTTCGTAAGAGGAGAGCTCAAAATTTCCCGCTCTTTCTCCTACCTTTAGGGGCATGTTAGCACCTGGTTATCCAAAGTGTATAAAACTCCACACTTTGGGCTGGGGTATTTGTATCCCGCCTCCTTCAGGTATGGACATGTCCCCAGCTGGCGGTATTCGTCCATACCATAGCCCCTGTCCCAAGAAACAGGAGCTAACCTTCTTGCTACCCTATCCCAATCCCCTGAAACTATTATACCTCTCAAGGGTGATAAGTCCCTGCTTAGAGACTTACCCAGAACAGGGATAGCAAGGGCTACCTTCACAATTTGCCACAGTTTATAACTTGTCCAAGACAAGCCTCTCACCTGCTGCTTCCATCGGTTGACAGGCTCTTGAGCCTGTGGCTCACTGTAAAGGCTTCGTATAACTTTTGTCAACTGTTTCTACCTCCATCTCCTTTATTATAATCTCCTTTAGCTCCTCCAGTCCTTCGCCTGTGTGGGATGATATAGCCACAAAGGGATAACCCATCTTACTAAATTCCTCCTCAAGCTTTTGGAGAGTATTCTTGTCGGATAGCATATCTATTTTTGTACCCACCACTATTTGCCTCTTTTCCAGCAGTTTGGGGTGATACTTTTCCATCTCCGCATTTACCTTTTTAAAGGCATCTACGGGATCAGTTTGCCTAAGGTCAGACACATCTATAAGGTGGAGCAACAGCTTGGTTCTCTCAATGTGTCTGAGGAATTCAAGGCCAAGACCCTTTCCAGCTGATGCATCCTCAATCAGACCCGGTATGTCTGCCAACACTATCCTTCTGCCGTCTTCTAACTGCATAACACCCAGAACCGGTGATAAAGTAGTAAAGGGATAATCTGCTATTTTGGGCTTTGCTTTTGTAAGTTTAGATATGAGAGTGGATTTTCCAGCATTGGGAAGTCCGATGATACCTATATCAGCTATGAGCTTTAGTTCAAGCACTATCCACTTTTCTTCTCCCTTCTCTCCCTTCTCTGCGTACCTTGGTGCCTGATTAGTAGGTGTGGCAAAGCGAGCGTTCCCTCTTCCTCCCCTTCCACCCTTTGCCACCACACATCTTTGCCCTTCCTCTGTAAGGTCGCACAGCACTTTGCCACTTGAGGCATCTATTACAACAGTTCCCAGTGGCACTTCCAAAACAAGGTCCTCCCCATCTTTGCCATGTTGATTTTTACCTCTGCCTTTCTCCCCGCTCTTAGCCCTAAAGTGCCTTTTGTGCTTAAAGTCATATAGAGTGTGCTTCCTTGACGTGGCAAGAAGAATTACATCACCTCCCTTTCCACCATCACCACCCGCAGGTCCACCAAAAGGCTTGTACTTCTCCCTCAGAAAGGCAACCGCGCCATCGCCTCCATCTCCCGCTTTGACGTGTATCTTCACCTTATCTACAAACATTCGTTTATATTTAATATATTATGCTGGCAGATATAAAGAACAAACTTGAAGAGCTAAAGGAGAAGCTTCTTGATGTGCAGCAGGCTATGGACATAAGCTCCATGAAGGAGGAGCTAAAAAAAATAGACATGAGTATGTCTTCAACCAACTTCTGGGAGGATCAGGGAAAAGCAAAGGAGATCACCCAGAGGAGAAAGTGGCTGGAAGAGACCATAAAGGAGTTTGAGAGGATAAAAAGCACTCTTGAAACTCTGCAGGAGCTTTTGGAGGAGGTGGATGAGGAGGACTTAGAAACTCTTTCCATGATAGCGGAGGAGATACAGTCTGTTGAAAAGCCAATAAGGGACCTTGAGATAAAAACTTTTCTATCGGAGGAGATGGACAAGAACAATGCCTACCTTACGGTGCAGGCAGGTGCGGGTGGCACCGAAGCTTGCGATTGGGCTAGCATGCTTTTGCGTATGTATAGAAGGTGGGCAGAAAAGCACGGCTATGAAGTAGAGGTGATAGACATAAACCCCGACGATGTGGCAGGTATAAAGAGTGCCACACTTCTTATAAAAGGTCCTTACGCTTATGGATACCTCAAGGGCGAAAGCGGTGTGCACAGACTTGTAAGGATCTCCCCCTTTGATGCCAATGCAAGAAGGCATACATCCTTTGCTTCTGTGTCCGTGGTTCCACAGATAGATGAGAAGATAAACATAGAGATAAGGGAAGAGGATATACAGATGGAAACCTTCAGAGCGAGCGGGGCAGGCGGGCAGTATGTAAATAAAACGGATACGGCGGTAAGAATAAGGCACATACCTACAGGTATAACTGTTTCGTGCCAGCAAGAAAGGTCCCAGTTTCAAAACAGGCTAAAAGCTCTTGAGCTTTTGAAGGCAAAACTCTATCAGCTTGAGCTTCAAAAGCTTGAGGAGAAAAAGAAAGCCCTTGAAGGTGAGAAAACGGACATAGGCTGGGGATATCAGATAAGGTCTTATGTATTCCAACCATACCAGATGGTAAAGGATTTAAGGACTGGCTTAGAAGTGGGAAATGTAGATGCTGTAATGGATGGAGACATAGACAGCTTTATAGAAGAATATCTAAGGTGGAAGGCTAAGGAGAAAGTGAAAGTTTAATGTTCTTTTTAGAAAAGGACAGACTCATAGAAGTTTTTGAGCGTTTAAAGGGCGATTATACAGTAATAGCGCCTAAGATAGAAAAGGGAGCTATACTCTATCAGCGGGTGAGTGCCTTTGAAGACCTTCCCTTTGGCTACAGGGACCATCAGAAACCCGGATACTACAGGATTGAAAAGATGGATACTGAGGAGTTCTTTACATACACCCATCCTGTAAATTCCCTTAAAAACTTCCTGCATCCACCAGAGCTTACCCTCATACGCGTAGAAAAGGGCGATAAGCGCGTGAGATTCTCTTATGATGTACCCAGGGAAAGGTATGCCTTTTTTGATGTAAGAGCCTGTGATCTGAAAGCATTAAAAATACTTGATGGGGTTTTTATAGAAAAAAATAACTTTCCGGATCCCTATTACAGAAGCCTGAGGGAAAATATCTTTGTTGTTGCGGTAAACTGCACTTACGCAACAGATGTGTGCTTTTGCGCCACGCTTTCATCAGGTCCAGAGGTGAAAGAAGGTTTTGACATATGCCTTACTGAAATTAGGGAGGGTTTTGTTGTGGAGGTGGGAAGCAACAAAGGTATGGAGCTTTTAAAAGACATGCACTTGAAAGAGGCAAACAAGGAGCAAATAAAAGAAAAAGAGAGAAGAGTAGCAAACTTAAAGGTAAGAGAGGAAAAACTACCAGAGGATCTCAGAGATAGACTTTACGAAGCTATGGAGCATCCTTTTTGGGACCAGGTAGCAAAAAGGTGTCTTGCATGCACCAACTGTACGCAGGTATGTCCCACATGTTTTTGTTTTGATGTGCTGGAGATCAATGACATGGATCTCAAGGAAAGTGTTAGGATGAGGGTTTGGGATTCGTGCTTCAATTCGTCCTTCGCAACACTGCACAAGTTTAACCTTAGGGAGAGCATAATGTCTCGCTACAGACAGTGGCTGATGCACAAGTTTGCCTATTGGGTAGATCAGTTTGACACTTTGGGGTGTGTAGGATGTGGGCGCTGCATTACCTGGTGCCCAGTAGGTATTGATGTGCTTGAAAGTGTAAAAGAACTTTTAAAGGAGATAGGGTCATGAAGTTTATCTTTGCTATCTTAGCTTTGGTTAGCTTAGCTTTGGCGGTAGACAAAGAGGATATGGAAAGACTTGTTGAAGAATCTACGTGGGTAGTAAAGGACCTAAGGTTAGGTGCGGAAGGTATACCAGAAGAGCTTCTTAAGAGAGCCAGAGGCGTTATAGTCTGCCCGGGGCTAATAAAGGGAGCTTTTATATTCGGTGGGGGTGGTGGTAATTGTACGGTAAGTTACAGAAATCCCACTACAGGAGAGTGGAGCGCACCGGCTTTTTATACTCTCGCGCAGGCTTCCGTGGGATTTCAGATAGGTGTGGAATCTGTTGACCTGCTTCTCGTTGTGAATACAGACAGGGGTATGAGGAGTCTCCTCAGAAACAAGGTGAAATTGGGAGCTGACCTGTCCGTTGCTGCGGGTCCTGCTGGCAGGAGCGCATCCGCCTCCACAGACTTAGCTCTTAAGGCCGATATATACTCTTATTCAAAAGCCAAGGGCATATTTGCCGGAGTGTCCCTACAAGGCGCCGTGCTTATACCTTATGAAGATGGTATTTCCGCTTATTACGGTAAGCATCTTACTCCAAAAGAGATACTCTTTGGAAAGGTCCAAATGCCTCCATCGGCCGTGAAGTTTACGCAGACTCTAAAAGCTTTAACCGTTAGGTTTCAACCTTAAAAGCTTTATCTGGTAAGAATCTACATGAAAGCGCATGAGAACCTCTCCAGTTTTTTCCTCCTCACAGCTTATTGAGTAAAGCGCGTTGGGAAGTTTTTGCTTTAGGGGTTCACCCTTGGCAAGGCTTACATAGAGACATACAGACAGCTCCTGCCTACATTGACACTCTATAGCACTGCTGAGGTCTATACTTTTTATAATCTTTTCCGCTATTAACTTGCGGGAGCTTTCTCTCTGGTTGAAGTATTCAAAGTATACAAATCCGTACGCAAACCTCAAAAGTATGGTAAGTAGAATAGTTGTATAAAAGAGTTTTCTAAAGCCTGCATTTTCCGTGCTTTTGTGCATGTAAAAGGAAAATATCACGGCAAGGAGAGGGTATAGAGGCATCACATACCTACCCGCTGAGTTGGAAAAAAGGTAGGGAAGGTAGTTAACAAAAAAGACTAAACTTAGAAGCCTGATATCTTGTGGAAATTCAAATTTCCTCTGTCTTATAAGCATATAGAGTGCAACAAGGAACAGCAAGCTGTTGGGAAGCATGTCCTTAAGGTTGAAAAAAGGAAAAGTAAGCATATGCTTTGTTCTTGAAAAGTCTCCGCTGCTCACTCTACTAAAACTCTCGTCAAAGAGGGTTTTCAGGTAAAGAAGAGGGTCACAAGTGTTTACAAGCCACAAAGCTGGCAAGATCAGGCTAATGCTATGCACAAGAAGGACTTTTCTACTTGTTAGGATATTCCACCTTATTTGGTATATAACAAGAGACAGAAAAGTCAGAGCATAAAAAGCATAAGCAGGGAAGCCCTTCAAAAGTGCGCCTATGCCAGCAAGAAAAGAAGCACATACTCCCCAGAGTAATTTATCCTGCCTGAGCCATACATGCAGAGACAGCATCATACAGAAGGTGAAAAAGGCAAAGGTCATATCTATCTCTGCTAAGTATCCGTAAAAGAATAGTACATTTCCAAATGTTAAAAAGGACAAAGCTGAAAGCAACGACAGGGAAAGATTCTTAAAAAGATGGTAAGAGAAGATAAAGATGACCAAAAGGGTGAGCGCCAGAAAAGTTAGACTGACTGCTCGTGCGGTAAGCTCGCTCCAGGGTATAAAGTTAGAGTAAAGTGCTATCAGCCAGTTAAAGAGGGGTGGCTTGTTATAATAAGGCTCCCCCAGAAGGTAAGGCTGGAGGTACTGGGAGCTTTTGGACATCTCATAGGCTATGGTGACTCTAAGAGACTCTTCGTTCCTAAACTGGTAGGTGTTTATGTTAGGAAGCAAAGACATAAAAGCCAGCAGAAGGAGGCTCAACAGTCCCACATTGGCTTATAATTATAAGGCATGGGATACAGGGTAGCGATAGTTGGAGCTACGGGTGAAGTGGGAAGAGCCTTCTTGAAAGTTTTGGAGGAGAGAGATTTCCCAGTAGATGACATACAGCTTTTTGCATCGGAAAGGTCCGAGGGAACCTTTCTGACCTTCAGAGGGCAGAAGGTAAAGGTGCAAGCTCTGAATAAGAGGGGGGATTTTAAAGGTATTGACATAGCTTTATTTTCTGCTGGGAGTTCTGTAAGCAAGGAGTATGCTCCCAAGTTTGCATCAGATGGTGCTGTGGTCATAGATAACTCTTCCGCGTGGAGGCTTGATCCACAGGTGCCTCTTGTGGTGCCTGAGGTAAATCCTGAAGATGTAAAGGAACACAAAGGTATAATAGCCAATCCCAACTGCTCAACTATACAGATGGTGGTGGCACTAAAACCTATATACGACGCTGTAGGTATAGAAGCCATAATTGTTTCTACATATCAGTCCGTTTCCGGAGCAGGTGCAAAAGCTATAAGAGAGCTGGAAAGACAGACAAGAGCCTGGTGCAAAGGAGATAAAATACCCGACCCTGAGGCGCTACCCAAGAGGATAGCTTTTAATGTAATACCTCAGATAGATGTATTTACAGAGAATGGATACACAAAAGAGGAGATGAAGATGCTCAACGAGACTCGCAAAATTATGCACGACCCTAACATAAAGGTTTCTGCAACAACTGTGAGAGTCCCCGTCTTCTATGGACACTCGGAGGCGGTGAGCGTAAAGCTAAAAAAGGAAATAAGCCCCGAAGAAGTAAAAAAAATACTCTCAAAGGCTAAGGGGGTGATAGTTTTTGATGAAACATCAAGCTATCCTACCGCACTGGATGTGGCAGGAAGGGATGAGGTCTTTGTAGGAAGAATAAGAAGGGACCTGGTTTTTGATCCTGGGATCTCCATGTGGATAGTGGCGGACAACATACGCAAAGGGGCTGCTACCAATGCAGTCCAAATAGCGGAACTTTTAACTCAGTTTGCTATGGTTTGAGCATGCTAAGGATAAAAGGCTCGGCTCTTGAAAAGGCAATAACTCAGGCGGAGAGGGATTACCCTTACGAAACCTGTGGGCTCCTGCTGGGAAAGATAGAGGGTGATGTAAGAACAGTATTCGGATGCTTTGAAACTCCCAACGCCAACCCAGACAGGAAGAACGACAGGTACGAGATAGATGCAAAGGACTACTTGAAGGCGGAAGAGAAAGCCCGTCAGTTTGGGCTTGAGATAGTAGGAGTTTATCACTCACATCCTGACCATCCCGACAGACCATCAGCCTTTGACGAGGAGAGAGCTTTTGAAGGCTGGTCATACCTGATACTTTCTGTAAACAAGGGTAAAGTGGTATCTTACAGAAGCTGGGAGCTTTTTGAAGGCAAGTTCAGACAGGAGGAAATATACATCTTTGGATGATCACACTTTTAAGTAATCCAAGCTCATACCGATTATGAATTCAGGATAATTTCTATCAAAGAAGTTCCTAACTTTGGCAAGTGTCTCCTCCACTATTGACCTTTCCGCTCCTACGCACACTATAGCCATCTGAGACCTCTGCCACAGGTCATGGTGATCAATCTCCGCAACGGAAACATTGAAGTTGGCTTTTATCTTGTCTTTTATGGACCTCAGATAATAGCGCTTTTCCTTCAGAGAGCCATTCTCGGGGAAAAACAGCTCCACCTTGAGTATGCC
The DNA here is from genome assembly GCF_000010785.1 of Hydrogenobacter thermophilus TK-6. Taxonomy (GTDB): domain Bacteria; phylum Aquificota; class Aquificia; order Aquificales; family Aquificaceae; genus Hydrogenobacter; species Hydrogenobacter thermophilus. Next base: position 554,040 of record NC_013799.1, on the reverse strand, counting down.
CAAAAGCATAATAACTCTATAGGCTCTATATTATAATGCATCCTGATGAAAAGGCAAGTTTTTAAAAATTTGCTGCTGTCCGTCTCTTTCCTTTTATCATCGTGTGCTAGCGCTCCCTTTTATGCAAACGAATGCCGGCGCTATCTTGAAGCTGGGGATTACCAGCGAGCTATACAAAGAGGTAAAGAAGCTATAGATGCATATGCAAAAAACACAGAGCCTTACCTATGCGTAAGCACAGCATACTTACAAATGGGTCATCTTGAGAAGGCTATAGACATTCTAAAAGAAGCGGAGCGTCAAGCGCCATCTTACGAGGATCTGGCTCTTATTTACAATAAATTGGGTTTTTTATATCACCTGAAGGGGGATCTGGATCTGGCACTTACCTATCACCAGAAACATCTCCTTGTAAGTCGCGAGCTATCTGACACCAAGGGTGAGTCTACTGCTTTGGCTAACATGGCTGACATCTACGAGAGTAAGGGAGATTATACAAAAGCCCTTTTCTATTACAACAAGTCCGTAGAGATAAGCACTGACCCCACCGACATAACCTTTGCTTACACCAACATGGCTCGCATATACCAAAAGAAAGGTGAAAATGAAAAAGCTCTTGAAAACTACCTTAAAGCCTACACATACGCAAAGAAAACTAATGACAGGAAATTTATAGCTGTGAGTCTTATAAATGTCGGTGATGCTTACAGGTTAGTAAAGGACTTTAAAAGTGCATCCGAGTACTTAATAAGTGGGTTGGAATTGGCTAAGCAAGAGAAGGATAAGAAGCTTCAAGCTTATGCATATGCCAGGCTCGGCTTTTTATACAGGGATAAAGGAGACAGAAGGACTGCCAAAGAGTTTCTCAAAAGAGCTTACGACATGTACATATCTCTCAACGACAAAAGTGGAGCCAAGAGTACACTCTCCGAGCTGAAAAAACTGGAAGGGAGATAATCAAGCTCGCTTTGTAGCTAGCTCTTCACACAACCTAAGGGCGTGCAAAGATGAGGAAATGTCTGCTATACCTTTCCAGGCTATGTCGTAGGCTGTTCCGTGGTCTGGAGAAGTTCTCACAAATGGTATGCCAAGAGTGAGGTTTACACCCTCTCTAAAGGCAAGCAGTTTAAAAGGTATAAGCCCCTGGTCATGATACATACAGAGGAAAACATCAAAGGCATCTGTTTTCAAAAAAGCACTATCTGGCGAGAGGGGTCCATCAACCTTTATGCCTTTGGCTTTTAGCTCTTCTACCGCAGGGAGTATCTCCTCCATATCTTCCCTTCCCATCTGTCCCATCTCTCCAGCATGAGGATTAAGCCCAAGAACTCCCACAGATGGTTCGTATCCAAAGAGTCTTTTAAACTCTCTTACTACAAACTCCACCTTACTCTTTATGTTTTGAGCCTTTACCTTCTCTATGGCATCTCTGAGTGGAACATGCGTAGATAGAAGCACTACCTTCATCTTTTCTGAATACATGAGCATAGCGTAATCTTTTACATTACAGGCTTGTGCCAAAAACTCTGTCTGTCCTTCGTAAGAGAAACCCGCCATCTTGGCCCAAAACTTATTTATGGGCATAGTCAAGAGTCCATGTATATGACTGTAAGCAGCATCCACCACAGCTCTTCCTAAGTAAGCAACCGCAACCTTACCCGAAGTTAGCGAAGGTATTGGTCTATCCGTTTCTGATATGTCCAAGTCAGCTATGTAAGTGCCGGGAGCTTTCACCTCATCTATAACATATATATCTCTGAGCGTATGCTCTTTGCCCAAAAGCCTCATGGCACGCTCTATTATCTTCCTTTCCCCGTATATTATGTATGCATTTTTGGGGTTTAAGTGATCCAAGAGTTTTACCACTAGCTCGGGACCCACGCCGGCAGGATCGCCTATGGTTATACCAATTTTTAGCATCATTACCACCTTTTAGTGTAAAAAACTTTAACCAAAATGTATCCTACCGCAAATCCGCCAATGTGAGCAAACCATGCCACACCTCCAGCCTGCGCAAAAGGCAGTGTGAGAATACCGTTTATCACCTGAATAAGTATCCACAATCCTATAAAGAGTAGGGCAGGTACCTCCATAAAGGTCAAAAAGAAGAATATGGGAACTAAAGCAAGAATCCTCGCATGGGGGAAAAGCCAAAGATAAGCACCAAGAACCCCGCTTATGGCACCGCTTGCCCCCACCATGGGTACATCTTCTCCACCCAAGACAAAGCTAACAAAGGTCTGCAAAAGAGCAGCACCCAAACCTGAGATTATGTAAAAGAGAAGATACCTCAGCCTTCCCAACCTGTCTTCCACATTATCACCAAAGATCCAGAGAAACCACATATTGCCTATTATGTGAAGCCAGCTCCCGTGCAAAAACATGTGGGTCAAAAGCGTGTAAGGTCTTTGAAAAACATCCGCAGGCACAAGCCCGTACTTGTAAATAAAGATGTTTTCTTGGTACTCATCTAAACCTACCTGATGCAGCCAAACTGCAGCGCAGAGAAGTATCAGGAAAGTGTTGACTATAGGAAAGCTCCTGCTCCTGTTGATATCCTTTATAGGGATCATTATTATATTTATACCAGAATCGGAGGAGGTTGTCCATGCGTAAACTTCTGATGCTCATCTTCATATTACCTTTCGTAGCTTTTTCCGCAGTGGGTATACCCTTTTTAAAACCTTCCTTGCTGAACCTTAAGGATGACCTTGAAGATGCCAAAAGGGATGGAAAGTATCTTTTCATAATGTTCCATCAGGAAGGCTGTCCCTTCTGTGACAAGATGAGGAAGGTGACCTTTCAGGACAAAGCTGTTCAGGAATACTTTAGTAAGCACTTTTACATGGTGGAGATAGACATAAGAGGTGCAAATGAGGTTGTGGATGTTGATGGCAAGAAAATGACAGAAAGGCAATTTGCCCATAAGTATGGTGTGAGACTTACGCCTGTTTTTATGTTTTTTGACCAAAAGGGCAATGTGGTGGCAAAGGTGCCGGGATACATAGAACCTAAGGACTTTTTATTAATAGGAAGGTACATGGTGGAGGGACATTACAGGGATACCAATCTGGTCAAGTTCATCAAAGAAAATAAAAAATGATGTACCTTCTTGTCATACTTATTTTTTCCTTTGCCCTTGGACAAGAGGTTATAAGGCTTACGCCACAGAAAGCTTATGAGCTTGCTTGGGAAAACAATGCGGAACTTAGGAAGCTCAGGTATGACATAGAATCTGCCAACTTTCAGCTGGAGGAGGCAAAAAACTACTTCCTGCCCTATGTAATGCTGGGTGGGGGACTTGTCTACAACTCAAAGACTGAGGAGTGGGAAAAGCCTTTTGGTGTTAGCTTTATAAGCCTTCTTTACGAATACAAAAAAACCTCCTCCAGGATAAGGAGTGCGGAGTTAAGTTCAGAGATAAAGAAAGAAGCTTTGAGGCAGCTGGAAAGGGACATAAAAGTGAGGATTCTTGAGCTTTTCGCTCAGGCAAACCTTTATAAGAAACTTACCGAAGTCAAGAGGGAGGAGATGGCTATAGCTTATGTGAGGTTTGACAGAGCCCAGCAAAGAAAAGAGCTTGGACTTGCTACCAACTTGGAGGTTTACCAGCTGGAGAGCATTTACAGAGAAAAGAGGAAAGACCTTCTGCAGGCGCAGTATGAGTATAACAGAGCACTTCTTGAGATTAAAAAGCTCGTAGGGATGGACATGGATACACTCATAGATGTTCAGGATATAGACCTCAAGCCTCAGGTAGGTGATATAGACAGGGAAAAGCTCTTGGCATACATTCTTAAAAACAACCCCATATTGAAGATAAAGAAAAAGCAGGTAGAGACTTACGACGAGCTCATAAGGCAGGCTGAGAACATTTTAACACCGAGGATGCAGATAAGGGGAGAGGTGGGAAACACAATAAGGATTGGAATACCTCAAACGAGAGCATACAACCAAACTGGCTGGAGGGCGGGTATAGAGATCTTTGTACCTCTTTTTGATGCCTCATCTCTCTACAGGATCGGAAGTCTAAAAGCTCAAAAGAGAATGGCTCAGGTGGACCTTGAAGACACATTAAACGAACTTAAGCTCCTGTCTAATTCCGCAGAGTACAGATACCTGTACTTACTGGCTCAATGGGATTCTGCAGTGTCAAAAAACAGGTATGCGGAAGAAAATTTAATGTTAAGGAGGTCTGAGTATGAGCTGGAGCTCGCCTTTGACCTTGGCTACGCTATGGCGGAAAAGTCCGAAACAGAGAGACAGCTCATGCAAGCTAAATATGACTTGCTACTCTTTCTTGCAAGGCTTTATGCGCTTGCAGGTCTTGATCCTTACCTTATCTTTGAAAAGAGTGATGAGTTTATTAAGACTCAGTAGTATCCTTCTGTGTTTTTCTTTAGCCTTTGCTAAGGAGATAAAGGTCTATGCTATAGTGGAGGGTCAGGTAAAGAAGGTTTATGTAAAGGAGGGTGATAAGGTCAAAGTAGGCAATGTTTTAGTAGAAATTGATCCTACACTTTACATTACCAGAAGGGAGAGCCTCAGTGCCGAGCTTGAAAGTCAGAAGCTAAATCTGGAGAAGGTGGAGAGAGATTTCAAAAGGTACGAGGAGCTTTTTAACAGAGACCTTCTTTCAAAGAGTGAGTATGAAGACTGGAAAAACAGATACGAAAGGGAAAGGTCCAGGTATATATCTCTTCAGGCACAGGTGGAGAGAATTAACAAGCTCATAGAATACTGCACCTTAAGAGCACCTACCAACGGTGTGATAAGGAAGGTGCTAATCAGAGAGGGCAGTTTTGTAAATGGTACCATGATACCACAAACTCTCCTGATCATGGAGGAGAGATAAATGCACACAGAGAATCCTTACCTGCTCAGAGAAGGAAGGGTAAAAAAGGTGATCAGAGAAGCTGAGGGTGTCTTTACCTTTTATATAGAAACGCCCATTAAAGCTTTTCCGGGGCAGTATAACATGCTGTATGCCTTCGGTATGGGAGAGGCTCCCATAACCATTGCTCATGCAGAAAATGGTCATTTAATACACACAGTAAGAGCTGTGGGGGATGTTACTAAACACATAGATACGCTTAAGGAAGGTGATATCCTTTACTACCGTGGCCCTTACGGAAACACCTGGGACATTGAAAGTGCTTATGGAAAGCATCTTTTGATAGTTTCGGGAGGTTTGGGGCTTGCAGCTACCAGATGGATTTACGAGAAAGCTTTAAAAGAGGCGAGTGCCTTCAAGAAGCTGGTACACCTATACGGTGCCAAGGATTACGACAGCCTAATATATAGATACCTCTACCAGCAGTGGGGTATGGGAGAGAATTTCTTGATAACTCTTGACAAACCTGACGAAAGATGGAAGGGTCCTAAAGGCTTGATAACTGAGCTTCTGAAGATGGTTAATGTGGAGCCTGATACGGTTGTCTTTATGTGTGGTCCCGACCCTATGGTTAAAGCCTTTATTGCTGAGCTTGAAAAAAGAGGAGTATCTGTAAGAAACATCTATGTGTCCCTTGAGAGACACATGAAGTGCTCTGTAGGTACATGCGGACACTGTATGATAGGACCTTTTTTTGTGTGCAAAGATGGGCCTATCTTCAGATACGACAGAATAAGGGAGTTTTTTGAAAGGAAGGAGGTTTAAGGTGGATTGGCTGAAGGTGAAGGCACCCCAGAACCAGGTGATTGAAAGAACACTCAGAGTGATTAAAAAGTATTCACTAAATACGGTATGTGAAGAATCTCTCTGCCCTAACATTTCCGAGTGTTTTTCTGAAGGGACTGCCACCTTTATGCTTATGGGAAAGGTCTGCACGAGAGCCTGCAAATACTGTCATGTTGCAACCGGCAGGCCGCAAAAACCCGATGCATCCGAACCTCATCGTCTTTATCTTGCTGTTAAAGAGCTTGCTCTAAAACATACTGTCCTAACATCTGTTGATAGAGATGATCTGAAAGATTACGGCTCGGGCCACTTTAAAAGATGCGTGGAATACATAAAGTTTAGGATGCCTGAAGTTACCATTGAGGTGCTTGTCCCAGACTTCAGAGGAGATGTCTCTGCCATGAAGAAACTCATTTCATCTTCACCTGATATAATAGCTCACAACATAGAAACAGTAGAAAGGCTTTTTAAACAGGTAAGACCTCAAGGCGATTACAGAAGAAGCCTTAATGCGCTCAAATACTATGCGGACAATTCAAACAGACCTGTAAAGTCCGGCATCATGGTAGGACTCGGAGAAAGTCTTGATGAGATACTTAAAACCTTTGAAGACTTAAGAAGAGCGGGAGTTAGCAGACTTGTTATAGGGCAGTATCTTAGTCCCTCACCAAGGCACTATCAAGTCAGAAAGTATTACAGACCGGAAGAGTTTGAAAGGCTCAGAGAGCTGGCACTCAGTTTTGGCTTTGAAAGAGTCCTATCCTTACCTCTTGCCAGATCCTCCTACCATGCACAGAACTTAGTTTAGTCCCTTCTGTACCTTCCCATCATCTGTCCTTCTGAAAGGATGTGGCTCTTCATTCTGCTCTCTACTTGCTCTTTGGTAGCTCCGGGTGGCAATCCAAGGCTTTCCACATTGAGAGCATATACCTTAAAAAAGTATCTGTGATAGCCATGCCCTGGCGGTGGACAAGGTCCTCCGTATCCTACCCTTCCAAAGTCGTTTATTCCCTGCTTTATGTTATCCACCTGCTTACTTTTTGGAAAGTTCTCCTTTAACGATACGGTATTTGCAGGTATGTCGTAAACTACCCAGTGAGTAAAGGTGCCTATGGGAGCATCTGGATCGTCAACTATGAGGACAAAGGATTTGGTTCCTTCTGGAAAACCTGACCACGCTATTGGCGGTGAGACATTCTCTCCATCGCACGTGTACTTTTGGGGTATTACCTCACCATTCTTGAAGGAAGGACTCTCCACTTTCATAAGCTTTCCTCCCATCACTAAGCTACTTAGAACTAAAAGTAGATAAAGAACCACCCTCAACTAAACCTCCTTACCTATTACCTTAAACACATTTTACCCTCCTGTCAAGCCTTACAATTCTTGCTTTTTTGAAAAAGGATAGTTATAATATATTGCTCTTGAATAAATTAAAAGGAGTAAAAGGATGAAGACATACAGGGTAAGACCTGAGGATGTTGTAAGGAATTGGTGGATAGTAGATGCAGAAGGTAAAACATTGGGAAGACTTGCCTCACAAATAGCAAAGATACTGAGAGGAAAGCACAAGCCTTATTACCAACCTGATGTGGATTGTGGAGACTTCGTGGTGGTGCTAAACGCTGGGAAGGTAAAGGTTACAGGTAAAAAGTTAGAGCAGAAAGTGTACGCCTCTCACACCAACTATCCCGGTGGTATAAAGGAGAGAACACTCAAATGGATGCTGGAAAACAAACCTGAGGAGGTTATAAGATTAGCGGTCAAAAGAATGCTTCCCAAAAACAGACTTGGACATAGAATGCTCAAAAGATTGAAGGTTTACTCAGGTTCTGAACACCCCCATCAGGCGCAAAAACCACAAACCTTGGAGGTAAAGGCATGATAACCAAGCTTAAGGACTTTCGCATAGGTTTTGACAATGCTTATTACGGTACAGGTAGAAGGAAGGAGAGTATAGCAAGGGTTTGGCTTTTGAGAAATACCGATAAAATGATAGTCAAAGTGAAGGATAGCGGTAAGGAGTTTCTTTTGAAGGATTACGTGCAAAGAAGCAGTCTTTTTAACAAGATCCTTTATCCCCTCAAGTTAACAGGTCTTGAAGGTAAGTTTGGCATATATGCAACAGTGGAAGGGGGGGGTATATCAGGGCAGGCGGAAGCCATCATGTACGGAATAGGAAAAGCACTGCTCAAGTACAACCCAGACCTCAGACCAACCCTTAAAAAGGCAGGACTTCTCAAGAGGGATGCAAGAGAGAAGGAGAGGAAGAAGTACGGGCTTATGAAGGCAAGAAAAGGATACAGATGGAGCAAGCGTTAAGGGTATGCATATACGGTGCTACCGGCTACACAGGCATAGAGCTTCTTAGGATCTTAGCTCATCATCATTATGTAAGGATAGTTTCCGCAGTGTCAAGAACTTATGCGGGTAAACACATTTCCGACTTACTACCATACTTTTCCAATTCTTATCTCTCAAAAGTACCACTTTCGGAAGAACCGCAGGAGGATTTTGATTTAGCTTTTCTGTGCCTTCCTCACGAAACATCGTTGGAGCTTACACCCACACTACTTGAAAAGGGTAAGTCCGTTATAGACCTCTCGGGAGCTTACAGAATAAGCAGAGGGGAGCTTTATCCTGAGTTTTATGGCTTTGAACACACCCACAAAGAACTTCTAAATTTTGCCGTTTATGGTCTTCCTGAGATATTTAGAAACAGTATAAAAGGCGCAAGGTTAGTGGCAAATCCCGGTTGCTACCCTACTGTCGCTCTTTTGAGTTTGTATCCTTTTCTAAGGGAGGGTGTAGATTTTGACAGCATCATTGTAGATGCCATATCAGGCGTGTCAGGAGCAGGCAGAAAAACTACGCAGCACTTTCACTATCCCGAGATGGAGCAAAACATCATGGCTTACTCGGTGCAAAAGCACAGACACACTCCTGAGATGGAGGATGTTATCAAAAGACTCTCAAGGAGGGATATAAAGGTGAGATTTACGCCCAAAGTGGTACCAGCTTCGCGCGGTATGCTCTCTACAGTATACATACCTACGCAAGAAAAACGCATAAGAGATCTATTTTATGAAACATATAAAGAAGAGAAATTTGTAAAGGTAGTGCAGGAACCACCTATGACCAAGCATGTTATAGGCACTAACATGTGTCTTATCTACCCTTACTACGACGAGAGGACAGATACAGCGGTTGTCATAAGTGCTATTGATAATCTTGGAAAGGGGGCATCTTCTCAGGCTGTCCAAAACATGAACATTATGATGGGAATTGACGAAAGCGCAGGTATAGAAAACCTCCCTCTGTTTCCTTAACTGAGAAGCTCCTCCCTTATTATGTTTAAAAGGGTGAGTAAAACATTTTTTACATTATTTTTATCAATTGCCGAAACGGGAAGCACTGGAATACCTTCCTCTTCATCTATGTCAAGAGCTACCCTCACATCTTCTGGAGACCATGCGTTGGGAAGGTCCTGTTTATTGGCACCGACCACCATAGGCACCGGAAACCTGGACTGGAAAAAGTTTATTATCTTCCTAGCTTCGTGAAAGGTGGATGGGTCTGTGCTGTCCACCAGAATGATGATACCCAAGGCTCCCTCGCCGAGTATGTCCCACATAAAGTCAAACCTTGACTGTCCAGGTGTGCCAAACAGGTACAGCTCATGCTCTTCATCTATCCTTATCTTTCCAAAGTCCATGGCAACAGTTGTATAGTCCTTTACATTCCTTTCTCCTACCGCCCTTGTCCTTCTTTCTGTGCTTACCGTTTTTATCTCGCTTACTGTATTTATAAACTGTGTCTTTCCTGCCGCAAAGGGTCCTGCTACAACTATCTTAATCTTCTTTATGGGCTTCATCATAGCTCCTTTATTCTCTCTATGATTTTAGCAAGCAGTTCAAGAGTTATGGAAGGCTTGTGCCTTTTCTCCCTCTTCTTTCTCCTAAGGACGCCCAGTGCCAAAAGTCCGTACAGCGTTCTATCCACAGTCAGGTTATCAAGCCCAGATTCGCGCCTTATGTCCGCAACGCTCCTTTCACCATCAACAAGCATGAGGATCCTCTCCTCTTCTCTGGTTAGCTCGGCTTTCCTTATCTTTTCTACATAGTCATGAGCCCTTTCAAAGGTCAGCATTTCGTCAGATATCTTCCTCTCTACTTCCTCTGGGGTAAGCGTTCTTGCTGCTATCATTATGAGCTTCTCTATGGGATAATAAAAGGGCATGTCCGAGTTATACCTTATAAAGCCAGGTGTGAAGGAAAATACGCCCTCTTTACTACCCAGCTTACTAATCAAAAACCTCTCCACCGTCTTTGGCAGGCTCTCTTTTGATATCCTAAGCTTATCTATAAGGTTATCAAAATCTCTCTCCGCATAAACTCTGAAAACCCTGTCAACAGGTCTTGCAAAAACCACCTCTCCCTCTTTTACATAGTACGCCACCGTCATATCCTGCCACTCAACTAACAGTATGCCACTCCTTCTGTCCTTTGCAAGGATCTGAAAGATGTCCACAAAACTAAAAGTGCTTAAATCCCCCGTTAGTGCCATAATTTTCCTTTTATATTAGCGCCTTTAGCTTTTCCTGAGCCTTCTTTATTTCCATAAGCAAAAGCCCCAACTTGGCGTTGTTGTCCGCAAGCACCACCATAACAGCATCATGACCTACACCTGTCAGTATCACATACCCATTATCCCCCTTTATGGTTATCTGCTCAAGCCCTCCCTTTGCAAGCTCCTCAGCCACCCTCTCACCCAAGGAAAGTATAGCAGCGCTCATAGCAGCTATCCTGTCCTCTTCAAGCCCCGGCTTTAGCACCGATGATATGGGAAGCCCGTCAGCGGAGACAAGGGATGCACCTTCCAGTCCTGTGTTCTTTATAAGCTCCTGAAGCACCTGAGCGTATCTGTCCATCTTTCCCTCCTATTCTTTATAAGTATATCACTAAAATAATACATCAATTGCAAAACCCAGTAAAGTGGAAAGTAAAAACCAGGAAACTGCGTAGGCAAAAACCACCCTGCTCGGCAAAAAAGACTTTACCGCAAGTATGGTAGGCATGCATATGCCACTACTTGCTAACATAAAAGTAAAGGCATTACCGTGGGTGAAACCTATCTGCACAAGAGCCTTTGCTATGGGTACATCCTCACCGGAACACACGTATATGGGTATGGATACCAAGGATATTAGAGGGTAAGAGAGAGGACTGCCTGCAATGTACTTTACCACCTGAATGGGTACAAAAGTCTTTATCAGCGAAGCTATAGCTATACCTATCAGTAAGTATCTTCCGGTAAAAAACAGGTTGTACCTTAATGATTTGACAAATATCTCTGCTTTTTTCTCGCTCTTCTGTCCTGCAGTTATGTGTAAAGAAGGACCCTTATTTTTTTTAAAGAGTACATCCATGGCATAGGCTACCACAAGGGCAAAGACAAGAGTAGCAAAAACTCGCAAGAGAGCCATCTTTAATCCAAAAAAGCCGTAAGTGAGGGCAACGGTAATAGGTGAAACCACTGGAGCAACCATCAAAAAGGCTACCACGGAGGAATAGTTCTTGGATAGATGGTTTATAAGCTGTGCAACCGGCACCATAGAACAGGAACATAAAGGTAAAAGTCCTCCGAAAGATGCGGTAAAGACGGGAGCTAATTTGCTCCCCGTTAGAAACCTTCTTAGAAGGTTTAGGTTCACATAAGCTTGGATTAAAGAAGTTATAAGAGCTGCAAAGAGAAAGTAGGGCAGTATCTCAATGCAGTATTGGTAAAAGCTACTTAATAAGAGAGATACCATGGACATATAATATAACTTTACTCCAAAGCTTCATCCATTATCTTCATCTTCTCTTTCTCTATAGCCTCTCCAAGCTCCCTTCCGCTTAGCCCCCTGAACTTCTCCACATTTACCTTTACAAATCTCAACTTTTCAAGGTATAGCTTTACCTTCTCCTTTAGGTTTTCTTTAGTCATAAGCATCAGCAGGAAGTACAGTGGTTTGTTTTTTAGCGATAAATAGACCTCTGAATTTCTCTTAGCTTCCAGAAGGCTTTTTTCTGTGCTTTTTGACCCCCTCTTCATAATTTTGTAGGTTTCCCTCACCCAGCTTGGTGCGCTTATGTCTCTCAGGAAAGCCATGCCCTCTTCTTCTTTCATCTCTTCAAGCAGGACAAGAAGATACACCCATCCATAGTCCATAACTTCCTTGGGAAACTCTATTTTGTGCCAGGTTATTATGTCTCGTAGGCGTAGCAACTTCTTCTCCAGCTTAGGAGACCAAGTTATCCCTTTAAATATCTCTGCCAAGATTTGGTACTTTCTGTAAAGTTCAAGTATCTCAAGAAATCTTTCCTCTCTTAAAGCGAGCCTTACCTCGTTCATGATCCTACCTTTTGGTGCTGAAGATATTGCTCCTAAGGATACTGCGCTTCTGAGGAGCCTTTCTGTGCTTTTTGACAGCTTAAATCCAAGTCTACCAGCAAACCGCAAAGCTCTAAGGATTCTCACAGGGTCTTCTACAAAACTCAGTGGATGAAGCACCCTTATGAGCCTGTCTTTAAGGTCCCTGAGTCCTCCAAAGTAGTCTATGAGCGTACCAAAGTCTTGTGAATTTACAGAAACTGCCATGGCATTTATGGTAAAGTCTCTGCGCAAGAGATCCTCTCTGAGGGATGCATACTCTACCAAGGGATATGCACCGGGATGGGGATAAGTTTCCCTTCTTGTGGTAGCAAGCTCTAACTTTAAGCCCTTTACCTTTACATGAGCTGTACCAAACTCGGGAAAGGGGTGAAACTCAACTTTATGCTTTTGCGCCAGAAGCTCTGCCACTTTAATGGCATCGCCTTCTACAACAAAGTCAACATCCCACACTTCCTTGCCCAAAAGTATGTCCCTTACCACACCACCCACCAAATACGCCTTAAATCCTAAACCTTCAGCTATAATGCCTATCTCTCTGCCTACCTCTTCTATATGAGGTGGAAGCTTTATCTTCCTCTCGTACGCTTTCAGGTACGCGGTTTGCTGTCTCATGCTGTAAAGGAGGTCAAGCCTTGTTATTACACCCACAAGCCTATCGCCTTCCACAACAGGTATGAGTTTTTCTCCATAGCGGGAAAGTATCTCTTCAGCCTTCCAGATAAAGTCTTCTGGTGTGAGCGTGTGAAACTCCTCCAACATAAAGTCTCTGACACGCCCTTCTGGATAGTGCTTTAAAGCTCTTACAAGGCTCTTCTTGTAGATCACACCTACCAGCTTCCCAGCATCATCCACAACAGGTGCCCCTGCAAAGTTCCTTTGAGAAAGTTCAAGGATGGCATCTGAAATGCCTGTATCTTGGTGCAGTACAAAGGGAGGGGAAGTCATAACTTCTTTTACTTTCAAGGCTACCCTTTTACCCTCCAGCAGGGATGTAAGCACAGACTTTACTCTTTCCGCATGAGCACCTTCTAACTTGGTGGCGCTGGCAAAGGTGTGTCCACCACCTCCAAAATGTTCAAGTATTTTATTCACATCCAACTCTCCCCTTAGGCTCCTTCCAAAAACGTAAGTCTTATAACCTGCTGACACTATAACAAACAGAGCGGAAGAATCTCTCACCTCTCTAAGGTCGTAGATTATGCGCAGAAGGTCTGGCTCATACTCTTCTGCCTTTAGAGTAGCTATGACAATTTTCTTTCCGTTGAAGAACAGAGATTCTATGGATTGTAAATGTTTGGAAAGCATGTCTATCTGCTCTTTGCTGAGCGTGTCCGAAAGATACTTGCGAACAATCCTAAGGTCAGCTCCCTTCTCAAGTAGCCAGGCTAAAGCTCTGGCATCCCTTGATGTTGTCCCCTCATAACTAAGAAAACCTGTATCTTCGTATATTCCAAAACTCAAAAGGGTTGCAGATACTGGTGATATGTCCATATTTCTTTCCATCAGCTCTTCTACTACCAAGGTAGTTGTACTACCCACCTGCTGCACTTTTCCCTTCACACCCGCCATATGTGCAGGGTGATGGTCGTAGATGATGATATCTTTTACCTTGCCTTTGAACTCCTCCAAGTAAACCTCGTAGTGGTGTGTATCCGCAAGAATAAGGTCAAACTCTTGAGGAAGGTCCTCCCTGATCCTAAAAAGATGTCTAAAGTCCCTGAAAACCTCACTGGCTCTTCTTGATAGATGTTTGGGTTTAAAGATGCTACTCTCAGGGTAAATTAGGAGCAGTCCGTAGGCGGAAGACAGAGCATCCAAGTCAGCTCCTTCTTCTAAGAATATTACCTTTTCCATGTTATAATCATAAGTTATGAGGTTTTCTGTAGATAGGGAGGAGTTTCTTGATGCCCTCACCAAAGCCAAGTCTGCCACAGAGAAAAAGTCAGCTCTCCCTGTGCTTAACAACTTTTTACTGCAGGCTCAGAAAGACAGGCTTATAGTAAAGGCTACGGACCTTGAAAACTTCCTGACTTTTAGCGTGAGGGCGGAGGTTTATGAAGAAGGAGTGGTGGCGGTAAACGCAGACAAGCTCACAAGTGTTATAAAAGCCATCCCATCAGCCACTTTGCAAGCGCAACTTCTGGAGGATAAACTTTCCATAACTGGCGGTAGAAGTAAGTTTAATCTTACAGCTCTTGAAGCGGAAGACTTTCCAGAATTCCCCGAGGTGAAGGTATCTTCTCAAATACCTGCTGTGGATTTTCTCAAAGCCATAGATAAAACTGAGTATGCCATATCTAAGGAAGATACCAGATATGCTCTTCAGGGTATGTATATTCATGAACACAAAGGAAAAACCCACTTTGTAGGCTCGGACGGGCACAGGCTTGCTCTATACTTTACACCATCGCCTTTTTCCCTTGAGCTTTTAATCCCAAGAAAGAGTTTAAAAGTCATAGAAGGGCTTTTAAAAGACTACATAGGTGAAATTTCCATAGGAAAGGATGGGTCTTTTGCTCACTTGCAAGGTGAAGACTTTCAGCTATCTATAAGACTTTTGGAAGGAGAGTACCCCGATTATCTTAGCGTAATCCCGGAGAGCTTTAATATTGAGGTTCTGATAAATAAAAGCGAGTTTTTGTCTGCTCTTAAAAGGCTCTCCGCTATAGCGGAAAGCTCCGCATTCCCAGTTAAGATAAGTCTTCAGGATAATCTTGCAGTTTTTGAAATAACAGAGCCAGAATACGGTGAAGGAAGGGATGAGGTAGACATAGAATACAGCCAAGAGCCTATGGAACTTGGCTTTAACGGGAAGTATCTGATAGAAGCTCTTGAGAGCTTTGACACTGAGAAGGTATGGCTCAAAATCGTAGACCCTGACAGCGCTATAGTTTTAGACAGTGAAGACAAAGAAAGCGACCCTTATATGTGTCTTGTTATGCCTATGAGGATTTAAAGGCATAGCGCAATACTGGCTTTCTGTTGGCTTCCACCTCCTTTATCCTCCTTACAGGTGTTTTCTCAGGTGAGGCTTTTACTTTTTGAGGGTCCCTTTTGGCTTCCTCAATTATTTCCATCAGAGACTTGGCAAAAGCTCTCAAAGTATCCACACTTTCCGTCTCTGTAGGTTCTATCATAAGCGCCTCTTTTACTATCAGAGGGAAGTAAACGGTGGGAGCGTAAAAGCCTCTGTCCAGGAGAGCCTTTGCTATGTCTATGGCTTTTATGTCGTACTGCACCAAGTTGAGTGCTGACAGAACAAACTCGTGCATACATGGTACGTGTTCGTAAGGGTCCAGCAAGCAACCTTTGAGAAGGTGTCTGAGATACCTGGCATTTAGTACCGCATATTTGGCAACACGGCTTATTTCATTACCATAGCTGAGTATGTAAGCAAGGGCTTTTAGCATAACACTAAAGTGCCCGTAAAAGGATAGCATCTTCCCCACACTCTTTGGTCTGTCCCAGCTTAAAAAGTACTTCTCACCGTCAAACTCCACCTGAGGCACAGGCAGGTAAGGTACGAGCTTCTCAGAAACTCCCACTGCTCCACCCCCGGGACCACCCCCTCCATGAGGAGTTCCAAAGGTTTTGTGAAGGTTAAAGTGCATAATGTCCACACCCCACAGCCCCGGCTTTGCAATGCCCACCAGAGCGTTAAAGTTAGCACCGTCCATGTAAAGCAGTGCATCCTTCTCATGTAGAGCTTGTGCCATGTCTTTTATCCTTCTCTCAAAAATGCCAAGCGTGTTGGGATTGGTTATCATAAGCCCAGCTACATCATCCTTGAGCTTATCAGAAAAGTCTCTCCAATCCAGCTCTCCGTTAGTATCACTCTTTACAGTAATGACCTCAAAACCGCATACAGCCGCGGATGCAGGGTTAGTACCGTGTGCAGAATCTGGTATGAGTATCTTTCTCTTGTACTCTTTGCCCCTGTCGGTATGATAGGTACGCATGAGCAAAAGACCAAGAAGCTCCCCCTGTGCACCCGCAGCCGGTTCAAGACTAACCTCAGAGAATCCCCCCAGCTCTTTGAGAAGCTCCTTGAGCCTATAGATAACCTCAAGACTCCCCTGAGCGTAATCTTCGGGTGTCATGGGATGCATGTCTGTGAACTCCTCCCACCTGGAAATCTCCTCAGCTATCCTGGGGTTGTACTTCATACTGCAAGAACCGAGGGGGTAAAAGTTGGTATCCACCGAGTAGTTTAGCTTAGAAAGGTTTGTGTAATGCCTTACCGCATCAAGCTCTGATACCTCTGGAAAGTCCAGCTCCTTTCTGAAATGCTCTCCCAAATACTCCTCCAGGCTGACCTCCGGAACATCCAAGGAGGGAAGCGCAAAGCTCTTTCTACCTCTTTTTGAAAGCTCAAAGATGAGTTTCATTAGAGCTTCCTCTTGTGGGGACTTTAACATCCCTTGCTACGAACATCTTTCATCATTTAGTAGTTTACTCCCTTACCGCTTAGTCGTCAACTCACTAAAAGCTCCTGTAGCTTTATACCATCCTTTGCGAACTCTATTTGCAAAAAACTGGTATCTGTAAGTTGTACCATGATAATGAAGCGCCCGTTAGCTTTGTCCAGCACCCTGTAGCTCCAGCCTTCTCCAGACCTGAACACTAAAAAGACAATAAACAAAGACAGTAAAAATACCTTCATGACTCACCCACCTTAAAGCCTATAAGCTTGAACAAAAGCGATGTGATGCCTGACACAATGGCACCCACAACAAAGGCGATCCCTGCAACCCTGCTCTGCAAGGAGGCTATGTGTGCCATATGAGTGTCCAGCTTTTCCTCTATCCTGTTATTCTGTTGTTTTAGCTCATTGACAGCGTGATAAAGAAGGTCCACCTTAGTCTCCAGCTTTGCTATCTTTTCCCCATGCTCCAGTAGCTTATCACTCATTTTTTCCTCCTCCTCTTTGACATCCCCCTTAGCGTTTTTGCAAGCCTTGCCCTTGCCCTCGTCTTCGGGTCTTTAGACTTCATCCCCTCAGCTATGCACTCCTCATTGACTCCTTCATAACCTCTCTTCTTACACCATTGGGTGAAAGAGCCTGGCTTCTTGATGGCAGATTGTATCCAGTTCTTTTTACTCTTCTTAGCCATATCACTCCCTCCATTTTTGTTTACTTCAACAGCAACCCTTTTTACCCTTCTTCTTCTTCCTTCTGAAATTGACCCACAGCTATAGCGTAGGCTTGCTCTCGTGAAACTTTCTTTTTCTTCATGATGTCCGCAACAGCATGCTCAACAATTTCAGGAACCTTTTTTCTTCCTGCCATTCTTCTTTCCTCCCTTCTTCTTCTCTGCCAGTATGACGATAGCTACTGCAGGCTTTTTTACAGCCTTTTTCTTCATAGCTACACCTCCATCAGAGAATTTGCATAATCTTGCAACGACGAAGTCCTAAAAAACCAACCCTTTAAAAACTTTTTGAGCTTCGGGTTGTTCCCCACAAGCTCTGTGTATCTTATATCTCTGTTAACGCAGTAGAGCCTTATAAAAAGCTGTTTAACCTCCAGCGGATGTATGCTCAGTTCCCTGAGCGCTGACAGCGTTTTATCACCGATCATTCCATCTTCCGCTAAGGAAAAATAAGCGCCTCCGTGATGCTTTAAGTTATTTAAAGCAGACTGCAGATGCAAACCTGCGTATCTGATACCCTGATTTACACCTGTATCAAACACCAGAACAGCAACCCACAGAGGCATATCATCGCATTTAAGAGGTTCCCAGTAGAACCTTCTGTAAATCACGGCTGCATCTTCCCTGTCTATGTCTTTAACGCTCTCCTTAAAAACGAGCCCCTTCTGTCTTGCCAGCTCCAGCGTTCTCCTTGTTATGCCGTAGTTAGTTTCTCCTCCCGGGTCGTTAGGATCGTTTACATATCCCCCCTCCCATTTGAGCGTAAACAAAAGAGCGTAATCAAAAGCCGTCGTCTTCATCCTCCTCCTCCTTCCACCCCATCCCCTCAAGATGAGACAAAAGGGTGATAACAGAAAGAGCGCACTCAGGACAAAGAATAGGGTCATCTCCGTTCACATGCAAAACACTGTGTCCCTCCCCCCTCCTCACCACCGAGACAATGTAGTAATGTTCTGTGCAATCACTACCGCACGCATCACAGATGTAGCTGATCTCTCTCCCCATGTTTTTTCTCCTAAAAACGGAATGTAAGCTTTATGCCCAACTTCTTTAATATCCCCTTCCCCCTCTTCTCCTCCTGTATCCTGTATTCTGGACTATCTTCCATGCCTGTCTCCGAACCTATTTCCACCCTCACCCTTGAGTTTTTATACCGTTCTATGACTTTTTTCAGTCGCTCCATACGATAGGCTCCTTTGTGATGATTCTCAGAGCAATATTGATAACAACAAGCAGAGCCCCCTGCTCTTCTTTCGTAAGACTTATTCCCAACTTCTCAGAAAGCAGTAGAGCAATGAACGCTATGAGATTTACCCATATGGTTTTGCTTTTATACCACTTCTTGCCGTATTGCCTTTCTGCAGAAGAATAAGCACTTGCAAGTCCCAGAAGTCTTCTCAGTAAGTCAAACATGAACATCACCTCCTCAAATGAGCTTCTTCTTCTTTGCGTATGCCACAGCAAGCTCACGGAGTAAGTTGATTACAAACTCCGACATTCCGCCGAGTATCTCCCTCAACTTACTATTGAAGTATTCCGCCTTCTCTTTGCCCGGCTTATCCCCCAGCTGTTTTTCTATTTCAATCACAAGGTCCACTGCGCGGGGGACAAGCTTGTTAATCAGCTCTCCTGACAGCCCTGTGAGCTGAGCAAACACATACAGAATGAGCTTCTCCCACGGTACCATAGCTAAGATGACTTGCCACATGTTTAAACACCTCCTTTTATTCTTCCTGAATAAGCATTTGTTTGTATTTATCTCCCGAAGAGGGGGCGAGCCTTTCTTTCATTCGCCTTATCAAACTTTCATCTTTTAGCGCACCTGCAAGTCTCAGGTAAAGATACAGGTAAGCCTTCTGCCTTTGCCCTTCAGAATTTTGTATCTTATTGTTTAGCTCCTGAAGCGCAGAGTTTATACTCTTCAATGAGTCTCTCCGTCTATCCTCATCACCGCTTATAATGCTGTCCGTGTATTCGTTTATGAGTGGTTCGTAGTCATTTTTAAACTTCTTCTCCATCTTGTAGATGAGGTCTTTTTTCTCCAGAAAGTCGTAGTATTCAGTGGGCTTTACACCCAAACTGGTAAGCAGCGCATCTTTCCAGTCCCCCTCCTTTATCACCCTACCCTTATTATCCTTAACATAACCGCTCCTTATAATGTCATAAGCTTGGCTTATACTCTTTACAAACTTCGGGGTAAGCTCTTCTTTAAGCGCATCAGTTCCCTTTTCTCCCTTTGCTATGTCATAAACATCTTTCAAAATCCTTCCTGGTCTGCCGTAAAACCTTTCGTCAAAGGGATTGGGAAAGTCCAGCTTTACAGCCCCCCTTATATCCACACCCACCTGCTTTGGCAGACCCTCCAGAAGAACATCCCCAGCCTTGCCAAGTTTGTCCTTTATGTCTTCCTCCAGATCCTTTCCTGTTATGTGTCCGTAAAGCTCATTGAGAGCGCCCCATGTCCACGCAGTTAGAGGGTTTCCGTCTTTGCCCGCAAGCAAAACGGGGGCAGCAAAGAAAAGGATGGCTTCCCTCGGGTTAGCTTTAGCGCCCGTGAGCATCCTGTAGCTCAGCAGAAGCTGGTTAATTAAATATGTTTTATATGGAAGCGCAAGCTTGCTAAGGCTCCCCAATGCTCTTGGGTTTTGAAACTTCTCATACCGAAACTGGGTTTTATCCACCACCTCTTTTGCAAACTCCGTTGCCTTCTTCTCAAGTGGAACATTAGACTGTATAAGCTTGTAAAGAGGGTCATGCTCAGGCACACCAAGAAGCTTATTAAGAGTTTTTAACATTCCCTCGGTGCCTTCTCTTAATCCGTATTCCTTCGCAGCCCCGTAGGTTGCAACACGGTTTAGAACCTCCACACCCGAAAAGAGGGACATGGGCAGGTCTTTAAGCCCGCTGAGACTAAATCTCAGTCCTTCAAAGGAGCTTTCCGTCAGTATGCCTGCGTCAAAGAGCTCTTTTTTAATCTGTTCGTTATCTGTCAAGAGCGCCCTTGTGTATTTCAGCATACCAGCCAGCGCAGACTTTTTAGCACCCAGAATAGGTAATGTGTTGGTAAGCGTTTGTGTAGAGTTGACAAGAGCTGAGCTAATAGACAGACCAAGATCGGGTAGATAATTCAGCCAGTAGTTTGTTTGTCCCGCTATTCTTCTCACATCGTAAGGAGATACCTCTGTGCCTACTGACCTGCCAAGCTTGTCAAGAAACCACCTGCCAAAGGGAGTTTTAAGAAAAGCGTTTATTGTATCTGCTGCTACTTCTTCAGGCTTTGTGGGATAGCCCAGAACCTGCGTCTTGTACTCATCAAGCATCCTTCTCAGCCTGGGGTCTTTAATCTGCTCGTAGCCTTTTTCAAACTCACTTAAAAATCTGTCCTGATGTATCTTTTTGATGATATTGAAGGTGTAGATAGGCAGAGCAACCTCAGGGTCTTTTATATAACCATCTATATCGTATTTTCTCTCCAGAAGGTTGCTCACAAACCTGTATTTGGGTCTCCTGCCTATACCTGCCTCCTGCAAAAGACCCTTTACCTCTTCCGTTGTTAACTCAACGCCATCTTTCAGCTCATTTACCAGCGACCAGAAACGGGGGTTTGTTATCCTTAGCTCGTAGATGCTGGGAGGAAGCATCGCTTTTATGTTTACCTGCTGCCCCTCATCAATCCCCTTTTTTGCAATTTCTAACGCTTCATCCCAAGTTTTAGCAGACTTAAACTCATCACCCACCTGAACCCTTATGTGTCCATCAAAAATGTGGGGGAAGTAATCTTTTCTGTAAGAAATATTCAGTCCCTGCCCTTTTGCGTAATTGTAAATGTCATCCAGGTATTGCCTTATCTGATTGGCTACAGGTTTATAACTTTCAGGCAGTTCCTTTGTTTTACCCTCTACATAGTCCACAATCTTGGCACGGTCTTCATCAGGCAGGTTTTTTATCGTTTCCTTTATCTGCCCAAGTCTGTCCTGTAGCCATGTCTTTATATCCTTTTCAAATCCCTCTGTGTAGTCTTTCGCAGCCCTGTACACACTTGCAGTCTCCGGGGTTTCTTTTAACCACTCATACTGAGGTAAGACCCACCGTTTAGCGTTCGCAAAGATGCCTGCCCTTGCCTCCTTAGCAGGCTTCTCCACTCCCAGATCTTTTGCATAAGTTAGCGGGTCTTCGGGAACCTTGGTTAGCCCTTTTAACTGCTCTGTGGAAGGTCCGCCTGCGTAGAAATTTAAAACCTCGTCAGAAACAGGCTTTTCGTTTCCCTTTACAGTCAGCTCTTCAATTGTAGGCTTTTGTATTACTGTCTCGGCTGGAGTTGCTGTGGTTTCAGCAGGCTGGGGACTTTTCTTAATCAACTTCTGCTTTACAAGCTTTACCGCCTCCTTCTGCTCTCCTTCGGGCAGTTTAGCCTCAAGAGTATCAAGAACCTTTACCGCCTGCTCGGGGGTTTTACCCTTAAGAAGACTACTCAGCCATTTTCCTACAGTATAACCACCAGCACCCACCCCAACATCAAGCGCTGTCTGCGTTAAAACATCCTGACCGGTGTAATCTCCGCTTGTCGCCTGAGTTGCTGAATAGCCAAGTCCAGCGCCAACATTTTCAGCAATAGCTTCGGTTAACCCTTTTTGACCGAGCTTCCGTGCTATAGCTTTACCAACCGCACCTCCCGTCTTCAGAACGGGTGAAAAGCCAATAAGGGATGGTATTTCTTGAACTATGGATGAGCCAGGGAAATCATACACTTCCTTGTATTGCTCTGGTATCCAGTAGCTTTTAGCTTCCTGTCCGAGCTGTATAAGAGTTTCTGCAAGTCCTTGCCCCTGCGTTTTAGGTACAAAGGGTAGCTTTTCTACAAGCCCCCTCCCCTTTTTAAGTATCTGTCCCATATCCTCAGCCAGCTCGCCTGCGCCATAAGCAAAGGCTCGCCCTATCTTTTCAGGAAGAGACACACCGCTTAAGTCTTTAAGTATCTTGGTTTTCATCTCAGGAGGAGCCTTTGCGTACTGTGGGTCTAAGTAGCTCAGGACTTTATCAATCTTTTGAGGATTTCCCTTTAAGTCGTTTAATATTGCATTTCTCTGTTCCTGACTTGCGTTTGCGAAAGCAGGATCAAGATAACTAAGCACTTGCTCAAGGTTGGGCATGACTACCTCCTGTAGAGATCAAAAACGCTCCTTGCGGGTTGCCTCGTATTTGGACTTTGAGAAACAGGACTGCCAGTGCGTGGATCTATTTGTTGTTTTGTGACAGGATCGTAGAAATTACCACTGCGGGGGTCAAACAGAGCTGGAATCTCTTTACCCTGCACACCCAGGACCGGATTTTGTTTAATCTCCTCCTGACTTGCAGGTACTCTTATTTTTACATGCTGATACTTTGTATCATTGTTCTGAAGACTCTTCTCTAACTGTATTTCAGCCATCCTGTTTGCGTGTCGTGCACCTTCTAATGCAAGCTCTCTGCGCAGTATTGCCCCCTCTTTTACGGAAGTAATTTGCTGAAGTAGATTAAGGTCGGGCTGTATTTTTGCAGAGAATACCTGACCACCTGAATCCTTATCAAATCCGAGCACATACACCGTGCCGTCAGCACTCTTCGCCTGTATAAACTGTACATCTTTCTTTCTAAGATCTTTAATATCCTTAACTGATATGTCGCCCTGAGCTATACCGAGAGCTAAGTAGCTTGCGGTGTTTTGATCCATGTCAGGGAACAGCTTAGGAAGAACTTTTGTCATGGTCTGAAACTTGTTTAATGATTGAAAAGTTTCTTCCTGTTTCTTTATCAGATTGCTTAGCATGGGGGAGAAGTCCAATCCGTACACATTAGCTTGAGCAAGAATGGGTAAAGTCTTCTCATACAGTTCCTGCGCATATTCTGTCGGTGATTTAGGTTGTTCAGTTATCTTAGAAGGTTGAGGGACTGTAGATACAGAAGAAGGTTTAAAGAGGGTGGGGGTAGGTAATGTAAAAGATGGTGGATTCTCTATCTTAGTTTCTGTATCGGAAGGAAGACTTGAAGTAAGCTGACTTGCCAGATTTTGTACAATCTCAGCCCTCTTTTGCAATGCTGACATCTGTTCTTGCTGTTGTAATTTCATAAGTGCAAGGCGCTGTATGGTATCCACTATGGGTGCGAGTAATCCTCTCCCCATCTGCATGTACTGTCCAAAGTAATCCATAGCTTAACCTCCTATCCCCCTAAGCAAATTGTTCATAAGCGTGTACTGCAGTAATCCCTGCCCAAAACCTGACAGCAATCCACCAAGCGTGGTGGACATGCTGGGATACTGAACCACGCCTGCGGATATGGGGAATTCAGCTTCTCTGGAATAGGAGAGGGGAATCTGAAAGAGAAAATTCATAACATCAATGGGTGTCAGAACATTCTTTAAATATCGCTCCTTCTGTTGCTGATCAAGCGCAAGCTGATTTGCCATCAAGCCCAGCGCTTCATTTAACATCCTTGCTCTTGCTCTACCCACACCATATACAGGTATCTTCATGCCAAGCACATCAACGGTGGGAAGATTCTCCCACGCCTTCAGCTGAGAAGCGTCAAAGTAGGGAGTACCGGAGACCAGCACATCAAAGGCGGTTTTTATATTATCTCTGAGTTGTGGGAGGCGTGAAGAGGTTATTCTTGGCATAGGCTGTGGTTGATCACCGATGGGAGTAGAGTTGTCCCCGGGGATTGGAGCCTGAATATCAAGCATATCGTTGAGCATCTTTGTTAGAATACCCTGATAATATCTGGCTAAGTTTGCATATCCCTGAGGTTTTGGGATAAAATAGCTACTCGTTTCTGGAGCATCACCCCCACCGAGCAAACCCCCAAGCAATGTGGAACCGAGACCTAAAGCGAGACCGAGACCAAAATCCATCATACCCCTCCTATAAGCCTATTAGGGAAGTAAGCAATCCTACAAGTGGAGCGGGGTTGTAAGAATACGATGACGAACTGCTCGTGCCTCCCCCCCCACTTACCTGTGCCAATGACATAAATGGTATTAAAGCCTTGACTGCGCTGAAGGGTTGGGAGTATGCCTTTTCGTATGCATCACGCAATAGCTGTGTAGCATAGTTGGAAAGCTGTGTCATGTACTCACTGCTAATGCTCCCCAGTAGCCCCTTCGCTACCGAGCTGTCCAGCACTCCTCTATTTGCCAACCCCTCTATCGCACCAAGTATATTTGTCTGAAAGACAGGGCGGGTTAAATCTTTCCAGCTTTCTATAAGTTTATTATTTACATCATTAAAAGCAGAAAGCGTTTTTGAGTTTACCCCCCCTCCAAGGATGGTGTTGAATACATCCTGGAATTCTGGGGATGACATAAGCCTGAGTTGGAAGTCAGCAAGTTGTTGCAGAATAGGTGGGTAAAGACCGGAAAAGTTCACGTTCCCAGAGAGGCTCTGCCCACCCGAAGTGGCGACATACATGCCACCGCCGCCACCGCCGTAATATCCACCCCCGCCGCCATAATATCCACCCCTGCTACTCCCAATCTGCCCCGCACCAGGACCATAGAGAGCTTCGGGGGTAGTTCCGAATGCAGCTGCTGTATATGCTTGCGTAGCTGCACGATAAATATCACTAAAGGCTCCCTTTGCTGCTGGAGAAGCAAAATCTATGTTATACCATGATGCCGGCCCATTACTTCTTTCCTGTACTGCCCCCGCCTTATCAATAAGGTTTACTGCGGCATTGTACAGATCGGGGCGATTCTGCTGTACCCAGTCCACAAAATCTTTGTTTATGCTGAAGTACCGAGAACCGCCTGTATCCCAACCTACATCTGCTGGATCAATTTCCCAACCAGGTACCCAACCCATTGTTAACCTCCTACTGAACTATACCGTGAACAAAAAAGTTAGCCTGACCTGTGGAGGAGGCTGTTATGCTGTCTCCCCCGTTTAGTATCAATTTTATGGACAAGCTAACACCAGCGGAGAGGGGCTGACTAAGAAAAACTGTGTTGTTGATCTTCAGCGTAATGTTTGTTGAAGAAACAGCGTAAATATCAACAAATGCAAATACCGTTTTACCGGCAGGAGCAGTGTAAATTACCACATCTGTCTGGTTATTCAGACTTGCAATCGCCAGCATCTTCCCCCTCCTAACTCATAAAGAAGGCAACGCCTGCACTTAAAAGGCTCAGTGCGGATTGCACCTCAGGGTGCGCTGTGGAGTCATGATTATGAGCGTATATCAACGCATCGCTTATTCCATCGCTCTTAATAGTCCCATCTGGATTGTGCGCGGCAGCAAGAAAGGTGCGGAGGTCGCTCACTGTCCAGTTATCACTACTTACATACTGAGCGAGCAATTTCCAGACTACCCCGTCCCAGCTCCCGTTAGTCCAGATCCTGTTTAGAAAGCTGATAAGCTGATTCAGTTCATTGTCCACCTCTGAACTCTTTATAATTGTTCCCGGCTGAAAATCATACAGCCTGACGATCGGATCAGCCATGCTTCACCTCCATGTCTATTTCAAACGCAAACAATTCAAGGGGGGTGCCTGTGCGCATTGTAAAGTCTAAAGTGCGCCCAAAGATGACCTGTCTCTTATAAATTGGGGTGTTTGTATCTGTACCATACCTCGCACTATCCCAGAGCGCTCTGTCCCAAACTGAGGGGGGAGTTATCTGTGTGAATAGAACACGTTTACCTTTAACAAATACAGACAGATCGCCATCCATGAATGGAAGTACCCTTATCGCAATGCGTTTCACCAGTGTGTTGTTTATGTAATTCCCAATGTGTGCAAAATCAACACTATAAGCGATGTTTATTCCAGCGTCAGTATTTATAGGTGCAAACTTGAAGACGCCACCCCCGCCAGCTAAATACACATCAGTTCCTACCACAACGCCACATACACACGGAACCGCAAAGTTAAGGAAGGTGCATGCGTTCCTCTCAGGCGTAAAAGCAAAGGGTAGCGCATCGGATCTGGAAAGAAAGAAGATAACATATTCACCGGGTAAGGGAAGCGCAAAGCGCTCCTGCGATGTTGTGTCGTAGGTATCAAAGTGTAATGTCAATGGGACAGGCTCCACTTCTCCGTATCCCAACAGCTTGGATAGAGCGTAAACAGACCTTCCCCAGTTAAAATACAGATCCCCTAAGAAAGGCCTGACGGAATACTTGTTATTTACTGAAACATGCTGCGCCACTCTTGACAATGTGTAAGTCTGTAAGTTGTATCCAGAGAGAATATAAATAGCAGGTTTGGGATCGCCCTTGAAGATAACAAGCTTGTCATAGTAAACATGAATCCCCTTTATTTTTGCACCGTCCTGTTTGTTTACAGATATAAAAAACCACGCGGAAGGATCCCGCACAAGTGATATGTATATATCGCTTCCGTAAGCAACATAAATTCGTTCATCTTTAAAAGCTATATCGTCAGCAAAAACATTTATAACTTCGGAATTGGAATACTTTACATTTATCTGTGTGCCATTAGCTGGTGCGGTAGAAAAAGTAAGAGATATACTACCTGTTTGATAATTTACGGTTCCTGTACTGATGTAATCCCCTGTAATATTTCCCTTCCCGTCATCAACTGCGGTGTAAGTAGTGCTACCTACAGTATAACTAACACTAACCGAGGAAGGAGTTACAGGCGTAGCAAGTGTGCCCGTAAAAGATGTGGTAGTCCCGTCCCCTGTCCCTATCGTTTGTGTCTTGTAAATGAAATCGTCAACTGTCCCGAATGTAGTTCCATCGTAGTACTTTAACTTGCCTCCGTCCGCAATCCACAACTTACCAAAGGCTTCAATGAAACTGCACTCTGGAGTATCAACATTGCCTATAACAGTAAAGCGTCCGCTGGCAGGATCAAAACTGTACAATGTTGTCCCACTTGCGAGATACAACAGATTGGTCTTTGAAAAATAGCAGATGGATCTAAAATCTGCAGATGGAAGGGAACCAAGCAGAGATAATCCTCTCCTCGCCTTTAAAGAGCCGTACGGAGTTACATAAAAGTTTGTGCAGTTCACCAATTCGTTCGCATTAAGGGAATTGGGCGGTTTGGTATTCACTACACCCGCAAAGTTTATCGCTGAAACGATCATCTTTTAGCCCTCAAAAAGGCATGGGTCTTTCTATAAAAGACATACCGTAGGCAGAAACGAGTTGAGCAATTTTTTGCTCGTACAGAGAGGAGAGCTGAACATCAAAAGCGTTAGGGACCTCTATGCGATTCTTGGCAAGGTAAACGCAAATCTCAAAGAGTAAGTTGTTAAATATCTGCGGTATCTGTATAGTGTCGCTGAGATTGCTGTAATTAGGAAGAGAGTAAAAGTAGTAGAGGCTCACACTCGCATTTTTAGAATAAAGCGTGTTTCCTATTATCTTGTAAGTTTTATCTGTTACCTCAGCGTCAGGCGGTACAGAGTTAAGAATGTAGTTATTAGCGGAAACTGAATACTCCCTGATAAAGTCGCTGGGAAGCAGAGCCTGATCATTGGTGAGGGTCAGGTTTACATTTTTTAAAAAGCCCTGAAAACCTAAGTTAACTGCGCTTAAGACTATGTAATCCTGTGCTTGATTGATGTAGTTTATCAGCTCCGCGTCTGTGAACTCAATTGCCTGGGGGTCGTTGAGCAAAGTCCTGAGCCTTAATACAGCCTCCGCTACAGTCATTTACTAACCTCTTTCTTTTTCTCTTTCTTTTTTCGGTTTTTCATCAGAGATCCTTGTAAAGCCTTCTTCCTCAAAGAGGCTCACAAGGTATTCAGGCACTTCAATTATGTCCTTGCCAAGCACATCAACGCCAAAGATCCAGTGCGTAGCCTCATGTTTTTCAGGCTTTTTCATCTTCACCATCTTCAAAATCCTCCCTCTGATGTTCTGTATTCGGGGTGCTTTTTAATAAAGTCTTTTATAGCTTCATCATCGTTTATGTCTATCCCGTGAGAAATAAGCACATCAATGGGTATAGATGCCACCTTACGCCAGACCTTAGATTTGGAAATACCCTTGCCTATTTCCTTTCTCTCCTCGTAGTTTGCTCTGAGGTAAGGCGTTATATCCACAACCCTTGTGAGGGTTATTTTGCCTGTCTTCTCATCGTAGTCAAAGATCACAGCCATGTTTTCACTCCAAAAAGAATTAAGCAAGCGGGCTGGCGCCCGCCAACCAAAGGAGGTAGAGCTGAGCGGATGAGGCAGGCGGTGCGCTATCAGGCTATATCCGCAATTATGGCGTTAGCCTTCTCGGCTCTGACTTCTAAGGTCAGCTCACCCACCACAACTCTCTCTATCCTATCGCCCACCTTTGCTATCTCCTGTTGTTTGAAGGGTCTGAGGTACGCAATTTTAAAGCGCCCCTTTTCAAGGATAAAAACCTTGCTGTCAGGCATCCACCTGTCAGCTACAATGCGTACAAGACCAAAGTCAGACTCATAGACATCCACAGTGCTAACAAGCTTCTTATCTTCCGCAGCGACGGTTTTCGTCACTCCCGCAGTGAAGGAGGACACAGTTCTCTTATTCTTGCCAGATACCACCACAACATCAGGATTTCCGCCTGCCTGCCAGGCCTGCTGAATTCCGTCGTTCAGGAGCGTCTCGGTCAGGGCTCTTGGACTACCACCGTTAGCAAGGACATTGGTGATCACAAATGCCTGAATGCCACCCATCTGCCTTGCGGTGGTGGCGTTTCCGGCAACAGCGGCAGTGTTGTTGATTATTGCATACTCAACGTCTCTGGCTATCTCTTTCATAGCCTTCTGCATCTGGTAAGCTATCTCGGACTTTATGCCAGCCTTGAGAACAGCCTCCTGAGTTTCAGAAATGCCGTAGCCCTTGGCGAAAATCTGGGTGTAGTTGCCCTTTCTCACCCTTGTCTGCGGGTCTGCGATGGGATAGTTTGCGCCTTCCACCATTGCGTTGGTTCCGGGGGCAGCGAGACTGTCCTCAATCCATTCATGATAGGTAGCCTTCGCTGTCGCCTTGCCAAACATAGAGTAAAGTGGTGTTTCTGTGGGTGATATGTTTGTTATTATGTCGCTGAGGTCTTCTCTGTTTCCTACAGCAGTGTAAGTTGTAAGCGCCATGTTTATCCCTCCCTAAGTTTTTTTACACCAAACCTGCCTCTATGAACCAGCGGACCTTTTCCTCTTCGCTGAGGTGAGCAAGTTCTCTTGGGTCAAAGGAAGGCTTTGTTTTCACCTCCCCTGTGCCAGCACTCTCCACCTTCGGAGGCTCCTGTTTTGTTGTGAGCTTTTGCTGATAATACTCTTTTCTGACATCTTCCCAGAAACGGAGAACAGTATCAATATCCCCTACCTTTATAGCACGTTCTATCTTTAGCGCTTCCGCATACGGCAAGCTGTACAGTTTTTGCTCCGCAAGTCTGTCAATCTCTTCAAAGGCAGGCTCTTTCTCACGTATCTCTCCTATCCTGTTGTAAATTTGCAACATCTGTGCCTGCCGCGCCAATATGTTCTGTCCTGCAAGGGTTAGAGCCAGCGTATGTTTAGGGTTGAACTCGTCAAAGGGTTCCCCAAACTGGGCTTCCACCATCCTCTTGGCTTGCTCCACGATGTCATCAAATGGATTCTTCTTGGGCTGTGCTAGTTGGCTTACAGCCATCAGTTTTTGAGCAAGCTGAGGGTGTTTCTGAGCTGTCTGGACAAGCTCAGGGTCTTGAATAAACCTCTTGGCAAGCTCTGGGTCTGTTAGAGCCTTGTCCAGAAGCTTTTCTATTGCTTTTCTCTCTTCCGCAAGAGCCTGCGTCTTGCGGGTATAATCCGCCTGCATGGACTTATACCACGGCAGAAGCTCAGGGGGTATTCTGTTGGGGTCAAGCTTGTCAATGCCTATCTTTTGTATCTCTTCAGGAGTGTAGTACTCCTGCTTTTCTCCCTGAGCCTGCTCCTGCGTTTCCTGCTTCTCGGGTTGCTCTCCTTCCTCTTCGGAGAGTCCCCAACTTGACAGGTCAACGCTTAATTCACCCTCATGCGTAAGGGCTATCTCGGGCTTTTGCTCTTCTTGTGCTTTGGGTTGCTCCACAGGAGTCCCCTGATTGTGCTCATCCATGTCTTCCCCTCCTTATTTGATTACAAAACTGTTTGTTGACGCGTCATAAACATAAGACTGTGGCGTTGCGGAAAGAAAAACTTCGCTATCCTGAGAAATCTGAATAAGCTCCACTTCAGGGTGATACGTTTTATACTCGGAAGAATAAGTAAAACCAAGAACCCTTTTTGTTTGCTTATCTATTATCACAAATATCATCATCCTCCTCCTTACTGCGTGAAGCCACTGAAATCAAGCTCCCTAATCAGCGGGTAGCCAGATGTGCTTACTGTTAATATTCGGTAGTATTTGTAGTAATTTACTAGAAGCGGAAGGGGTAGCTGAACTGGAGTAGCCAAACGCAGCGCGGGAGAAAAGGTTAAAATATCTTCCCAACTGGTACCATCTGAACTTCTCTGCACCACACACAGATTTATATTCTCTATATTTGTGTAAGATAGCGTATGCACAAAAACGGGGACAGAAAACATATACCCGACCCATTCACTAGGATTGGGGGTAGCAGGCTCCCAGAGGGTGGTACTATTTTTGTCAAAAGCCTTATAGAAATCGTTACTGGAGCTGTAAATAGAACTGCCCAGCGCTTGCCCCTCAGGTGTGGTATTGGAGGTCATAGTAGGCACAGACTTACTGGGTATAGCTGTGCTACTGGTAAAGATTTGTCTAAATGAAGGATTTCTACTGATGAGATTTAAAAGCTCCTGCGACTGTATGGCACTCCTCATGGCTTGTGCGTTCTGCGCAAGAGTTTGAATGCCGTTGTAAGATCGTCCCAGCTGAGTGATAGCAACAGAGGATGCAAAGAACATGTTTAACGCAGTGGTGGAGTTAAAAACCGTAGCCAGCTGTGGGGAGTTTACAACCGCATCCATCACCGCAGGGTTGGAGAAAATCTCGGAGTTAAGAACCAGTTTGTCATAAGCACTTGTGAATTGAGAAAGGAAGTTTTCCAGATCTGTTGCATTTCCTCCAGCGAGGATGTTAAAGAATCTGGTTTTTAAAGTGGATGAAGAAAGCCCTGTAATAGGCATGTCTAACCCCCCTCAATAACCTTTTTGGCGGTCTCTCCCCCGAGTATGCGAGAGGTGAGTACTGCCTCAAATCTGTCTAAGATCTCAAGCTTGAATTTGATCTCCCCCCACTTTTCTGGATCACTCCCCCTCCACTCCTCAAAATAGTATCTGCGAAGTTCCTCAAAAAGTTCACTGAGGCAATCCTTCACCTGCTGAGCTGTTAACCCCTTGAGGTATTCCTCCCTGAGGAATACCAATCTCTCCTGTAATTCCTCCATTTAATCCCCCCATCATCATTTTCATCTGTGCCTGCTCAGGGTCTTGCAAAAAGTCATCCACATTCTTGTAGCCCATCTCTTCAATGAGTTTTTTAACAAGGTTGTAAACATTCTTAGGTGTTGCTATGCCGAGCTGTAGCAGTTTAGGATACAGCTGTAGCAGTAATTGCAAGTTTGCCATGTTTGTCTGTTTTGTCCCAACTCCAATGCCAGCGGAAATGACAACGTCAAACTCTCCGCTCAGGTCATCGGGAGCTATCGGCAGAGACTTGTTTGTAAGCCTTATGACTGTCTTCTGGTCTATAAATTGCTGGTTCAGATAAACAAGGAAAGAGAAAAGGTCTTTAATCCCAGTTTCTGCAAATATGCGGGCTATAAGTTCCAGGCGCTGGTTCGCAGCTTGCATTATCATAGAGATTCCCGATGCGGTTTTGTTTAAAGACCGCCCATCAAGCCCCTGATTGTAGCGTGTTATCCCAGTTCTGTTTTCTTTCGTGCCTTCTATGTATTCAAGGAAGTTAAAACTCCAAGGTGCTAATGGTTGCGTTGGCAGAGGCATGATAGCCTGCCTTATGTCCGCCCCAGCCTTCATCCTGATAACAGGTTTGTCATTTACAATATCTTGCACATTCACAAGTGTGTCATTTATTGCAATCTTGTAGTCATTGTTCATGCCGACATTTACAATAATCTGATTGACAAGTGCTGTTTTGAGGTCTTGAATATCTTTTAGAACATCCGCAAAGGATTTGCCCCACAGCTGATAAGGTTCAAGGATCGGTGCTAAAACAAAGAACGGAGGTCTGCCGTAGATGTTTTCCTGTATTCTTAGTATTGTATTGTTGCCAACTGTTATTATGACATCTTCCAGCAAACCATCGTTATTGATGTCATACTTCGTGTAGCACTCATAGAGCAAGACCTTTCTTCTTGCCAGATCCTGATCACTCTCAGAAACCGCATACTTTTTGTAAGGCTTGAGATAATAATCTGCCATCTGTGTATAGCGCAAATCGTCCGAGCTTGCACTTTCTATCACCTTATCCACATTCTTGTAAATGCCCTCTTTCTCTTTTCTTTTTAGATAGTCAACGGTCACAACTTTTCTGTGCGCTACAAATGGTGAGTCTTTAACTGACAGCGTTGATGGGTGAAATATAAACTCTGTAGCTGGGACATTCTCAAGGCAAGGTTGATTTTTTGAAAGCCTGCTGATCTTCAGCGCAACTCTGTAAATGCCGTTTCCCAGGTCTTGAGCGCTCTCTACAACTGCGGTAGGATCATGCTGAGCAAGTTGTAGCTCATCCCACCCCAGTACTATCTCTTTCTTTTGTGTTTCGTATTCCCTCTCCCAGTAGCACTTTACTACCCCAAGCCCGCCTATCAGCGCATCCTTAAACCACTTATAAAATATCAGAAATCCCTGATTCTGGTTCTGGATCTGGAAGTTGATGAGCTCTTGAAGAATGTCCGCCTTCTTGACATCTTCAGCCTGCCTCCCCACGATACTTACCACATCCTCCCCACCGAAGAATATCCGCATCAATGACGGCATAGCCCACTCAATGGTATCAGCTATGTCTGTCAGTGTTATTTTTGAACGCTGGAAGAGTTTGGGGAACTTCTGAGCGTAGTACTCAGGGTCTGCGTTGTAGAGCTGATATCTTTCAATAAGCTTCGGTTCTATTACCTGTTGATAAAAGTTCTCAGCGTTCTGTATGTCAGCAAGAACATACGACAAAATCTTTTCTTCGTCTTTTATTTTCATTCGTACCTCCTAATTGGGTCTATAAGCTCCATGAAGGCAGCTCCCCTTCCGAATGATGTATCGGTGGATAGGCTATCTGCTCCATGTAGGCAAGGGCGTCTATAAGGTCATCGTGCTTGCCCCTCGGGAACATCAAGAGCTCGCTCTCAAGCTCCGTAAGGAAATGTGCGCCTGCAGGGAACCAGACCGCTTTTATGGTAAATCTCGGTTGCAGAGCTTGTATACGAAGCTCTTTCTTTTTCTCAGCTTTCAGCTCCTGCACTCTAAAGAAAAGTCCCCGTGCGAGCATTTCCTTTTGCAAGAAGTGGGCAAGGGCTGATTGATACGCCACTTTTTCAATACCCACTATCAAGGGTTTGTATTTCTTTACAGCTCTAAATATCGCTTCTATTTGCTCGCTCGGGTCGTAGCGCCCGTAATCTATATCAAGCACAAACCAGTGGTTTTCTGGGCTGACCGCTACAGTCGCTATGGCAGTAAAGTCTGCAGTGTCGGACTTAGAAATGGCAAGGTCTACGGTTGTGAAGATGTTAAAGTTTAAAGTGTCAAGGCGCACAGGATCGTAGTATTGAAAGTATTCTTTTTTAAATATCTGTTCTTCAGGCGCAAGGGCTATGTTCATATACTCTCTATAAAACACATGCAAAAGCCCTTGCGCTCTATAGTCTTCCCGTTTGCGCTCTATCCACTCAAGTGTAAATCTGTCCTCCCAGGTCGGCTTTCCTTCTTCATCAATGATGCCGTATCTTAGCCCCCTGAAGCTAAAGGGGGGGTTAGTGAGAAGGTTGTTCAGAAGGCTGTCCTCATGTAGAACTGTACCTATAACAAAAATCCTACCAGTTGAAGACAGAGGTCTCACATCCGCATGAAACCACTCTTTGAGCTTTTTTCTCTGAGTTTCAGACTGAACGCTCTCACTGTCTTCTATGTCATCAAGTATGACGATATCGGGCCTTTTCTCATGGTATCTGATGCCCCTGAGATTTTGCCCTGCGCCGTAAGCCCTGATGAGACACCGATTCATGCTTGCAAGGTCAAGGTATTCAAGCTCATCAGCGTTGTCTTTTTTTATCTCGATGAGACTTGAAAGAAGTGGGTGTGCCGTTATTTCGGCACGCAGGTTTCTGAGCTGTTCTTCTGCACGCTCTTTTGAGCTTGCTATGTAAACAATGTATCTATATTTACAGTGCAGGATGTTCCATGCTGGGAAGAATATCCACACGTATGTAGATTTAGCGAACTCTCTCGGAAAAGCTATGACAAGATTTTGCTTGCTCTCTGTAAGTAGCTCAGCAAGTTCGTAATGAATGTCTGCAGGCTTATGCGTGCAGTAGTGAGGAAAGAGTAGCTCTGCAAGGTCTGGAAGCGGTTTAGACAGCAATAAATCAAGAACTTCAATAGTTTCATTTTGCATATTTCTGCCTTATCTCTGCGAGTGCGCTAAGTAGTGTGCTGAGCTTGTCCCCAGCCTCATGTGTATGATATTGCTTCTCTCCGAAAACAGTTTTATACCATTGTCTTACCTCTGCCTGAGCTTGTTTGAACTCTTCTTTATCTTCTGACAGAAGCATCTCGTAAAGTCTTGCAATCGCAATGTTTGAAGCTTCTGAAAGTATTTCGTGATAAATTGCATCTTTCTCTTTTCTGAAGCGCTCGGTACCGTAAAGCTGTATGCACTTCAATATATAAGGATAAGAGTGTCCGAAAGCCTGTGCGACTTGTTTCAGACTTTTGCCCCAGTTTTCGGGATTGCGGTAATAGTCCAGTAGCTTTTCTACTATGCGAAGGTGAGCGGTGCGCATGTGTAGCCTCCAGCTCTGTGCTTTTGGATTAAATCCTGATTTCTTTTTGTAATACTATGGGATAATTTAAAGATATGTCAAGTGGTCAGATTGTCAAGGGCTTGAGGAGAGTGTTTAAAAATTCCCCAAGCGCTTGTATTCCAGTGTCTGAAAAACACCATAACCCTCAAAAGCTTCAGGGACAATAAAAGGAGTTCAGCAAGAACCATCAGGTTATACAGCACAAACCTGCCAAGCACATAAAGACTCGCTATGTGAAAATCACACACCCTATCCCTGTCCCCAAAAAGGTTTTTGATAGTCCCAAAAAACTGCTCCACTCTGTAGCGATACTTCTTGTAAACCTTCCTCATCCTCTCGTAATTCCCTTTAACCCATAACCTATACTCGTCCCTCACCTTCCTACGCATGGTGTCCCTCACAGGGACTACAGCCTTCATGCCAAGCTTCTTTACTCTCTTTAGCACCTCCACAGACTTACCATAGTAGGCGTCTCCTACAAAGTAAGAGCTTCTGAAAGGAAAATCCTTGAGTATCTCCAGCAAGAGCCTGTTTTCGTCCGAATATGCTACACCTGCCTTAACTCCAACCGCTACAGATTTACCTCTCACTATCCCAATAAGAGCTTCAGTTTTCACATGAGCTCTAACCTCCCTTCCAAAGCCCGTTCCATCTGCTACAATGCAGTGAAACTCTTTTGCTTCAAGGCTCTGGATTATTTCTTGAGCAGTTTTGTGTATTAACTCCTCAAGATAGCTACTGCTGAGTTTTTTGAACCTGTAGTATATGGTGGTGAAGTCGGGAGCTTTTGGGAAGAGCTCTGCGAGCCTTGAGACAAGGCTTTTTCAGCACTTTTGAAATATGATTAAGATCAGTTTTGAGTATATATAAAGAAGTGTCAGATTTTGCAGAAAAAGGGGGTTATCTAAAAAATAGAAAAAAAGGAGGTGCAAACATGAGTGACCTGCAAAAGAAGCTCTACAGGCTTTACGAGAAGAGCCTCGGGAAAGATATGTTTGAAGTAAAAGAAGAGGAGAGGGTAGAGTCTGAGGAGGGACAGGTCAGGATGTTTTTCATGACCCCTCCAGAATTCATACTTGTTCTGAAAAAAGAAGGAGATCTGAATGTTATAGTCCCGCTCACAAGCTATTTACAGCTTGCTATAACAAACAAATACCCTCCCCTTATAAGGTGGAAAGGCTTCCGTTTAGTTCCCCTTCCTTTCTGGGTTTATGCAAATGAGAAACTCCTGCAGAAGTATTCCGTTCCCGTTTTTAAACTGAGTAATCTTGAAAAAATCCGTGAGTATGTAAAAAGTGCGCGCACGAAAGGAATAGGAAAATGGCGTGAGAAGTTCATAGAGAAAACAGCAGAAAGATACGCCGACCTTAGTCTCTCAAGCCTTCTATACAATTTTACAGAATATGACGAAGATCATAAAAAAGGGACTTGACAATATACCCTTGATGGGGTATAGTAATATACAGGAATAGGGCAACAACCCCGAAAGGGGAGTTAGCCCAAAAGGAGGTAGAGCTATGAGGACGGTCAGAAAAGAAGTTATAGCAGAGGCATGGAGGAAGCTTAGCAAGAAACAGAAAAGAGAACTACTCGAAGAGATACTATATCTTCTCGAAAGAAACAGCACCGACGCTGCGCCCGTTTTTCTACAGTATGACCCCGTGGATGACGAGATGTATGTGCGGAGTCATTTTATTGGCAGGGGAGCTGTTGTGAGGCGGTTTTGTCCATCCTTCCTTGAGGACTGGCTGCCTCGCGAGTGGGGCAAAAGAGCCAGGCTACAGAGACTTGAAGAGTTGATAGAAGAAACGCTCGAAGAACTCGATGGGCTTGAGTTTTAGCTCCCTGCTCCCTGTCCCTCCCTCGTTGGGGGACAGGCTGGAGGGGTTCCTCCCTCTCCCCAGTTCCCGCCGCTGGGGAGGGAAAAACTAAGGCGGGAAGGAGGTAGAGCTATGAAGATCTGGAAGCTTGTCAAGGAAGCAGAAGGTTATAGGGTTTACTCCTCGGAGGTCAGGAACCCGGAAGAGTGGGATAACAAGAAGGGAGGATATGTTCTTAAGGGGATCGAAGAGATCCCTGAGCTGTCACAGGAAGGCTGGGAATACACCCTTACGGGAGGTCAATACCCTGAATTGATAGTGTATGATCCCTCGA
Organism: Hydrogenobacter thermophilus TK-6; assembly: GCF_000010785.1. Taxonomy (GTDB): domain Bacteria; phylum Aquificota; class Aquificia; order Aquificales; family Aquificaceae; genus Hydrogenobacter; species Hydrogenobacter thermophilus. The sequence continues at coordinate 516,675 of NC_013799.1, read as the reverse complement.
AAATAGCGATTGTCTGGCTCTCAGCAAGGGAAAGGGAGGAGTGGGAAAAGGGAAAACTAAAGGTTGAAGGGATGCTGGACTGGTATCCCGCTTCGGTTCACAAGGGGTGGAAGATCGTAAGAAGACAAGCTATCTTGATACTTGACGCTACGAAGGGGAAGGTGTATGAGAACTACACGATAGAATCGTATGATCCCCAAGAGCCAACCCCAAAAGATATAGAAAAAGTGGAATCTCTTCTCAAATCCGCTAAAAGGGTAATAGATGGAGATGAGACGATCGAAAAAACAACAGAACCCGATCCTGAGAATCCCTACATAACCCACATCAGATATGACAAGTGCGAATTCTGTAAAAAGATTCAGGAGAAGTTTAACAATCCTTATACCTCATGCTTCGTTCACTCTATCTACGAGTCTATCATTTCTACCTCTCCGAGAAAGTCCGTTGTTGTCGTGAGAAACGAGCATCTCAGGGACGAAGAGCTGAAGAGGACAATCGATAGAATCGTTATTCAGCCCTCCCCCTCTGTAGCCCTTGCGGTTCTCACGAAGGAGGGGGATGTTCTCTTCCTGAAGAAAGAGGGAAAGCCTCTCGTGAAGCTGAACTGCCTGAAGGGTAATGTTTTTGAGGAGGTGCTACAAAATGCTTAACGCAGAAGTTGTAATAACCGCTTACAAATTCGTCTCCCCCCTTTCAAGGAAAGAAGCGAGGGAGAGACTCGGGGTTCTAAAGAGATACCTTTTACCCTTTGAAAAGGAGCTCTCTAAAGAGACATTCAGAGAGATATTCCTCTCCCTTTTCGGCAAAGAGGTTGAAGAGGTTGAGGTGCAGAAGGGGCTTTTCATATTCCTTTATAACTATCTTCTCCGCAAAGCTAAAGGAGAAGAGCTTCTGAAGGAAGACGAAGAGTATGAGATCGTAAAACAGTATGAACACCTCGTAAAGCACTTCCCTAACATAGACCCAAAACATTACAGGGGGGATGTCTTAAAATTCTTCAGAGGAGGATCCTCATGAGCTTTAATGAAGCTCTTTTCAAATACGAACTCGTCAAGTATTTACACGAAGAACCTCCTACATACACAAGCCTCTCCCTCACAAGGGGGGAGGCTGTTAAGCTTGTGGGGGAGGGGAAGCTAAAGGAGGTAGAAGAAAACCTTAGAAAAACGATACAACAACACTTAAAAGACCTGCCCCCCGATTTTGAAATTCCTATCTCCCTTCGTTTTTCACCGATACAGACGAGTATAACTATCACGAGTAAAGACTTTACTTCAGAAGAACTTGAGATAACCTACTACCCCCTTGATGTTTTGCTAAAATACATAGACCAAACCCTCCTTAAGAAAGCTCAGCTCTTCAAAAAACTCCCCGAAATCCTTTCAGCTTCTTCTCTTACACTTGTAAAGAAAAAGCGACTTCTCGTTCTTCGTGCATACAAAAACAAAACACGAAAAGCTCTTTTGACAACGACGAATAAAGACCCAACTTTAATAGAAGCTTTAGAATATCTGATAGATCTGCACCGCCATCTCAAATCGTAATAACCCATAATTCGGATGGCTCTACCACAGCCCCAGCATTTGCCCCGTGCTGTTTATCTTACCCAGCATTAGAAGTTCATCCTTTGTAAAGTAGTCCAGCCCCTCCACAATTTCTTCAACAAGCTTTTTCTCGCTTTCATCCAGAGCGGAAAGAAACTCTTGCCAGACAACCTTGTTCACATAAGCGTTTTCCACATGGTTTTTCGCAGGTTTACCCTGCCCGATCGTTATCACCGAACGCCCCCCGTTTAAAATTTCGCAGGCCCTTTCGTATTTTCTGTTTGCTATTCTTATCTTCTTTGCAATCTCCCTGCAGTACAAAAGCTCGCTATCGCTCAACTCTTTAAACAGTCTCATTAAAACACCTCCTCCCCCTGTATTAAAAAGTTTCTGACCTGAAAATGCTTGTTTTCAAAAAGCTCCACAAAAGCAAACCCGTGCGTCCATTCGTTGTTAGGGGAGTAGTCGGGCTTGAGATCGCAAAGGCAACCCACGACCCAAGCTCCCGAAAGCTCGTCCCTTATGTCTTTCTTTGTGTCCTCCTGTCTCCTGTGGAAGTGTCCAATCAGGATGTTTCTGAATGACTTTCTCAGGTAAGAGATAGCTATGTTTACACTTGCAAAGCTTCTGTATTCATGCCCGTGTATAATGTCCAGCTCCCCCGCTTCAATTCTTCTTTTCTCCTTGACGTAAACGATGCCAAAATCTTTGAGTCTCAAAAAAGTATCTGTTTGAAGTTCTTCTATGTCATAGAGTTCGGGGGCTTTTCGTGATAAAAACCTCGCAAGCCTCTCTTCATGATTCCCTTCCTTATAGATTATTTCAGCATCAGGAAAGATCTTCCTTATCCGATCAAAAGCCATCAGGGCAAGTTCTCTTTCCTTTTGAAGGTTCCGCCTGTCAGGTCTCCTTTCCCAGAAGGAAACAGAATAAAAGTCCACAATGTCCCCATTCATCACCAGCGTGTCTATTTCCAGTTCATAAAGCTTTTTTAATGCGGTCTTGAGCGCAGTCTTATCGTGATAAGGGAAATGCACATCCGAGATAACGCCTATTCTTCTGTATCCCTTTAACCTGTATGGTCCCCTATCGTTTTTGTCCAGAGGTTCTGGGATGTCTATAATGTCCACAGGGTTTAGGTCAAAGCTTATCGGCTCACTCCCGTTTTTCATCATGAGATACTTCACTATTGCCCTTATTTCTCTCGCCAGAGCCTCGGAAACTTTTAGCTTTTCCATAAGCTTTCTGCGGGAAGGTAGCCCCTCCCTCGCTAACTCTAAAGCTTTTGCTACAAGCTCCTCCATCCACAACCCTCCTTAAATAACCTTACTCACCACTACCACTACCAGAACCATAAACACCAGCAAAACCAGAAACCACACGAGAGCTTTGATCAGATCTATGAAGGTTATCTCTTTCATCCGACCCTCCTCTGCTTCTTTTTCTATCTCAACCTCAACCCTGATCCATAGAAAACCATTTCCCGCTTCGTAATAGAGATAGTCGCCCCTGATAAAACCGTTCATTTCTCCGTTTATGATCTTGCGGAGAATCTTGATTTCAAAATCGCTCTTAGCTTTGATCTTTAGCGTTTTTTCTTCCCTCATCTTACACCTCCTTTAATCCCCCGCCTGCCGAGGGAGGGGCGGGTAATCAGGGCACTTCCCCTGTCCTCCTCGGCTCGGACGTGCCCGCCACACGCCCTTGACGGCGGGGGGGAGCAATTGCGGCTGGCGCCACGGGAGGGGAACTCCCATTACCGCTTTCAAACCTTGCAAAACTCACAAGTTTCCTCCTTAAACAGGTCTCCCTGGACATCTTCCATCTTCAAGAGCCTCAAGAGCTTCTCCCCATCGTAGTTATCTTTTATCCGTCCATTGTAGCCCATTTCTCTCAGTTCCTTCTCTAACTCTATGAGCTTGAGGATATTTGCTCTTCCCTCTTCCGTCTTCCAGCACGCTTTCCACTCCCGAAGTCCTCCGAGAATACAGGGATAACAGCCCACACGGGAGTGTCCCATATCGTAGAGCGGGTTTCTCTCTATTCCCTTTTCTTTCAGGAACCTGAAAACCTCTTCCTCTGTCCAGTCCACGATTGGGAGGCGGGCTCTAAGGTGCTTTATCTTCTGCCTTAACTCTGCGGGCAAACCCGTGGCAGTTTCTACATAAGAGTAAGTGTCTTCAGGTGTAAGGTCTCCGTATTTCTTCTCTCTTCTGAAGCTCTCGGATGCTCTTATTCCAAGCCATACTTCCTCTATCTCTGGATGTTCAGCTAAGAATTCAGCAGTCGGTATAAGCTTGAGGTGGTAGGTGCAAAACCTCTGATTGCCATGTGGGAACATCTTTTTCTCTTTGATGCATGTGAGAAGGTCTTGCCATTTTCTACTTTTGAGCCTGACTATCTCAATACTGAGCTTCGTTTCAAGATAATTAAGATACGCATATGTAATAGAACTTTCCCAGCCTGTGTCCGTAAAGATGGGAATAACTCTCTCCTTCGGGAACCTCTCCAGAGCTACAAGAAGCGTTGCTGTGCTATCCTTCCCACCGCTAACAAGAACTGCTATCATTCTCACAACCCCCTGAAGGCACAAGGTTATCCCTCAATACTTCCAGCTCCAGCCCGTATTTGTCCCTTACTACAACCTTCACACCCCCTTCGTCTCGGACGACGGTTAAGACTTCACCTATTTTTGTATGTCTGACCCTCTGCCCACGCTTATAGAACTCCTTCAACATTGCTACCCTCCTTTTAGCAAAGCTTTCAAACTAACCACCTCAGGTAGGAGCATCATTACAGCGTCTCTGCTGTGTTCACTACCTTCCCCCAAAGCCTTTTTCCATTCCTCGCTTAGTCTATTTACTATTGTGAAATAGACCCGCTGAAATTTAGCCTTCCAGCTGTTATGAAAGACAAAGGTGGGTTTAATTTTGTGTTCATATGCAATAGCACAGATTATTCCTACCACAATTGCAGTCTTGTGTTTGCCCTTGTATCCATCTTTGTAAACTCTGTAATCCTCAATCAGGACAGTATCAGGGTTGTGCCTCTGTATAAGCTCTTTTATTTTTAAGTATATCTCCGTCAGCCTTGTTTCTTCCTTCCCTTTAAAATATACAGTTCCGTATTCTATCAGCTTATTTTCTTCCCCAACAGCATAGCCCAGAGCGGAATAACCCGGGTCTATAGTCATTATCCTACTCATATTCCCCTCACAGCAACCCTAAGTGTTCGTATGTGTAAGACTTCGCAAGCCGTAGAAGGTATAATTCCTCTTTAGCTCTTGTTATACCCACATAAAGCACTCTCCTTTCTGCCTCAGGTTCCTGCATAAAGGTTTCAACTACCTTTTTTGTTATGCGTGTATCTAAAATCACCCTGTCCGCCTCCAGCCCCTTAGCGCTGTGTATTGTCCCAACCTGTATAGCAGGGTTTAGCCATTTATGGAGGTCTTCCACCCTTTTCTCCCATTTTTTTATTACTTTGGCGTCGTGTTCCGTAAACAGTTCCTCAGGCGAACGCGTTAGTATCCAGTATGCTACCTGTCCCGCTGTGCCTGTCCACTGTCTCTTCTTTATACACTCTCCTATCTCCGCTATTAAGTGTGTCCTTATCTGCTTTTTACCCGTTAGCTTTCTTATAGCCCCCTTCAGGTAAGCAATAAGAGTTATTATGTCTTTGTCGTCAACGGGTTTGCCTTCCTTAATCCTTTTAAGCGTTCTTAGATGTGTAGCGAGAGCGGGAATGGGAACATGTTTCCCAATTTCCTTATAAGGAATATTGTAGCTATCCAAAATCTCCTTCCACTGTTCTACAAAGTAGTTATTTCGTGCAAGGAGAAGGCTTTTCTTTTCACCATTCTGCAATAAGGCAAGTGCGTCTTCCAGGCTAAAAAGTGTGTCGACCCTTCCAGTCTCATCCCTCGGCTTAAATGTTTTCGGTATTCTTTGCTTGTTAGCACTAATTACCCCTTCAGCCAATTCATGTACTCCCCTTGGTAGCCTATAGCTTACAGGCAGGACATACTCTCTATCCCCCCGTAGGTTTATCAGGTGGGTTGGAGTTGCGCCTGCAAAGGTAAAGATGGCTTGGTCGTCATCGCCGCACACAAGGACATATTTGAAGTTCTCAAACCACCGTTTTACGATTAGGTTGTGCAGGTTCCCGAGGTCTTGAAACTCATCAAGTATGAGGAGGTCCCCCTGAATAGAGAGACCCCCCTTGAAGGCTTCCGTCAGTAGTCTTGTATAGTCATACAAATCGTTGTCCCTAAGCCAGTTTATATAGTCTTTAAAGAGCAAAACAAAAGTCCTGAAAGAAACAGGACAATCTTGCTCCACCTGTTTATAAACCATCTTTGTGTGCCTTAAAGGGGCTTCCCCATCCCATGTAATCCTCGCCAAATTAAACATCTGTAAAAGCCTGTTTCCATCTTTCCCCGTTTCATAAACCGCATATTCGTTTTCCTGCCCACTTGTGTCAGGAATTTCATACTCAAAACCTTTGTTTTTAAAAAACTCAGCTATTTCTTTCTGACTTACGATGCGTGGCTTCTTTCCATCTTTTAGAAAGCTCTTGTATGCCCAAGAGTGAAGCGTTCTTATGTTCTCCTCGCCTATGTTGACCCCCTTAGAGCGAAATTTTCCTAAGAGAGCCCACTTTGTGGCTCTTGTCAGCGAAGTAGCGCATATTTTATCAGTCCTGACCTCACCGCGGCCTACAAGTTCTGCAGTTCTTTTTACCACCTGCGTCGTTTTCCCAGTTCCTGGAGGGCCTATTATCTTCTCTACCACAGCCAGTCCTCCTATCCTAAAAGTTCAGCCAACTAAGGTCGTCATCGTCTTCGTCAACCTTCTTGTCCCCCCTCTGGACACTTTGCCCACCAGTGGTAGTGTCCATACTGTCCATAGTGTCCATACCTATCTCAAATGCTTGAGTTTCAACATTTTGAATATGCCCACTTGTGGACACCACACACCCATTTTCAATGGAATTTTTTTTCATCACTTTTTTTTCGTCCTCCTCAATGGTGTCCATAGTGTCCACAAATCCATCAGCGCCCCGTGTTTCAAGGCTTTCCTTGTGGACACTACCATCTCCTTTGTAGTGTCCAGTGGTGTCCATAGTGTCCACAACCCTCCAGTCCCCTTCCGGTAGCCTCCATGCTCTTATGCGGTAGCCGTCCACATAAATCCTTTCTGGCTTGGCGCCCAGCTCCCTGAGGAGCTGAGACACCTTTTTAAGGTTTATGCGTTCAAAGGTGGGGTTTATCTTTAACCGACGCAATAGTGCGGTAAGGCTAACATATACCGTATCCCCCACCACCAGTTTTACATACCTGCTCTTGGACAGGACAAAGTCATCCATAATATCCGTTGCGGGTGCTTCCCTTATAACCCTTTGTAGTTCCTCCAATTCCCAGGGAAGCTCAGATTTATCAAACTCTTCGTCCTTTTCAGACACTTCAAACAAAGCATCTATCACCAGCTCCCAGGCTTCTTCCTGAGCCTTCGCTGGGAGTGGTGCAGGTTTATAGCCTGTGTGCGCTCCAAAAAGTCGGAGACTATATCTCCACTCTTGCAGTTTAAAGAGGCTCTCAGAGAGCTTTACAACTTCTCCTTCTCTGTTCTCCACAAAGAAATCAAAGTGGTACTCGCCGTTTATTCTGTAGCGGATAGCAGACCTTATTTTTAGCTCTTCTGTTATGTAGGCGTGCGGGTCAAAGTCCGCAAGTGCCTGCTCTTTTTGAAGTTTTTTCTTTTCCTCCGAACTCAGGACAACCTTTATGCCAGCCCTTTGTGCAAGTTCTCTTACTGCAGTTATAAAGTCCTTTTCATAGAGCTTTTGATAAATGCCTATGATGTCGTGGGCTTCTCCTGTGTGGAAGTCAACTCCCACATCTCCATCCCCATTGTGGTAAATCACAAAGGAGGGGGTTCTGTCAGGAGGGTGGAAGGGACAGGATATTCTCTCATAATACCCGTAATCTTCGCCCTCAAGTCCGAGGTCTTTAAACTTAATCCTTTTCTTTATCTCCCTTACAATCTCCTCAATATTCTTGATCTTCCCCTTGTGCCTTTCTATCTCCGCATGCCTTTCTATCTCTACATTTTGCCTTGCGTTAAACTCGGTTATTATCGCATCTACATCCAGAGACTCACAATTTTCGTTTAGCTTGAAGATGAAAGTCTCTACTTTGTACTTTGCATTGATAGTTCCTATGAGCCTCTGAGCTTGAGCGGGGTTTAAACTACTCTTGTCCACATACCTGAAGTCTTTCACCCTTTCCCGAAGCCAATCGTAAACTATCTCTATCTCGCCCCGTTCAACCCATCTGGAAAGCTCTATACAAATCAGTCCACCGCCCCCCGTATATGCTGAGAACTTTACAGCTTTCCGTATGCTTTCAGGGACGCTTTTCGCAAACTCTATGATGTAGTGTCGGACTTCCTCGGGTTTCTTTAGCGTGTGGCTCTCGGGGTCTTCAATGTCAATCAGGATAGCCTTTTGCCTCTTTATCTCCGTGTAGCCTGTTCTTTTTGCCAACCTTTTGGGTTCCCTTGTATTCGGACATATGGCAAAGTTTACTTTTTCGTTGTATTCCCTTATAAATTCCTCAAGTTCTTCAAGGGTTTCAATGTGGAGCGCATACTTGAAGTGCCTGTCTCCGTCGTCGTATATTACTTCCGCATATTCCCCCTTCGCAAACTTGACAGGAAAGAGGGTCTGCCATAAAATTTTAATTGCTTGTTCTCCTTTCATCTTTTTACCTCCTCCAAGATTTTTACCTCCTCCAAGAGCCTTTTGAACTCCCTCTCCAGCTCCGCCCTTTCCTTCACATCGTATTTGTGATCATCTATGTAGTACTTAAAGAGCTTTACAGCGAACTCTTTTATCTGGAGCGTTTTGTGAGCTTCTTCACTTACAACCTGCATAAAAACACTCGCTATTTCCGTAAACATCTCGGGGTCTCTGTGTTTTAGCCACATCAGGAATTCCAGCGTTTTGGTCAGCGGATTTTCTCTTTCTCCCGCACTCCATTGCCAGACTGTGGGGGGTTTGACTCTAAAAACCTTTGCTACCACCCTTGCGGAGTATTTCCTCACTACCTTATTTAGACTGTCTGTAAGCTTGTCCTTTAACTCACTTACTAACATCTTCCTCTCCCACATCTACATTTTTAGGCATGGATGGACACCTTAGCCTTAAATACTCTTTTAGAGCTTGTGCTACCTCTGGACGGACAAGCTTCTCTACCTTTAGCTGCCCATCAGAGGCTTTTTCAATAGCCACCGCAGTTGGCAGATCCGCCCGCCTCTTTTTATGTAGGATTTGGGAGATTGCGGAAGGAGCCTTTCCGATTTTCCTTGCCAGCTCTGTCTGTTTTACCATTATCTTGAATATATCACGATTAGTTAAGCATGTCAAGTCAAATTGTGCGTCTTGTGTGGAGGTTAACGGATGGTTAAGCTTATAGAGATGAAAGCTACGCGGCGGGGATATTTTATAGGTGAAAAACTGAAGAAGCTTTTACAAGAAAAGGGGTTATCCATATACCGCCTCGCCAAACTAACGGGGCTAACTCAGTCTGGGTTGTCCATGATTATCAACAATCAAAGAGCGGTATCCCCCGCTATACTTCGCAAAATAGCGGAAACTTTAAATATCCCTGAAGTCTACTTTATTGAGGAAGAACCCACTAAGGAATATCCACCCTCTCCCGAAGTAATAGAAAGGGAATACATAGCCATACCAATAATAACTGGGGTAGGAGCGGGCGGAGAAGTTATAACCGATGACTATACTCTCATAAAAAGGACACAGCTCCCCAAGAAAACGGTCAGCGCCTTTGAGGTGGAAGGTGATAGCATGGAGCCGACCATTCCAAAGGATTGGCTTGTCCTTGTAGACCCCACAGACTTACAGCTTTACGAGGGTGGCATATTTCTTTTTGCCAGCCAGGGCAACGGTCTATTTATCCGCAGGGTGCACAAAGTAGACAACCAGTGGGAACTCGTCCCTGATAATCGCAAATATGCACCCCAGAAACTCACCGAAGAGATTAAAGTCCTCGGCAGGGTATTGAAAAAACTCCCCAAAATAGAGCCTATGGAGGTGGAGTGATATGTCTTTCATTATAGCGGTAGTGAGTTTAATCTTCTTTATATGGAAGTCGTGGCAACCATCTTTATTTCCATTACTAACATGAAGATGTATCCCGCTTCAAGGCTTGGAAACCCAAAGCGCACTGACCTTATGGTAGAAGCTTACCTATTAGACGATTTTATTGATTATATACAGCGCCACAGAAGAACAAGATAATCCTGTTTCACCAATCCCAGTTCTTATACCCCTTCTGGTAAGGTGTCCAGATGTTTGGGTTTCTGTCGTTGTAGTCGTAGTAATTCATTACCCCATCCCTGTCTGTGTCCTTCCACAGGTTGTCGTAGTGTTTGTAGCTGTTCCCCCAGTAATCTTTGTAAGGGCGTGAGGACTTAGGAAGTCTGTAGTCATACAAGCGGTCAAGAGCAAAAGCGCCACCCAGCACTACCAGTACAAGAAGCACTTTCTTCATAACTCTACCCCCTTTGTTTAGTTTCCCCAATTTACGCCAGACCAAAGTCATGACAAGTTTCACAATTTGACTTGACAACCTTCACTATTTGTGATATATTTATACCTATCAACCCAAGGAGGTAAGAGCCATGAAGGAAGTTAAGACCATTGGAAGAAGCATGGAAGCCCTTGCAGTGTCCCTGAGGGAAAACCATGATTTCCTCAACTTTCTCAGGGGGCACGGGGTCTTAGCAGAGCGGATTCTTAACCCCCCATATCCCTTTTTAATGGACTGGTTCAGGAGATACGAAAGAGTGCAAGAGCTACTTGCTGAAGCCCGTGCGCTAAAGCTCTCGGGCTGGATTAAAAAGAGGTTAAAGACCCTTAGGGAGGAAACCAGTTATGTTGAGCTTACGAACGAGCAAATCCTTGAGCTTCTGTTTGATTTCATCGACGATTTAGAAACGGTCATATCAGCGGAGGTAGAGCGTTGCTAACAAGTCAATGCTAAAGCAATACCTAAGGAGGTAGAGATGGGTAAGAACGGGCTACCCACCCCCCTTCCCCCTTAAAAAAAATCATGGAGGTAGGAGCTATGACACTTAAAGTGGTGGAGCTAAACGCCAATAGCAGGTGCGAGTTTGACCTCTTTTATTACCGCCACCTTTGGCTCACCCCCTACCTGCTCGCGGTTCAGCAGGTAAAAGGGTGGGTTCTTTACGAGGTTCTCAAATACGAGCCTAACCTTCTCATAGTTAGAGAAATTCGCAAGCTCAAAGACCTTGAGGAGGTGGAGCAATGCTTAAGAGAATACGCAGTATAAAGGATGGCTGGGAGATGACGCTGAGCTTGTTTGCGGTCTTCGCTTCCCTGGTTGTTCTTGTTCTATCTCTCAGACTCCAGGCGGAAGCTCAACGGGTCGTAGAAGAGAACCAGTATTTAAGATACCACCTTGTACAGGTATGCAAGTACATAGACACGCTCCCGAAGAGGGAAAGGGTGGTATTTGATGTGTGTTTGGAGGTAGGAAAATGAGTGCCAAGGAAGAGTTTGAGAGAACTTGGGAAGAAGTGAACTACCCTGCATCAAAGATGCAAGGCTTCGGGTGGGTTTACACTCTCTTCTGGGTGCCTTACCACCACAGGCGGGTTCACACCGCCCCTACTCCTACCCTGCCCAAGGCGGAGATACCTTTGGGCAGATGGAGCTACTTTCAGCCCCTTCACCTTTCTACCCCACCCTTAAAGTCGTTGAACCCCTTCTCGGGAACGGTGGGGCATTTAAGCTATTTGTTAATTTACTCCACAACAGCTCTCCTGTCAACCCCTTCGGGGCGAGCTGTATCCCCGCATCATAGATACAAGGTTTTAGCTCGCAAATTTCCTATAAAGAGATGAGAGCATTAAGAAAACTTTACTTTAGGGCTGTGCGGACCGCTTGCGCCCCCACCATTGAAGAATACCGTGATTGGCGGGGTCGCAAATATACCCGTATATACTATTTTGCCTTGCCAAAGTATCTTGAAGACTTACCACACGCAAGATGGCTTGTGTCCAGCAGCAAGACCTTACGTGCCTTAGGCATTTTCAGGTTTTTTATCATAGGGTGGCTCGCAAGGAAAGAGTATCAGATAAGGCGAAACTTAAGAAGGCTTATAGTCTACAAAAAAGAAGAACTACACTTTTAAGGAGGTAAAGCCATGTTATCAAAAGCCAACACCAACACAATAGTCAGAGAGGAGGACTACAAAAAAGTCCTCCAGATGTTGAGGGTAGCCTTGCCCAGCCTTGCCAAGGTGGACGATGAGACGCTTATCACAGCGGTGGCATACGCAAGACATCTAGGATTAGATCCACTTCGGAAAGAAGTGCACTTCGTGCCATACTACAACAAAGAACTGAACAAGACAATTATCCAGCCAATTGTCAGCTACACGGAATATCTCAAGAGAGCGGAGAGGTCTGGGAAATTGAAAGGCTGGTCTTGCAAGTTCAGGAAAGAGGGAGATGAACTTGTGGCGGTTGTGGAGATAAAAAGGGTGGATTGGGAAATCCCCTTTGTTTGGGAAGTCCCTCTTTCGGAGGTCAAGAGAGACACACCGCTCTGGCAATCTCACCCCCTATTTATGCTCAAGAAAACAGCTATCGCCCAAGCCTTTCGTATGTGCTTCCCAGAAGAGACCTCACACCTCCCATACGAAGAAGCGGAATTCTGGGAAGAGCCATCTATTCCCGAACAAACACAGCCTACCAAAACAGACGTGGATACGGATACCGAAAGCGACTATATCACCGAAGCCCAGAGGAAAAGATTTTTCGCTATCGTTAAAAAGGAGCTCGGATACAGGGAAGATGCTATAAAAGAAATCCTCAAAGAACGCTTCGGTATAGAGTCTACCGCTGAGATACCTAAAGACAAATACGAAGAGATTATAGACTACTTCCGCTCCCTGTCCAAGCCGATAGAAGCGGAGGCTCAATCATGAAAGCCCTTATCCTTGACAGACGAGGCTGTGTTATTGGAAAGCTTCCAGTCCCGCTCCCCATACCCTATCGGGGCGGGTATTCGCTTCTTGAGATAAACGGATCTCTATACAGACTCACTGGAGCCTGTGAGGAAGGGTTCTTTGTAAAACCCTGGACCCTTCCAGCCCCCGCCTTTGAAAAAGAAAAGGAGGACTGACATGTATGTGAATTTCGCTATAAGGAAAATACTACAGGAACAGCTACCCGTAAACAAGTTTGAGATACTGTCCGCTAAAAGAGATAAAGACGGAGTATATAAGGTGGAGGCTCAGGACGACAGATTTATTTACTTCTTGTGTTTTCAGGTGGGAAGAGACGATGTAAAAGTCCTTTATTACGATTTTAAGGAGAGGGTATGAAAGCAAATCACAGGGGGAAACCCTCTCCCCCTCTTTATGACTTTTTGTTAAACTTTATCTATGAGTTTAAGGGGAATAGTATATGCGAGAGTTTCAACGGACAAACAAGCGGAGAGAGAAACGCCGATAGAAAGCCAGATATCTCAGTGTCTCAAATACGCTCAGGAAAAAGGAATAGAAGTTGTAGCAATATTCAAAGATGAAGGAATTTCAGGCTCAACAGACAAAAGACCTCAGTTTCAACAAGCTATAAGCTACGCAGTAAAAAATAATGTAGATTGTTTTATTGTCTTTGACACATCACGCTTTGCCAGAAACAGAGAAGATGCCATATACTACAAGAGACTGCTGCGAAAGAACGGCATAGAACTCCACTATGTGGTGACCCCTCTCCCTGACGACCCTGTATCTTCTTACCTGACCGAAGGCATCTTTGAGCTTCTTGATGAATACTACACGCTCATGATCAAGAAACACACGCTCAGAGGTATAGAGGAAAGCATTAAGAAGCGAATTTACCCGAAGAACAAGTGTCCTGTGGGTTATAAAGTTGTGAAGGGTGAAGATGGCAAGGGTCGCATATACAAAGATGAGGAAACCTCACATATCTACCTCAAAATCCTTACCCTTTTCCGCAGGGGCTTAGGCGCACTTGAAATAGCTCACTATCTCAATCGTGAGCTTGGCACCGATGAATGGAACAAGAAGAAAATCCTCAGAGTTCTCAAAAACCCACTTTACAAGGGCATCATTGAATACGGAGAAATAAAAGTTTACTTTGAAGACCTCAGATACATCTCAGACGAGGAGTGGGGAAAAATACAGAAGGAACTACAACGGAGACACAAAGAAGAAAAAGGTAGACACAAGGCAAAAATGTTTTTTGTGGGTCTTCTCAAGTGTGGACGGTGTGGTTCAGCCATGACAACACGGACAGGCAAAGGAAAAGGTGGTCTTTATTTCTATTATGTTTGCTACAACAGGCTACACCGCAAGTGTAAACAAGAAATTTTGCCAGCTCACAAAGTGGATGAGTTCCTCTCCAAGGAGATACTTGACTACATTTTAAACGAGCAAACCCTTCAAGAGCTTACCGCACGCCTGAAGGAAACCATCCAGAAGGCAAGCAACAACTTTTTAGAGAGAGAAAAAGAGCTAAGGGAGGAGAAGGAAAAGATTGAAAACCAGATAAACAACCTGATAAAAGCCATAACCGCAGGAATAGATCCGCATACAGTTAAAGACGAGTTAAACCGCCTGCAGGCTATAAAGGACAAAATATCCGCAGAACTATCCCACATAAAAAACCTGAAAACTCTAAATGTAGCTCCCAGAATAAACCCAGCTCAAGTACGCGCTGTATTTGAAGAATTAGTCGCAAGCAATGATTACCGCAGGATAAGAAGCTTTTTCAAGACCCTCATTAAAGAGATCGTTTATGACAATAAAACCTTTGATATTCAATACTCTCCTGCGTTGTTCGTAATAGAGGGAAATCAGGGGAGGGTGACGGGACTCGAACCCGCGACCCGTGGATCCACAGTCCACTGCTCTACCAGCTGAGCTACACCCTCCTTTCTATTAATTATACTTCAAAAGAAAAAGGGGGGAAATCCCCCCAGAGGAGAAGGTTTTACTTTATGGACTCTCTGAGGTCCTTAGCAGGCCTGAAGGTCACCACCTTTCTGGCGGGTATGTTGATGACAGCACCCGTCCTGGGGTTCCTCCCCTTCCTTGCCGCCCTCTTCCTAACGGTGAATATGCCAAAGCCGGGTATGGCAACCCTTTCCCCCTTCTTAAGGGATCCAGCTATGGCAGATATGGCAGATTTTAGAGCGGCATCTGCCTGCTTTTTGGTTATGCCCGCTCCCTTTGCAACAGCAGAAACAAGCTCAGCCTTTGTCATGGCCAATCCCTCCTTACAGAAGTTTTACTCGGAATATAATAATACATCAGGTCTCGTAAAGATGCAAGGAAAAGATAAGGATAACAGGAGTTTTAAGATTGCATCCTACAATGTCAACTCAATAAACACAAGGAAAGAGCTTGTCCTCTCTTGGCTTGAGAGAGACCCCGTTGATATACTGTGTCTTCAGGAACTTAAGACCACCGACGAAAACTTTCCCAAAGAAGACTTTATGAAGATGGGCTACGAGTGTTACACACACGGACAGAAGACTTACAACGGAGTAGCCATATGCTCCAGATTTCTCTTAGAAGAGGTCTTTAAAGGCATGGGAGATGCCACTTACGACCAGGAGAAGAGGGTAATAGGTGGCAGGTTTAAAGATGTATGGATTATAAACGCTTACTTCCCTCATGGTGAGTCACGCGGTGGCAGAAAGTTCTTCTGGAAGCTGGGGTTTTACGAGAAGTTTTTGAGGTTTATAACAGAAAGCTTTAGTCCCAACGACAAGATAGTACTTGTGGGTGATATGAATGTAGCCATGGAGGATATTGATGTTTACGACCCTGTGCTTCTTAAAGACACCATAGGTACCATGAAGGAGGAGAGAGATGCATTAAAGAAGCTCATCTCGTGGGGGTTTGTGGATGCCTTCAGATACCTTTACCCTGAGAAAAGGCAGTTTACTTGGTGGGATTACATAGGTGGCATGGTTTGGAAAGACCAAGGTATGAGAATAGACTACATACTCATCACAAAACCTCTGCTAGCTTACCTCAGGGATGTCTATGTGGACATGTGGCCAAGAAAGAGGAGAAATCCAAAGCCTTCTGACCACGCACCAATTGTAGGAGTGTTTGAATTATGAAGGCTATCCTTCTTACCATCAGCGCCAGCTTAGTTTGGGGTTTTGCTCCCTCACTTTTTAAGATGGTGCTAAAAGAAGGAATACCCCCCTCGGTGGCTCTGATCTTTCACAACCTTTCCGCTTTTATCATTGCAACGCTTATAACGGCAATTTTAGGTGAGAGGATATTCATAAGTCCCAAGTACTTGATGCTTACCTTTCTGGGAGGCTTTCTCTCTGGTTTTTTGGGACTTTATCTTTTCTTTTTAGCTTTGCGTCATGGGGATGTTTCGGTTGTTTCGCCCATTGCTTCCACATCACCCCTTTGGAGCGCTGTATTTGCCTGGCTTCTTTTGGGTGAAAAGCTTAGCTTCACCAAACTCTTAGGTATAGCTCTCATAATAATTGGTGTATCACTGCTTTCTGTCTCCTTTAAAAGATGAAGAGATCTTTGCTTGCTATCTTGAATGGTATCTTGCTATACCTCCCCTTCTCCTCTTACAACCTCTGGTTTCTTATCTTTCCAGGTATTTTTATGCTCCTGAGACGCCCCAACCAGATGCACTATCTTCTGACAGGCTTTACCTTTTTCTTTCTGTCTCTTAGATGCGTCAACATCGCCAGCATAGAGTACGGGGACATAAACCCCTTCTTGGCATATACCCTATTTGCACTCTTCTGTCTTTTCTTAACCATTTACCAGATGAACCTGCCCCTTTACATGTGGAAAAAAATGGGTGGAAGGCTCTGGCTTCTGCCCGTACTTTACACTCTCTTTGAAGTGGCAAGGTCGTATGTACCTTACGGTGGATTTCCGTGGCTCATTGTTGGTGAAACATCAGTAAACTTCCCAGCAGTTAAGTACTCGCTTCGCTTCCTTACAGTTTATGGTGGAAGCTTGCTCATCTGGTACATCACTTATCTTGCTTTTAAAAGAAGATTCTTGGCTCTTTTAGCTCTTTTGTCTTTTAGCTTTCTTTTGGGGCTTTCCGCAAAGCAACAAATCCTAAAAGCTCTTGAAGATGCTAAGATCTTAAAGGTAGCCTTATTACAAACAGCAGTGCCTCAGCAGGATAAACTGAGCGATAAGAAGTTTAGAGAATACACAGATGAGATGCTTTCCATGGTTTCGCAGGCAGTTAAAGAAAAGCCTGACCTTGTGGTGCTTCCTGAGTCAGCCTTTGCCTTCTTTTTTTCTGATGAGTTTGACAGAGGCAGGCAAGAGCTATTTGAACTGAGCTACCAGGCACCCATCTTAGTAGGTCTTGTAGACATAAGAGAAGGACTAAAGCCTTACAACTCCGCTTATTTAGTAGCAGATGGTCAGCTTGTTGGATACTACGACAAGATAAGACTTCTCCCTATAGGAGAGTACATGCCTTTTCCCTTTGGGTTCTTGAAGGATGTTTTTTCTGCCATAAGCGGGCTTGATTATGTGCCTGGAACTCAAAAGCGTCCCATTGTCTACAAAAACATCCAAGTGGCTACTCCCATATGCTTTGAGATTGCTTACTGGGATCTCGTAAAAGAGCTATCTAAGAAGGCTAATCTCGTGGCGGTGCTTACCAACGACGGGTGGTTCAACCACAGTGATTGCAGCTATCAACACTTTATGTGGGCTAAAGTAAGAGCGATAGAAAATGGAAAGTTCATCCTCTGGGTAAACAACTCAGGAGATACCGCCGTTATAAACCCCTTTGGAGAGGTTGTAAAAAAGATGCCTTACATGAAAAGGGGTATCCTTATAGAATATGTTAGGCTTTTACCGTAATCTTCCCAATATACTGTCCCTTTTGAGGCTTTTTCTATCACCCCTTTTGCTCTCTGCAGACAAAAATCTTCTTCCTTATCTTTTTTCCATCTTGGCTCTCACAGATGCACTTGATGGCTTTTTGGCAAGAAGGTTTAAAAGAGAAACCCAGCTGGGAAGGATATTAGATCCTTTGGCGGACAAGGTACTTTTGCTTACAGCTCTGTTTGTATGCACCTTTGAGCTTAAAAATATGCCTCAGATCCTGCTTTTTAGCTTATTGGCAAGAGATGTTTTTATCCTTTTGGGGGCAAGTGTTATATATCTGAAACTTAAAAAAGTGCCAAAGCCCAGCCTTTGGGGAAAGATAACCACAACGGTAGTAGCCCTAAGTGTCCTCTTGTGCATGTTTTTGCACTCACCTTTTATTAATTTTCTTTTATCCAGTCTTTGCCTACTTTTTATCATCATCTCTTGGATAGATTATGCAGTAAAAGGGATTAAGACATTTAAAAATCAAACTTCTTCCTAAATCTCACCTTATACTCTTGAGCATTGTTAGAGTATACCTTTACCCCTACGGATGTGTTGGGTGTTATCTTTACATTGGCTCCTCCGTAGGTTTCTTTTGGGTCTTTAAGGGTACTTTGTTGGTATTCTATGTTGAGTCTGTTAGTAATATCCTTTGAAACTTTGGTGTTTACAGCTGCTTCACCTGTAGGGCTTGTTGTGGGTGAGATGTTTACTCTCACATCTGTACCTATGGCTTTTTCTACACCTTGTAAAAGCTTGCTAAACTCGGGAAACTGAGCTACAAGAGCAGAGGATAGGGAGAACATACCCTCACCTGCAGGTCCGCCAAGGATGAGTGATGTGAGAACTTCTCTTGTATCCCTTGGAGGCTCCGATCTCACAAAGGCTTTAGGATTGCCTGCGTCTCCCTTAATACCTATTATTATGTTGTAATCTGGTGTTGGTGCCATCATAGTAAGGTCAAGAGTTGTTCTCTCAGGACTCATCAAAAGCGTTCCCTCCCTAACATGAAACTCTCTGTTAAAGTACTCCAGGCTACCACCCACAAGGCTTAGCTTTACACGGTAATCGGGCTTGTAGAGACTTCCCTTTATTTGACCATCTGCATAAGAGTATATATAACCTTCTGGCAGGCTGATCCTGAGTGGCTCAGCTGTGGAGAGCTTTATGTCCAAGTCTATCAGCTTGTATCCTTCGGGCTTTTCCTGAATTTTCCTCGCTATATTCTTGATGATGAGATTTCCGCTAAGGTCAACATCCGCCTTTATACGCACTTTCCTGTAATCTGTAGTAATTTCACCGTTAGCTTTTGCAAAACCGTTAAATCTTACGCTCTCCGACCTGAAGAGAATAGGAAGACGCTGTGTAGCCAGCTTTACGCTGAGGAGTTTATCATCACCTACCACCTGAGCCTTTAAATCCGCATCATCACCCTTGAGGTTAGCAAAGCCTTCCCATACTTTCCCATTGTAAAGGGCATAAACTCTACCCTTGAGAGGCACAGCTAAAAAGCGCGACCTGACCTCTATATCTTGCGCAGAAAAGACCCTGATCCTGAAAAACTTTCCTTCCTTTTGGAGAGTATAACTGATTTCACCCTTAGCGTAGGTAAAAACTCTGCTCTTTATGAGGTTTGAGAGCTTTTCTAGGTCCAAAACCCCCTGCGAGCTTATACTCAAACCACTCTCCCCATAAGAGACCTCCGCTTTCCCCCTCAAACCTCCAGATAGTGAAAGTGGCAATAAAAAGCTCCTGTCCTTTATACTAAGTTGCCCGCTGGAGCTTTGCACAGTAAGGAGTCTTTCCGAATTTATGCTCAGGGTAATGTCTCCAAGCTTAAGTATTCCCTTATCTTCGGTGCCTTCCAAAAAGCTATCTGCCAGACTTACGCTAAGTAGCCCCACCTTTGTAGAAAAGCCCTTTACAAAACCTCTGAGCTTTCCCGACTCTCTTGTGAGGCTCGCCCTCAGGGGAAAGTTGTAGCCCTTGTAAGAACCTTGACCCGACAATTGTGCAGAAAAGCCCTCCTTCCTTCCGTGCAATGTGTAATGCGCTTTTGCAGAATAATCTCCCTCCTCAATACTCAGCTCTCCTGATGAGGAAAAACTGCTGTCTGAAAGGCTATACTCCACTCTCCCTTTGGCATACTTGGAGGAGTATTCAGCACTGATGAGACTCTTCCTCACTCGCCCTTTTATATCTACTTGATTCACATGCAAGTCTCCTCTTCTTATGTCTTGCAGATGTGCTGAAAAAGTGCCATGCCAGTCTCCTCCTTTAGTTAAGTCCACCCCCGCCCTTACAAGAGCGCTTACCTCATCTTTTGTCAATAAAGCCTCTCCACCGCCGGTTATCTGGGTCTGTGCAGGTGAGATTTTTAGCGCAAATCCTCCCACCAGATTATCCACCTTAAGGTTGGTATAGTTCATAGAAAAACCTTTAAAAAGCACTGTGCCTGCAAAAACTCTCTCTTTGATGGACCCCTTTCCTTCTCCACCAAAACCTATGCCAGAAAAAACGATACCGTAATTATCATCTGCAAGGTTTATGTTAAAGGTGATGTCTCCGGGTGATACATCCCTGTAAATGGGTTTTATAAGCTTTCCGCTGCCGTATGCGTGAAAGACCCCCTCTCTGTAGCTTACGCTTCCCAAATAGTTTATATAAGCAGAAAAGCCTTCGTAAGTGTAAGGAAGCATGTAAACAGAAAGATCCCCTTCAAAATCCTTTTTGGAGAAGTAACCCGATAGGATTATCTTGGCAGGATCATTCACAGAAAGATAAATCTTCCCTGCATTTTTTGAGTAATCAAGGGAAAGCTCCACATTTATTCCCCTGAAGCTTTGCTCAAGAAAGAAAAGATTTTCAGAAAAGCCCTTCAAAGAGAGTTCCTTTCTGGTAGGGTAAAGGGTCAGAGACCCCCAAAGCGCCAGACGAAAGGGTGTATCAATCCTCAGAAGATGGTTATCTAAGGGGACATTTTTAAAGTTTGCATAAAGTATGTCATCTGGATGAATTCTGTAGTCTATGCTTACGAAACTTTCTCCTGCTGTGAAACTTCCCCTTATTCTCTCCTCCTTCCCAAAAGTATATGTATACTCCCCTCTCCCACTTAGACTGCCCATATTTCTTCCTTTTATTTCAAGGAGGTCTGTCTCTACAGAAAAATCCACTTTTAAGGATGTGTAGGTCAATTTTCCTTTACCCTGCACTTTTAAAACCGGCACTTTAAAGTTCTCGCTTTCGTATCCTTTTATAAAACCATTAGCATAAAAATTTCCCTCTTTGCCCCTCCATTCTCCACGACCGTAAAAGGTGTATGAGGTAGCTGTGACAATAACATCATCAGCGTAAAATATCCCTCCTTTAGCGTGAGCCTCTTTTAAAAGTACATAAAGCTGGTGTGTTGAGTTTCCCTTCATGTAAAAGACGCGGGACCACTCATGAGAAGTTATATTACCTCTCTCAAGTTTGGTGTCTCCCACAAAAACTGTGATACTTTCCTTTAATGGCAGTGTGTTTATAGACACATACACCTTTCCGGCGCGAGCTTTTACTTTTTCAGATAGCTTTACAAGATGGGTAAAGTCGTAATCAAAGGGTTCTTTGGACACCTCTTTGCTCACCTCAATCACGCTAACACTACCTGCATAGATCCCCTCCGGACCTAGACTAACGGATTTAGCACCTATAAACAAAGTTCTCCCTTTTGAGCTCGGCACAAAAAGGAGGAAACTCTCAACGCCTATCTTTTTTCCCTTTGCGTCAATGTAAAATCCCCTTAACTCTACCTGAATCCCCCTCAAGAGCATATAGGGTTTTACAAAGGAAAAGTAGAGAAACAGAAGAAATAATAGGATGTATCCTATATATCTCAAATTTACTCAATACCATGCATCTTAAGATTTTCCTTTATTTTGTGTAAAAGCTCAGCAGGGTCTTTTATAGGATACTCCAGCTCAGAGATAACATCCTGGGCAGGTCTTCCCTTTATGTAAACGCCTGAGAGTCTCTCTTTTACCTCCTCTGCAGACTTTATGGGAAAGTCCACACCTTTTAGCCTTCTAAGTGTCATGTATGCCCAAGGTATATCAAGAGCATAAGCTATCCTTTCACAGTACTCTACAAACAATCTGGATTCCTCATGCCCTTCCTTTATGAGTTTGTAAGCCAATTTGGCAAGTCCTCCTGCGGTGTGCACTTTCATCTCCTTCTTCTCTTCTTCTACCAGCTCTTCAAGCCTCCTTATCTTCTCCATAGTTATGGTGGGATCAGCTCTTAGTATGTTTCTGACTGTCTGCCCTGTGAGTCCGACGATTTGGGCTATCTCCTGCTCCGTTTTGAAGTACTCTTCTCTCAGCACCACTGCATAGGCAGCCCTTACCAAAGACGGGAGCCATGTAAGAGTCCTGTACTCCACCAGCTTGGAAAAACCACCCAGAAGCTCAATGGCTTTCAAAAAAACCCTTGAAACTAAGGCTTCCAGATCCTGCTCCACAGGCTTTACTTCTATCATGTTTCCCTCCTTGCAGTTAAATTATACTACCATACCATTATGTGATCATTAAATTCTTAAACTCTTTCAGACTCCATAGAAGGCTCTCTTGGTATGGTATGGGTGCTTTTTGGCAGACTTTTTGCACCCCCTGACTTTCTACCTCTGGGTCAAGCCCGCAGATGTTATCTCTCCACATCATAAGCATCTGGTCAGAGCTAAAGGGTGGAGGCTCCATTATCCTCTCTATCAGCAATCCACCCAGGTACATGAGAGCCTTTGGCATGGGCAAAAGAAGGACCTTTCTGTTCCAGTATGAGAATACATCCTCAAGTAGCTTTTTAAAGCTTACTTTTTTATCTCCACATACTTCGTAGATTTTCCCGTTAGTTTCCTCACTTTTTATGGCTTTTAGGAAACAGCACACTACATCCCTTACATCCACAGGCTGGAAAAGGTAATGACCACCCGAAGGGAGAGCTATTACCCGCAGGTAGCGAGTTATACTCCACATGTCAAAAAAGAGCCTTTGCTCTGGTCCAAGTATGATGGAAGGCCTGAATATAGTGTAGTTAAGACCTGTCTTTATAAGCTCCTGCTCCGTCTGGTACTTGGTTTTGTGATAAGAAGATGGTGCGTTTTTGTGGGTCCCTAAGGCGCTCATGTGAAGGACCTTCTTTATATCAAACTCTTTAGCCACTTGGTACAGGTTTTTTGAATAAATGTAGTGGACTTTATGGAAGGTAATGCCTTTACTTTTCTCCTCATAAAGTATCCCTATGAGGTGAATAAGATAATCAGGTTTGAAGTCTTCAAAAGCTTTTCTTATAGAAGCCTTGTCTTCAAAGTTTCCCTCGTAGCCTTTGACTTTTTCACCGTATAGGCGACGAAGCTTATCAAGGTTTCTAACTATTGATGCAACTTCAAAGCCTTCATTCAGCAAAGCCTTTACCATGTATCTTCCCACAAAACCGGTACTGCCTGTGATAAGCACTTTCATTCTTGAGCTACCTCTATCGCCTTTGTCTTACTCTTCTTTTTGGTAAGTTTTCCAAGCAGTATGGATATCTCGTAAAGCAGAAGAAGAGGTATAGCCATAAGTACCTGGGTGGTGACATCCGGAGCTATCAGAGCGCCCACTGTGAAGGCTATCACTATGAAGTACTTTCTGAAGCTTTTTAACTGCTCTTCTGTGACTATTCCAGCCCTCTGCAGGAGGTAAAGCACGATAGGCATCTCAAAGGCTAAACCAAACCCGACTATCATCTTAAGCAGGAAGGAAACATACAAATTTACAGAAAGAAAAGGTGTTGCCTGAAGTTGAGAAAAACCTATGCCTATGAGAAACTTGAGAGCTATGGGAAGTACTGCAAAGTATGCAAAGCTACCACCAAGAAGAAAAAGTATTATGGAAAAGAATGTTATTGGCAGTATGAGTTTCTTTTCGTTAGGATACATGGCAGGTTCCACAAATCTCCAAATCTGGTAAAGCACTACTGGAGATGCAAGTATGAGACCAAACACTAAGGAAATTTTAATAAGGATAAATAGAGGTTCGGTGGGGGAAAGCGTTATCAGTTGCACCTTAGGATAAGACCTTTTGATAGGTTCTTTAAGGACCTCAAAGATGTAACTGGCGAAGTAAAAGGATGCTCCGGTACCTACAAGGAGAGCCAGTATAGACTTAATCAGTCTGCTTCTGAGTTCCCTCAGATGTTCTGTCAGAGGCATCTTGGGTAGTTCCTGTGGTTCCATCTTCCTTCACCTCATGAGTTGCTTCTTCTGTGCTTTGTATTTCCTCTTGCTCCTCCAACACCTTTTTGTTTATGTTCTCTACGTACATCTGGTATCTTAATTCGTCCCATGTCTCCCTTATTTTTCTCAAAAGTTCTCCCATCTTTGTAGCAAGTTCCATCATCTTTTCCGGTCCAAGAAATATAAAAGCTACAAGAAGTATAAGCGCTATTTCAGGAAAGTCCATAGTAATAGTTTAACAGAAAAGGGTCAAGCCTTTTTCTCTTCTTTGTCCAGCTCTTGAGCTTTGACTTCTTTGGCTTTCTTCTCTTCCTCCGTTTCTCCTGAGAGAGCCTTTTTGAAGTTCCTTATGCCTTCACCCAGAGCCTTACCAGCTTCAGGCAGGCGAGATGCACCAAAAAGCAGAAAGATAATGGCGAGGATCACTATAAGTTCTGGCAGTGTAGGCGTATGAAACATACTTAACCTCCTTCTTTTTCGGGTACCTTCTTCTGCTCCTCTTCTCCTGACAGAGCTTTCTTGAAGTTCCTTATACCCTCGCCAAGTCCTTTACCCAGTTCGGGCAGTCTACTTGCTCCAAATATTACAAACACTACCAAAAGTATGAGTATGAGTTGCCAAGGCAGTGGAAAGTGCATACGCTTCACCTCCTTATCTTTATTATAGGCTCATACTTGACAAAAACAAGTAGGCAGTTTATTATTATAACTCAGGAGTTTAAGTACGCAGAAGGGAGGGCGCCTTACCTTCGGTGCTGAAGCTCCATAACTTAGTTTTAAGGAGGTTTTTAGTTCCATGGCACTCAAAGGTACTGTAAAGTGGTTTAGTAAGGAGAAGGGTTATGGTTTCATAACCCGTGATGACAATCAGGGGGACGTTTTCGTCCATTTCTCAGCCATTCAGCAGAGAGGTTTTAAGACCTTGGAGCAGGGGCAGAGAGTAGAGTTTGAAATAGAGGAGGACTCTAAGGGACCCAGAGCCAAGAATGTAAGACCCATCAGCTAACCCAAAAGCCCCCTTCTGGGGGCTTATAATTTTTCTTTATGCTTCTGTACAATCTTTACAGAGGGAAAGATTATCATATAGTTCCAACTCTTGAGAGAATACAGAAGGCTTCTCAGTTTCTGGGTTTGGAGAGATTACCTTACACATCCCTTCAGGTAGGGGGTACCAACGGAAAAGGTTCCACCTGCGCCTTCTCGGAGATGATCCTAAGACAGCACGGATATAAAACAGGTTGGTTTGTATCTCCACACTTGGTGGAAGAAGAGGAAAGATGGAGGATAAATGGTGAGAAGATGCCTTCCGAGGTGCTTGAGGAATATGTAAGGGAACTTAAACCCATCTTTGAGAAGTTTGAGCTAACATACTTTGAAGCCTGCACGCTGATAGCTCTTGAATACTTCAAAGACCAAAAGGTGGATGTGGCTGTCTTTGAGGTGGGGATGGGAGGAAGGTGGGATGCCACAAGAGTATGCAATCCTTCTGTGTGTGTTATTACCAACGTGGAAAGGGACCACACTAAGTGGCTGGGCAGAGATGTAGAGAGCAGAGCTGTTGAAAAGCTGGGCATATACAGAAAGGGCTTTCCTCTTGTGCTGGGAAGTATGAAGTTCCCCCTTTACAGTAAGGCGCTGGACCTTTGCGATGATAGGGACCTTATAGTGGGAGGCATAGACTTTTTCTCTTACGGTAGAGTAAGCAGGTATGAGACGCTCTTAGAGCACTACGAGTGGAAGGATATACGCTTGGAAAATGTGCCTTTGGGACTTTGGGGAAAGTGGCAGATAGGCAATGCCAGTTTAGCCATCACAGCTGCATCATGTCTTATAAAACCTGACCTGAAAAGGTTAAAGCAAGCTTTGCAAAACACCCGCTGGGAGGGAAGAATGGAGATAGTCAGAAGAGAGCCACTTCTTGTGCTGGATGGTGCTCACAACACCGACAGTATAAAGAAGGTGGTCAGAGAGGTAAAAAGGTACATGGGAAGCCTTACACCCGTATTTACAGGTCTTAAAGAGAAGGAGTGGCGCGAAAGCATGCACTTTTTGAGAGAGCTTTCGCATCGCATATATCTTGTTCAGATCAAACATCACAGAGGAGAAGACCTTTTGGAGCTTGAGAGTTATGCCAAGAAGGTAGGCTTTGAGGAAGTTATGCTCCTCTCCTCATCCGAAGATGTTCTTTGCCTTGAGGAGGATATTATTGTGATAGGCTCTCTCTATCTTGTGGGTGAGGTAAAGCAGGCTCTAAAAAAGGTGAAAAAATCATGAAGGTGGAGTTTTTAGGCTCATACAGGGAAGATCTCCCCAAAGACCACTTTAAAGAAGTGGTGTTTGTAGGAAGGTCTAATGTGGGTAAGTCCTCTTTAATAAACATGCTGGTGGGCGAACCTGTAGCAAGGGTGAGTAAAGAACCGGGTAGAACAAGGTCCATAAACGCCTTCCTTTTGGAAGGACGTATAAAGCTCGTTGATGTACCGGGCTATGGTTTTGCAAAGGTTTCAAAAGCAGAGAGGGAAAGCTGGAAAAGGCTCATAGAAAGCTACTTCAGAGAGAGGAGACAAAACATTAGGTGCGTATTTGTATTAATTGACAGCAAGGTGGGACCTACAGACCTTGATAAGCTCATGATAGAGTGGCTAAGGCATATAAATATACCTTACAAGGTAGTGCTAACAAAAACAGACAAGGCATCACAAAAAGAGCTTTCCAAAAGCTTGGAGCTTCTTAAGGTAGTTGGTGTAAATGAAGTTATAATTACTTCAGCTAAGGAAGGGAAAGGGAAAAAGGAACTTTACAGGAGTATTTTGGAGGTTGTAGAAGGTTGAAAATAGGCGTTTTTAAGTTTTCATCGTGCGATGGTTGTCAGATAGTCTTCTTTGAGCTTGAACATATGCTGAGGTATTTGGAGAAACTTCAAGTGCTATACTTCCTTGAGGCTCAAAGTGAGAACCATTATGGAGAGTTTGATATCTCCTTTGTTGAAGGTTCTGTATCCAACAGAGAGGATGAGGAGAGGATTTTGGACATAAGAAGGCGATCAGGTATGCTTGTAGCTATAGGTGCTTGTGCCATATCCGGTGGAGTGCAAAGCGCTGGAAATTTTGAAGGTATTATAAAGTCAGAGCCAATTGATGCTTTTGTAAAGGTCGATTACCAACTCCCTGGATGCCCAATTAATAAGGAGATTTTAGAAAACTTCCTCAAAAGCATCCTACACGGTAAAAGTCCATATGTGCCAGAGTATCCAGTATGCCTTGAGTGTAAGAGAAGAGGAGCTGTTTGCATCACGGTTGCAAAGGGTGAGGTGTGTCTTGGACCTATTACAAGGGCAGGTTGCGGTGCCATATGCCCTTCCTTTGAGAGGGGATGTTATGGATGTTATGGACCAGTGCATAAACCTAACTTGGAGAGTTTTTTAGCATACTTTCCTCAGGCTTATCAGACCATTAAACTAAGCGCCAACGCTTACAATAAGATATATAGAGAGAAGCTATGGAAGTGAAGATAAAAGCTCTTACAAGAGTAGAAGGGGAAGGTGCGCTGGATATTGTGCTGGACAAGGACCAGATTAAGGACCTCAAGCTCAGAATATACGAGCCACCCAGATACTTTGAGGAGATTTTGAGGGGAAAGCCTTACCATTTCATACCCGATGTGACTGCACGCATATGCGGTATATGTCCGGTAGCTTATCAGATGAGTGGAGTTCAAGCTGTAGAAGATGCCTTTGGGATAGAAGTGCCCGAGGACATACTGCTTCTGAGAAGACTTATGTATTATGGAGAGTGGATACAGAGCCATGCTATACACATATTCTTCTTACACTTACCAGACTTCTATGGTGTTTCATCCATAGCTCAGCTTGCAAAGGTAGATAGAGAGCTTGTACAAGGCGGACTGAGATTAAGAGAAGTAGGTTCAAAGATAATTCAGATGCTGGGAGGTAGGACATCTCATCCTGTCTCCGTCACGGTTGGAGGATTTCATTCTCTACCGGAGCATCCAAGCGTCAGTTGCAAGGACATAGAGGAAGCCATAGACATATGCTACAGACTACTTGAAAAGCTAAAACATTTAAAGTTTCCCCATTTTGAACTGAAAAACATCCTTTTTGTATCACTAACAGATGAAGATTATCCCATACTCAGTGGGGACATACTCACGAGTGAAGGAGAGGTTATAAACAAAAAGGAGTTCAAAGAATACTTTGTGGAGTATGCTGTGCATTACTCAACAGCTAAGCATGCAAGGACAAAAGGAGGGTCTATCTATGTGGTGGGTCCCTTGGCGAGGTTTAACAACAATTACCAGAAGCTAAGCCCACTTGCTACAGAATACGCACATAAGCTTCCTATAAAGTTTCCTGAGCTTAACCCTTACAAAAGCATCCTTATAAGGATGGTGGAGATCCTCCATAGCCTTGAAAGATCCCATCAGATAATCAGAGATTATAAAAAACCTGAAGTTATCAAAGTAAGCTATCAGGTAAAAGCTGGCGAAGGCTTTGGTGTTAGCGAAGCGCCAAGAGGTATCCTCTGGCATAGCTATCAATTTGACCAGCAAGGAAACATCTTAAAAGCGGATATAGTACCCCCCACATCCCAAAATCAAGATGCCATGGAGCACTCTTTAAAAGAGAGATGTAATCAACTCAAAAAGGAGGAGAGCATAATAAGAGAAGAGGCGGAAAAGCTCATAAGGAGCTTTGACCCTTGCATATCCTGTGCCACTCACTTTCTAAAGGTAAATATAATCTAGCTTTACCAGCGCAGGCGTTATAATTGTGGAAAGGAGGGAATGGAATGAAAAAAGGTACTTCAGCTACTTAGACGCAGGAGATTTCGGCGTGGGTCTTACACCAACAAGCTTATAAAAAGTGAAGGAAAGAAGTTAAGTACCTTTATCCTTTCCAAAAGACCCAGTATTTTTGCACCAGTTAAAAGCATGAGACCACCACCTACAAAAAGGGCGTTGGACATAGAGTCTTTTGGCAAAAAGCTACCCAAGTAAAAAGCCAGCATAGTAAGGGAACCTTGAAATATGAGAACAAAGAAGGCGGAAAAGGCAACGCTCTTGCCCAGGGAGGAGGAGAGGATAATGGAAGAAAAACCGTCCATAAAAGCCTTTGACAGTATTAGTGTGCTGTCACCTTTTGTACCCTCAAGTATACACCCCAAAAGCGTCATAGGTCCTACAGTAAAAAGCACGGATGCGCTTACAAAACCGCTTAAAGAATCACCTCCTCTATTTTTTAAAAGCTCGTGAAGGCTCTCCTCTATTTTTGCCAGATGCCCCAGTGCAGAACCTATGAGGATTGTAAAAAACACTTTGAGGGTTTCTGGCTTGTTTTCGTAAAGGAGCTTTACACCCAGCATAAGGGTAAAGAGTCCTATGGCATTTATGGCACCATCCTTCAGACTGGTGGGTATGTATCTGGAAGCTCTTAAGCCTACGAAAGAGCCTAAAAGTATGAGGGAGGCATTTACCAGAGTGCCAAAGCCCGGAAACATCACTCAGAGGATTTTTTGACACCTTCAAGGATCTGTTCAAATACACTTATAAGAAAATCTCCTCTATCCTCGGGAGTAAATTTCTGCAACACCTTCTGCCTTACCGACTGACCTATTGAAAGAGCCTCGTCAGGATGTTCAAGGTAGTAAAGGATCTTCTCCTCAATGTCAGCTCTGTCAAGGGGTAGGTAAGTAATACACTCGCTACCCGGTGTCAAAAAGCCCTGAAGAGTCATTCTGTAGTCTATTAGGGGAGCACAGCCCATAAAGCCCACTTCAAGAGGTGTAAAGCCTATACCAGATGGGACACTGAAGGGAAAACTCAAAATAGCCATGTAGGACCTGCCCAGCACTTCAAGAAAGTCCTCGTATGAGCTGGTTGGCAGGATCTCGTGCCCTTCTCTTAGCTCACCCTGAAACTCACCAACTATCTTGAGGTCAATACCGTCAAGAAAACTGAGTAAATACCATCTCTTCTTTGAAGTAGCATATATGGAAATGTCGTTGAGAAGTCTAAGATACTCCTCTGGCTTTTCGTTTCGCCACTTGTTTATCTCTTCCTGAAGGTTCTGGTGAAACATAGAGAGTATGTACTCGGAAGCAACATGCACGGATACCTCTGGGTTTCTAAACATAAATTCAGCCACTTCAAAGAAGAAGGGTATAAGGTGCTCTTGAAGGTTATTTATCACCTGCTTTGCCAACACTTCTGGGTCGGATACAGGACCCACAAAGACCACCTCTATGTCCTTTTCACCTTGTGGTTCTCTCATAAATTCCCTTTCCACAAAGGGAGTTATGTAGAAAAGCCCCTTATTTATACCAAGCATCCTTAAACTGTCCATATACTTAAGGTCGCACAAAACAGGTAAGAAATTGTTGGCAGTTCTCATGTCCAGCAAAGTAGGAAAGTAAAGGAGTGGGTCATCTGTAAAAATGCTCACATGGACAAATCCAAAAGCATCGCAGATGGGTATCCTCTCCTCACCTTGCTGACCAACTATCACTCCTGTCGCATTAACATCCAAAGAGAAGGTGGGAGAAAACTCAAGCATCTGATTAACAGTTTGCTGTATGTCTCCGTTGGTGAGGTCAAACTCTTTTACTTGCAGTCCTTTGTTTTGAAAGTGCCTCAAAAGTGCCAATATGTGCCTGTTGGGTCCTGTCTCGTTGCCTGTTTTAAGAAAGGCTATTTTCATGGCATTAAAATTATACTATACTACAGTGTAGGAACTAATAACTGATTTTATAGACCAACGAAGAATAAATTAAAATAATCGGAAAGATGCAGGCAAAAGAGATAAAGCGAAGTTTGTTATTCAGTCTGGAATTTGCAAATGCTGGAAAGAAAAAGTTCTTAGACCAATTGTGGGAAGAATACAAAAACGCTCTGCAGTATTTTGTGGATAAAGGTTTTGATGAGAGGAGCCTTCCATCTTACGAGCATGTAAAGACTTATTCTCATAAGACATGGTTGTCAAAGAGATATTTAGGCTGCGCTCTCCTTCAGGCAGTAGATATCTTAAAAAGTGTTTTTCAAAGGAAGAAGAAAGTTAACAAGCCTGAGGTCAAAAAGGTAAGTCTTAAACTGGATAAGAGATTTTACAGGCTTGAGAGAGGAAATAATTCGTTTAATTTCTGGTTCTTATTAAGAAATCCAAAAGACAAAAACTGGGTTCATTTTCCAGTCAAGAATTACAGATATGCACAGAAGTATTTTGACGAGTGGAAGTTAAGTTCCGGTATGGAGCTTTTAAAGAGAGATGGCAAGTGGTTTTTGAAATTGACTTTTAAGAAGGAGGTGGTGCTTGAGGAGAGAGGACCAAAAGGGATAGATATAGGATATAGAAAGCTTATAACTTTATCAGATGGTCAGGTGTTTGGAAGAGAGATAAAGGAGATAATTGAGAAGAAAATTTTACCAAAGAAGCAAGGAAGCAAAAGGTTTAAGAGAGTTCTTGACTATCTTAAGACAGAGGTAAACAGGGTTTTGAAGCAGGTAATAGATGGTTCATTTTCTCCAGTATTAGAGAAGCTGAAGAATTTAAAGAGAGGGAAGAGAGGCAAGTGGAGAAGAGACATTAACAGGAGATTTAACTACTGGATGTATGGATATGTTTTGAGGAGAATAAAGGAGCTATGTGAGGTAGCTGGCGTCCAGTGGCACATAGTTCCTGCGAGTTATACCAGCAGGACTTGTCCTCAATGTGGATATGAGGACAGGGCAAACCGTGATGGAGAATGGTTTCACTGTCTCAACTGTGGATATGAAAATGATGCTGATGTAGTTGGGGCGGTGAACATTCTTTGGCGGTTTGGTAGGGAGCCTATAGTCCCCTACCCTGCAAAACCTCCTTCTGTAAGTTTGAATCTGTAGAAGGAGGAACTATGCTAAATCCATCACAAGAGAGAGCAGTTAAACATTTTGGCAAGCCACTTTTGATAGTGGCAGGTGCAGGTTCTGGCAAGACAAAAACTCTCACCTACAAGCTGGAACACTTAGTTGTCAAAAGAGGACTAAGGCAGGACAGGATACTCATCCTTACTTTTACCAACAAAGCGGCAAGGGAGATAAGGGAGAGGATAGTTAAACTTACCAACAAGGAGGTACCTTGGGCAGGTACATTTCACTCTATAGCCTTGAAGATCCTAAGACAGGAAGGATATAAGATGGGGATAGACCCATCTTTTAGCATAATTGACGAAGATGACAGGAAGAAGATACTCAAAGAGGTCCTAAGGCGGATGAACTTAAGTAAAGATATGCTTGAAGTGGCAAACAACTATATAACATCAAGGCGCGAAAGCCTCAGAGAGCCAGAAGATAGCACCTTAGAGGAGGTATACAGACAGTACTCCTCTGTCCTAAAGTCAAGAAACTTCCTTGACTTTTCTGAACTTCTCTTTAAAACTTACCAGCTTCTTAAAAATTATAGTGATGGATGGAGAGATTTTTTTGAATTTGTTATGGTAGATGAGTTTCAGGACACCAACATAATACAGTACGAAATGGTAAAACTTCTGGCAAAAGAAAACATCTGTGTGGTAGGAGACCCAAAT
This sequence comes from Hydrogenobacter thermophilus TK-6, assembly GCF_000010785.1. Taxonomy (GTDB): domain Bacteria; phylum Aquificota; class Aquificia; order Aquificales; family Aquificaceae; genus Hydrogenobacter; species Hydrogenobacter thermophilus. Next base: position 484,327 of record NC_013799.1, on the reverse strand, counting down.
CAATGCATATACGAGTGGAGGTATGCAAGACCAGACAACATGCTAAAATTTGTGGAGGATTTTAAACCTGACATTATAAAGCTTGAGTATAACTACCGTTCTAAAGCGCACATTATTGCAGTTGCCAATGCAGTCCTTTCTGCCTCAAAAGCCCAGTGGAAGAGCCTAACTCCAGTGCTTAAGCCAGTCAGAGACGGTGAAGAAAAACCTGTTGTGAGGCGCTTCTCAGATCCCCTTGAAGAGTCTTTGTGGATAGCACGTGAGATAAAGAGGCTTCTCAGCCGCTATAAGCCCCAGGATATAGCAATTCTTGTAAGAGCTCTTTACCTTACAGACATTTTTGAGAGAACATTTTTCAACGCCAGGATACCCTACAAAATTGTGGGATCTGTAAAATTCTTTGAAAGAGCTGAGATAAAGGATGTGCTTGCCTTTTTAAAGCTGATGGTAAACCCCTCAGACGAGCTATCTTTCAAAAGATGCTTGGAAAACGTGCAGATAGGAGAGAGGACATTTGCCATAATAAAGAGATTCCATCAGGGAGATTGGATAGCATCTTCCATACTTGCCATAAAGCATATGTCAGAGGAGAAATCCAAAAGATTGTACCATCTTATCAGAAACCTTATAAAGCTAAAGCAAAGTATAGACGAATACCCCACCGCTCTTTGGGAAATTTTGGAGCATGTAGGCTACTTAAATTACATGCAGGTAAAGTACCAAAAGGATTACAAGGAAAGGGAGGAGAATATCAAAGAGCTTTTCAGATTTTTGGAGGAGAAGAAAAAGGAAGGTGCTTCGGTTTTGGAGGTGCTTGAGGAGGTGATGCTTATAAGTCAAGAAGAAGAGACAGCCCAAGCTGTAAACATTATGACTATACACGCCAGTAAAGGGCTTGAGTTTCCTGTTGTGTTTTTACCAAGACTTGAAGAAGGCATACTTCCCCACGAAAAAAGTAAAGAGGATATTCAGGAGCTGGAAGAGGAGAGAAGACTTTTCTATGTTGCCATAACAAGAGCTAAGGATATGCTTTACATGACTTACACCAGAGACAAAAACAGCAAACCCAGCAGGTTTCTTTCGGACATACCAAAGGAGCATCTGGACCTTTCTTCTTTCAAGGTAAAGAAAACCACTTATTCATTAGAGCTAAAGCGCAATAACCTAAAGGTAGGGGACATGGTAATACACAGGGTGTTTGGTAAAGGTAAAGTTATAGCTTTGGAAGAGGAAAGAGCTACGGTGGATTTTGGTGATAAAGTAAAGACCATACACACTGATTTTCTGGAGCCAATTGGATGATATGTCTCATAATATCTTTTCCCTGCCTTCTGCTAAAATACTTCCAAAACTCTCAAGGAGGTAAGCAATGAACTTCAAGCATCTCTTTATATGCGTAAACCAGAGACCTCCCGGTCATCCCATGGGGTCGTGCGCCGAGAAGGGAAGCAGAGACATATATCAGAAGTTTATGGAGAAGCTACAGATGGACCCTGAGCTTTTCATGAGCGTGGTGATAACACCAACTGGCTGTTTAGGTCCGTGCGGTATGGGACCCACTATGGTGGTGTATCCCGACGGTGTGTGGTATGGAAATGTAAGACCTGAGGATGTGGAAGAGATAGTAAACAACCATCTAAAAAATGACCAACCTGTAGAGAGGCTAGTAGTTTCAAAGGGTAAGCCTCCCGGTATGTTTTGAAAGGGAGGGGCTTTACACAGCCCCCGGCACTCCTTCCTCCTCAAATTCAATCTCAAGCTTTTCAGCAGGTATTATGGTAGTTATGGCGTGCTTATAAACCAGCGTCTGCTGCCGACCGTCCTCTATAAGTATGGTGTAAAGGTCAAAGGATCTTACCCTTCCCTGAAGCCTGACGCCATTCACCAAATATATGGTCACCTTGACCCTTCTCTTCCTTGCTGTGTTTAGAAAGCTCTCCTGTAGCTTATAGGGCATCTTGCAACCTCCTTTCTATGTGTTCTTCTACCACATGATAAAGCTTATCGGCTAAAGAAATATAATAACCAGAATTCTCCAAGTTTTCAACAAGGTCAAGGGGAAATATCTCCTGTCCCAGGTAGGCACCCAAGTAAGCACCTACCAAGTATCCTATGGCATCCGTATCCCCTCCAAAATCTCCGTATGAATTTACCGCATCCCAAAGAGCCTTCATAGGCTCATCTATGTTAGAGAGGAATATAAAGAGAGAAAGAGGCAAGGACTCAAAGACATATGTGGAATTGCCCAGCGTATTTATTGCTCTCTCCAAATCCGCGCCCTCTTGGAGAAGCTCAGCTACCCTGTCCAGGTAAGTTTTGTGTCTGTCGTGTTTTACAAAAAGCTTAAGTTCTTCCAAAAGTTTGACTCTTTCGTCCAAGTTATCAAGATGGTAAGCATCTCTTATAAGATTAGATATCATAACAGCAAGCACTGCTGACGCATCGTACACCTCCGGACTTCTGTGGGTCATAATAGAAACCAGCCTTGCCCCTTCGGAAGCCAAAAGAGGGTTGTAAAAGTGAAAGAGGCCTACCACTATACACCTGAGGATGCCCTCAACGGAAGCTGAGGAAAAACCAGCTTCCTCAAGAGATATACCAGAGGAGAGAAGGTCAAGAGCGGTAAGCAGTGCAGGGTCTGGATACCTGTGGCTCTTTTCATCTTCCCTCCAGAGGATGAGCCTTTTGTAAAAATCCTGCGGATCTATGGCTTTTTTGTCCACAACGCTCTCAAGAAGGATCAAAGTTATCTTAGTCTCGTCAGATATTTCCTCTGGATGAGAGCCATAGGATGGACTGAGGGGATGAGGTTCCACAAAGCCTTCTACCCTTGAGCCGTAAAAGTCATAAACTTCTTCTTTTGTGATATCCTCTACACATTTGCCTATGGCATCACCTAATGCAGCCCCCAGCAGTGTCCCTCGGAACTTACTCCTTAGCATTGAGCACCCTCCTGTAAGACTCCCTCACTACTTCCTTCCAGTCCTTTTTGCCCTCCTCAACAGCATCCAGGTTATCTTCCATGTATTTGGTAAAACCATAATCCATAAGATTAGGGAATTTTTCCATAAGGTAGTCCACCACCTTAAAGGCCATCTCGGTAGGCTTTAGATAGCCCTTCTCCAGAACTACATAGCCTCTGTCTTTTAAAGTCTTTATTATTGTTGCATAAGTAGATGGTCTTCCTATACCGAGATTTTCCAAGGTTCTCACAAGACTGCCTTCTGTGTATCTGGGAGGCGGAGGCACCTCCACCTCTTCAATATATATCCTTTTGGGCTTTATGACCTGCCCCTCCTCAAGATGGGGAAGCGCTCTGTCTTTTACCTCTTTTGGATATATCCTTGTCCATCCATCAAAGACGAGTTTTGAACCCTCAGCGGTAAACTCAAGCGTATGGTCAGATAAAGCAAGGAGAACTACAAAAAACTTTTCCCTTATGGCATCGGAAGAAAGACTGGCAAGAGCCCTTGAGCTTATCAAGCTCCAGAGCTTTAGCTCCAGAACACTCTCTGGCTTTTTGTCTAAGCTTGTGGGTCTTATACACTCGTGGGCTCCCCAAGCTAGTGCCTTCTCTTTGTATTTTCTGAGCCTTCCCACATAATCTTTCCCATAAGTCCTCTCTATGTACTTCATAAACTCCTGAGCTTTCTCCTTATTCATTCTGTAGCTGTCAGTCCTTGGGTAAGTGATCAAGCCCTCCTCGTAGAGTTTTTGAGCCATCTTCTGCACTTTATCAACACTTATACCTAAAATTTTGCTTGCCTCCGCTTGAAGGCTCACCGTATTGAAAGGCTTTGGTGGTGGTTCTTTTTGCATCTCTTTACTCACCGACTTTACAACAAACATCACATCTTTTAACTTCTTCATAAAAGGTTCTGCGTTGGATGGCTTTTCAAACCTCTGTTTAAAAACCGCAGAAAACTCCACACCATCCACCACAAATTCCGCTTTTATGTAGTAATACTTTTTCCTTTTGAAGTTCTGTATCTGCCTCTCCCTTTCCACAATTAGCCTGAGAGTGGGGGATTGCACCCTTCCCACAGAAAGCCCCCTTTCTTTAAGGTCTCTCCAGAGGAAGGGTGAGAGCTTATAACCTATGAGTCTATCAAGCACCCTTCTTGAAAACTGCGCACTCACAAGATTTAAGTTTATATCGCTTGCCCCTCCAATAGCTTCCGTAATGGCTTTCTTGGTGATTTCATAAAAGGTAGCCCTATAGATGGATGTGTTTACTTTTAAAAGCTCCTCCTTTAGAAAGTAAGCTATGGCTTCTCCCTCCCTGTCAGGGTCTGTTCCCAGATAAATCTTTTTTGCCTTTTTGGCTGCTTTTTTTATGCCGTCCACTATTTTCTTTTTCCCCTTGAGCCACACATACTTAGGCTCAAGAGTTTTTATATCCACCCCCAGCTCCCTTTCTGGTAGGTCCTTTATGTGTCCCAGCGTAGCCCTAACCACCCAACCATTTCCCAAGTACTTGGCAATGGATTTAGCTTTTGTAGGAGATTCTACTATAAAGAGGTTCATAGCTCAGTACATGCCGCCATTTACGTGCAAAACTTCTCCTGTAATGTAGTCTGCCAGAGATGAGCACAGAAATAGCACAGCACCCGCCACATCCTCTGGCTTTCCAAATCTTCCAAGAGGAATGTTTTTTAGGTAATTCTGCTTTATATCTTCAGATAAAACAGCCGTCATGTCCGTTTCTATAAAACCGGGTGCCACTGCATTAACCGTTATATTTCTGCTGGCAAGCTCTTTGGCTAAGCTTTTGGTAAAGCCCACAAGACCTGCCTTTGTGGAGGAGTAATTGACCTGTCCAACATTCCCCATAAAACCTACTACAGAGGATATGTTAATGACTCTGCCCCACCTGTTTTTTAGCATACTCTTTATAGCCAGAGAAGTTATAAAAAATGTACCTGTGAGATTTACCTTTATAACTTCCTCCCAGTCCTCTAAGGACATTCTCAAAAATAGTTTATCCTTTGTTATGCCTGCGTTGTTTACCAGTATGTCTACACCTTCTATGAGCTTTTCTACCTGCTCGTATCCGGACTTTATTGACTGAGGGTCGTCAAGTCTTAATTCAATACCAAAAGCTTGCGTTGAATACTTCTGGTTTAATTCTTTGGCAACTTCCTCCGCCTTAGCTTTATCTCTGCCTGTGATTATCACGCTTGCCCCTGCTTTAGCAAGATGCTCCGCTATAGATTTACCTATGCCTCTCGTAGAGCCAGTAATAAGCGCTCTTTTCCCCGAGAGATCTATGCAAAACATGAGTAAGATTATAACATGCAATTTTGCTATAATCTCTTAGATGGACTTAAGAGAGGCTGTTATCACCATACCTGCTATTATGATGGCTGTTATACTTCACGAGTATGCTCATGGTTGGATGGCATATAAGATGGGTGATGCCACCGCTAAGGAAGCGGGAAGGCTCACCATAAACCCCATTCCCCACATAGACCTCTTTGGTACAATAATCCTTCCTGCCATGTTTATACTTGTTGGGTCTCCCATACTCTTTGGCTGGGCAAAGCCAGTCCCTATAAATCCGTTGAGGTTCAGAGACCTCAAGCTGGGCACTTTTTTCGTATCAACAGCCGGTATAGGCATGAATCTCTTGCTGGCTCTTCTTTCTGGATTTTTTTACAGACTTATAGATGCGGGATACCTTGACTTTCTGGGAAGCGCGGTGGTTTTACCCTTAGCCATATTCTGTGCCAAATCGGTGCTTATAAATGTGGTGCTGGCTGTCTTCAATGCCATACCTATACCACCTCTTGATGGGTCAAGAGCGCTCATGAGCTTTTTCTCCATCAAATACTGGGAGCTTTTCTACAGGTTTGAGATGTACGGCTTTCTCATCATAACACTGCTTCTATTTACGGGTGTGCTGGGCAGAATAATATACCCTCCCATATTATTCCTTTATAACTTATTTTTAGGTTCGTAGCATGAGGTCATGGGTTTATTACATACAGCTCAGAGCTTACTACCAGGATGGTACTTTCAGGGAAGAAGGTGCGCTTTATGTGGTAGCAATCCCAGACGAGGAAAAGCTAAAAGATGTGGACATGGAATGCTATGCCAAAGAGTACCTACCTCAGCAGACGGCGCTGAGTTCTGCTCGTGCGTATGCTGTCGGGACTGATATTGCCATCAAAGACATCTCCCCTTACCAGCTTGCTGGCTATAGGAAGGATATGGACCTGTATGTGTTTAAAGAAGGTATTGGTTTTGAGGAAGGGCTTTCAAGAGTTTTTAAGATACTTCTTGACCATTTGGCAGAGAGCGGAGAAATTAAGATGGTAGAGCCAGTTATAGATGTGGGGACACCATCGGCTGATGTGATGTACGCATGTTTAAAGAAGGCACTTTCAACTTAATCCTTTTTCAAAATCTTCCGGTTTTATATTCTCAAGCCATTCTCTGAGATGCTGCTTTTCTTCGTCCTCTTCCGGTTTTGGGACCTTTGACTTCTCAAGTACCTCTGGCTCCACATATATAGGTGCTTCAAACCTCAAAGCGAGATTTATTGCATCGCTGGGTCTTGAGTCCACTATAAGGGTATTGCTTCCGTGTAGTATATGCACCTCTGCGTAGTAGGTGCTGTCGCGAAGGTCGGTTATCACTATCTTTTCCACTACACCGCCCATCTGTTGAACAATACTCTTTAGAAGCTCGTAAGTCATAGGTCTTGGGGGTTCAATTTTTTGAAGCTCCCTTACTATGCTGTCAGCCTCAAATATGCCTATCCATATAGGAAGCAAAACTTCTTCATTGTCTTTGGCTCTTAGCACCACTATGGGCATCTGAGATACTGGGTCTAAAGTAACTCCATGAACCACCATTTCTATCATATTTTTTTACCTCCTACACTAATTCACACTCCATGTTGAAAGGATAGGACCTTATTACTTTCACCTTTACCACCTTTCCAAGCATTTCCACACCACCTTCCATACTTACCCACCTGTTGGTTCTGGTCCTACCTATTAATTTATTTCCGTGTTCTATGCTTTCAATAAGCACCTCCTGAATAGTGCCTTCGTAAGACTTGGCCACCTCCCCCATTATCTCCTTTTGTAGCTGTAAAAGTCTGCTCATTCTTTGGGTCTTTACCTGGTCAGGCACCTGTCCTTCCATACTATACGCTGGTGTGTCTGGCCTTGGAGAAAACTTGAAGGAAAACACCTGCTCAAACCTCACCTTTTTAAGCATATCAAGAGTTTCCTCAAAGTCTTCTTCCGTCTCTGTGGGAAAGCCTACTATTACATCAGTGGAAAAGGTTATGCCTTTCACATACTCTTTGAGCATGCTTATCTTTTCAAGATACTCCTCCTTAGTGTAGCCTCTGTCCATAAGCTTTAGTATCCTGTCTGAGCCTGCCTGAAAGGGAAGGTGTATGTGCTCACAGACCTTTTTTATCTCACCCATTGCCTTAGCTATCCCTTCGTCAAGGTCCTTAGGATGCCCTGTGGTGAATCTTATTCTTTCAACGCCGTCTATCTCTGCTACTCTGTATAAAAGTTCCGAAAAGTGCTTTCCTATGTCTTTGCCCCAAGCGGTAACATTCTGACCAAGAAGGTGCACTTCTTTTACACCATCGGATACAAGGTCCCTTACCTCTTTGAGTATGCTCTCCAAACTTCTTGACCTCTGCCTTCCCCTCGTTTTGGGAACTACACAGTAAGTGCAGTTTTTATCGCATCCTTTCATCACCGTCACATATGCGCAGTAAGGATTGTCCCTTACTGTAGGATAATCCCAGAGCTTGTCCTCATCATCCGGTGGGTTTTCCAGTATGGCAACCGCTTTGTATCCAGCCTGTGCTTGCTGTATGAGCTCTGGAAGCTGATGCATGTTAAAGCTTGAAAACATAATGTCCACCACTGGCGACTTTTGAATAAGCTCAAAACCCATCCTCTGAGCCAAACATCCACACACACCGATGAGAGCCTTTGGATTTTGTTCTTTGAGCTTTTTATACTCACCTAAATGAGAAAACACCTTCTGATCTGGCTTTTCTCTGATGGTACAGGTGTTTATAAGAATTATGTCAGCCTCCTGCCAGTCTTTTGCTTCTTGATAGCCCAAAGTCTGGAGCATCCCCTTTATCCTTTCGCTGTCGTTGAAGTTCATCTGACAGCCAAAAGTCTTTATGTAATACTTCATGCCAACTCACCTCTGTTTATTAAAATAGCCACATCTTTAGCAAAGTAAGTGATGATCATATCCGCACCAGCACGCTTTATAGAAGTTAGCACCTCCCACATAACTTTCCTTTCGTCTATCCATCCAAGCTTTCCGGCTGCCTTTATCATAGAATACTCACCGCTCACATTGTAAGCGCATACTGGAAGCAGTGTAGCCTCCTTTACGCGGTAAATAATATCCAAGTAAGATAGGGCTGGCTTTACCATAACTATGTCTGCACCTTCTTGAAGGTCCAAAAGCACTTCCTTTAAGGCTTCTCTTGCGTTGGACGGGTCCATCTGGTAAGTTCTTCTATCGCCAAAGGCTGGTGCTGACTGCGCAGCATCTCTGAAGGGTCCGTAAAAGGCAGAGGCAAACTTGGCAGAGTATGCCATTATGGGAATCTCATAAAAGTTAGCCTCATCTAAAGCACTCCTTATAGCTTTTACCATACCGTCCATCATACCAGAAGGTGCCAGCATATCAGCCCCGCTTTCTGCATGAGATACAGCTTGTTTTTTGAGATTTTCAAGCGTAGCATCGTTGTCAACGTGGTGGTTTTTGAGCACTCCGCAGTGTCCATGGGTGGTGTACTCACAGAAGCACACATCCGTAATTACATAAATGTCTGGTACCTCTTTTTTTATAAGCCTTACAGTCCTCTGGATTATACCTTCTTTGCTCCATGTATCTGATCCAACCTCGTCCTTGTGCTCTGGAATACCAAAGAGTATTATGGCAGGAATGCCCAAATCCCTTATCTTTTTAACTTCATCAATCACTTTGTCGGGACTGTATCTGAAAACTCCCGGCATAGAAGGCACTTCTTCTTCAATACCCTCTCCGTAGCGCACAAAAACAGGGCATATAAGGTCGTCAAGACTCAGCTTGGTCTCTCTAACCAAACGCCTTATGCTCTCATTACTCCTCAGCCTGCGAGGTCTTAGCTTTGGAAACTCCATAGTATTAAAATTATAGAGTTTCTAGCTGGTAGGCTATAATTTATTCCTTATGGCGGAATTTCAAAGCGTAAGAGGATTTCACGACATTTTTGGGCAGGAGCTTAAAAAATTCCGATATGTTTCGGACACTGTAAGAAGCCTGCTTAAGCTATACAATTTTGAGGAGATAATTCTTCCTGTAGTTGAGTATCTTGAGGTGTTCCAGAGGAGCATAGGGGAGGTCACCGATATAGTCCAGAAGGAGATGTTTGTGTTTCAGGATAGGAAAGGAAGGTGGCTGGCTCTAAGACCCGAGGGCACTGCAGGAGCGGTAAGAGCTTACATACAAAACAGACTTTATGCACTAAAGCCTTATGTGAAGCTCTTTTATGAAGGTCCCATGTTCAGGTACGAGAGGCCTCAGGCGGGAAGATACAGACAGTTCCATCAGATAGGTGCTGAAGTTTTTGGTACGCTGGACCCTCAGGTGGATGCACAGATGATAGAGATGGTGCATACAATACTGACAAAGCTGGGCATAAGTGCTACCATAGAGATAAACTCCATTGGGTGCAGAGTGTGCAGACCTTCCTATAAAAAAGCCCTATCTGATTATCTGGAGGATGTTGTAGGACACTTGTGTGATGTGTGTCTTGACAGAAAAGATAAAAATCCTCTGCGGGTCCTAGACTGCAAAGTAGAAACCTGCAAGGAGGCAGTAAAGCAAGCTCCCAAGATGGTTGATTACCTCTGCCAAGAGTGTGCAACTCACTACGAAACTCTAAAGTCTTACTTAGACATGCTATCTATACCATACAGAGAGAACCACCATCTGGTGAGAGGTTTAGACTACTACACCAAGACAGTTTTTGAAGCTGTCTCTGATGAGCTGGGTATAACTATAATAGCGGGGGGAAGGTACGATTATCTGGTAGAGGAAATGGGAGGACCCCCTACCCCAGCTATAGGCTTTGCAGTGGGTATTGAAAGGATCTCCATGCTGGTAAAGGACCTTCCTCAGGAAGAGCCACTTTATATGGTAATTCCCTTTGGTGATACGCTGGATTACGCTTTTGAGGTAATAAAGAAGCTGAGAGATATGGGAAAGAGGGTAGAGACATCCTATAAAAAGGCTAATCTCAAGAAACAGCTGGAGCTTGCCAACAAGCTGAAGGCAGACTATGTAGTCCTTATAGGAGAGGACGAAAAAAGACAGAACACTATAACCATCAAGAACATGCACACAGGTATGCAAGAAAGCATTAGCTTTTTAGAGCTTGCCCATGAACGCCTTTGAAGAGTTTATAGAAACTCTAAAAGAAGGTATAGTGTGCAAAGGGAAAAGATTATACTTATCAAAGAGGGATAAGGGAAGATTTGCGGAGGAGGAGAATCTCACACTTAGCTTGGACGAAAGAAGTCTTCTTTTTGCAAAGGTCTTTTACGGTAGGAAACCCTACTGGAGAGAGTGGATAGAGCTTTTTAACATTGAGCCGGAGTTTTTCTCAAGCCCCTTTGAAGATGAACTTTACCAGCTCATATCACGGCACTTTGGAAGGATATTCGTTGAGTATTATGAAGATAGAGAAACATCTTTCCAGCTTGAAAAAGGCGTGCCTGCAGAAAATACAAGGCTTGGACAGAAGCTCATAAAGTGTGGCTATAAATACCTTAGGAACTGGTACTATCCCGAAGGGTGGATGGAGGGCGGACAAAAACTACAGGGAGAAAAGTGATGTGGTATAATACCTTTTAGGAGGTTTTTATCATGGAAAAAAACATGGCAACTTGGGACAGGGCGGTCAGGGTTCTGCTGGGCATCATATTTCTCTACCTTGCCTTCACCAAAGGAGGAGCATGGTGGATACTGGGTATAATAGGGATAGTGTTTATAGGAACTTCTGCAGTTGGCTTTTGTCCTCTTTACAAGGTACTTGGCTTTAAGACAGGTTGAAAGTACTGGCTCTTGATTATGGAAGCAAACGCATAGGACTTGCCTTAGGGGACACATCGCTGAACATAGCCTCCCCTCTTGGTGTCTTTGAAAATAGGGAAGGGGTGGTTGAGAAGATAAGGAATTTAATTAGCGAATACAGAGTTTCCCTGCTAATAGTAGGGCTACCACTTACACCACGAGGGCAAAAAGGACAGAGAGCAAAAGAGGTGGAGGAGTTTGTAAAAAAATTAAGAGAGAGTTTGCCTGAGGAGATAGAGCTTTTAATGTGGGATGAAAGATACACTACAAAAGAAGCTTACTGGCTTTTGCAAGACCTCCCACCCACCAAAAGAAAAAAGTTAAAGGATAGTTTATCTGCGTATATAATACTTAAAGAGTACCTGGAAAGCTTATGAAACTTCTGAAGTTCTTAGCTCCTTTAAGTTTGATAGTGGCTTATATTTTTTACTCCTTTCTCCCCGTCTCCTTAGAAAAAAAGACGGTAGAGATCCCTTACGGCATGCCTTCCACAGACATAGCCTGGTATCTTTACAGAGAGGGGGTGATAAGAAGCCCTGTGTCCTTTTTGTTTATTCACACTATAAAAAAAGGCAGACTTGAGGCTGGAGAGTACGAGTTTGATGGACTTGTCTTTCCTTGGGATGTCTACAGAAAGATACACTACGGTTTTAGAAAAACATACAAAATCACCATTCCAGAAGGATCAGATGTTTATGACATAGCCAGCGTGCTGGATAGTTACAAAATATGCAAAGCGGAGGATTTTTTAAAGTATGCCCTATCTCCAAAAACTGCTCAAAATTATGGATTAAACACCTTTAGTATGGAAGGCTTTCTGTTTCCAGATACCTACTTATTTTCCAAAAACACGCATCCGCTTACTGTTATATCCGTCATGTATAGGAACTTTCTGAAAAAGACGGAACCTTTAAGAAGGGAGCTTGAAAAGTCTGGCATGAGCCTTGAAGAGTGGGTAACCATAGCATCTTTGATAGAAAAGGAAACCGCCCTAAAGGAGGAAAGACCTCTTGTGTCTGCCGTTATCCACAACAGATTAAAAAAGGGAATGAAGCTTCAGATAGACCCCACCGTCATATACGCTATGAAGAGAAAAGGCATCTGGAATGGAAAGCTCTCCTCAAAGGACCTTGATATAGATGATCCTTACAACACCTATGCTTACTTTGGTCTTCCGCCATCACCTATATGCAATCCTGGACTTGATTCCCTTGAATCTGCACTGCGTCCTGCAAAAGTAAATTACCTTTACTTTGTTGCCAACGGCAACGGTGGACACAGGTTTAGCTCCACCTACTCGGAGCATCTTGCCAATGTGAAGGCATACATAGAATTGAAAAAGTAAGATTATAATTTTTAGCATGAGTTTTATAGTATTTGTAAGCATGACACCTTTGGGGAAAGAGGAGAGCGTAAGCAAGTATGTGGCACGCGTTGTGGATATAGTTGATAAATCCGGGCTTGACTATGTGCTAACTCCTATGGGAACCATTGTAGAAGGTGAGGACTGGGACCAGGTTATGGAGGTGCTAAAAAAGGGGTTTGAGGCTCTGAAAACGGACTGCAACAGGATAAGCATAGTTATGAAGATAGATTACAGGAAAGGAAGGACAAAGGGTCTTGTGAGTAAAGTAAGAGCGGTGGAAGAGAAAGTGGGAAGAGATATAAAGAAGGCTATGTGATATGGCGCTTAAGAAGCTCTCCGCTGATGAACTTTTTTTGAGCTTCTCTTACAATAGAGGCACTGGGGATGTAAGTCCAGTAGAGCTTTTCCCAGGTCAGGATAGGGTTGAGAAGGCTTTTGACCTTGCATTGAGTTCATCCTCCGATGGATATAATGTGTTTGTATCGGGACCCGAGAGCGTAGGCAGGACTGTGTACACTCTCAAAAGGCTAAAAGAAGCTTCACAGAACAAGCCACCTCCGGAAGATGTGTGTTATGTCAACAACTTTGAAAATCCTCTAAGGCCTCTTTACCTTCTTCTGCCTGCAGGAATGGGAAAAAAGCTCTCTCAGAACATAGACAGAGCTATAGAGGACCTCAAAGAAGCGCTCCCAAAAGCCTTTGAGAGTAAAGAGTACGAAGATGAGATAGCCAAAATCAACAAGATGGCAGACCAGCAAAGGGAGAGAATACTCCAGGAGCTGGGTGAGGAGGCTCAGAGGCACAATTTGGGAGTTTTGTTTACACCTGCGGGTATTAGACTCTTACCCATCATGGGAAGGAGGCTCGTCAGCGAGGAGGAGCTTTTAAGCAATGAAAAACTGCAGGAAGCGTATGAGAGGAATCTTTCCGCCTTTGAAGAAAGATTCAGGGAGTTTATGAGAAAACTCAGGGAGCTTGACCACAATGTCGCGGACCAGATACTGGACCTTAGGAGAAGGGTGGCTTACTATGTGGTAGAGAAGGTCTTCTCAAGGTTTGAGAATGGCTACAAAAGCCATGAGCATGTGCGCAACTTCATAAACAGGCTTAAGGAGGAGATAGTAAAAAGCGCTGACCTATTTATGCTATGGCACACCTCTAAAGGAAACCTTGCGGCTATGCGCTCCTTAGAGAGGGCTTTTAATGCCTTTAGGGTAAATGTCATAGTGGATAACTCGGACCTTAAGGGTCTTCCTGTTGTCCATGAGGAGGTGCCAACGCTCCAGAATCTCTTCGGAAGAGTATCCTACACTGTGGAGATGGGAGTTTTGCAAGCTGATCATATGAGCATAAGCGCAGGGAGTCTTCACAGAGCGAGGGGAGGATACCTGGTACTGAGAGCCATAGACCTGCTCAAGAACCCATACCTTTGGAACGCTTTTAAAAAGGTTCTTATGCACAAGAAGATACACATGGCTGGAGGGGTATTGGAAGACAGCCTTCTGCCCTATGTGGGCATATCGCCAGAGCCTGTTCCCGCGGACATAAAGGTGTTTCTCATAGGCGACCCGTTGCTCTATCAGCTACTTTCTCTTTACGACCCGGAGTTTAACAGGCTCTTTAAGGTAAAGGCTGAATTCAACCCCATCATAGACCTCAACGAGGATTTTGTGGAAAGTTTTCCCAAGATAATAAAGAAAATAATAGTGGATGAAGGCATAAAAGACCTTACTGCGGAAGCTCTTTCTGAGCTTTTAAGATACGCAGTGACTCTATCGGGTAGCAGAAAGAAGGTGAGTCTTCTTATGGGCTACATAGTGGATGTAATTAGGGAAGCTAACACCCTATCAGGAGATTCTCAAAGCATAGATGCTAAACACATAAAGAGAGCCATAGAGGAGAAGATATACAGGTCAAACCTCATTGAGGAAAAGATAAGGAAAGCTATAGAAGAGGGGAAGATAATAGTAAAGGTGGATGGCAGGCACACTGGTCAGGTAAATGGCTTGAGCGTCTATGAGCTTGGGGATATAAGCTTTGGTAAACCCAGCAGGATAAGCGCATCAGTGTACATAGGGGAAAAGGGCGTTATAAACATAGAGAGAGAGGTAGAGCTGAGCGGTCCAATTCACTCAAAGGGAGTGCTTATATTAACGGGATACATAGGAAATAAGTATGGTAAAGACTTTCCCATACATCTGTCTTGCAACATAACCTTTGAGCAGTCTTACGAGGAAGTAGAAGGGGATAGCGCATCAGTAGCAGAACTCATAGCTATCCTTTCGGCCATATCGGGCATTCCCGTAAGACAGGACATAGCCATAACGGGCTCTGTGGACCAGCATGGTAATATACAACCTGTGGGAGGGATAAAGGAAAAAGTAGAGGGCTTTTACAAAGTGTGTAAAGTGCTGGGACTTACAGGTCAGCAAGGTGTTGTGGTACCTTCAAGGAACTATGACAACCTCATCCTTGACGATGAGCTCATAGACCATGTAAAAGCAGGAAGATTTCACATATACACTGCGGAGAGCGTAGATGATGTTATAGAGCTTATGTTTGACATGAAGGCGGAGAAGTTTCACAAGCTTGTTTCTAAAAAACTCTACGAGTTTTATAAAAAGGTGGCAAAACCTAAGGAAAAGGGATGATTAACAGTTAATTTATTTTTTAGCTATTCTGTGTTATATTTATCCACATGGAAGGTACATTGGTGAATGGAACAAAATCCAAGCCCTATATGGGTAAGGATACTCCAGGGAGAGTTCCGTTCCCCCTGGTGTCCATTCATCAGAAACTGCTTGAGACCTCTTACCTGAAGCCCAAAAGTCTCATCAAGTATTCACACGCGGATAAATACGAATTAGGAAAAATGGAACGGTGAAATATGGGTAAGATAGCTTATATCTTTCCGGGACAAGGTTCCCAATATGTGGGAATGGGTTATGACTTCTACAGGGAATTTTCTGAGGCGTCGGATGTATTCCACAGCGCTGAGGTAGCTCTCAGATACAACCTCACAGACATTATATTCAAAGGACCGGAAGATGAGCTAAACAAGACTATAAACACCCAGCCTGCTCTGCTAACAGTTAGCCTTGCCATATACGCCGTGCTAAAGGCTAACGGTCTTCCCAAGGCAGACTTCGTGGCGGGACATTCGCTTGGTGAGTACACTGCTTTGGCTGTGGTGGGAGGTGTGGAGCTTTTTGAAGCGGTAAGGCTCGCTTACCTGAGGGGTAAGTACATGCAGGAGGCGGTACCCGAAGGCGTGGGAGCCATGGTGGCGGTTTTAAAGCTCTCTCCCGAGAAAGTAGAAGAAGCCTGCAGGCTTGCCAGTGATGTGGGTGTGGTAGAGCCGGCCAACTACAACTCTCCCGAGCAGGTAGTCATATCAGGGGAGAGGCAGGCGGTGGAAAAGGCAAGCCAGATAGTAAAAGAGATGGGAGGAAAGGTCATATCCCTTAAAGTATCAGTTCCCTCTCACTGCTCTCTGATGAAGCCTGCTGCGGATGCCTTCAGGCTAAAGCTTGCCCAGACTCCCATAAAGAACATAGACTTACCCCTTGTACAGAACTATACAGCTAAGGCACATACAATGGCTCACGAGATAAGGGAAAACCTCTACAGGCAGATATTCTCATCTGTCAGATGGTACCAGAGCCTGCAGTACATGGCAGAGCAGGGAGTGGACACATTCGTAGAAATAGGTCCAAAAAACGTGCTTTCTAAACTTGTAGTGCAGACACTACCTCACGCAAGGGTTATGAACGTGGAGAAGGTAGAGGATGTGGAAAAAGTCATAAAAGCTCTGAGGTAGTGTAGGAACTAATAACTGATTTTATAGACCAACGAAGAATAAATTAAAATAATCGGAAAGATGCAGGCAAAAGAGATAAAGCGAAGTTTGTTATTCAGTCTGGAATTTGCAAATGCTGGAAAGAAAAAGTTCTTAGACCAATTGTGGGAAGAATACAAAAACGCTCTGCAGTATTTTGTGGATAAAGGTTTTGATGAGAGGAGCCTTCCATCTTACGAGCATGTAAAGACTTATTCTCATAAGACATGGTTGTCAAAGAGATATTTAGGCTGCGCTCTCCTTCAGGCAGTAGATATCTTAAAAAGTGTTTTTCAAAGGAAGAAGAAAGTTAACAAGCCTGAGGTCAAAAAGGTAAGTCTTAAACTGGATAAGAGATTTTACAGGCTTGAGAGAGGAAATAATTCGTTTAATTTCTGGTTCTTATTAAGAAATCCAAAAGACAAAAACTGGGTTCATTTTCCAGTCAAGAATTACAGATATGCACAGAAGTATTTTGACGAGTGGAAGTTAAGTTCCGGTATGGAGCTTTTAAAGAGAGATGGCAAGTGGTTTTTGAAATTGACTTTTAAGAAGGAGGTGGTGCTTGAGGAGAGAGGACCAAAAGGGATAGATATAGGATATAGAAAGCTTATAACTTTATCAGATGGTCAGGTGTTTGGAAGAGAGATAAAGGAGATAATTGAGAAGAAAATTTTACCAAAGAAGCAAGGAAGCAAAAGGTTTAAGAGAGTTCTTGACTATCTTAAGACAGAGGTAAACAGGGTTTTGAAGCAGGTAATAGATGGTTCATTTTCTCCAGTATTAGAGAAGCTGAAGAATTTAAAGAGAGGGAAGAGAGGCAAGTGGAGAAGAGACATTAACAGGAGATTTAACTACTGGATGTATGGATATGTTTTGAGGAGAATAAAGGAGCTATGTGAGGTAGCTGGCGTCCAGTGGCACATAGTTCCTGCGAGTTATACCAGCAGGACTTGTCCTCAATGTGGATATGAGGACAGGGCAAACCGTGATGGAGAATGGTTTCACTGTCTCAACTGTGGATATGAAAATGATGCTGATGTAGTTGGGGCGGTGAACATTCTTTGGCGGTTTGGTAGGGAGCCTATAGTCCCCTACCCTGCAAAACCTCCTTCTGTAAGTTTGAATCTGTAGAAGGAGGAACTATATTATTTCTTAAGGGTTGGACCATGATATGTCTTACGCATTTGGAGCTGTGTCCTTACTGTAAGAGGGTAGCCTTGCAGGTGTGCGAGTATGATGAACCTTATCCAAGAGTGACCGCAGAATGCCAGTGCTGTGGCTACAAGGCGCACGATGTGCCTATGAAACTAACAAGGGAGGATTTTAAATCTATACTTGATAAGCTGGGAAGAAAGCTCATAGGTGAGGTGTGTATAGATGACAGATGTGGGTCGGATAAGGTGCTCAAGCTCCTTCAGGAAGGTGCCTATGCCGAGTACAGATGCCTGGACTGCGGTGCGGAGTGGAACAGTGAAGAAATTCAGAGAGCTATAAACAGAGTCAAGAGAGTACAAAACGCTTTAAAAAACGGTAACAGGCTTCTGGAAGTGCTCAAAGCAGGAGAAGGTGAATGTCCTCTGTGCGGATGGGATGTAGGGCATATACATGTGGGTTATGCGGTAGCCATAGAGTGTTTTGTGTGTGGATACTACAGCAAGGTGGAAGAGATAATTCCAGATGTTGACCTTACCACTCTTGAGTGTCCTGAGTACGAAAGGTCAGAAGAAACAGGATGAAAAACCCCTTTCAAGAGTTCACAAGATACTCAGAGTGGAAAGAGAGATTCTTAAAAGACAGGGATAGGATAAAAGAGATAAATCCTAAATCTTCCAGACTATCAGAAGCAATAGCTGCCATGTATGTGGGAGGATTGGAGCACAGAACTCAGGATGAAGAGATAAAAAAATGGACAGACTGGGCAGGTGAGAAGACCTACAGAACTTTTAACGGCTTTCCACAGCTCTCTGATGAGGAGCTTTCTTTCCTCTTTTACTGCCTTGGTAAGCTCTTTGTGCCTCTTTTGCTTCATGAAAAGGGCGTAAAGTCAGAAAGTTTTAAAGCTCTGACTCAAGAAGAGCAAGAGAGCGCTGTCTCGGATGTGCTGGATACCATATGGGAAAACCACATCATACGCATACTTCAGGTACTCCCTTACATGGGTCTGAAAGAGACCACTAAGTGAAAACCCGCCGGATTATGAAGAGCTTTTACACTCCACCCGTGCACCTGTGCGATGTGTTTTACCACAGCCAGACCAAGACCCATCCCCTGTGGGCTTTCTGAATGATATGGTATGAAAATAAGCTCTTCCTTTCCCTTTTCTATACCTCTGCCATCATCTACATATTCCAGCGCATCTTCTCTTATGTTTATGCTCACCTTTTTGGCATGCCACTCTAAGCTGTTGTTAAACAAGTTCAAAAACATATCCCTTAGCATCTCCCTGTCCGCATAGACCTTTTTGTCTCCCTGCACCTCAACGCTTATCCCTGTGTAAAGTTTGGAAATATCTCTTATGATATCTTTAAGGCTTAGCTCTTCAAGTTTTGGTTCCCTCTCTACAGATAGGTCTCTGAACTTGTTTATGGTATCCCTTATCCTTGCTATCTCTTCAAGGACAACTCTTATAGATTCTGTGATCTTTTCCTTACTTAGTGGTTCTTTTTCCAAAAGACGAAGCACTCTCTCCAAATTTAGGCTTATGGGAGTTAAGGGATTTTTTATTTCGTGAGCTATCCTTTTGACAGCATACTGCCAAGTTTTGAACCTTTCTGAGAGTATAACCGGTTGAAGGTCCTCGTATATGAAAACTTTACCCTCTTCGCTTTCTACCGCCACCTGTCTTATGTATGCCTTATTTTGTATTTTTGCAAGATCCTCCTCAGCCTTGACCTTCTCACCAAACATCTTTTTAAAGCTCTCGTTTACCATCAAACTGCCGTCTTTGTGTATGTAAACTACTCCAACGGGTAGTGCGTTAATGAGTCCCTCAAGCATCCTCTTGTCATTTTCGAGCTTTGTGTATGTTCTCTGAAGCTCTGACCTCATCCTCTCAAAAGCTTCTGAAAGCTCCTGTATTTCATCACCGGTATAAGGCACACCCACTTTTATGGAAAAGTTCCCCTTAGCAATCTCTTTAACTTTTGAGGAGAGCCTCTCCAAGGGGAGACTTATGTATCTTGCCACCAAATTCCCAAACCACACTGTAGCAAGGAGCGTGATCAGAGTTATAAGCACCAAAAAATACACATATACACTTGATATTACATCCCTTGATTTAACAAGGTTCCTGATCTGCCTTGAAACATAGTAAAGAGAGTTTATATTTCCAAGTGTCTCCTTATCTCTTTTGAGAACTATCCTGTATCCACCTATGCACATGACAGCTTTATCTTCCATTAAGTTTTCCAAGCAGTTTTTTGCAGGCTCTATGCTTTCCACCTCCTTTAGCCCTCTCAGATAAGCTCTTGGGTCCTCACCTCTGCTTACGAGAAACGCAAAGAATTCTCTGTAGAGCTTTATCCTTTCCTGCTCCCTCTTTTTGAGACTTTCGTAAAGTATTTGCGCCTTTTGAGCTACATCTTTAAGTTGGGAACTTACAAGGGTTTTTGTAGATTGTATGAGTATAAAAGATGTGGCAAAATTGAGAAAAAGTATGGGAACGAATATATAAAGAAGCAAAGCCTGTGAAAGCTTCTTTCTGAGTCTCTTTTTTGAACCTTCAAGATATACCTTTATAAACTTTCTGAAAAAAATGGCAAAAACGATCACCAGAACCAAAAGGTCTATGTTTATTACCAACAGAATTATGGGAAAGCCTATCTGCCAAACCTTCCTTAAATTGTCAAGTAGCGCTATGTTTATGCCCAAAAAGATAAGAAAGATAAGCAAAAAGGTTAAGTATAATCTCACACCATGCCTTTCTCCTTTATGTGCTGATGTTTTATCACCTCACCTTCTGACCAGTAAACAGCCATCTCTGCTATGTTTTCTGCGTGGTCTGCCATTCTCTCAAAGTGCCTTCCAACAAAAGACAGATTTATAACCTTCTTTATGTTTCTGGGGTCTTCCATCACATAGGTTATAAGCTCTCGCTCCAGCTGGTGGTAAAGCTCATCCACTGTATCATCTCTGGCTATGACCTTCTTGGCAAGCTCCGTATCCCTTTGGAAAAAGCTCATCACAGCATCCTCTATCATGTCTTTAACATGACCTGCCATAAGAGTTAAGTTCACATAAGGTTTGAGCGGTGGCTCCTGAGCCAGTAAAATGGCTCTTTCAGCTATATTTTCTGCCTCGTCTCCTATCCTCTCAAGGTCAGATACAACTTTGTAAATGCCCATTATGAGCCTCAGGTCTATAGCCTCTGGCTGATAGAGAGCTATCATCCTTATGCAACGCCTCTCTATCTCCACCTCCAGCTGATCTATCTCGTCATCACCTTTTATTATGCTCTCCGCCAGCTCAATATCCTGCTTATTAAGAGACTCTATGGCTTTCTCCACTGCATTCTTTATAAGACCTGCCATTTTAAGCACCAGCTGTTTTGTTTCCTCGAGCTCCTCAAAAAGTTTCATACTTAACCTCCTTACTTATATATTAACCAACCGCTGTTAAGAATTCGTTAAGTCTTTTTAAATATTTTATAAACAGCGGAAAAATCAAGCTCTCCAAGACCCATTGACCTTGCTTTGCCATATGCCTCTTTTACATTCTGAAGTGCAAAGGAGAAGGCTTTTACATCTCTCAAAAGGTCCTGTGCATAGTGAAGGTCTTTGTATATGAGGTCAACAGAGAAATGTGTTGAAAAGTCCTCATCAAGCAGTTTTTGCTTTTTGACATCAAGTATGTAAGATTTGCCAGCACCCTCAGAGAGTATGCTTATCAATAGTTCTCTGTCAAAGCCGGCAAGCTCACCAATTGCTATAGCTTCAGCCAGCAGCTCCATGAACCCACCCAGCACTATGTTGTTTATGAGCTTAAGCTTTGTGCCGTTTCCCGCTTTACCTACATAGTAAATCTTTCTGCAAAATTTCTCAAATAAAGGTAAGTTTTCTTCGTACTTCTCTTTATCACCTCCTACAAGCATCACCAGCTGCCCCTTCTGAGCTGGCACGACACTTCCCAAAACAGGCGCATCAAGATAGTAAGCTCCGTACTTTTTAAGCTCTTGATATGCCCTTTCCGCATAAGCATAGTGATTGGTGGTCATATCTATGATGGTTTTGCCTTTAACATCACCCTCCACAAACCCGCCTTTGCCAAAGATTACCTCCTCAGAAGCCTGACTATCAAAGACTATAAGAAACACCCTATCTACCTGCTTTATCAGGTCTGCGGGCGTATCTGCAATAGCTACTCCCAAGTCCAAAGCTTTTTCTTTTGTCCTGTTCCAAACTACAAGCTCAATTCCCTCAGAAATAAGCCTCCTGGCTATCTCCTTTCCCAAATGCCCCAATCCTGCAAAACCTATCCTCATAACCCACCTCACAAAAGGTTCATTATGGATGTGCTAACCTGCTCCCAATCCTCTTGAGTTAAGCTTGCGTAAACCCTCTCTGCATCTGCCATCATGTCAGATGTGTTTCCACCAACTGCCTCCACAAAGTTCCTGAGCTTATCTCCTTTGTTTTTTGGAACGCTTATGGTGTAAGTTCTGTTTTGCCACTCATCTTCTCCTCTTTCTACATACACATCTATCCATATATCACCTACCTCATAAGATAACATGAAGCCAACGGGCTGTGCAAGACCCATAAGCTTGGCTATCTCTGAAATGTAAAACTTGAGCTGGTCTTTTTCTTCCATATTAAAATCTTAACATGAAGTTCTTTATACTTTCCATATTTGGAAAGGACAGACCGGGTATAGTGGCAGGCGTCAGTGAGGCGCTTTACCGTTTGGGTCTTAATATAGAGGACTCTTCTATGACAAGACTAAACGGTGAGTTTACCATAATGCTTATAGTAAGTTCGGAAAGGAACATAACTTCCGAAAACATACTGGAAAGTTTGAAAGATGTGAAGGAGAAGTTCCATCTTTTTACTCTCTGCAAAGAAGTCCAAAAGTTAGACCAAAAGGAGCATAAGCCCACGGAATTATACAGGTTAGTAGTTTTTGGTTCAGATAAGCCAGGCATAGTTTACAGCGTCTCAAAGCTTCTGGCACAGATGGGTATTAACATATACGATTTAAAAACGGAAAAGAGAGGAGACCTCTATGTTATGATCATACAAGCCGAATCGCAGGAAGATGTTTTTGAAGAGTTGAGCAAAAAACTTGATGACATAAGAGAAAGCCTCAGGGTTGACATAAGTCTTGAGAGGGAGGAGGAAGAGCTTTTATGAGGAGGCTTGAGATCCTTAAATATCCCGATGAACGCCTGAAAATACCTTCCAAAGAGGTATCTGATTTTGGGAAGTTTTTCTCGGAGTTTTTGGAAAGCTTGGTTTTTACCATGAGAAGCTCTCCAGGCTGTGTGGGAATAGCGGCGCCTCAGGTGAATGTCCATAAGAGAGTTATAGTAGTAGACACATCCATATCTAAGCACAAAGAAAACAAGCTCTCTCATGGACTTTTGGTTCTGGTAAATCCGATCATACTGCAGAGGGAGGGAGAGATAGTAATAAGGGAAGGGTGTCTGAGTGTGCCAGATTATACGGGCAATGTAAAGAGGCATTACTGGATAAAGGTATCCGCTCTTGATGTCAAGGGAAATCCTGTAGAATTTGAAACGGAAGGCTTTGAAGCTGTGGTGATCCAGCACGAGATAGACCATCTGGATGGTAAGGTGTTTTTAGAAAGACTTGTATCTCCTAAGGAGCTTTTCAAAAGGAAGGTTTATAGGTGAAAGTGATAGTGAGCATGTTCCCTATCGCCGTGTTTGTGCCTGTGTTTGTGTAAAAGTCCTGCCTTGAGCATCTTTTCCTCATCCCGTAGAAATGTCTCTATCTTACCGTCGTACACAATGCTGTGCTCCTCACCGAGAACTACCAGCCTATCGCCAAGCTCTGGCACAAGGCTCAGATTGTGGGTTGAGACTATGGTAGTTATATTAAGGTCATAAAGCAGGTCTATGAGCCATCCTGTTGTTCTGGGGTCAAGGTTTGCAGTAGGCTCATCCAGAAGCAGTATTTTGGGTTCTAGCACAAGAAGACACGCAAGGCAGAGCTTTTGTTTCTGCCCACCGCTGAGCTTGAAGGGTGGTTTATCAAGGTGCTCTATGAGGTCAAACCTGTCAGCCCAGTGAAGTACTCTTTCCTCTACTTGCTTCTCTTCAAAGCCAAGCTGTCGCAGGGAGAAAGCCAGCTCATCGTAAACGGTAGGATTAAACAGCATCACATCAGGGTTCTGAAAGAGCATCACCATCTCTTTTCTGAAGCTTCTGACAAAATCCCTGTCTTTTAATTTGCTTTTATCCACCCTTACACCACAGTAAGTATAAGCACCTCTTTGCGGTAGTATCAGAGCGTTGAGAATCTTAAGAAGTGTAGTCTTTCCAGAGCCGTTTATTCCAAGCAGTACCACTCTTTCACCTTCCTTTACCGTAAGATTTATATCCCTCAGGACCTCTTCACCGTCGTAAGAGTGATAGACTCCTCTCAGCTCAATCATAATAAAACCCCCTTGACTTCATGGCTGTGTATATGTCCTCCGAGGTTTCTTTGGATTTGTCAAAAAAGTAGCTAAGCACCCTGATAAGGTAATGTTTCGTATCCTCCTTTTTCATCCTCCTGCTTGGGCTTCTGCTTCTGAAGGCGTCTGTAAATTCTTTCAGAATCCTGGCATAGGATAAGGCATGGCTTGAAACGAGGACCAAAAGCAGGCTCAGATTCTTTGAAAAGTCAAGAGCTTTAAAAAGGTTTGCAGTCTCTAAGAACATAAAGGTAGACATAGTCATGGCAAAGGTGCGAGCATTTATCATGAGAAGGTAATCAAGCCTGTTTTCACCCGTGAACAAACCCACTACAAAGTAAGGCAGTGGTACAAAAAGGCTAAAGAGGAATACAGATAAGAAGGTCCTCTTTAAGACCCTTAACTTTTCCCGAGCCTTCACAGGCAAAAGGGCGAGTAAAACCAAGAGGAGGAGAAGTATAGCAAGAAGGGACTCAACAGAATGCATGGAAGATGCCCATATCAGGAAGGTAATATAAAGCAAAAACAGAGCCTTATCCTTCATAACCTACCCTCCCTTTCAAAAACTCAACCACCAGATAGGTGAGTATGCCTTCCCCTACACCTACTATTATATGGGGTAGGAGCAACGCAGGTATGACCACAGAAAAACCGAAGGGAAAGTAGAGGGGCTTACCGGAAGCATCCTTAAACAAATGAGGATGAAGTCCGAGAATTACCGCTATGAGGAGAGCGGAAAACAGGGTGGATAAAAAACCGGCAAGGAATAGAGAAATCTTATCGCTAAAGAAGGCTCTCATAACTCTGTAGGTGTAAAAGGCACAGAAGCTACCCAGAAGACCCATACCTATGGAATTTATAGGGAATGTGGTAATTCCTCCTTCTCCAAAGACAACAGCCTGCAAGAAAAGAAGGAGAGACACGCACAGGAAAGCTACCCACGGTCCAAAGAGCAGGGAAAGACTCGCAACGCCAAGACTGTGGACGGATGTGCCACCGGGCAGAGGCACAGCCACAGACATAAGCACGAAGGACAGAAGGGATAAAGAGGCTATGTACGGGATGGTTTTTTCTTTCAGCGCCTTTCTGAACTTTCCAAAGGAGTAAACGAGAAAAAGCCCGTCAATTAAGTATGCAGGTACATAAACCTGCGGTGCTACAAAGCCGTCCGGTATGTGCATAACACCACCTCCTAAAATAGAGCGGATAAGGTGAGTATGAGTCTGTACTTCTCTTTTCCTTCAGCACCCTGCTGCTGGCTCTCTTCGTTGAGCTTTTTCCAGACTGGCACCTTTACACCAAGTCCTGCTGAGATGTTTTTATAGTAAAGCCTAGTTCCAAGAACGCCGTAGAGTATTTTACCCCCCGAGCCTTCAAGTTTTACACCATCTTCTTTGTCTCTCTGATTGTACTGAAAGTTTGCCTCAAGCAATGCATCCGCTCTGAACTTTCTCTCCGCGTTAGTATAAAGCCTGTAAGCCAGTGCTGTATTGAGTCTAAACTCATCACCGAACTTGTACTTCTTCCTCGGAGCATCCGGACTCTCCCTGAAGTTGTAAGTGTTTTCAAAAAACTTTATGTAGTTGGTGTCAAATACGAAGGTAAGTCTGGGTAAGCTAACCAGCTGTTTTGTAGCGGTAAATCCCAGAGTTATGGCAGGCTTTCCAAAACCTGTGGACATATCAGGCTCAAACTCGCCTTTTGGGTCCCTTGCCCTGTCGTACTTGTTAGGATTGCCCGTAGGCAGAGACAAACCGCCGTAAAGGGTAAAGTGCCAGTCCATGAGGTCATCAAGGCTCTCCTTTTTGGGAACGAGCCTAAAGCCCCTGTCGTACTTAAAACCCAAAACTGCCATGAGGGATATGTCTGCAAAGTCCGAGTTGGTGTAAGAGTATTGCCCTTGCGTAGGGTCGCCGTTTATGGATTTGAGCTCCTTCTTCACATAGTAAGGTACAAAGAGGTAAAGGGAAAGCCACGGCTTTACACCGTAGCCCAGACCATACATCCAGAAGTCGTAGGTGCTCTTCTGGTCTGGAAAGTCCTGAAAGCTGTACTTTTTCCACTTTACATGGTCCAGCTTCAGGTAAAAGAGCCAGCTACCCTCCGGCAAGGTTGCGGAGCTTGAGGTTTCCAGAGGAGCGCCCGGCCCTTCAAGACTGGCAGCACCCAGCGCGGCAACACCGTGATGAGCAAAGGATAAACCACAGCAAAGAAGAGCGGTCATAAGAACTTTCTTACCCACGATACCCTCCTTATGTAAAGTTCCAGAGCACCAAAGATACCAAGCACTATACCCATGCCTACAAAGACCTTCTGATACCTCTCAAAGAGTGAGCTTTCCGTTTTTACCGATGCTTTATCCACCCTTACCTTAACTATCGCACCGTGTCCATCCTCCGAGGTTGTCCTCACCGTCCACTCTCCCCTTTTGTCCGGACAAAAAACCACTCTACCCAGAGCGTCCGTCCTTCCCACCTGAAATGGCAACTTCTCATCTTCTTTGTATACTTCATACTTTTCATAGGAAAACTTGGTGTTGTCCGGAAAGTAAAAGCTCAGCACTATGCAGTTTCCCTCCCTCAATAGGCTATGCTGAAGGTCATGAGCAAAGGAGAGGGATAGGAGCAAAAGCAGGAGCCACATCACTTTACCTCAAAAGAAAGGTTTGCTGTTTTTACCACATAGTCCGCCTTAACACCGTCAGCTTTTTCCTTAACGGAGGTGCTTATGAGCTGAAGGCCCTTCCTCTTTATTCTTATGTTTATCCTTCCATCATCGTCTGTGCTACCAACCGGCTTTTCATCATAAGCTACAACCGCATCCTTCAGAGGTTTTCCTCTGTAGTAAACCGCAAAGGTAAGCTTGTCTCCTACCTTAGCTTCGAGGGGATTTTCTAAAGGTACTATCTCAAGGTCATCGGTTAAAGGTTTTTTTAGCTCCTGAGACCAGCTGTCTATCCTCTTTACGCTTTCGTAGGAAAGCCAACCTTCTATAGCTCCCTGAACCCTGTCCTTGGGAAGGTTTTTCAGACCTTCTACGCTTTTAGTCCAGTATCCTGAGGAGAACACAGCCAGCACCGCACCGCAAGAGCCTTTGAGCCTGGCAGGATAGGACTTCTCAAACTTGTACTGCAGAGGCTTACCGCCTGAGCTAACGCACTCAAACTTCAGCACATCTTCAGGTTTGTACTTTATGAACTTCTCCTCACCCTGCACAGGATGCAGATGTCCGTAGTAAAGAGCGTACTGGCTACCCTCCCTTTCTACCCAAAGGTCGTGAGACATTGAAAGGGAGGAAAGTATGAGGGGAAGAAAAAACCTTTTCATAGCGCCAACCTCCGTATTACTACTTTTCAAAAAGTAATATTAACGAGCAATCGTTCATAGTCAATATGATAAAAATCATGAAAATAGGAGGGGAAAAGGAAGAAGGGGTGATGTTTTATTTTTCTTTGAAGAGATAAGCTATGCGTTTTAGGAGGGTAAACACAAAACCTAAGGCGAGCTGCACATCTGGGTCTCTCAGTTCTCTATAAATGCCCAGAAGTCCAACCCTTCTCGGGTTTTTCTTGGTATCTTCGTAAGCTTCGTAGTTGGCTCTGGCAAAGTGTGCCAGATTCCCCAGCTCAAGGGTACCCACAAGCTCCCTTATTAGAAAGTCAAGCTTTTCCGCTCCAGCTTTTACCGCTTCCCTTCTGTCTTCTCTCTCGTGAACATACCTGCTCAGGTCTTCTCTGCTTTCTACATACTCGTGCAGTATCTCCGCAAAATAGGCTAAGGCGTCCAGGCTGTTGAGAAAGGTGGTAAGATGGCGTATGTTTTCATCCTTTTTAAAGTAAGCTTCAACAAGCTCATCCTCAGGTCTTCTCAGGAATATGTAGTGGTTCTCCATCATCTCACCTCATGGACATGCCCATTTTCTTAAGAGTCAGAAGTACAAAGGCTAAAGCTCTCTGTACATCCGGGTCCGTCATGGCTCTAACTATACCTGTTATGCTCGTCCTGTAATCGTGCTGTTTAACTTCCGTGTATGCTTCAAGCAAACCGTTCAAGAGTGAGGCTAAGTTTTCCTTCCCCAGAAAGTCCACAGCGTTGTACGCAAGCTCAAGGATGTTCTTTATGCCGTCCTCCGATTCTCTGAACTTTTCTCTGAAGCGTATCACCTCCGAGCTTATGGACTCAAGTATGAAGGGTGTCCTCTGCATAAGCTCCTCAAGGGAAGAGAGCAGGAAGTTAATGGTTTCCAGCTTATCTATGAGCTGACTTAGCTGTTCCTTTGCCTCACCTACAGTCAGACCTTCTAAAAGCGTCTGCTCATGATAGCTCATGGCTTACCTCCACAGAGTTTTGCTTTAAATATAGATGAACAATCGTTCGTTGTCTATAAGTTTTCCTTATGGAGACTATAAGAAATTTGAATGGACATTCATTTATAGCAGGCTATCCTAAAAACCAAATACAGTTTGGAGGTGCGTATCATGGCTACAGTTCTATGGCTACACGGTGGTGCTTGCAATGGCAACACCATGTCTTTCTTAAATGCTGAGTACCCTTCCGTCTGCGACCTCGTTACTGACTTTGGCATAGAGATACTCTGGCATCCGTCCGCGGGGCTTGAGATGGGAAATCAGGTTCAGGCTCTTTTGAGGGACATACTCGCGGAAAAGATACCTCTTGACATCTTCGTCTTTGAGGGTACGGTAGTTCTGGGACCTAACGGGACTGGCAGGTACAACATGTTTGCGGGTAGACCTATGAAGGACTGGGTTTATGAGCTTGCTCATGTGGCAAAGTTCGTGGTAGCTGTTGGCAACTGTGCGTGTCAGGGAAACATTCCCGCTGTTCCCCCAAATCCTACCGAATCAACCGGCCTTCA
Source organism: Hydrogenobacter thermophilus TK-6 (assembly GCF_000010785.1). GTDB lineage: Bacteria > Aquificota > Aquificia > Aquificales > Aquificaceae > Hydrogenobacter > Hydrogenobacter thermophilus. Next base: position 455,489 of record NC_013799.1, on the reverse strand, counting down.
GTTTCACAAGACAAAGAAGGGTGGCTTTCTGGGCGAACACTTTGTGTCAAGGGGTGGACTTCCAGTTATAAACATACCCGGCTGTCCTGCTCACTACGACTGGATAACTCAGATACTCGTGGCTCTTGCAGTGGGCAGAGCCTCAGACATACAGCTTGATGAATACAACAGACCTCTAACCTTCTTTAAGACCTTTTCCCAAACGGGATGCACCAGAGTCCAGTTCCACGAGTGGAAAATATCCGCGGAAGAGTTTGGACAAGGTACAAGAAAAGGATGCCTGTTTTACGAGCTTGGATGCAGGGGGCCGTTAACGCATGCACCTTGCAACAGGATACTCTGGAACGGTGTAAGTTCCAAACAGAGGTCAGGACATCCTTGCATAGGTTGTACCGAGTTTGCTTTCCCATGGTTTGACCTTGCACCTGGAACCATTTTCAAGACTCAGAAGGTGGCGGGTGTCATACCCAAGGAATCTGTTTACGAGGCGGACAAGTTCACTTACATGCTTCACGCGGTAACTGCAAGAATAGCAGCACCCAAGTGGGCAACCGAAGACATTTTTGTGGTTTGAAAAAAATCTTTAGGAGGTGCGTATCATGGCTACAAAGCAACACTTAGTTATAGACCCTCTTGCAAGGCTGGAGGGTGATGTTAGGGCTGATGTGTTTGTAGAGGATGGGCATGTTGCCGATGTCCAGGTGGAAGCTGTTATGTTCAGAGGCTTTGAGATAATCCTGCGGGGAAAGGATCCCCTTGCCGGACTTATCGTCACACCCAGAGTTTGCGGTATATGCGGTGGTAGCCACCTTTACAAAGCCTGTCAAGCCTTAGACACAGCGTGGAGGACAGAAGTCCCTCCAAACGCGTGGCACATAAGGAACATAGCACAGGCCTGCGAGACACTTCAATCGGTTCCAAGATGGTACTATGCCATATTTGCCATAGACTTTGTAAATAAGAACTATGCCAAAAGCAAGCTTTACGATGAGGTAGTTAGAAGGTGGGCACCCTTCGTGGGAACATCTTACAAGATAGGACTGGAGGTCTCCGCGCTTCCTGTGAAGGTATATGCTATGTTCGGTGGTCAGTGGCCACACTCCAGCTTCATGGTGCCCGGTGGTGTCATGTGCGCTCCCCAGCTTGACCACATAACTCGGGCTTATGCACTCCTTGAAAGGTACAGAACAGAGTGGCTGGAGAAGGTCTGGCTTGGATGCTCTGTGGACAGATGGCTTGAGAACAAGACATGGGACGATGTCCTCAAGTGGCTTGACGAAAACGAGAGCCACAGGAATTCAGATTGCGGACTCTTCATCAGGTTCTGCCTTGAGAACGGACTTGACAAGTACGGAGCTGGTGTAAATGCCTTCTTAGCCTGCGGTACTTACATAGACCCTGAGTTTTATCCGGTTTCCACCATAGAAGGCAGGAATCAGGCTCTTCAATCACCTTCCGGCGTAGTTTACAACGGCAAGTACTATATCTTTGACCAGATGAATGTAAGGGAAGACATTACCCACTCTTACTTTGAAGGCTCTTCTATGCTTCACCCGTGGGAAGGTGAAACCGTACCCCTTGACCCGGAAGTAGCCAAGAAGCAGGGTAAGTATTCCTGGGCAAAATCACCAAGATACTTAATAGATGGTAAACCCGTTCCTCTGGAAGCGGGACCTTTAGCAAGACAGGTAGTTGCAGGCTATGAGGAGGCAAAGTCTGCCTGCAGTGCCTCAGGATGCATAGAGCATGCCATAGACCCCCTCTTTAAAAACATAGTCAGCAAGATAGGACCGAGCGTAATGGTGAGGGTTCTGGCAAGGATGCACGAAGCGGTAAAGTACTACAAGTGGGTGAAGACATGGCTTGCCAAGGTAAACTTTGACGATGACAGGTTCTACAAAAAACCCAAGGAGCTTCCTGAGGGTAAAGGGTATGGAGGTACTGAGGCGGCAAGGGGTGCGCTCCAGGACTGGATAGTTATAGAGAACGGAAAAATAAAGAACTATCAGATAGTAACTCCTACCGCCTGGAACATAGGGCCCAGAGACTCCAAAGGACAGATGGGACCCATAGAGAAAGCCATAGTAGGTGCCCCCATAAAAAATCCGGAAGACCCCATAGAGGTAGCCCATGTAGCCAGAAGCTTTGACTCGTGTCTGGTGTGCACCGTTCATGTGTATGACAGAAAACGCGGAAAAGAGTTAGCCAGATACAAGTTGGGAACCTTCAAATGAGGAAGGTAGTTATAGTAGGATGCGGAAATCCTATACGCGGTGATGACGGGGTGGGTCCACGCCTTATAAGATACCTGTGGGAGCGCGGGCTCCCCCCACATATAAAACTCGTTGACGGTGGCACATCCGGTATAGATGTGGTGTTTCACATGGAGGGTGCTGACGAGGTGGTCTTTGTAGATGCCTGCTGTACTGGAGAGAAGCCGGGTACAGTGTTTTGTGTGCCACATGAGGAGGTTGAAGAGCTACCATCTTCTGAGGAAGCCAACCTTCACTCAATAAAATGGTATCACGCTGTAGCTATAGCCAGGCACCTCTTAAACGGAAACTATCCCAAAAGTATTAAGGTTTATCTGATTGAGGGCAAAAGCTTTGGCATAGGAGAGGTATTATCGGAGGAGGTGGAAAGTGCTATGAAGAGGCTTGCGGAACGCATAATTAAAGAGTACAGCATTGAGGGGGGTAAAGTGGTGGAGCTTGAGTTAAAGGAGGATGGGTATCTGATAATACCGGCTGATGTGGCGGAAAGGTATTTGGGTGGTTGTATGAGCGTGTTGGTGATTCCAAGAGGTATGCATTTTACACTGCTTCCACTACCCACGAGCGCGCAGGGTGGTTTACTCTTAAAGAGGATAAATAAAGAGGGTGATAGAGCGGTTCTGCTGTGGGAACTTTTACCACCGGGTACACCGTTTGGAAAGAAGAAGGCTGTGTGGAGTGATGAAGAGGGAGGACTTGTAGTTTCCCTAATTTGAAAAGGAGGTTGTGTTATGTTCAAGGACAGAGCTCTCATCGCGGAGACCTTCGTAGAGGAGAAGGATGGACAGTGGAGCGTATTTATAGAAGTGCTTTTTAAGGATGAGACTGTCAGGTACGAGGTGGGAAGGTACTTTACAAAAAAGAAGGCGGAGCTGGCGGCAGGTTATATAAAGAGGTGTGCCAACAGAGACATCCCTCATCCCAACGATGGCTTGGGAGGATGTTGCTGATGAGCTGGAGGGAGGTTTTCCCTCAACCTGTAGGTATACTTCCCTTCCCCTTTGACTTTCTCATACTTCCCCACTCAAACCTCTGGCAGGAGCATATACCAACTGTCCTTCTTTTAAAACTTGAAGGTCTGCCATCCGAGTGGAAGTTTATCTTATCTTTAAAGGAGAAAGATTGGAAGCAAGCTCTCCAGAACATACTCAGTATAAGCGAGGAAGATGTGAAGAACTATAACCTCTCGCTGATCACAGGAAGTAAGCAAACGGTGAAGGATAAGACTCTTGCATACCTGCTTGATATTGTGTTTTCAGACAGATTTGACATCAGAGATATGGGCAGGGATGACTTGAATGCCCTTGTACTTTACAGGAAAGCTCAGCTACTTGAAGGTGAAGGGAAGATAGAAGATGCCATTGCGATGATTGAGAATGCTCTAAGGCTCGTCAGGGACCTTTCTCCTCTCTTTTATGCAAACCTTCTCCTGAAAAAGGCAAAACTCTTTATGGAACATAAAGGAGTAAACTATGCGGTTCTTGCCTTGCTTGAAGAGCTGGAAGAAAAACTATCAGAGGCTGACTTCTTGAGAGCGGAGGTGCAGTTTAATCTGGGAAATGCTTACTCTTCTTTGGGTAATCTGTCTAAGGCAATAAGCTACTACTGGAAGGCACTTGACTTCTTCACTGTGGACAAAGACCCCTACATGTACGCTTTGATAAACAATAACATGGGGCTTGCTTATCTCTCCTCGGATGTTAGCGACCTTGAGGACCAGGTTAGACTGGCTTATGGGGTGCAGAGCCTCAGAAATGCGCTCAAGGTGTTTACCAAGGAGAGGTATCCAAAGGAGTGGGCAAGCACTACCATGAATTACGCCAACGCGCTTCAGTACCTGCCCACAGCCAACCCTGCAAAAAACCTTCTGAAGGCTGTAGAGCTCTACAGGGAGGTGTTGGATTATCGCAAAGAGGTTGGGGATGAGTTAGGCTATGCGCGCACCCTGGCTAACATGGGTAATGCTCTGGCACATCTTGGCAGGCTCTTTGAAGCAAGAAGGCATCTTATAGAAGCCTTTGAAATATTTAAAAAGTACGGTATGGAGGAGGAGATGAACGGTATAAGAGAGGTACTGGAAGAGATACATATGCTTATGGAGGCTCGCCATGACGGAGGAGCTTAGCTTTGAAAAGCTGGCGGAGAGAATAGACGAACTTCTTGCAAAGGTGAAGAACTTTGAAGACGAAAAGAGAGAAACAGTGGGGGAGCTCATAAAGAGCATTGAGGAGTTTACCAGAATGGCTCTCGTTAAGCTTGTCAAACTCATGAAGGAGGATAGTGCAGGAAAAGATATACTCTTAAAGGCTGTAAGGGAGCCAGAAATTTACAGCCTTTTCCTAAAGCACGGAATAATCAGGGAGGATGACAGGACTAAAGCTATCAAAGCTCTTGAGCTTATAAGACCCTACATAAGGTCCCACGGCGGGGATGTGGAGTTCGTTGACCTTAAGGAGAAAACGCTTTATGTGAGGTTAAGGGGTACATGCACCGGCTGTTCTCAGGTTTCTTTTACGCTTCAGCAGACCATACTTGAGGCTGTACAGGCCTATATCCCTCACATTGAAAAGGTAGAGCTTGCAAAGGATACACCTGTGGAGGCTTTTCTTGAGCTTTCTGGCAAAGAAGAAGGCTACATCAAGGCTTTTGATATTAGTGAGCTGAAGGAGGGGCATGTGTACAGGTTTTTGCACGAAGGTGTCGATGTAATACTGATGCTGTGGAAGGGAAGAGTCTATGCTTACAGAAACTCTTGTGCGCATCAGGGTCATCCCCTTCACGAGGGAGAGCTTACAGAAAAAGGTGTGCTGGTGTGCCCGTGGCACCGCTTTGAATACAGCATAACATCGGGTGAATGCCTAACCGTCCCCTATGTACAGTTGGTGTCTGTGCCTACTAAGATACAGAACGGGTGGGTGTTGCTTAAGGTCAGATGAAAATTGAGGTTTTAGGTATAGTAGGTGCGCCGTCCAACTTTAGTCTGCAGGTGCCGGATGCCAAAGCTTCACCTTACACCCTCTACGGACCAAGAGGAGTATTTTTGAAGGGCGATGTGTTCATAGTTGCGGATACAGGCAATCACAGAGTCCTCGTATGGAAAGCTATCCCACTCCACGGAGAGCCTGCTCTTGTGGTGCTTGGGCAGAGGGATTTCTATTCAGATAGCCCCAATGCCGGTGGTGATACAGAAAGGGGTCTCTTTATGCCAACGGGTGTTTTCCTGTCGGATGATGGAAAACTCTTCTTGGCGGATGCATGGAACCACAGAGTACTCATGTGGGAAAAGTTGCCCGAAGAGAACTTTTCAAAACCTGACCATGTTATAGGTCAGCCAAGTTTGAAAAGCGTGGACAGAAACATGCTCTTCTGGTGTTTCGGTGTATATTACGATGGGTACCTTTATGTGTGCGATACCGGAAACAGGCGCATTCTGCGATGGAAGGGAGTTCCCGACAGTATGCAAAAGCCCGACGATGTTTATGAAGGCTTTAGCTGGCCACACACCCTTTGTAAAAACGAAGATCGCTTTTTTGTAGCGGATGCAGGGACAGGTGTAAGTAAGGTATATGTATTTGAGAACTCCTTAAGTGATGCTTACAACTGCAATTCCTACATAGGACAGCGGGAAGGATGCGACGAGATGAGCCTGAACTTACCTTACGGTGTGAGTGCAAACGGTGATTTTCTTTTTATTGGAGACACCTCCAACAACAGGGTGTTGGTCTTTAGGGGAGATTCTGTAAAGCCTGTGGCGGTTGTAGGACAGAGAAATTTTTTTGAATGTGGAGAAAACAGATGGGAAAAGGTTGATGAGCAATCCCTGTGCTGGCCCTATGCGGTTTTTTCTACGGAAAATATCCTTCTCGTTGCGGATACAGGAAACAACAGGGTAATTATCTACAGATTCAGTGTTTGAGTTTTATCTCAAAGATACACCTCTCCTTTCCCTGAGCCTGGCACTCAATTTCTCTACAATCCCACTCTTTCTTTGTAACTTCTTCAAAAACACCAGCTAAAGCACCGCTGAGTGGCATGCATACGGGTTTTTTGTTATCCACATCCTGTGCAAATATGGAATCTTTAACCTTAAAGATTATCTGTGAATCGGACAGTTCGTAGTTCTCAACCTTACATATGCCCGTCTCCTCAAGAAAGGCACTCACATAATCCGCAACTTTTTCCACTGATGGGTTCTCATCACCAACTATGCTCTTTATGTATGTGCCAGCCATCTTACCTGCCTTTTTTCCTGAGAAAACGAGCAGTCCGCCTATACCAAAACCAGAGAGCTTCATAAGCTGGGAGTAAAACTCCTTTATTGGTCCCTTTGGGACTATAACACCTTCTTCCCTTAGAAATATGCGCACTCTGGAGAGCACTTCCTGGTCCTTCATCTGCACACCTCCTGCTTTATAGATAGTATCTCATTTATTATCTCACCATAGGATGGATGAGCAAAGCTTAAATGTTCCTCCAAGTTTTTCCCCAAAAGGGTGGCACACAGGTTAAGTATTTCGCCTACCTCCCTGCCTATCAAACAGCAGTAAACGAGCCTACCCGAATCATCAAAACCTACACTGATAATGCCATCGTTTTCGGTAACATAAGCTTTGGGATTTGTGCCCAATGGTTTAGTAACGAAGATTTTGGCATCCTTGACATCACCCACAAAACCTATCTGATAGGCGGAGGAGATGATCACAGGTACTTTCCTTGGGTCAAAAACCCTTTCTTTATCGTAAAGTATGCTGCGTACTGCCACCCTTGCCTTCTCAAAGGCGTAGCCAGCACCCATTGGTGGTACTATATCACCTACCGCAAATATTCCTTTTGTGTCCGTCTCCAGAAAACTGTCTGTCCTTACAAAACCCCTTTCATCTACAGCCACGAAAGGAAACCTCTCCTGGCAGAAGTTAGGTATTCTACCTGTAGCTCTTATTACAAGGTCCGCATCCACATTTTTTGTATTTTCTACCAGCTTGACACCACACCTCTCTAATGCATCTTCCAGCTTGAGAGCAAACTCTTCCGGTATGTTTCTGTAGCCTTTCAGAACCGTATCCTCTCTCACAAGGTATACCTTAAAACCAAAGGAACTAAGTATGAAGGCAAGCTCACAACCTGCGGCTCCACCACCCACTATGCACACATTGTTCTTGGGAATAGCCCATCCTCTCAAAACATCCTCAGGAGATATACCCGGCTCCCTCTGCTTAGAACCGCAGGCAAGGATTATGTGCGAAGCGGTAAGCCTCCTGTTCCCTACCTTTATAACCCTTTCGTCTATGAGCTCTCCATCACCCTCCACATAAGTCAGTCCCTTTGAGAGCAGAGCCTTCAATGAGGTATCTCTTATCTCAATCACCTTTCCTTGCACCATTTGAACTGCTACCTTCCATCTGGGTTTACTTTTTTCAAGAGCTAACTTGTAGAGTCCCTCCTTGGGAATACAGCCTGCGTTCAGACAAACTCCACCAAAGACTGACTTTTCCACGAGAGCCACACTTTTTCCCCTTTCAAGGAGGAGTTTGGCGCTCATATAACCTCCCGGACCGCTACCTACGATAACTACATCAAAGTGTTCCATATGATAATTCTAAATTATGAATGAACATTCGTCAAGCTTTTTGTTCTCCTTTTTATTAGAAGCTCAGCCACATCTCTCCTTATCATCTCCTCAGGCGGGAACTTACCTTCTCTGAGCATGTTTCTTATTTTTGTCATGCTAACATAAACCCTTTGATTTTCCTCGTGTCCACAGCTTTTTTCCGAGGCAATACAATCACAGGACCTGCAGTAAAAGACTGCGGAAACCTTTATGATCTCTATACCTATGTCTTCAGGCAGTCTGTCAAATATTCTGTGGGCTTCGTAGGGGTCGTAAAAGTCTCCCACTCCTGCGTGGTCCCTGCCCACTATGAAGTGTGTGCATCCAAAGTTCTTTCTAACTATGGCGTGAAACACAGCTTCCCTTGGTCCTGCGTACCTCATGGCGGTGGCAAGTCCAGAAAGCAAGACTCTATTTTTGGGGTAATAGCTGTTTATCAGATATTCGTAAGCTTCTAAGACGGTAAGTGGGTCAAAGTCGTCGGACTTTCTCCAGCCCAATACTGGGTTTACAAAAAGTCCATCCGCAACTTCCAAGCCTATCCTCTGCAGGTACTCGTGCGCCCTGTGGGGTGCGTTCCTTGTCTGAAAGCCTACTACGGTCTTCCATCCTCTGTACTCAAATATCTTTCTGGTTTCTTCAGGTGTAAGTATCCAGTCCCTGAAGGGAAATTCCACCTTCTCTAAAAGCCAAACATCTCCTCCTACAGCCCACTCACCCTTTGAATAGAAGAGCTTAACACCCGGATGCTCCTCACTTTCCGTTCCCCACACAAGCTTGGCTATGAGGGGAAGGTCAATCCTGTATACTTCCTTTACATCCACAATGGCTTTTATCCGCCCGCTTGTATCCTTCAGAGCAACCCTTCCATCCACCTCAGGCTTTTCCCTAAGCTGGAGTAAAACAGGCAAGCTCCACACAACACCGCCCGGTAGGCTCATATGATAAGCTACGGAAAGGAGTTCTTCGTGAGTCATAAAACCTTTTAAGGGTGAAAAGACGCCTACAGCTATATTCTCAATGTCCAGGAGAGCATCTGTATCTACCACAAGGCTTGGATAGCTCTTTGCCTCTTCCAAAACTTTTGCTCTTTCCCTTTCCGGGACTACCCTGTTTACAAGTTCTCCACCGTGGGGTAAAAGCATGCTACCACCTCCTTAAAGGATATAAGCTTTCTAAGTTTTATCACCTGACCTACCACCATAAGAGCAGGAGGGTTTACCTCAGGTGGGTAGTTGGCAAGCTCATAAAGGTCTGTTATCACCACCCTCTGCTCTCTGGTGGTGCCTCTCTCTATAAACGCCACAGGCTCCTTTGGGTCCCTACCCACCTCTATGAGCCTCCTGGCTATCTCCTTCCTGTTGGAAACCGCCATCAGAAAGACTAAGGTATTTATACCTTTCAGGCTCTCCCAGTCTACGCTCGTTCTTTCCTTCTTTGGGTCTTCGTGCCCTGTGATGACTGCAAAGGAAGAAGATAATCCTCTAAAGGTTATGGGTATGCCCGCATACGCAGGCACCCCTGTGGCTGAGCTTATACCTGGCACAACCTCAACCTCCACCCCGTGCTCTGCCAAAAAGAGAGCCTCCTCACCACCCCTTCCAAAGACAAAGGGGTCTCCACCCTTTAGCCTTACCACAACCTCTTTTGTGTGAGCATAGTGGAGCAAAAGCTCGTTAATCTTCTCCTGCTCTAGGGTGTGCTTTCCCTCCTCTTTTCCCACATAGATGAGTTGGCATTCTGGTTTAGCCAGTAGAAGGATCTCTGGATTTACCAGTCTGTCGTAAAGCACTACATCTGCAGACTTTATGAGTCTGTAAGCTTTTAGGGTTAAAAGCTCCGGATCTCCAGGTCCCGCACCTACTATGTACACCTTACCCATCACGAAAGCCCCCTCTTTATGAGGTTAAAAGCCACCAAGATAAGAAGCATAGATATGCCCACTCTCAGGGGTTTGGGGTTTATACGGCGCGTAAGGTGTGTGCCCAGCCATATGCCTAAGAGTCCACCCAAAGACATGGGAAGAAAAACATGAGGCTGTGTGTGTCCCTGCAAAAGATGTGCTAAGCTCCCTGTCAGAGAGCATGCAAGACCAAAGCCTATGTCTACTCCCACTGCTTTTGACGGAGGAAGCCTGGTAAAGTACAGCAGTAAAACCATTCCCAATGCGCCCGCACCTGCCGAGGTAAAGCCCACCTCAAGACCTATGAAAAAGCATACTAGGGGAATGAGGTAAAAGTACCTTGTTAAGTCAATCCTCCTTTTCATGAGGGTACCAAGAAGGTTGAGAATTACTAAAAGGATAACGGTTATACCGATTATAAACATAATAAGGTTTTTGAGTTTATCCGCCTGAGAGAGCCTGCTTAAAAGGGAAGAGCCAAGAAGAACACCGGGCACGCCCCCGAAACACATAAACATCAGCAACCTGTATTCAACATTCTTATAGAGAGCGTGAAATAGAAAACCTGGAAACTTTACCAGTGTTGAGAAGCTCAGGGCTGAACCCACAGCTTGTGCTGGGTTAAGTCCCAAAAGTATTAGCACTGGCGCAGTAAGCGTGCCAGCACCTACACCTGTAAGTCCTATGGCAAAGGCTATAAAAAACCCAAGAAGTAAATACTCAAGCATAGCTTCCTCCTTTGGTGGGTAGGGAGAAACCAAGGGTCAGGGCTAAGCTCTCCACCTCCTCCCTTAGAGCCTTCATACCTTCCGAATGTACTCTTGAGCTTTCTTCTTTGGGTAGGGAGAGGAAGTAAGGCTCTTTTTCCAGCACTGCCACCCAAAGGTAGTCATTAAACTCTTTGAGCATAGCCTGCCTTGAATTAAACTTGCCTTCATTCCAACCTCTTTTAAAAAGCTCCTCCTTAAGCTTCTCTATGTTTACCCTTTCAAGTATCCTCAGAGCCATCCTTTTCCTCCTTTATCACTTTGTCCGCTATTTTCTCAAAGCCTCCAGTTTCTATACTGCAGTGCATACCGCACTCCTTGGGTGCATCCTTCTCCCACCACCATCTGCCCGCTCTTGGGTCCTCAAAAGGTGCTACAGGTCTTGTACAAGGCTCACAGCCTATGCTCCTGTATCCCGCCTCGTAAAGCTTGTTATAAGGGACGGCATTCTTCTTTATATACTCCCACACCTCTCTCTCGCTCCAGTCCGCAAGAGGGTTTATCTTAACTATCTGTCCGTGGTCATGGTCTACCTCAATCTTCATTATGTTGTGCCTGCTAGCCCACTGCTCACGCCTAAGCCCTGTTATCCAAGCATCTACCTGTGATAGCGCTTTCAAAAGAGGTTTTACCTTCCTCACATGACAGCAGAGGTGTCTTAGCTCAACGGACTTGTAAAAGCAGTTAATTCCGTATTTCCTCGTCAGCTCTTCCACATCCTTTGCGTCAGGAAAGTAGACTTCTACCCTAACCCCGTACCTATCCTCCACCTCCTGCATGAGTCTGTAGGTCTCTTCGTGTAGCCTGCCCGTATCCACAGCAAAGACTCTTACATCTGGGTTTATCCTCCACGCCATGTCAAGGAGTACCATGTCCTCCACCTGCCCACTCCAGGCTATGTAGAGTCTTGGGTGAAAGTTCTCTATAGCCCAGACTAAAAGTTCCTGTGCGGGTTTTTCTTCAAACTCCAGAGCAAGCTCATGGAGTTCAAGCTCATCAAAAGTGTGGGAACCTCCTGCAAGAGCGGGATAGAGCATAAGCTCATCTCCATCTTTCAGCGGTGTCTCAAGACCCTTCAAGAAGGAGACATCCTCTTCGTTTAAAAAGACTTTTACGAAGGGCTTTAGCTCACCCCTTTCGTCAAAGAGTCTCCCCTTAAAACCCTCAAACTCTTTTTCAAGGTGCTCAAGCGCTGTGCGCACCGTGTTGGCACTTACTTCAAGCTCGGAAAGACCACCGGAAAAGCGCGTAAGAGGTCCAAATATGCGGATCTTTACACTCCTTTTTACCTCCTCTTTTGCTTGAGTAGCTTTGCCTTCCATAATGCTCAGAAGCTCTTCATCACTCTTGGAGTTTACGAACTCATAAAATTCTTCAAGTTTAGAACTCCTAAAGGCTAAGATAAGCCTTTCCACATAAACCTTCACCCTCTCAAGAGGTACCTTCTTAGCCACTATCTTCCCTATGCTTGCTCTCCTTCCGTAGCCCCCTCTCAGTACGAGATTGTAAGTTGTTTCTACAGAGCCATCGGGATGCCTCAGGTGTGTTGCCTGAAGTCCTATGTCGTTAAGCCAGTGATGAGCGCAAGCGTGGGGACATCCATCAACACCTATACTCACTCCTTCAAGCTTCCCGAGCTTTTCTTCAAGATAGTCCAAGAGTTCAAGGAGTGCCTCCTTTGCAGAACCTACCGAGTAGTTGCAGAAGGGGTCGCTGGTGCAAGCAACGGATATGGCTCTTGTTTCCCCAACATCAAGGTGAAAGCCAAGCTCTTTTACTCTATCCCTCACTTCCCTAAGGTCTTCCTGTGATATGTTTACCAGAATTATGTTCTGCCTCTGCGATAGCCTGATGGAGAGGTTAAACTCCTGAGCAAGCTCCGCAAGTGCCAACAGCTGACTTCCTCTCACTCTCCCAGCTGGTAGCGGAATACCCAGGTAGTAAAAGCCTTCCTGTTTTTGTCTTCCTACCCCCGTGTGAAAGTACCTCTTTACAGGCAAAGGCTCCTCATCAAGGGGTTGCGGTGTAAAATCCAATCTCTCCAAAATCATGCTCTTTATTTTCTCCACACCTAACCTGTCCACCATGTACTTGAACCTCGCCTTTACGAAGGACTTTCTGTTTTCTGGGTCTTCGCTCCAGAGGTCTACGACAGCTTTTGCCAGAGAGAGCACCCTTTCCTTTTCTACGAAGATGCCCAGCTTCCTTGCTATCCTCGGTGTGGAGGACAATCCACCACCTATCCATACCGCAAAGCCTTCTTTACCCTCAAAGACAGTGCCTACAAAAGCCAGGTCGTGCATCTCAGGCATGTTGCAGTGATACGGGCATGCGGAAACAGTTATCTTGAACTTTCTCGGTAGATTGAAGTAGTCCCTATTTTCCGGATGGTGGAAGAAACCTTCAAGCTTCTGCACGCACTCCCTCACATCAAAAAGCTCATCCTTTTCAAGTCCACACAGAGGACATGTAGTTATGTTTCTGACGGTGTCTCCGCAGGCACCGACCGGGAAAAGGTTTACACTCTTTAAAGACTCAAAGACATCAGGCAAGTGTTCAAGCCTTATGTAGTGGAGCTGTATATCCTGTCTTAAGGTTATTTCCGCGTAATCTCCGAACCTACTGGAAAGCTCTCCCACGACTCTTAACTGTTCTGGATTGAGTATGCCTCCAGGCACCTTAACCCTCAGCAGGAAGTAGCCCACCCTTGGCTTGTCGTGATAAAGCCCGTACCATTGAAGTCTCACCATATCTTCTTCGGGTGTATCTTCATAACCTCTATCTATTATCGTTGGCAGTTCCTCCAGAATGTCTAAGGGATGCTTTTCCGCCTTTAGCCTTTCCCTTGGATTCTTTTCAATCACTTCCTCTCTCATTGCGCTACCTCCTGTCCAATACAATGCAAACTAAGTGCCAAGAAAAAGAGCAGATAAAAGGCCTGCAAATTGGTTATACCTTGATTTATATCATGTATATTTGGTAATCAACCTGTATATTTCTTAAACCATGGAAAGGCTTCTGTACACCAAAGACCAACACTTTAGACTTGAGGGCTTTGAAAGGGTTGAAGAACTGCCAGAGGACATATCCAAATCCCTCGTGATTGTAGACATAGACAGCGTAGGACTCTCTTGTCTTCCGGACTTACTTGAAGGTGAAAACATAGCTGTAGCTGTTACAGGTAAGAGGATACCTGGCTACACCATAAAGCTTGTGAGTCTTGGCTTTTACCATGTGCTTTTTAAGCCAGTCAGCAGCAATAAACTGAAAGAGCTATTGAGAAGTTTGGAGAGTTTAGAAAGGGAAAGGGATGTTATCTTACTTCCTGAGGAGGAAAATTTATCTGGTGAGCTGTGTAAAGAGCTTTGCTCCATAGTGGGAGACCCTGAGGGTAAGATGAGAGATGTGCTTTTAAAGATAGGAAAGGCTGCACCTCTTGATGTGCCAGTATTACTTCTTGGTGAGACGGGCGTAGGTAAGGAGGTTTTTGCCAAAGCTCTGTGGAAGACTTCCAAAAGGTGGAACGGTCCCTTTGTGGCAGTTAACTGCGCGGCTATACCACCAGAACTGCTGGAGGCGGAGCTTTTTGGATACGAGAAGGGAGCTTTCACCGGAGCGTTTTCCTCAAAGGAGGGGCTTATTGAATCAGCAAAAGGTGGTGTGCTGTTTCTTGACGAAATAGGGGACCTCCCTCTTCATATACAGCCTAAGCTTTTGAGAGTCCTTCAGGAGAAGAAGTTAAGAAGGCTTGGGAGTACGAAGGAAGTTCACTGCGATTTTAGACTTGTTTGCGCCACCAACAGGGATATAAAGAAGCTCGTAAAAGAAGGGCTATTTAGAGAAGACCTTTACTACCGGATAAGCGCTGTGGAAATACATATACCACCGCTTAGGAGCAGGAGGGAAGATATTCCTTTGCTGATAAACTGTATGCTGAGGAACCTCTCCAAGGAAATAGGCAAGAGAATAAGGGGTTATACGGAAGGCTTTTTGAAAAAAGCCCTCACTTACAGCTGGCCTGGCAATGTAAGGGAGCTTGAAAATGCCCTCAGGAGAGCCATAACCTTGTGCAAGGGGGAGGTGTTAAGAGCTGAAGATTTGGAAGTAGAACATCAAGATTACTCACAGGAAAATCTTGAAGATGCACTAAAGGAGGAGGTAAAAAGGCTTCTAACGGAGGGTGAGGGAAACCTGTACTACAGACTTATGGACAGGGTCTCCAAGATTATTGTGGGTGAAGCTTTTAGCTTTCTTGGAAGGAATTACTCAAGAACAGCAAAAGTGCTTGGTATAAACAGAATAACCCTCAAGAGGATACTCCAAAAAACATCAAGTCCTGAGAAGGCTCTCAGCTTCCTCCAAGAGTGAGAGATTTCTTTTAGCTCTTTCTCTGCTTCTTTGATTAAATTCATCCTTCAAAAAGGCTTGAATCATAAGCTTTAGCTTGTCTCTTGGCTCACTGTGCAGAAGCTCTCCCTTTACCCATACCTCCTCTTTTGCCAAATCAAGGATTAGCTCACCTTCGTTTATTATCCACTTTCTTGAAGGTGCAGGATGCTCCCATGCAACTTTAAGAGAAAAGGGGATACGGTCTACCTCTCCATTAATCTCCCAAACTTCGCCTGTTTTTACCTGCGTTATCCGTATGTTTTCAAAAAACAGCTGGAGCAGGTACAGGTCGTGCCACGCCAGGTCCCAAAGGGGTGATACATAACCCTTTGATCTTCCAAGTCTCTCTATACTCAGGCTCTGCACTTTCTCGGGAAAGTATTTAAGACACGAGGAGAAGGTTTCTATTTCTGATATGTAAAGATGTGTGTATGGCTCAATTTCCTGAAACTCTCTGTAGCTCAGTGCTGGGGGTTTTTCAAGGAGCACAGGCAGACCCATTTCTAAAAGGGGTTTGGAAACTTTAACATGCTGGGATGGCTCTATGGCTACTATAGCCGCATCCACCTGCTCTTTTACTTCCTCCACATGACAGTAAAAGGAAAAACCGTTTACCCTTTTGCCAGGGTCCGTATCGCAGAGTATGGGCGTGTGTCCCAGCTCTGTAATCTTTGTCAGGTACTTCCTTCCCATATTACCAACTCCTACCAGCAGTATACGCATACAGATTAGTGTAAAATACTTAAGATGCACCTTGTCATAAAGTTCGGTGGTACATCTGTAGGAAGTCTTGAAAGAATTGAAAACGCAGCCAGAAAGGTAATAGAAAAGGTAAAAGAAGGTTATAAGGTGGTGGTGGTGTCTTCCGCCATGGCTGGCGAGACTGACAGGCTTATAAACCTTGCCAGACAGCTGGATAATTTCCCGCCCGAAAGGGAAGTTGACATGCTCATATCTACGGGTGAACAACAAGCAATAGCCCTATTTGCCATAACTCTGAATAAGCTTGGTTATCCTGCGGTGAGCTTGTGCGGTTGGCAGGTACCCATCATAACTGACCATGTACACACAAAGGCAAGAGTCAGAAAGGTAGGCATTCAAAGGATAAAGAACCTTTTAAAGGAGGGATACATACCTGTGGTTGCCGGTTTTCAGGGGGTTACGGAAGATTGGGAAATAACCACGCTGGGAAGGGGTGGCTCTGACCTTTCTGCGGTTGTTCTTGCTCATGCGCTGGGTGCGGACTGCGAGATATACACGGATGTGGAAGGAGTCTTCACCGCGGACCCCCGGATAGTACCCCAAGCCAGAAAAATACCACGCATATCTTACGAAGAGATGCTGGAAATGGCTTCTTTGGGTGCAAAGGTGATGCAGGCAAGAAGTATAGAGTTTGCCATGAAGTACAATGTAAGAATACATGTTAGGAGTTCCTTCTCTGATGTAGAGGGGACATGGATACTGCCGGAGGAGGAAGTTATGGAAAAAGTGGCGGTAAGGGCAATAACCTTAGATACGAAGGAGTCAAGGATCACGGTGGTTAGAGTGCCTGACAGGCCGGGCATAGCTTACAGCATATTCAAAGCTCTTGGAGATGCCCACATAGTGGTGGATATGATAGTGCAGAATGTTTCACATCAGGGTTATACTGACATGTCCTTTACGGTGAATAAGACGGACGCCGACCTGGCTGAAAGTATAGTTAGAAAGGTAGCCGGCGATATAGGCGCTCAGGAAGTGGTAAGAGATGACCATGTGGCAAAGATTTCCGTGGTAGGTATAGGTATGAAAAGCTCTTATGGCACCGCTGCCAAGATGTTTGAAGTGCTATACAGAAACAACATAAACATAATGGCAATATCCACCTCTGAGATAAAGATATCATGTCTTATAGAGAGCAAGTACGGGGAGCTAGCTGTAAGAGAGTTGCACTCGGCTTTTATTGAGGAGGGAGAAGAGGTAAAGGTAATAAATGAAACTTGACAAGGATACAGTCCTGAGAGTATTTGAGAGGCTCAGAAGCCTAAAAATACTTGTGGTGGGGGATGTGATACTTGACAGGTATGTGTTTGGCAAGGTAGAGCGTATATCTCCGGAGGCGCCTGTGCCTGTTGTGGAAGTAGAGAGGGAGGAGTTCAGACTGGGAGGGGCGGGCAATGTGGCGAGCAACCTCTCCGCTCTGGGGGTAAAAACTTATTTGGTAGGTATCACCGGGGAAGATTACGGGATGCACATGATAAAAGGACTTTTGAGGGAGAGGGATATACAGGACCTGACGGTAAGAGACAGTAGCAGACCTACGACGGAGAAGGTCAGGGTCATATCTATGTCCCAACAGCTCATAAGGATAGACAGAGAAAACACAAGGACTGTGCAAGGAGAGAACCTCAGGAAAATCTTAGATAGGCTTGAGGTTTATGTGGATGGTATTATTATCTCTGACTACGCAAAGGGAGTTGTGTGCAAGGAAGTGATAGAAAAAGTAAAGTCCACAGGTAAATTTTACTCGGTGGATCCAAGACCCCAAAATGTGCATCTTTATCAAGGTGCGCACCTGATGACTCCCAATGAGAAAGAAGCCAGACAGATGTTCAAAGCTCAAACTCTTGAAGACCTTGGTTGGGGTCTAAAGAGGGAGCTAAGCCTGCAGGCGCTTGCCATCACCCTTGGTCCAAAAGGTATAGCGCTGTTTGAAAACAGGCTAAGTCTTTACCCTGCAAGAGCCAGACAAGTTTACGATGTTACCGGTGCAGGCGATACAGTTATAGCCGTGCTTACCGCGTGCAGAGTTGCAGGCTTTGACTGGGACATATCCTGCGAACTTGCCAATGTGTGTGCCGGTATAGTGGTAGGTAAGCTCGGCACTGCCAGTCCAAGCATTGAGGAAGTTATTGAATATGTCGAGGAAGGGGAAAGAGTTTGAGGATATAGCGTGCAAGTATTTAGAGTCTCTTGGCTATCAGATACTTGCCAGAAACTTTTACTGCAAAGGCGGGGAGATAGACATAATAGCTAAGGATGGAGATACCCTTGTGTTTGTTGAGGTAAAAGGAACCAAAGCCAAAAGTTTTGGAGACCCCGCAGAGCGCATAGACAGGATAAAGATGGAGAGACTTTTAAGGTGCATAGAGGAATACCTTTCGCTTTGCCACACGGAAAGCCTACGGCTGGACGCTCTGATAATAAGGGGCAAAGACATTGAACACATAAGAGGTATTGAGCTATAAACTATAATCTTTTTCAGTGGTATACTTCCTAAAGCCAATATAATATTCCTATGGGTCTTTATGATAGAGACTATATGAGGAAGGACAGGAAAAGAGAAAAAAGAGAGGAAAATCGTATACTTGACAGCCTCAGTGAGCTATTTGAAAAACTGCAACATAGGGAGGAAAGAATAGAAAAGCCAAAACAAGAAGGTGTAAAAACTGAGAAAGAGAGACAAGTAAGAAAACCCGACCTTGCTCTTTACTTTTGGATATTGTCAGGAGTTATAGCAGTAGGTTTATTGATCTTTATGCTCATCAAGGCACATGCTTGAACCATCCCCCCACAGGAACCGTTTTGATATACCTTGAGTGTGTCCGCAAGCGGTATGTAGTAGCTGTTTTTTCTGTGTGCCAGTCTGAAGAAGTTGAAAACTTTCCTTTAATCTCTGTTCTTGCTTTGTCTGTTTTGACGGTATTTAAGCTCTTTCCTGATTGTTAAGGAAGGTAAGGGAATGATAGTCTTCGCTCTCTTACCTTCCTTACCTGCTTTTAATACTTGCATTATGTCTTATACTGTAAGATAATGATAAGAGCATGAAGGTGAGAGTTCTGATACTTCCCAAAAAGGGGCTGCTGGACCCCGAAGGAAGAGCTATTAAAGAGATGCTTTTGGAAAACGGATACCAAGTCAATGATGTGAAGGTGGGTAAAGTAGTGGACCTTGATGTGGAAGAAGGCACAGATATCAAGATGCTGGTGGAGAGCTTTTTGGTAAATACCCTCATTGAGGAGTATACCATAGAATGAAGTTTGCCATATGCGTATTTCCTGGCTCCAACTGCGATTACGATGTTTACTATGTAATAAAGGATATTTTAGGACAGGAAGCACAGTTTGTAGAATACACTCAGAAAAAGCTGGAGGGTTTTGACTGCGTGATACTGCCGGGTGGCTTTTCTTTTGGTGATTACCTAAGAGCTGGCGCTCTTGCCAGCAAAACGCCCATAGCTAAAGCTGTGCAGGATTTTGCTCAAAAGGGTGGTTTAGTGTTAGGTATATGTAATGGCTTTCAGATCCTGACAGAACTTCATCTGCTTCCCGGTGCTTTGCTAAAGAACGAAAATCTCAGATTTGTATGCAAAGATGTGTACCTGCGTGTTGAAAACAATCGCATTGCTTTCACGAGAAAGATAGAAGAGGGTGAGGTTTTAAACATTCCCATAGCTCACGGTGAAGGAAGATACTATGTTCCAGAAGACATTTTGCAACAGATGGAAAGAAACCAACAGATAGTGTTAAGATACTGTGATAAAGAAGGCAATGTAATACCTTCTTCAAATCCCAACGGCTCTGTGGGAAATATTGCAGGTGTATGCAACAAGGAAGGTAATGTCTTTGGGCTTATGCCCCACCCAGAAAGAGCCAGCGAAGACCTCCTGGGGTCTCACGACGGTTTGCTCTTTTGGTACTCCTTAATAAGCTAAGCAAGGATTGTGTACTTGGATAACTCAAAGGTGAGCTTGTACTTATCTATGAGCTTCCCCTTTACTTCAGCTAAGGGATACATAAACTCGTTTACCTTCTCACCACTCGTAAGGGGTGGTTCTAAGGAAAAATCCCTCGCGGAGTTGAAAGCTACCCAGTGTGCATCCCAGTTGCCAAAAAGAAACTCCCTTACCTGTCTGACTTTTGGATGGTCAATAGATAGCCGCTCCTCAAGGATGAGCTTTCTGACATCGGCTGGGTCTGCAGGTACCCATTGACCAAGATAGAATTCCGCTCTGCAGTGCTGTGCCTTTGTAGCATCCTTTGTTACTGAAGATATACCCTTAGAGAGAGATGATGCCCTTACCCTTATGCCAAATACCTCCCTTGCGGGTATACCACTCGCTCTGCATAATGCAACAAACAAAGAATTTATGTCCGTACACTTGCCACCAAAGTATCCGGTTTCAAGCATACTTTTAACATCACCTGTACCACAACCTTGCACTTGGGGATCTCTGAAGGTGTTTTCCACCACCCAATCGTATATAGCTTTCACTTTCTCAAGCTGACTCTTCTTTCCTGAAGTAATCCTGTCGGCATACTCTTTCACTATACCATCAGTTGGTACGTGATCTGTGGGTTTCAAATAGAAAGCAACTTCATCGGGTATATTTCCATTATTCTTGGGAAGTTTGCTCATATCTACGCTTCTGTCCGTGTATTCCACATCAAATATAACTTCAAGACTTTTGTTTTCATTACCCCCTTTGAACTCAGCATAGAGGATGGGCGCGTTATAAACTCTGTCTGCTGTAAGCTCATAGTAGGAGGCGTTGGTTTTCACTTCCATATGAAGAAGTTTTTGATAGCTTGTATTTTCGGGAACAGGAACCCAGAGCCTCACAGCATCTTCATAGGGCAGATTTACCGCATAAGAAAACTTTGTTCTGTAGGTATTCCTTCCGTAAATTATGCTGGGTAAGGAGATAAGACCACAAGCCCCCCAGAAGGTATAGCTCAAAAACTCTCTCCTGTCCATGTCTGCACCTCCTGAAAGGTAATATAAGGAGGTTATTTCCTTAGATCCTTTGAAATTTTCTCAATTACTAAAGGCTTTTTAAAGATTTTTTAGTTAATTTCCAGCTCGGATGGTTCTGTCTCTCCGAGCATCTCCACCTGAGGCAGGTGTTTCTTTATCTGCTCCACAGTAAAGATGAGCTCCTCGTAAGTGTCCGGCGTTGCTATAAGATAAACTAAGTCCCCTTTGGACTCTTTTGTCCTCACTATAGCCCTCCTTCCAGAGCCGTCTATTAAGGATGTAAAGATACCTATAAGCTCAGGTGGTACCTTAACCAGAAGTATCCTTGCCTTTATCGCCCTTTCCATGCTTTATAACCTTAGCTCCAAAAAGGTCTTTTACCTTCTTTGAAAACTCGGGAAGCTCCTCTTTATTCTCTTTAGAAGAAGACAGGATCTCAAAGTCTATTTCTGGGAATCTGGTTTTTATCCTGTTTATATCTATAGTTTTTGCCTCACTCTCCGGAACCAAAAATGTTATCCTACCTTTCTCTTCCTTAGCCTCAAGGTTTTTCAGCCTCTGTGCTTCAAGAACTCCAAAGGCTTTCTCCACTTCATTGATAACTTTGTCTTTTAGAGAAACTTCCTGAGGAGCATCTTCCTTGGTGAGGTGTAGGTCAGTTCTTTTGAAAAGCTCTCCTACTGGAATTATGTCTTTTACCACAAGGGTCTTGATTATTGCCAGCTCACAAGCCCTCAGAAAGTCCCTGGTTTTTGCATCCGCCCTGGCGGTATTGATGACTTTTTCAAGATACAAAAGAGCGTTTATGGGTACTTGGCTCATACTCCTGTGGAAGTCTTCAACTTTTATCACTTTGCTGGGGTCTTTGAGGCTCCTATAGAGCAAAATCATCCTTATTTCATCCTCCAGAGCATCCCAGAATCTGACCAGGTTAAACCCTCTTGTGGTGATCTGTCTGAGGAAATCTATAGCCTCATCTACCCGAGACTCTAAAAGCATCCTTAAGAACTCTCTTACCCTCTCCTGAGAGACAATGCCCAGAAACTCTTCAAGGACACCTTCTTTTATATTTCCTTCCGCATAGGTGCTTACCTGATCCAGCAGCGACACTGCATCCCTCATACCGCCATCGCTGAGCTTAGCTATAGTTATCAAACTCTTTTCGTCATAGCTTATGTTCTCCTCTTGGCATATGTGCTTTAGTCTTTGGACTATCTCCTCTTGGCTGAGCTTGGTAAAGATGAGCCTCTGGCACCTGGAGAGTATGGTGGGTATGATCTTTTCGTACTCGGTAGTGCAAAGAATAAACACAGTCCTTGGAGGAGGTTCTTCCAAAGTTTTAAGAAGTGCGTTAAAAGCTTCCTTTGTGAGCATGTGAGCTTCGTCCAGGATGTAAACCTTGTACCTTCCCTTTATAGGAGTGTAAGATACTGCATCCCTTATGGCTCTTATGTCATCTATTCCTCTGCTGGAGGCTGCGTCTATCTCTATAAGGTCTGGAAAGCTACCCCTGTCTATGGAAAGGCAGTTTTCGCACTGCCCGCAAGGTTCGCCACTCTCCTGAAGGTTAATACAGTTGAGGGACTTGGTGAGAAGTCTTGCCACGGTAGTCTTGCCAGTACCCCTTGATCCCGCAAAGATGTAAGCGGAAGAAACCTTTTGCAGTCTGACTGCGTTGAGAAGAATCCTCTTTACAGGCTCCTGCCCCACCACATCCTTAAAAAACTTGGGTCTGTACTTTCTGGCGAATGGAATGTACATATCTAAAATTTTAAACCTCTCTGTGTTATAATGAAAGTCAATGTTTTTTGTTGTGGGTGGGAAGGTAAAAAAGGCTGTGGCGCTTATATCTCTATCTTTGATGAGCTTTTCCTGCGCACAGATGGTAAGTGGTTATCAGGAACCCTATACCATAAAGCAAGGTGAAACTGAAAAAACTATAAAAGTGGAAAAAGAAGAAAAGAAAGGTAAAGCTTTTGAAGAAAGAAAAGAAGAAAAGGTACTTTATGAAAAGGATTACGAGGAAAAAGCTAAGGAAAAAGAGGTTAAAAAAGCGGGTAATATAAGCATACATTTTGATGATATAACTATTTCTGAGCTTCTAAACGAAGTTTTTTACAAGATTTTGGGAGTATCTTACCTGGCTCCTGCGGACCTCAATCAGAGAGTCTCTGTACATATAAATCACCTTACTAAGGACGAAGTTATTACTTACATGCAGGAAATACTATCTCTGTATGGTCTTGGTCTCTCTGTGGACAAAGGCAGGCTTGTGGTGCTTCCTTCGGGGAGGTCTCCTGTTGGGGATAATCTTTCTGCTCTGGTTTACTCCCCCGAGAATGTATCTGCTTCCTCACTGTCTCAGGCTATATCCACCTTCATTTCTCCTTCGGGTAAGATCATAGCCCAGCAGAGACTTCTGGTGATCATAGACTACAGAGAAAAGCTAAGCAAGTTGAAAAAGCTACTTACAGAAATAGACACGCCCTTTTATGGAGATAAAAAGATAGCCTTTATAAAAACAAAGGTGGATGCCAGTCAGATAAGGGATAATGTGAGAAAGATACTTAAGCTTCTTGGTAAAGCAGATGCGGATTCGGTTATAGACAGCCTTGAGAAGGAGGGTATAGTTATAGTAGTATCAAAGGACCCTGTCCTCTTTAACGACATAAAAAGGTGGATAGAGGTGCTGGAGGAGACATCCTCTGGCACCAAGAGGGAGATATACATATACAGGCTCAACTTTCTGGATGCGGAAAGTACCGCTGAACTTTTAAACACACTGGGTATATTTGAAGAAGGTATAGGTATATCTTCACAACAGCAGGCGCAGACGGAAGCTCCAAGGAGTACTCAAGAGATAACAAAAATCCAGGCTTTACCTCCCACAGACCAAAAGCCTAAGCAAACTACACCAGAGACGCAGAAGAAAGAGGAGATGCCACCCGCGGTGATAGAAGAGAAAGCAAAATCCGAAGCTAAGGAGGAGAAAAAGATAGTTAAAGTGGGCAACATAGTGGCGGACAAGTCCACCAATACCTTAATTATAAAAGCCACTCCCATTGAGTTTGAAGTTATAAGGTCTTTGCTCAGAGAGCTGGATGTGGTACCCAAGCAGGTGCTTATAGAGATGGTTATAGCGGAAGTCTCGCTGGGTAAGGGTCTTCAGTACGGCGTTGAAGGTCTCCTGAAGGGCTTTTTGGACAGCAGCAGCTTCACCATTGGCACATCCTTTGGGCTTGCTCCTCAGGCGGATACCTTGCAGGGCTTTAAGACAATTATTTTCAACAAAAACAACGACATAAGAGGTATTCTCAACTTCTTGGCATCAAAAACATCGCTTAAGGTGCTATCCGCACCTCATATATTGGTTAAGGACAACGAGGAGGCAAAGATAGAGGTAGGCGCGGAGGTCCCCATTCTTACCCAGCAGATTGTACCAGTTACAGGTGGGACTCTAAATGTGCAGAATATGGTTCAGTATAGAACCACGGGCGTCATACTCAAAGTTAGACCCACTGTCAGTGCTGACAACTCGGTAACTCTCAAGATAACACAGGAAGTTAGCGATGCGGTAAAGAACACCGTCCAACCAGAGCTTACATCCCCCCTCATAACCAAGAGGTCCGCCTCCACCACGCTTATCCTCAGGAACGATCAGGTAGGGCTTTTAGGAGGTATAATTCAAAACAGGCTCCAGAGGCAGAAAAGCGGAGTACCTTTGCTCTCTGACATACCAGGTCTTGGCATACTCTTTAGCAATGAATCTGTTTCCTCATCCAACACAGAGCTTATCCTTCTCATAAAAGCCAGCGTTATAACTACCCCTGAGGAAGGGCAAGGCGTAAAGACATCCTTTGAGAACAAACTCAAACACCTAAAAGACCTGCTGAAAGAAGAATGAAGAGGCACATACATAACATCAGGCTCCTTTCTGAAAGGAGAGTTTTTAGAGCTGCATTATCCTTCATAATAGCAGGACTCTTCTTTATTGGATTTTACTACGGTGTTTACAAGCCCTTTCAAAAAAAGAAGCAGGAGATGAAAAGCCTTTACGAAGAGAGGAAAAAGTTAAGAGACGAACTAAGACACAAGGCGCAGGAACTAAAATCTCTTATGAAAGAGGAGGAGAAGATAAACGACCAGCTGAGCAAGCTAAAGGATAAAGTTGCTACAGGTGGTGATGAGAACACGATAGTAGAGCAGGTCAAGGCGCTCATATCAGACAAAGCCCGAGCTTACAAGCTTACCGAAACATCCTTTTCAAAGGAAGAGGTGCAGGACATAAACGGTGTAAAGAAGATAGTATTAAAGGCAGGTTATACTTCCAACAGTGTGGAAAGTATACTCAGATTTTTAAAGGACATAGAGGCAAGCGGTATTATGATAGAGAGCCTTTCTCTTGGTATTGACAATCCATCAAACCCTAGTGCATACTATGTAGAGTTGAGAGTGTATAAGCTATGGATGCAGAGGTAGGTAGGCACATAAATCACGAGTTTCTCAGCGCCAATGGTATAGCACCTCTGGAGGAAGGAGAGAACTTTGTAAAGTTTGCATGCCTTAAAGAGGATGCATACCTTAAAGAGCTTTTAGAGAGAGCTCTGGGCAAGAAGGTGATCTTTGAGTTGGTGGACCAAGAAAAACTCAAAAATCTCCTTGAGGACCCTATTAGCATAGGTTTAGAGCTGGAAGCTCTGTCTGAGGATGCTCTGGATGAGAAGAAACTTGAGAACATAGCAGAAGAAGCGCCAATAGTGAAGTTTGTCAACGACACCATAAAGGATGCCATAATGAGGTCTGCAACGGACATACACATAGAACAGTTTGAGAACCATGTAGTGGTCAGGTACAGAATAGATGGTATTCTCTACACGGTTAGGGAGTATCCCAAGTACATAGCACCCCCTGTTATATCAAGGATAAAGATACTCTCAAGACTCAACATAGCGGAAAAGAGACTGCCTCAGGACGGGAAGCTCTCTTACTCCCTAAACGGTCAGGATTATGACATAAGGGTGTCCACAGTTCCTTCTGTTCACGGTGAGGGTGTGGTACTTAGAATACTAAAGAGGGGAGAGATTAACCTGAGTCTTCACACTCTGGGATTTAGAGAGCAGGATGTGGATGCTCTTCTATCTTTCATAAGGAAGCCCTACGGTATGATACTGGTTACGGGACCTACCGGCTCTGGTAAAACTACCACCTTATATGCCTGCATGAAGGAGATAAACACGGGCCAGAAAAAGATAATAACTGTTGAAGACCCTGTAGAGTACAATTTAAGGGGTGTTGTGCAGATTCAGGTGATGCCCAAGATAGGACTTACCTTTGCCAATGCTCTAAGAAACATACTCAGACAGGACCCGGATGTGATCATGATAGGAGAGATAAGGGACCTGGAGACTGCCAGCATAGCGGTTCAGGCATCACTCACAGGACACTTGGTGCTTGCAACCCTTCATACCAACGATGCTGCAAGTGCTTTTACAAGACTCATAGATATGGGCGTTGAGGAATTCCTCTTAGCCTCCGCAGTGGTAGGCGTAATATCCCAAAGGCTTGTAAGGAAAGTATGTCCTAACTGCATTTACGAATACAAACCCACAACTTTTGAGGAAGAGGTGCTAAAGATGAATGGTATAGAAAGACCACAAAAGCTATACAGGGGGAAAGGGTGCGAGCGATGCAACAACACAGGCTACTCTGGAAGGACGGTGATAGGTGAGGTGTTAAAAGTCACGGAAGATATAAGGAGTCTTGTGGTGAAAAAGTCCGATGCTGGAAAGATAAAAGAACAGGCTATAAAGGATGGTATGGTGCCTCTTCTCAAAGACGGACTTTTGAAGGCTGTGGAAGGCATAACAACCGTAGAGGAGATACTCAGAGTTTACAGAGACTGAGGGAGCCAACGCTCCCCCGCAGTTTATCTTCTCATAAACCTCCTCATCAGGAGAGCGATGGGTAATGACAGCCATGCCATCAGTGTTGAGAAATTACCGTAGCTAACGCTGCATCCTCCACCTCCACCAGAGCCAACCGAGGGTAGCGATGGCGGTGTTGTGGGAGGGTTAGAAACTGCCACCTGCGCGGTCATGGGAACGCTTATAGCCTGAGCTTGAGTGTCAAAGATGAGCACACCTCCCAGCGTGCCTCTTGCAGTCAGGGGTGGAGAGAAACCTACAGCCACTGTGCATACCTCGCCGGGTCTTAGCTTGTAAGGTCTCAGAGATGTTGGGGGAGGAGTGCCAGGAACGCAGAAACTGCCATTAGACACATAATTGTCGTTGCATGTACAACCTACCATCACCGCAAAGAAGCCACTACCCGCCACATCTACATTGAACTCTAAGGTGGAGGAGGTTATGTTTCTTACCACTATGGTTCTTCCAACGCTTGAAAAGCGTGGGACTGTTCCAAAGTCTATACTGCTGATGCTGAGGCTCAAAAAGTTTTGTGTAGCGGGTCCCCCCCTTCCTACAAGTGTGCGCTCTACGCTGGTCCCATTGGGAACTGCCACTATCACCCTTCCGGTAAATACACCTGCGGTGAAAGGCTGAAACCTGACCGCCACATTACAGCTCACTGGTTGACCACCTGTGCAAGACGTTGGACAGGAGGAACCTCCCAAGGAAAAATAAGTCCCAGAAACACTTACTAAGGAGTCAGGAAGAGTTACTGACCCACTGCCTGGACATGTAAAGCTTACATTTACAAACCTGTCTATGAAGCTTCCTATGGGGACTGTTCCAAAGTCTATATCTGCGTTGGGATACCTTCCGTTGCCTCTGAGGAATATGCCAACACCGCTGTTTTGACCCAGCGGACCTCCGTTGGCGTCGTTTATCTGGGCGGTTCCAAAGTAGGTTTTCAGGTCGTGGGGTGAAAAGGCAAGCTGAAGCTCGCAGTAGTTGTTAACGCAGTCATCCGTATTTCCTGCAAAGAAGCTAAGATTTGCACCGTTGCAGTTGGTGGTTACTATTCCGTAAGCTGGTAAGTCTCCCACCGGGTTTTCTATTAGGGTAAAGGCTGGGTTGAGAAGCAAAAGAGGGTCACCGCTGGCATTGCAAATTCTCACTGTCTTGTAAGCATTTGTTCCTATATCTACATCGCTAAAATCACATATAAACCTGGAAGGGTCGCACCCGGTGCCGGATATCTTTATGGCTGTAGCTTTACCCGTCAGGTTAACAATGGCGTTTTTTTGGGTGTTGCATGCGGTAGCATCTCCATCATCGTCGTAAATCACCGAAAGAGTGCCCGTGTAGGCAAGCTTCTGACGAGGCTCAAACCTCACCGATATGGTGCAGGACTCACCGTAGTTGAGGCTCTTTCCCGTGCAGTTGTCCGCAACTATCTTAAAGTTCTCAAAACCAGAAGGCACAGAAGTTCCGCATATTCTCAGTGGTCCTGCAGTGGCATCACCTATGTTGGTTATTGCAAAGTCGGTGGTCTTGGTGGTGTCTATGGTGGTAGGTCCGTAGTCGTATGGAGAGGAGGGGAATATCCTTATGACTGGCTGAAGAGAAAAGGAAAAGCCAAAGACTACCAGAAGGCTTAAGGTGGATAAGAAAACTCTCTTCATGCTCTTACCTCCCTTTATCTTATGCAAACGGTACTGTCTTGTGCGCACGCACTCGCTCCGCAGGCATTACCCTGGTCGTAGTTGGCAAACTGTATGTTAAAAGAGCCTCTCACTATCTTCTCCTTTCCTGTTAGCACCTCCCTGCCATGAAGCTCCAAAATTGCGTTGTATATACAGTTGTCAAGAGAGCTCACGCAGTACTGACTGAGGACACTGGACTTCCAGCTTGCTAAAGTTACCACAAGACCCTGCACTTCCACTTCGCTATCTGGCGGGACAGTTATGCTGGTGAGCTGTGCAAAGGGTGTGGCGAATATCTGCCTGCACTCGGGGGCTCCCTCGCATGCGTTATTGGAGACCGCACTGCTCCATATGACCCTGTAGCTGTCAAAGTACACAGGTGATGGGTTGGGTGTGACTGGCTGACCTGCGACGTTTTTAATGGTCTCGCTCTTTATTTTTATGTTAATGGCATCGTCCTGAAAGGTGAGCTGGCATCTCTGACCGGCGTCCCCCACAAACACCACCGTATCGCTGTTTACTTTGGCAGGCACTAAGCTGGTTATCCCTACCAGCACAGTGTCGTAGCTTCCGTATATACCCGAGCCACTTCCCCCACCGCATGAAAAGACCGCAAAGCTTAGCATACCAAGAAGGGCTAACTTTTTCATTCTCCTCCTCCTTGTGTTCTAATTATATAATAGTAAATCTATGAAAAGCAAACTAAACATCACCATCGCGCAGATGGATATTACTGTAGGAGATGTGGAAGGCAACGCGATAAAAATACTCAAGATTTGGGAAGAATACCATCGAGTGTCTCATTTAATTGTGTTTCCCGAGCTGGCTCTGTCTGGCTATCCTCCAGAGGATCTGCTCTTGAGGATGGATTTTATCAAAGAGTGCCAAAGATGGCTTGACATTATAAGAGATGCTTCTGCCAAGTTTGAGGCAATGGCTCTAATAGGCACACCTTTTTACGAAGGTGACCTTTACAACTCTGCACTCCTTGTAGGAGGAGGTAAATTACTTGCCTATTATCACAAGCACTTCTTACCCAATTATTCCGTCTTTGATGAGAAGAGGTACTTCAGAAAAGGTACATACGGCACTATGGTAGAGCTGGGTGAGGTAAAGATAGGTATATCCGTATGCGAAGACTTATGGCATCCCGATGGTTTAGAAAGGACATATGCCATTATGGGTGCACATGCACTTATAAACATAAACGCATCTCCTTATTACTTTGGTAAGTACGAGTTTAAAGAGGCTTTTTTGAAGGCAAGGGCAGAAGATAATCTGTGCTATGTGGTTTATGTAAATGCTGTAGGTGGGCAGGATGAGCTTGTCTTTGATGGTAGGAGCTTGGTAATAGACCCAGACGGACACATCTGTGCTCGGGCAAAGGCTTTTGAGGAGGATGTGCTGACAGTTAGTTTAGATGTTGAAAAAGTAAAAAGAAGAAGGCTTTTAGACACAAGGCTCAGAGAAGGTAAAGAAAAGTATCATGTGATTTCTTGCGGTGCTGACACATACAGAGAGTTGGAAGTATTTCCTCCAAGAGTAGAAAGAAATCCAAAAGACGAAGAAGAAATTTATACAGCTCTAAAAACTGGGCTTGAAGCTTATGTAAAGAAGAATAACTTCAGTAAGGTGGTTTTGGGGCTTTCCGGTGGTATAGATTCCTCGCTGGTGGCTTGTCTGGCGGTGGATGCGCTGGGAAGCGACAGGGTTGTGGGGATTTTTATGCCTTCTGAGTTTACATCCAAAGAGAGCAAGGAGGATGCGGTAAGTCTTGCAAAGAACTTAGGCATAGAGCTTTATCAGTTTCCCATTGATGTTATCTTTAAGAGCTTCAGAGATACTCTTGGCTTTACTGACTTTGGCGTGGCAGATGAAAACCTTCAGGCGCGCATAAGGGCAAACATCCTCTTTTACCTATCCAACAGATATGGCTGGCTTGTGCTTTCTACCTCCAATAAAAGCGAGGCATCTGTGGGATACACCACCATTTACGGGGATATGGCCGGCGGTTTTGCGCCTTTGAAGGATGTTTATAAGACCTTAGTGTATAGACTCGCTCGCTACAGAAACTCCCTCAGGCCAGACATACCCGAAAGAGTCTTTCAAAAACCCCCTTCCGCAGAGTTAAGACCCGGTCAAAAGGATCAGGACACCTTACCACCTTATCAGATGCTGGACCAAATACTGACGCTTTATATTGAGGAAGGGCTCTCCCAGGAGGAAATAGTGCAGAAAGGCATAGACAGAGAAACAGTAGAGAAGGTCATAAGGATGATAAGACTTGCCGAGTACAAGAGAAGGCAGGCTCCTGTAGGCATTAAGATCACCCCCAGAGCTTTTGGAAAGGACTGGAGAATGCCCATAACTAACATGTGGGGATACTGAGTATGTATGTGATGGAGACTTACACAAGGCTTCCCGTGAGCTTTGTAAGGGGTGAAGGTGTTTATCTTTTTGACCAGGAGGGGAGGAAGTACCTTGACTTGGTAGCTGGTATCGCAGTTAACGCTCTTGGGTACAATCATAAGGATCTTATAGATGCCATCTGTGAGCAATCACAGAGACTTATGCACGTTTCTAACCTTTTTGAGAACCCATGGCAGGAGGAAGTAGCAAAGATGCTCATAGAGAAGTTTTGGACAAAAGGGAGGGTATTTTTTTGCAACAGCGGTACAGAAGCCAACGAAGCTGCTATAAAGCTGGTAAGGAAGTACTTTAAAGAAAAGGGAGAAAACAGATACAGGATCATTACCTTTTACAATAGTTTTCACGGGAGAACCTTCGGGAGTATGTCTGCAACTGCTCAAGAGAAGGTGCAAAAAGGTTTTGAACCACTGCTTGAGGGCTTTGACTATGCTATTTACAACAGCTTTGACTCTGTTTTGAAAGCCTTAAGGAAAGACACCGCCGGGATTATGCTGGAGGTCATTCAGGGGGAAGGGGGTATTAGGGTAGCTAACTACGAGTTTATTCAGAAAGTTCAAGAGCTGTGCCATAATGAGGGGCTTTTGCTCATAGTGGATGAGGTACAAACGGGTGTTGGAAGAACTGGGAAGTTCTTTGCCTATGAACACTTTGACTTAAAGCCTGACATAATTACGCTTGCCAAAGGACTTGGAGGTGGTTTCCCGGTGGGTGCTGTGATAGCTCGGGAAAAGGTTTCGGAGGTGTTTTCTCCTGGCTCTCATGGTTCTACCTTTGGAGGAAATCCCTTGGCATGCGCCTGTGCAAAGGTGGTTATAAATAAGGTATCTGAGCTTCTCCATCATGTTAGTGATGTAGGGGAGTACTTCAAAAGAGGGCTTGAGAGGTTAAAGGTAGGAAAGGTGAGGGGCATGGGACTTATGCTGGGTCTTGACCTTGAAAGAGACTGTAGCACCATAGTTAGAAAGGCACTTGAGCATAGGCTTGTTATCAACTGCACGGCCGGCACAGTGTTAAGATTCGTTCCTCCTCTCATAATACAAAAGGACCATATAAATACAGGTCTTGCAGTCTTAGACAGGATCCTTAAGGCGAGGTAATGGAAATTCTAAGAATATCAAACGGCGTATATTAATAAAATGGATGCGGGAGAAAAAAATAAAACTAAAACTCAAAAGGCTATACGGTAAAGAGAGAGCTACCCTAAAAGAACTACTTTCTGACAGAGCAGGACAAAAGCTGCTTCCCTATGAGATAGCACTTAACGGGCTAGTAGACTGGAAGGAACTCGGTGTGCCTGAAGATATATACAGAAAAGCCTGTGTAATCTACAGCAATTACCACCATCTGATAAAAAGAGAAACGCCCCTGCCAGCTCTTAACGAAAAGCTCCCTGACGAAGAAGTAAGAAGGGTTTTTGAGGTTCTGAGAAGCCTTGAGAGTGGAGAGAGTGATTGATTTGCTCAGGCAATTTGTTGTAGAAACTGGGAAGCCTCTGGATATTATACTGGTAGGAGCTATGGCACTGCCCTTTTACCATGTGAAGCTTAGGTTCACACAGGACCTGGACGCAGAAATTAAGCAGGGAGACATAGAAGAGCTCTACTCTTACCTGAAGGCAAAAGGTCTTGAAAGTGATCTATCTGAGAACATATCCGGGTGGAGCATCATCTCCATGCCCTCAGGCTACAGGGAGAGGAGCAGGGTGGTCTACAAAGACCAGCTACTTACCATCAGAGTCCTGAGCCCTGAAGACTACATTATCATGAAGCTAAGAAGAGGCACAGCGCAGGACATAGAAGACGCGATTGAGGTAGCTATAGCACAGAAAGTAAAGAAGGAAGACTTGGAGGTGCTTTTTGAAAAGGTTCTAAAAGAATCGATTAAAGACACAGCGCTGTTTAACTTCAGGCGGATTTACCAGGTTTTTACAGAGGAGCTTGGCAGAAAAGTTTATAACCAAAACCGGCCTATGCCCTGAAAGTGGTAAGGATTCTTGCATCCACCGAAAAATACTCTATAATTAATAATGGAGGTTAAGCATGTACCCAATAGAGAAGAACAACAATATACAGGATGAGCTTATTGAGGAGTTCAAGAGAAAGGGTGCAACGGTGACTGTGTTTTTAACCAGAGGCAACAGAATAACTGGGAAGGTGCTGGAACATGACAAATACACCATACTGCTTGAAGTAGATGGACAGCCAAATCTCATCTACAAGCATGCCATAAGCACCATAGTTCAAGGAGCTTAATGAAAGCGCTGCTGGTAAGTCTTTCGTATCCGGACCAAAATAAGGAGGAAGTGAGGGAGTACATAGAGGAGCTTAAAGAGCTTGTCAAAGCAGTAGGAGGGAAAGTTTTAGGTTATGTGGTTCAGAGAAGAAGCGCTCCTGATGCAAGATACTACATAGGTGCTGGCAAGCTGGAGGAGATAAAACAGGTGATAGAAGGAGTTTCCGCCGACACTATCATCTTTAACACCTTTCTAAGCCCCTCTCAGATACACAACCTTGAAAATGCCTTAGGTGTAAAGGTGCTTGACAGGGCAGACCTAGTGCTTGAAATATTCTCCAGGAGGGTAAGAAGCAAAACTGCCAAGCTTCAGGTGGAGCTTGCCAAACTTGAACTTGAACTTCCAAGACTTTACGGAAGGGGCAAAGAGCTTTCTAGACTTGGCGGTGGAGTGGGGACAAGAGGTCCCGGTGAGCAGGAAGCGGAAGTGCGCAGAAGGTGGATAAAAAAGAGAATACAGCAGATAAGAGAAGAGCTGGAAGAGGTAAAAAAGCAGAGAAAAGAGCAAAGAAAGAGAAGGGATAGATGGCACTCGGACATAAGGATAGTCAAGGTGGCACTGGTAGGCTATACCAATGTGGGAAAGTCAAGTTTAATGCGCCTTTTGACGGGGAGAGAGACATTTGTGGCGGATATGCCCTTTGCCACCTTAGATACCAAAACTTCCGATGTTTACCTTTCAAAGGATATAAAAGTGCTAATTACTGACACGGTGGGTTTTATAAGAGACCTACCACACGAACTTATAGAGTCCTTTAAGGCTACCCTGGAGGAGCTTCAGGAAGCGGATATACTGCTTCATGTGGTGGACATATCTGATAAAAAGTGGCTGGAGAAAATAAAGGTAGTTAGAAAAGTGCTTGCAGAGCTTAAAGTGGACGAAAAACCTACTCTTTATGTTTTTAATAAGGCGGATAAGCTGGTAGAGAGTGAGCAAGACATAGAACTCCTTACTGAACCGGCCTTTTTAGGTGAGAAAAGCGTTGTTATATCTGCTCAAAAGGGTTGGGGGATAAAGAAACTCCTCAGCACCATAAAGGAGATGGTGGAAGAGTTTATAGAGGTGAGCTGATGAAAAAGGACCTTCTAATTTTGGGTGCTCAGTGGGGTGACGAAGGAAAGGGCAAAATTGTGGACCTGCTTTCGGCTAACTATCAGGTGGTGGTAAGGTATCAAGGTGGTAGCAATGCGGGTCATACGGTGGTCGTGGGTAATGAAAAGTTCATACTGCATCTTTTACCAACAGGTATCCTTCATAACCACACCAAAGGCGTGATCGCTCAAGGTATGGTAGTGGACTTAGAACTGCTAAAGGCCGAGATAGAAGAGTTGGAGAAAAAGGGCATAAGCGTAAGAGAAAGACTCATCATCAGCGACAGGGCTCACTTAGTTATGCCTTATCACAAACTTTTGGATGCTCTCTTTGAAAGAAAGAGCAAGATAGGAACCACCCTAAGAGGTATAGGTCCCTCTTACATGTTCAAGTACGGAAGAAAAGGCATAAGGATGTGCGATCTTGAGGATAAGGATAGACTTTACCATCTTATAAAGGAGGACTGGGAGTTTGTAAAAGACATATGTGAAAAAGTGTACTGTGAAAATCACTCCATTGACATAGATAGGGTTTATGAGGAAACCCTTATGTATTACAGTTATGTGAAGGAATGCATCAGTGATGTATCCAAGTTCCTTATGGAAAACAAAGACTTAAGCCTTCTCTTTGAGGGTGCGCAGGGTACTATGCTGGATGTGGATATGGGTACATACCCCTATGTGACATCTTCCAACGCTTCCGCTCTTGGTCTTCCCAATGGCACTGGACTTTCTCCCAAGTTCTTTGAAAACACCTTCTTCTGGGCTGTTTCTAAGGCTTACACTACAAGAGTAGGAGAAGGTCCATTTCCTACAGAGCTGTTTGATGAGGATGGCAACATGCTCAGAAACAGAGGTAAAGAGTACGGGTCAACAACTGGAAGACCCAGAAGATGTGGATGGCTTGACCTGGTAGCTCTCAAATACGCAGTGGATGTGAATGGCCTTGATGGACTAATACTTACCAAGCTAGATGTGCTGGACACCTTTGAAGAGGTAAAGGTGTGTGTGGCTTATGAATACGAAGGGAAGGAGATAACACGCTTTCCTGCTAGCCTTAGCCTTCTGGAAAAGGTAAAACCTGTTTACAAGGTATTCAAAGGCTGGCTTAAGCATACAAAAGGGATAAAAGACCCAAAAGACCTACCAGAGAGAGCCAGAGAGTACATAAGTTTCATAGAGGAATACACAGGTGTGCCTGTAGTTATGCTATCCACAGGGCCAGAGAGAGAAGAGTACCTGTGGCTAAGGCCCTTGCTGGAAGAGGTAAGGTTGTAGCTTTATGCCATGAGCCTTTCCTACTAGGCTTTTAAAGTTTTTTTCTTTCATATTTTGCATGTAATCTTGTATACCTTTTATGACTTTTAAAGGACACAGGGGGTCAGAAAAGTTGGCTGTTCCTATTTGCACAGCGCTGGCACCCGCCAAAATGTGCTCAAGGGCTGAGTCCGTGTCATGTATGCCACCCACGCCTATGATGGGGAGTTTGTCTCCCAACTCAGAAAAGACTTCCCAAACCATCCTCACAGCTATGGGCAGTATGGCTGGACCAGAAAGCCCACCAGTAAATGTGGAAAGGTCCGGCTTTTGAGCTTTCACATCTATCTTCATACCCAGTAAGGTGTTTATAAGAACAAGACCATCCGCACCTGCATCTGCACACACTTTAGCAAACTCTACAACATTTCCAGCATTGGGGGATAGCTTTACGAGCACAGGTTTTTTAACCTTTGCTTTTACACTTTCTACAAGTCTTCCCAAAACCACAGCATCGTGTCCAAAAAGCATGCCACCCTTCTTTACATTGGGACAAGAGACATTTAGCTCATAAGCCACTATCTTGCGAGCATCCTCTAAAGCCATGCAGACTTCCACATACTCCTCCTCCGTCTCGCCAAAGATGTTGGCTATAAAGTGTGTGTCTATCTTTTCTATATGCGGATATATCTTTTTCAAAAAGCCTTCCACTCCCGGATTTTGAAGACCTATGGAGTTGAGCATACCGCAGGGAGTTTCTGCTATGCGCTCTGGAGGATTGCCCTCTCTTGGCTTTAAAGAGATGCCTTTGGTCACCACCGCCCCCAACAAAGAAACATCGTAAATCTCCCTTGCCTCCAGCCCATAACCAAAAGTTCCACTTGCTACCCAGACGGGGTTTTTGAAGGTTATACCAAAGAGAGTTATAGACAGGTCGCAGGAGTCTGTTTTAACTTCACCAAACATGACTTATCTTAATATTTTAGAATGTTTGTTTATACTCTTCCAGAGGAAGTAATAAGTAAAATATCCGCCGGAGAAGTCATAGAGAGTCCAGCAGATTGCGTGAAGGAACTAGTGGAGAATGCACTGGATGCGTCAAGCTCAAGAATTGATGTGGAGATGCTAAAAGGTGGTAAAAGGTACATATGCGTGAGAGATAACGGCACAGGCATACACAGGGAAGATGTGCATAAGGTGGTACAAAGGTGGACAACCAGCAAGATAAAAGATATGAGCGACCTTATGAGTATTAGTTCCTACGGTTTTAGAGGGGAGGCGCTCTATGCCATATCTACAGTGAGCAAAATGATCATAAAGTCAAGGTTCTTTCAGGATGAGATAGGTATAAAGATGGAGGTAGAAGGTGGCAAGGTAATAAATAAGCAGGAAATTGGTATGCCAGTAGGCACATGTGTTGAAGTTTATGACCTCTTTTACAACCTTCCCGTAAGGCTAAAGTTTTTAAAAAAAGAAGACACAGAAAGAAATAAAATAATAAAGCTTATAAAAGAATACGCTCTATCAAATTGGAATGTGCATTTCACCCTTCACTCCAATGGTAGGAAAGTTCTTGATCTTTACCCTTGCGAGGATAAAAAAGAGAGAATAGAAGCTCTATTTGGATGCAAGTTTGAGGAAAAAAGCATTGAAAAAAACAGTATAAACATAAGTCTTTACACTTCTTTGGAAAGCTCAAGAGGTGAGATTTATCTTTTTGTAAACTCAAGACCTGTTCACAACAAAAATCTTTTGGAGTATATAAGAAAGGTTGTAGGATACAAAAAAATCTGCGTGTGCTACATAGACCTACCTCCCTATATGGTGGATGTGAATGTCCATCCCAAAAAGAGAGAGGTGAGAATATACAAAGAGAACATTATTAAGGAAATGATAAAAGAGCTTTTCAGAAGGCAAGAGTGGTATCCTTTTGAGCTGGCCCAGGAGAGAGCGTATTATCTTCCTACGCCTGTGGTGATAGACATAATAGATAACACCCTTATCCTTGTAAGGATAGGGGATTACCTTTACTTTTTTGACCAGCACCTTCTCTCGGAGAGGATTCTTTACGAAAAGACTCGTGAGGTGGAGCGTTCCTGTGCATTTGCCATCAAAGCGGGAAAGGCTATTTCCAAGGAGGAGGCTAAGGAGCTTGTAAAAGCTTGGATGAGCCTTGAAAATAGGGAGGTTTGCCCTCACGGAAGGCCTATGTATTACAGGCTTTATCTTGGTGATATTTATAAGAGCTTGGACAGGAGGAGATAATGCTTGCCAAAAGGATAATACCTTGCCTTGATGTGGCTAAGGGAAGAGTTGTAAAGGGAGTAAGGTTTGAAAACCTGGTGGATGCTGGAGATCCTGTAGAGGTGGCTAAAGCATACGAAGAGCAGGGAGCGGACGAGCTTGTCTTTCTTGACATAAGCGCATCATACGAAGGCAGAAGTATTATGATAGATGTGGTAAGGCGTGTGGCGGAGCAGGTTTTTATGCCCTTTACCGTAGGAGGTGGCATAAGAGACATAGAGGATATAAGAAAGCTTCTTCTGGCCGGTGCTGATAAGGTGTCTATAAACACGGCTGCAGTTAAGAACCCAGGTCTCATAAGAGAGTCGGCTATAAGATTTGGGTCTCAGTGCATAGTTGTGGCTATAGATGCTAAGCGAAAATACGGTGGCTGGGAGGTTTATATAAACGGCGGTAGAACTCCCACAGGTTTGGACGCAGTAGAGTGGGCTAAAAAGGTAGCATCTCTTGGAGCTGGTGAGATACTTCTCACTTCCATAGATGCGGATGGCACAAAAAGCGGATACGATGTAGAGCTTACGCGGGCGGTTGCAGAAAGCGTAAATATCCCCGTTATAGCATCCGGGGGTGCAGGCACCTTTGAACACTTTTACAGTGTCTTTACAGATGGAAAGGCGGATGCTGCTCTTGCCGCTTCACTCTTTCACTTCAAAGAAATAAGCATACACGAGCTAAAAGAGTACCTCCACAGTAAGGGTATACCGGTAAGAAGAATCACTTCCACACAAGAGGTGCTATAAGGGCTGTAAACACCAAGTTAACGAAGGTGAGAGGCAGCATCACTTTCCATGCTGTGGAGGTGATCTGGTCTATTCTGTATCTCGGAAGTGTCCAGTGAAGCCAGAGGACGAAAAGAAACACAAGTCCAACCTTTAGTAAGAACCACACGAAGGGAGAGAGCGGTCCCAAGAAGAACAGGGGATCAAAAAAGCCTACGAAAGGTATGTTTATAGAAGACCAGCCACCCAAGAAGAGAATAACACCAATGGCAGACAAAGATAGCGTTTCTACATACCACTCCACCAAGGGGAAAAGTCCAAATTTCATACCCCCGTACTCTACGGTAAAACCTGTAACCAGCTCAGCCTCAGCCTCCTGCACATCAAATGGAACTCTGCCCGTTTCTGCCAGCATGGCAAACATGTAAACTACAAAGGCTACAGGCTGAAGCCATATGTACCAGAGCTTTTGATCTATCTGGTTCTGGACTATGGAGTAGGTGGAGAGGCTCTGAGCCAGTATGATGGGACCCATGGCAGCAAAGGTTATTACCACTTCGTAAGATATGACTATACCCGCTTTCCTCATGGAGCCTATAAGAGCGTACTTGGAGTTAGAAGCCCAGCCTGCGAGAGCTATGGCATAAACCGCCAGGGAACCCAAAGCAAAAAAAAGCAAAAGACCCACATTCACATCTGTGAGTATAGGCTTTACCCGAATACCAAAGACTTCAAACTCTGGACCAAAAGGAATAACGGCAAACACCAAAGAGGCAGGCACCAAAGCCATAACTATGGCAAGGTTGTAAAGGAACTTGTTGCCGTACCTTGGGAAGAGATCCTCCTTTGTGAGGAGTTTAAGACCATCTGCCAGAGGTTGCAAAAGTCCATGCCAGCCCACCACCATAGGACCGGGTCTTCTCTGGATGTGAGCCGCTACCTTTCTTTCCACCAGCGTCAGGTAAGCACCAAGCCCCAGCACTATGGCAAGGAGAACAAGTATTTTTATACCTACGATTATCAAACTTGCTACTATGTTTTCCATAAGCACCTCCTCACCTGTCTATTTCTCCCACTACCGGGTCAAGGCTGGCAAGTATGGCAACCGCATCCGCTATCACCCTGTCCTGCATAAGCTTGGGATAGACACAAAGGTTGTACATGCTACCCGGCTTTATCTTCACCCTGTAGGGTTTTACACCCCCCGTTGAGTATATGTAAAAGCCCAGCTCACCCCTTGGGTTTTCTCCCGAGGAGTATATTTCACCTTCTGGCACCTTGAGACCTATCCCATCTAAGGAAAGCTTTATCTTCTTGGGGTCCGGAGATTCTGCAAAGTAAGGAGCAGAAGGTGGGAGCTTTTCAAGGAAGGCTACGCACTGCTCTATGATTCTGACGCTTTGCCTCATCTCCTCAAGCCTCACCAGGTATCTATCGTAAACATCTCCATTTTCACCCACAGGAATGTCAAACTCCACAAAAGGATAAGCATCATAAGGCTCCAGCTTTCTAAGGTCGTAAGCCACCCCTGAACCTCTTGCCACAGGACCCGTAAGTCCGTAAAAGTAAACATCTTCCTTGTTTATGACCCCCACTCCCACATTCCTTCTGAGCCATATTCTGTTTCTGGTGAGTATGTTCTCCCAGTCTCTGAGCTCTTTGGGAAATCTCTTTATAAAGGCTTTTATGACTTCTAGTGCCCCTTCTGGTAGGTCCATCCTCACTCCTCCCACTCTTGGGTAGCTTATGGTGAGCCTTGCCCCCGTTATGCCTTCTATGATGTCCATAATCTTCTCTCTTTCTTTAAAGGCATAAAGGAAGATGGTTAAAGCTCCCAGGTCCAATGCGTAAGTACCAAGCCAAAGAAGGTGAGAGTTTATCCTCTGAAGCTCGGACATCATAGTCCTTATGTACTTGGCTTTTTCAGGCACTATGTCTTCTATACCCAAAAGTCTCTCTACCGCCACCACCCAAGCCTGATTGGAACAAAGAGCGGATATGTAGTCCATTCTGTCTGTATAGACCAAAAACTGGTTGTACATCTGGCTCTCCGCCAGCTTTTCCACGCCTCTGTGAAGCTGACCCAATATCACATCACACTGGACAACCCTCTCACCCTCCAGGTCAAACAGAAACCACATGGTGCCGTGAGTGCCAGGATGCAAAGGTCCCCAGTTTAAAACTATCTGAGCCTTCTTTTTGAGCCTTCTCTTTTCGGTTATCTCAAGATCCTCAAGTGTTGGCACAGCTGTGTGCATCCTGTCATAGTTCATAGTTCCTGTAAGCTCGTCACCTCTTAGCACCTCGTTGAGAGAAGGTAGATATGTATTGGCATAGCCTTCCAAAGGAAAGTCCTTTCTTAAAGGATGGTATGGATAGGTTTCCCACATGAAGGCTCTCACAAGGTTTTCGTGTCCTTCGTAGCGTATGCCAAACATATCGTAGCACTCTCTCTCTGCCCACTTGCCGGCAAACCAAAGCTTTTCTATACTAGGAAGCGTACCGTCCGTCCATGTTTTGACCACCACCCTTTTTCTCTCATCCACATGGTAAAGTATGTAAAAAGCTTGGAACCTGGGTTTTTTGTCTGGAAAGTCTATAACCGAGTGGTCCACAAAAAGCTTAAAACCAAGCTGGTCTTTCAAAACCTTTAGCAGATCTATGAGCTTTTCTTTAGTTATGTGAAGGTTGGTAATGGTGGGTTTTACCTCCACCTCAAGGTCTGGAAATCTCTTTTTTAACTCTATAAAGTCCTCTTCCTTTGCCCAAGGCATGGCTTTACCTCTCCAAAACTT
The DNA here is from genome assembly GCF_000010785.1 of Hydrogenobacter thermophilus TK-6. GTDB lineage: Bacteria > Aquificota > Aquificia > Aquificales > Aquificaceae > Hydrogenobacter > Hydrogenobacter thermophilus. Next base: position 414,318 of record NC_013799.1, on the reverse strand, counting down.
CCTCTTCAAACTGCCAGTCTAAGGCACCCTTTCTCCAGGCATACAAAAGCCCGTAAGTGAGTATCAGTATAAAGAGGAACATCTCAATAAAACCAAAAACCCCAAGATACTTATACACCACTGTCCAAGGGAATAGAAAAGCAGCTTCTATGTCAAAGAGAAGGAGCAAAAGACCCAGCAGATAATACCCCTGATGGAAGGTGGATTGAGCGCTCTGGTCATAAAGGGGAACACCACACTCGTAAGGATAGTCCTCCATACTCTCTGGAGTTTTTGGACCCAGCAGAGCGTTGAGAGATATAAGTATAAGAGCGAGTGCCAACATAACTCCAAAAAATGCCAAAAGCCCCATGTAATCCATACTTCACCTCTTAAAGAGCATTTCTGCGGATGGACTGACAAAACTCCATATTATTATAGGCACAGCTCCCAAAAATACAACGGACAAGGTCAGGACTATAAGCACTATTCTTTCAGCAAGAGAACTTTTTACCTGAAAGGGTTTACTGTTTTCCTTCATAAAGGTCAAAACCACCAGCCTCACATAATAACCCGTTGAGATACCCGTTGCCAGGATCATAATAAAGGCTAACCACCATAGCCTGTCAAAAGAGAGAGTAGTAAATATTAAAGCTTTGCTCACAAAACCCACCGTAGGCGGAACTCCCAGAAGGGAGAACATGAATATCATAAAGGAGGTTGCCACCCAAGGCATGCTGAATCTGAGCCCAGAAAATTCCTCCATCCTGTTTTGCCACTCTGGGTGTCTTTCCAGCAAAGCTAGCACTAAAAAAGCACCAGCGCCCATAAGAGCGTAGGCAACCAAGAAGTAGAGTACAGCCTTTAGTCCTATAACCTTTGCAACGGATATACCAGCCAGTATATATCCTGAATGAGCTATTGAAGAGTACGCAAGAAGCCTTTTGACATCCTTCTGAACCAGAGCCACCAGATTACCATAAAGCATAGTCATGGCAGATATGATGCTCACAGTAATGACCCACGCATAAGCAAAGTGTTCTTCAATCAGCGGCATGATCCTTACAACGGGTGCAAAAAAAGCCAACTTTCCCACCGAAGCCATGTAGGCGGTGACTGGTGTAGGTGCACCCTGATAAGCATCAGGAAGCCAAAAGTGAAAAGGTACAGCACCTATCTTTATGGCAAAACCTATTAAGAAAAAGACAAGCCCCAACACAAGAAAATACCTGTTTTCTCCTACGTGTGTCAGTATCTCTTTAAGGTCCAGCGACCCTGCGTAAAGGTACATAAAGGCAGCACCATAAGAAGCCAAAGCAATGCTGATACCACCAAGTATAAGATACTTAAAAGCTCCCTCCTTGGAGTTAAAGTCTCCTCTGAGAAGTGCGGTAAGTATATAAAAGGAAATAGAAACCCCTTCAAGAGCTACATAAAGGGTGATAAGATGGTAAGATGATGCCAAAAACATAGCACTTACCAAGGAGAAAGAAAGTATGTAATAAAACTCCCTATACAAAGAGAGCTTCTGCTGATAGTATCTATAAGCAAAAGCCAGAACAAATAAGGTTATAAGTATCATAAAAAACTGCAGAAAGGAGGAGAAGGTGTCTCTAACATAAAGATGGTAAAAGGTGCTTCCCGACAGGAAAGGATTTAAGGTTATGTAAAGCAGAGCTAAGGTATAACCTACTGCGCTCACAACTGTAAAAAGTCTGTGATGAGCTTTCTTGTAAAGAAGGTCTAAGCTGAAAAGAATAAAGCCCGTGAGCAAAACTATTATCTCCGGCATAAGGAGTTGTAGATGGGGAAACTCAATAACTCCTACCAAATCCCTCAGCTCCATAAAACACTAACCTCCTACCAATTTGCGCATTACTAAAAGCAAAAGCTCCTTAGCGGACTTATCAAATATGTTAAAAAACAGGTAAGGAGCAAGCCCAACCATAAACATAGGAAATACCAAAAGTAAAAAGGCGGATAACTTAAAACCTCTCACATCGGTAAAGTGTACGAGCTTGCTCTCTTCCTTACTGTCTAAGAAGAGTACCTTCATAAGGTAAAGGATATAGACTGCGCTGAAGAAAGCACCCACAAGCACCAGAAAAGCCAGTAAGGTAGTATACTCCCTCGCGGAGAGGATGGTGAGGAACTTACCCCAAAAGGAAGAGCCACCCGGAAGACCCATGGAGGAAAAGGCAGTCAGAACTGTGATAATAGCAAAGAGTGGCATGTATTTAGCGCTACCTTTCAGAGAGTCCATGTTAAAGCTGTGAAGCCTGTTATATATAAATCCGGCTATCATAAACAGGGAGGCAGATGTAAGACCGTGAGCGAACATCTCCATAATACTTGCCCTCAGACCTTCCATATTGAGAAGGAACATACCAGTAACAACAAAGCCCATGTGGCTTACTGAAGAGTAAGCAACGAACCTCTTGACATTGCTCTGACTTATAGTGTACCACGATGCCACAGCTATAGAGAAGATACCCCAAAGCACCAAGACAGGCATCAAAAAGACGGCCACCTCGGGGAAAAGTCCTATGTTAAACCTCAGAAGGGCATAAGTCCCCATCTTAAGGAGAATGGCGGCAAGCACCACAGAGCCAGCAGTAGGAGCTTCACCGTGTGCATCGGGAAGCCATGTATGGAAAGGTACAATAGGCGTTTTTACAGCAAAGGCTATAAAAAAGAGTAAAAACAGGAAAAGTCCATATTCTAGAGAGTAGTGGTTGTTCAAAAGGTCAAAGTAGCTGAAAGAAAACTTCCCGAAAAGTTTGTAATGCTCTACAGCAAGACTCACTATACCCAAAAGCAGAAAGAGAGAAGAGACGAAGATGTATATGAAAAACTTATAAGCGGAGTAGAGCCTCAGCTTGTATCCCCAAATGCCTATAACAAAGAGCATAGGCACCAGGGTAAGCTCGTAAAAGACATAAAACACCATAAGATCCCAGCTTGAAAAAACACCTATGAGGAAAGCCTCAGAAAGTAAGAACCAAAGGTAATACTCTCTGAGTCTGTGGTTTATCTGTCTATCCCTTACAGACCAGAGTATGGCGACGAAAGACACAAGCGTAGTAAGAAGGTACATAAGCATAGAAAGACCATCCAGCCCCAAAGCGAGACCTACTTTAAGTTCGGGAATGAGCGGGTAGTATTGGTAAAACTGAACTGCCTGTGCCTTTGAAAAGTCAAAGAAGAGAAGCGAAGAGAGAGCTATTAAAAAACTTATCCCCGCTGAAAAAAGACTTATCCCTTTGGAGAACCTTTCAGGTAGCAAAAGTATCAAGAGACTACCAAAAACCGGCACCATCATACTAAGTGGTAAGAGTGGGAAAGTAGCCTCCAGCCTTTCCATCCTTTCACCTCAGAGAGTAAGTTATCACACCGAGTATGAAAACTATACCCATCAAAAGAAACAGTACATAATTGTTTAAAAGACCTGTTTGAAGGTTTCTTACGTATCTTCCAGTTTTAAAGGATAGCTTTGCCACACCATTAACAAAGAGGTCAACAACCATAATATCCAGTTTCATCCACAGAAACCTAACCACCTTAAAGTAAAGAAATGCCAAAAGATTAATAAATCCGTCTATGGTAATTCTATCGCCTATGCGATAAAGCGCTTTAGAAACCACAAGGTATCCGTATGCTATCAGTTTGTGGTACAGCTTTTCGGTGTAAAACTGCTCCCTGAAGGTGTCCGCAATGGGTTTTAATGCTCTGTATGCTCTGCGGTGGTCTATTGCCCCCTTCACATACACTGCATACGCTATCCCTATACCTGTCAGCCCTATCAAAACCGAGCTTATGGCTATGCTAAGGTGAAGCTCACTCTTGCTTCCCATCACTCTCATGTACCAGCCTTCTATAAGCCCTGATACTACGGAAAGCACACTCAGTGCCACCATGGGTAGCACCATCACCTTCTCACTCTCGTGTGGCTTTTCCTCATACTCTCTCTTTGAGACAAACATTACAAATCCTTCCCTGAAGATGTAGTAGGCTGTGAGTAGGCTTACAAAGCTTGCCAAAAGTCCCCATCCTGTACCTGCTTCGTATGCACTGCTTATTATCCTGTCTTTGCTGAAAAACCCAGAAAGGGGAAATATGCCAGAGAGTGCCAACGCTCCCACTATAAAGCTCCAGTAGGTGGCTGGCATGTACTTCTTTAGCCCTCCTACTTGGTATATGTCGTACACCTGGTGGTGAAAGGCGTGGATGACCGACCCTGCTGCCAAAAATAGCAGGGCTTTAAAAAAGGCGTGTGTGGTAAGGTGAAACATGGCTCCTGCTTTGTCTCCCAATCCCAGTGCCAGATACATAAGTCCCAGTTGGCTCATGGTGGAAAAGGCTATTATCTTCTTTATATCCGTATGGGATGTGGCAGCCAAAGCTGCAAAGAGCGCAGTTATGCCCCCTATAAGCGCCACCACCTTGAGACTCTCGGGAGTTGCCTCAAACAGAGGATATAGCCTTGCCACCATATAAACGCCTGCTGCTACCATGGTGGCAGCGTGCAAAAGAGCAGAAACTGGCGTGGGACCTGCCATAGCGTTGGGAAGCCATGTGTGAAGAGGGAGCTGTCCAGACTTTCCAACAGCACCACCAAAGAGAAGAAGTGCGCAGACAGAAAGAAGAGCAGAAGGCACACTGCTCACCTTTCCAAATATGTCCAAAAGGGACAAAGACCCAAAAATATAGAAGGAAGAGATTATGCCAAAAATGAAGAGCCAATCACCCACTCTGTTCATGACAAAGGCTTCCAAGGAAGCATCCGCAGCCTTCTTCTGAGTGTGGAAGTAACCAATAAGCAGGTAAGAGGCAAGACCAACACCCTCCCAGCCAAAGAAGATACCAAGCAGGTTGTCAGACAGAACTATAAGGAGCATGGCAAAGAGGAACAGAGACAGGTAAGCGTAGAACTTAAAAGTCCAGTGACCAAATAGGTTGTGCATGTATCCTATAGAGTAAACAAAGATGAGACAGGCCACAAGAGTGACCACAGCGCTGGTAATGGAAGAGAGAGCATCAAAGTAAAGACCAAAGGAGAGGAAGGGCAGAAAGTCATAGAGCTTGACGCTGAAGGGTGAAGAGATAGCCTTAGAGAGTATGGTAAGGGAGAGTACAAAAGAGAGCAAGCCTGCGCCTATGGTGATGAGTGCCGAAAGAAGGTCTCCCATGTATCTGCCCAAAAGACCCACCACCAAAAAGGCAAAGAGTGGCAAAAACAGCACCAGCGCTTCCATTTTATCCTCTCATGTCAGTTATTTCATCCGTAGATTCTACACGCCTCAGCCTGAATATGGATATTATGATGCCTAAGCCCACAGCCGCTTCAGCAGCAGCCAAAGCTATGATAAAAAGTGCAAAGATCTGACCGTTTGCTAAACTCAGATGAGCATCAATGCCTACAAAAGCGATGTTAACTGCATTCAAAGCCAGTTCGGTGCTCATAAGCACTGTCACTAAGTTGCGCCTAACTACTATACCAAAAAGACCAAGACCAAATATAACTATGCTTAACAGCATATAAGCCTCAAGGGGTATTGCTGTCATAGGTCTGAGCCTCCTTCCTACCTATTATAACAGCACCTATCATACCTATTAAAAGCACCAGAGAAACAAGCTCAAAGGCAAAAAAGTACTTGCTGAATAAGATGCTACCTATGACTTCCGTATTACCAAACTTCTTTGAAAGTTCCTTTATCTGCCCCTTAGGTGATGCGCTCACACCCAGAGAAAACACTATCAATATCTCAAAGTATAGGAGCAATAGGATGGGGAAAGACAAGACACCCTCAACCCTGTAATGAGAGTCCTTTTTAAGCGCCTTCTCCCAAGGTACAGCGGTTAGGACAAACACATAAAAAACCGTTACGGCAACTGCATATATGAGAAGTTGTAAAGCACCGACAAGCTCTGCACCAGCTACAAAAAACACTCCCGCTATAGCTATGAGGGAAGAAAGGAGGGATAGGATAACATAAACTGGATTGGGGAGTAAAACCACACCCAATGAGGATACAACAGCCAGCAAGGAGAAGAGTAAAAAGGTGATCCACTGTATCACCCTTTTACCTCCGGCAGTTTAAGGTCGTTTTCACGCCAGAGCTTTTGCCTTTGATGGTTATCTATCCAAATTCTGTCAGGCTCTTTCTCTCTTCTTGCCTGCCAGTCCCTACCTATCTGCTCCAAAGCCTCAAGGTTTAAAATAGCATCCTTCCTCGTGTAAGAAGCCGTTTCGTGAATATCGCTGTTAAAAAGGCAGTCTACAGGACAGGCATCTACACAAAAACCGCAGAAGGTACAGAGCATAAGGTTCATGTTAAAAATGCTAACAACCCGTTTTCCGTTGGGAAGCTTCTCGCCTTCTATCTCAAAGAGCTGTGGGACTGGACAGGCTCTTTTGCAAAGCATACACACAACGCACCTGCTCCTTCCGGGCCTTACCTCTATTTTAAACCTTTCCACCCACTCATCAAAGGCTGGTTGGGGCTCATTCCCATCTACCACCTTATGTCCCAAGAAGCCTCTGAACCTCTTAGGAGGTGTTAGCTTCTCGTAAGGGTAATGGGTGGTTATAGTTTTACTAAAAGCGTGCCTTATTGTAACAGAGAGCCCTTTTATAAAGTCAACAAAGAATATCCTCTCAAGCCAGCTTAGTTGCCTCTCAAACACCTTCTTTATCATGGAACTACTCCGCTGGGATATTATAAACCAATCTTTAAATTTAAGCGTCTTTAAAAAAAGGTAAAAGGAGAGGCAGGGGAGAGGCTAAGCGCTCATTTAAGTATGAAGCTATTTTGTTAAGATAGTGTGAAGGTGTATAATTAAAACCATGCTTTACATAAAGGCAAGGTTTCAGGATACTGGGAAGATATTCCAAGTAGAGGGTGTGTGGGACGATGGCATAAAAAGAGATGACCTTATAGTAGTCAGCTCAGAAAAGGGTGAAGAGGTAGTTAAGGTGCTTGGCCTATCAAAGCAGCCATCCCAGATAAAGGCAACCTTTTTAAGGAAGGCAAAGGATGAAGATATACTAAAGATGGAGGAGAACGAAAAAAAGGCGCAAAACCTCTACTCACTTTGTAAGGAAAAGATAGCTCAGCATGGACTTGGCATGAAACTCATAAAGGCATACATACCCTTAGATGCCGGGAAGGTGTTCTTTTACTATACTTCGGAACAGAGGGTTGACTTTAGAAATCTTGTCAAGGATCTGGCAAAGGTTGTAAAGAAAAGGATAGAGATGAGACAGATAGGTGTGAGGGATGCTGTGCAAATGACAGGATGGGTAGGTGCGTGCGGTGATATACCTTGTTGCGTAAGGTTCTCCGAGAATTTTGAGTCTATATCCCTCAAAGATATAGAGGATCAGAATCTGCCTCTTTCACCTACCAAGTTTACAGGTCCCTGTGGAAGGCTTCTTTGCTGTCTTGCCTATGAGAGGGACAACTACATGATAAGGAATCTTCTTCCTGAGGTGGGAACAGAGCTGTGTTTTAAGGGTAAAATCTACAAGCTTCTCTACATAGACCCACCTATGGACAAAGTACTCATAGAGTCCGAAGGGAAAAAGGAAGAGCTAAGCATCTCATCACTTCTGCCTTACGGATACGAGAAGGCTCTCAGGCATTGTAAAAGCTGTGGACTTTGCTGTAGAAGAGCTTACAAAGAAGATGAAGCTTTTATCAACCTTCAAGAGTGAACTTAACAGGCTTTTTGTCTTTGAACTTGAAGACTCCAACAAAATAGAGGCAGTCTTTTACAGAGGTGATACCCTGTGCATTTCTACTCAGGTAGGTTGTGCCATAAGATGTCCCTTCTGCCTTTCTGGAAGCGCAGGATTTGTTAGGAATTTGACTTATGAAGAGATATTAGCCCAGTATTACCTTCTAAGAGACACTCTCCCCATAAAAAGGATAGCAGTAGCAGGTATAGGTGAGCCTTTGATGAATTATTCCCATGTGATAAGAGCTTTCTGGAAGTTCAAAGAGGAAGGTTTAAAGGTTTCCTTTTACACCACAGGTTTTCCTCACATACACCTAAGAGAGCTTATACATATTCCTCACAATGGACTAACCATATCCATACACTCTACAAAATCAGAAAAGAGAAGAAAACTTATACCTCACGGCGGTGATCTAAATGCTCTCATTGATATGCTCAGAGAAGAGCTTCCCAGAATGTCAAAGAGAAAGAGAAAAAAGGTGAGCCTTGCATACCTCCTCCTCAAAGGTGTAAACGACAGCTACGAAGACCTTGAAGAATTTGCAAAACTTGTGCGTGATCTGGGAGTAAGCGCTACACTCCTTTACTACAACAGTACAGGCTTTTTTGAAACCATGAGCAAAAGTGAGTATGAGGAGAGATTTCTATATCTACGGGGGTATGGTATAAGAGTAAGTCTCTCCACACGCTTCAGGAAGGATAGCCTGGGAGGGTGTGGCACACTTGTAATAAACAGATGCTAAAAAGTTCTAATGATGTCCATTATATACTCATCTTCATCGCCCCTATCCACATCCGCTACGCAGTAAAGGGGCATAGCTTTTACTTTCACAATACCCTTTTTGAGTATGCCCAGTTTTTCCGCTGACGCCTTTGAAAGGTCAAGTATCCTACCCTTTACAAAAGGTCCTCTGTCGGTTATTCTCACTATTACTTCTTGATCATTTTCAAGATTTCTTACAAGCACATAGGTATTTAGTGGAAATACCTTGGAAGCTGCCGTATATTTGTATCTGTCAAAGGATTCTCCGCTTGCAGTTCTTCTTCCGTGAAAACCTTTACCGTACCAAGAGGCATATCCCTCTATTTCCTCACACTCACCTTTAGCCAAAACCACACCAAAAAGCATAAAAACCAACAGCAATATCCACATTTTTAACCTCCCATTAAGGAATTTAGTAGCATAATAGCACACAAAATGCAACCATGTCAACTTTTAACGAGACTGTTTAAAAATCCTTAGATATAACATTTTCAGAGCTTTCAAATGTGCCATAGCTCTCAAAAGCAAAAGACACAATAAAAGGAGCTTCGCAAGAACCATCAGATTGTATAAAGCAAACCTCCCAAGCACATAAAGGCTCGCCAGATGTTAGTTGCAAAGGCTTAAACACCCATATAAATCCTTCTGACGGTATCCTCTTTAAGGAGTTTTTGGACATCTCCTTGAGCAACGACCCTTCCAAGATCAAACACATAACCCCTTCTACACATGCTACCCGCAAGATAAACTTCCTGTTCTACTACGAGCATGGCTATGCCTCTTTCCCTGTTTATAGACATCAGAGCTTGCCCTAACTTGTCCACCATCTTGGGCGAAAGTCCTAAAGACAGCTCGTCAATCATAAGAAGTAGAGGCTTAGACATGATGGCTCTTCCTATGGAGAGCATTCTCTGAAAACCACCCGAAAGCTCACCTGCCAATTTTTTCCTTTGGGAAGCAAGGTCAGGAAAGTAGTGATATACCATTTCAAGTCCTTCTTTGACATTTTTCTTTCTTGTGTAAGCCCCCAGTATTAAGTTCTCCTCCACGCTCATACTCAAAAAGAGGTTTCTTGTATCGCTTGCGAAGGCAATGCCCAGCTTTACCCTATCGTGAGGGCTGAGTTTTGTTATATCCCTGCCACGGAATCTTACAATTCCACTCCAGGGCTTTATAATACCGCTCAGCACCTTTAGAAGTGTGGTCTTCCCTGAGCCGTTGGAGCCAAACACAACAACCGCCTCTCCCTCCTTCACCGTTATACGCACATGGTAAAGTACCTGCGCATCTTTGTACCCGCAGTTTATACCATCACACTCCAAGAGAAGAGTATCTCTCTCCAAGATATGCCCTCCTTACCTTTTCATCACGAAAAGCTTCGTACTTGTCCCCATCGTATATGACCCGCCCACCTGCCAGTACGAGCAGTCTATCCGCGAGGGGAACAAGAGCGCTTAAAACGTGCTCCACAATAACTATACCCAATCCTTCATCCTTGAGCTGTTTTATCAGATGGGATACCTCCCCAATAGAAGCTGGATTTAGTCCAGCAAAGATCTCGTCAAGCAAAAGGACCTTAGGTTTTATAGCCAGAGCCTTGGCAAGCTCAAGCCTCTTTCTTTGAGCCAGAGACAACTTATCGGAAGCCCTGCCCTGGAGTTCATACAGACCTGTTTTCTTTAAAAGCTCATCTATCTGCACATCCCTTCCCGAGTGTAGCTGTGCTATCTTGAGGCACTCCAGTACAATAAGAGATGGGAAGGCTCTCGGATTCTGAAAGGTTCTTCCCATGCCGAGCCTTGCCCTCACATGGGGTTTTGCGTCACTTATATCCTTACCCATTAAAAGGATCTTTCCACTGTCTTGCCTTATTAAGCCAGAGATCACATTAAGAAGCGTGGTTTTGCCAGACCCGTTGGGACCTATAATTCCAAGGATTTCACCCCCTTTAACGCTGAAGGATACACCTTCCAGCACTCTATTACCACCAAAGGACTTTCTCACATCAATAACCTCTAAGAGCCTTTCCATAAGACACCCTTCGGGAATATCAATATAAGGAGGATTATAGCAATACCCAAGAGCAGTCCGTGTACCTGTGGAAAACTGCTCCACATTAGCTCAAAAATAAGCTCAAAGAGGATTGACCAGAGGAGAGGTCCAAGGATGGGAGCCCTCATGGAAAGGATGAGAATAAAGAAAGTCTTTACTGAAAGCACCGGGCTAAAGACGGTGGGTGCATCAATGTACGCACTCCAGATGGAAAAAGTACCCCCCAAAAGACCCAAGGAGAAGGTCATGGAGATGAGCATCAGCATTTTGTAAGGCGTGGGGTTTATACCCAAGATTTGGGCTGCCTCTTCATCCTCCTTTATAGCTTTAAGGGTCTTCCCTAAAATGGACCTTTCCAGAAAGGCACAGTAAATTAGCAGTATGACAGTAAGCAACAGAAAGAGGTAAAAGGCAATTAAGTTGCTACTCTCTGAAACTTTTAGGGCATAGCCTTTTGTACCGCCAGTTATGCTGAGGTTTTCAGCCACCTCCATAAGCGTGATCTGCAAAGCTAATGTACCTATAGCAAAGTAATGGCTTTTTAATCTCAGAACTACGGGCAAAAGGGGTATGGCAAAGAGGGAGGAGAGGATCCCTGCAAATGGCAGGGATGCATAAATAGGTAAGTTGTGGGAGAAGAGGAGGGAAAAGGTATAAGCCCCTATACCGAAGAAGGCAACGCCTCCAAAGGTAGGATACCCAAGAAAGTGAAAGAAGAGGTTGTGAGAGTAAGCAAGAGAGGAAAGTAGCAAAGCAGAACTTGCTACACGAAGCCAGTAAGGGTCTGCAAGTAAAGGGAAAACAGCACCTGCTATAACCAAGATAAACAGCTTAAGCATACTTTATCCCAATAAGGCCGCGAGGTCTGAATATAAGGAAAAACACTAGAATAAGCAGGGATACCGCCGTTTTCCACCCTTCACCTAAGTAAAAACCGGAGAAGACTTCGGAAGAGGCAAGTATAAAACTACCCGCCAGCAGACCATGAGTGCTTCCCAAACCTCCCACAACGCAAACGAAGAAAGCTCTTAAGGTTATGCTCTCAGAATCAAAAGGAGTAAAACCCTGAAGGAAGGCATAAAAGCCCCCTGAGATCATAGCAAGAGCTGTAGCCAAAGATGTGCTCACTGTATAGACCCTTTTGGGGTTTATACCACAAAGCTGCGCACCTATAGGATCAGCCGAAATAGCCCTTATGGCTTTGCCCGTCCATGAAAACTTAAGGTAAAACTGCAAAGCTGATATGACCAAAGAAGAGAGAAGGAACACTGAGAGCTTATTGTAAGGAACAATAAAGTCACCAAGAAGAAGAGATCCCTCCAAGCCTTTTACCGATAAGGACCTTATATCCGCCTTAAAGAGGAGGTTAAGGAAGTTGGTAAGAAGTATATCAAGCCCAAAGGTAAGCACAAGTAATGTAAAGGGTTCGTAATTCATCAGTTTGTTGAAAAAGAACATTTCAAGCACAGCACCGCTAAGCAAACCGACTGCAAGCACTATAAAAAAAGCAGTTAAAAGACCCACACCTGAAAGATAAAGTGTGTAAAGCAAGTAAGCTCCCAAAAGCACAAAAGAGCCATAAGCTAAGTTGATTATGCCTGTCACTCCCCACATGAGGGAAAAGCCAGAGGAAAGCATACTGTAAAAGCCTGCAAGGAGCAAGGCATCAAGAAGGAGCTGGAAAACTATCTCCATTGGGGTTTGGGATATATGGGTTTGGCTTCTTCAAAGGGATAAACAGTTACCTGCCTACCTCTTTGTATCTGAATAACTGCCATAGGTTTTGTGACCACTTTACCCGTATCGTCAAAGCCTATCACTCCAAAGAGGGTTTCCACCTTCAGCTTCCTGAGAGCATTTCTAACCTTGTCTACTTCAACACTTCCTGCCTTCTCAATGGCCTTCTGGAATACTATACCTGCCGCAACTGCACCTGCCACATGGTACTCCGGGTCTGAACCAAACCGCTCTCTATAAAGCTTCACAAACTCACGGTTGTTCCCGAATAACGGATCTCTGTAATTGAGCGCCGTACTCCACTGGACTGGTCCAAATATGCCCTCCGCATCCTCCCCAAGAGCCTCAGCAAAAGCAGGCAGTGCTGGACCTACAGTAAGCCCCAAAAATCTTGGATTTATCCTAAACTGTTTTAACTGCTTTACCATTAAGACAGCATCCTGAAAATGCCCTGAACCTATTACTATATCAGGTTTTAAAAGCCTTAACTTTTGCATGAGACTGGACAGATCTTGCACCTGTTTGGGATAACCCTCATAAAGCACCACATTAAGACCCTTTCTTCTGGCATGCTCTAAAGCACCTTCAGCCGCATCCTGTGAAAATATGTCCTTTTCGTATATTATGGCTATCCTTTTTGCACCTCTGTCTAAGTTGGTAGCAAGCTCAACAAGGTCCCTTCCGTAATTGGGTGCAACGGTGTAAAGACCAAAAACATTTCTGTATCCCTTCTGATATATGTCGGAGGAGGCACCGCCAGCCTGTACCATAATAGCCCCATACTTCTCCACTATGGGTGCAGAAGAAAAAACCTGAGCGCTCCCGTACGGTCCAAGAATAAACTTGATGCCATCTTCTACTATAAGCCTCTCTACGAGCCTCGCAGAAGTTACAGGGTCGCTCTGGTCGTCGTAATACACTACATCCACCTTATAGTGCTTTCCTCCCACTTTTATACCTCCCAGTGCGTTGACCCTTTCCTTCCAAAGCTCATAGCCTTGCTTGAGTAGCTGACCCTCTTTGGCAAGCTTACCAGTAAGTGATATGGCTGCACCGAACTTTATAACATCCTGTGGGAAAGAGAGACTCACAAGCACCAAAAGGATCGCCAACAACACCTTCATAAGTATAATTTTAACCTCCAAGAACCTTCTTAACAAAAACTTAACAATTTTTCAATAAACTGAAGGCAGATGATTGAGTACATATCCGTGAGCGAAGGAAGGGCAAGGCTGTACTTTTCTACAAGGGAAGAGAGAGACCTTTTTATGCGTGGGATAAGGGAAATGGAGGGAGTATAGGATTTGGAGGGTAAAGAAAACACTAAGACTCTTCTTGTGATTTACAACAAGAGAAGCTTCGCAGAGTACTTTATAAACCAAATAAAGATACGCAGGGAGGCTAAGCGTTTAAACATGGCTATGTTAGGAAGCGTTGCAGGTCTTATAACTTTCGGTGTATGCAGTATGTTTCTGGTGCCTTATGTAAAAACAAAACTTTAAGGAGGTAAGGATGCTAAACATTAATATTCCCAACACCTTGGGTGGATGTATTTCCACCAATGCTATGCTGTATGGTTTTGGTGCGTTGGCGGGTCTTGTGATTTTGAGCAAGCTTCTGCGGGATTCAAGACCTATCTTAGTTTCTGCCACCAAAGAGGTTATAGCCTTTCAACAGTGGCTAACGGGTAACTTGGAAGAGGGTAAGGAGTTCTGGGAAGATGTGTTTTCCGAGGCAAGGCACCTTTACAGGCTTGAAGTGGAGAAAAAACTTGAGGTGCTTCAAAAGCAACAGGAGATACTCCAGAGGATAAAAGATAGACTTTAAGGGGGTAAAGAGTATGAATATGCTGGGAAGGATTTTATGTAGCGGTCCCTTTAGCTTCGCTCTTGGTTTTGGTCTTGGCATTGTTGCTCTTTACATGCTTGAAAGGTCTAGAGAGAGGAAAAGGATGGAAGATACCTACTTTTCCAGGTTCACAGGTGTCAAAAAGGTAAGATACTACAAAAGGGCTGGTAGACTGGTCATCGAGTACAATCCAGAAGACTTTGACCTTATTGAGTTTATCAACACGCTGGAAAACACCAAAAGGGAGATACTTCTGGAAGACATATCAAAAGAGAAAGTGTCGCAACCTGCCAGAGAAAGCTCGTCAAGATGGCTTGCCATAACCTCCTTTGGTTTTATTCCTTACCTCCTTAGAGGTGTTATCCCCAACTATGCACTTGCTGGACTTACGCTTATATGCGCAAAACCTCTCTTTGAAAAGTTTCTAAGGTTCTTAAGGAGTAAGAAGCTGGATGTACACTTTTTAGATTCTTCTGCGGTAGTGCTGGCTTCTCTGACGGGAAACCCGCTTTCTGCTCACACAATGGTGTTTCTGCTGGCTTTAGGTGATTAGCTGGCAGAAAGAGTGGAGAAGAAAGCCTACTCTCAGATAGAAAAGCTTTTCTCTTACAGGGAGGACAGCGCCTGGTTAGTGACCGGAAACGGTCAGGCTATAAGAGTGAAGGCAATGGACCTGAAAGAGGGGGACCTGGTGGTGGTTTACGCAGGTGAAAAGTGCCTGCGGATGGCTCTGTAGAAGAGGGTGAAGCTCTCATCAATCAGGCTTCCTTAACCGGCGAGTCCAATCCGGTGCATAAAAAGAAAGGGGACAAGGTTTATGCAGGTACATACTTGGAGGACGGGAAGATTTACGTAAGGGTAGAAAGCGCAGGAGAAAACACCACCATTGCCAAGATAGCCAGGATAGAGGCGAGCTGAAGAGTTTGCAAACCGTTTCGTGCTTCCTACGGTGTCTCTTGCTCTCGGGTCTTACCTTTCCACAGGTCAGCTCAGCAGGCTTTCTTCAACCCTTATCATAGACTATCACACAGGTGTTTATCTGACGACTCCTCTTGCTGTGCTTTCAGCGGTTGCTCATGCCTCCAGCTTTGGCATCTTAATAAAGAGCGGAAGCAAACTGGAGACACTTTCCAGAACGGACACCTTTGTGCTTGACAAGACGGGCACGCTGACGGTAGGAAGTCCCTCCATAGAGGATGTAGTAGGGATTGAACTGCCTGAGGAGAAAGTGCTTCTCTATGCGGCTTCTTTAGACCAGAGGATAATCCATCCGGTGGCTAAGGCTATGGTGAAGCTTGCCCAGAGCAATGGTATGGAACTTATACCAAGGGAAAACTCCCAGTACCACATAGGTATGGGAATAGAAGGTGAGCTAGAAGGTATCAGGTTTATGCTTGGTAGCACGCGCTTTATGCAGAAGAAGAAAATAAAGATAGGGCAGGAGATCAGACAGCTGGTAGATAAGTTCCACTCGGAAGCCAAATCGGTGCTTTATCTGGTAAGGGAAAAAACCATCGTAGGACTGCTGACCTTCAGAGACCCCATCAGAGAAGAGGCAAAGGATGTGGTGGCACAGTTGAAAAAGATGGATAAAAGGGTGGTCCTCTGCACAGGTGATAACGAAGGTGTGGCAAAGTATATGGCGCAGATGCTGGGCATAGATGAGTACTATGCCAGAGTTTTTCCCGCAGAGAAGGCACAGCTGGTGCAGAGGCTCCAGCAGGAGGGGAGAGTGGTAGCCTTTGTAGGTTATGGAGTAAACGACTCTCCGGCACTCTCCGTTGCAAATGTGGGCATATCCCTCAGGAGTGGCACAGATATAGCAATAGAGGTGGCAGACATAGTAATAGGAGACAGCCTGTGGCATCTGGTGGATGTTATAGACATAGCGCACAAGACACTAAGCAAACTGAGAAACATCTACGCATTAAACACCCTTTTTAACACCGTAGGACTGATGGGCGCTGTTTCTGGGCTTGCAGGTCCAAGCCTTGTCTACTCTTATAAACAACGGTAGCACTTTGCTTTTGGGCATTTATGCTACAAAAAAACCTAAAAGGAGGTGATAAACATGGAGAAGAAGGAGCTTGCTCAGGAACTTGAAAAGATCAAGCAGGAACTTGAGGAACTCAAAAAGAAGATGACCGTAGCGGAAGAAGAGAGAAGCATCAAGGACCTTCCGGCAGAAGCCTTTCAAAAGGTTATGGAAGTAAGCAAAGACATAGTAAAAAGCACCACGGAGATAGCAGAGAAAGCTCTCAAACTCATAAAGTATTCAGCAGAGGGTGCCAAAAGAGCTCTCAAATCTGAGGAGGAGAAAAAGGAAGAATGAACTTTATAAGGACACGCAGTGGAAGATACTTAAATACGCTCCACGTTATATCTCTATCCGTAGAAGAAGCAAAGATAGAGGTTGACGGCAGAAAGAGGGCGGTTTATAAGGTGGTTGCCTACATGAGCCAACCTTCTTAAGGCAACGCCTGTAGTAGCTTTTTTCTCTCTCAAGCCTTTCTATGATGTTTTCTATCCTTGCCTTCATACAGCTAATTTTACCCAACAATTGTTAAGTTTTCGTTAAGTTTCTTTTTAACGGAACCTTAACGAAAGGCAACTATTTTTAGGATATGCGGAGGCTCAGAAAATGAAAGTGGATGATGTGGAAATGCTCATAAGGTCTATAGCAGGTGAAGGTGTTAGCAAAATGTTCAGAAAATTTGCCCAGCAAGTGGAGGGCAAAGACACTGAGAAAATAGCCTTTGCCTTAGAGGTTCTGGAGAGATTCTTCGGAATAAGTACCCTTGTGCCTATAATGATATTTGTAGGTAAAAATTTAAATCTGCAACACAGCACAGAAGCGGACGGAAGTAAACTCAAAGTAGTTTGCCTCTTTGAGAAGCTATCAATAAACAAAAAACCTTTGGAACATCCTCTGTGCTACCCTTGCTGGGGCAGTCTCCACACCTTTGGAAATCCGCAATTTGATGGGCAAGAAGAGAGCAAGTGCATCTTTATAATAGAGCCAAAGGAGAGATTTTTAACTTTATAAGAATGTTATTATAGATTTAATTTTGGGTTTTTGTTATATTCTTAATGCAAAAAAATGGATAAAACTCTTGACAAAGTTTTTATAGTTTGTTATATATAAATAGTAGTTTTTAAATTCTTTGTAGGAGGTGCTTCCATGAAGCGGAGGGCGTATCACAGGCTGCTTTTCCTCCTCATCTTATCTGCTGTTTCCTGGGTTGGGCTGTCTATTGCCAACCCACAGGTTGAGGAGCTTTCAAAGAAAGCCGGTCTTTGGCCGGCGCCGGGGAGAGATTACCACTTAACAAGGTACTCCCCTCTCAGCCAGATAAATACTCACAATGTGAAAAACCTAGATCTGGCGTGGAGCTTTTCTACGGGTGTGCTTAGGGGACACGAAGGTCAACCCCTCGTGATAGGCAACACCATGTATGTGCAGACGGCTTACCCCAACATAGTCTACGCTCTGGACATAAGCAAGGGCAACGATTACAAGATTCTTTGGAAGTATGTTCCACAGCAGGATGATAGGGCTGTTGCTGTAGCTTGCTGCGATACGGTGATGAGGGGTATATCTTATGCGGACGGTAAGATAGTGATGAATACCCTTGACGGTCATGTCATAGCCCTTGATGCCAAAACAGGTAAGGAGCTTTGGAAGGTAAAGCATGCTGACCCTTACAAGGGTGAAACCATCACCATGGCTCCGATAGTTGCAAAGGATAAGGTAATAGTAGGGATCTCCGGTGGTGAGTTTGGCGTAAGGGGAAGGGTAGCGGCATATGACCTTAACTCGGGAAGGCGCGTTTGGCTATGCTACAACCAAGGTCCTGATCAGGACATGTGCTATGGTTCAAGAACACCTGCAAGCTATAAAGGTCTTGGTGTAAATACTTGGCAAGGAGATCAGTGGAAGATAGGAGGAGCCACAGTTTGGGGTTGGTTCTCCTATGACCCAAAGTTAAATCTGGTATACTACGGTACAAGCAATCCTGGCACATGGAACCCTTACATCAGGTGCAGTGCAAGTTGGGAAGAGTGTCAGAGTGGAAGGTACGATAACAAATGGTCCACATCCATAATAGCTCGCGATGCAGATACTGGTGAGCTTGTGTGGGCATTCCAAATGACACCTTTCGATCAGTGGGACTATGACGGCGTAAACGAATCTATACTGCTTGATGTTAATGTAGGTAGCAAAAAGGTACCTGCTCTCATACACTTTGACAGAAACGGCTTTGCCTTTCTACTTAATAGAGCTACTGGAGAGCTTATATACGCAAAACCCTTTGTTTATGTAAACTGGGCTAAGAGCTGGGATGAGAGACACGCCAGAGATGGACACACCTTTAAAGTTACAAAAGACCCCACCAAATCACCTTGGAAACCAGGGGATAACAAGAAGGATGTTTGTCCTTCTGCCATGGGTGGTAAGGACCAGCAACCCGCCGCTTACAGCCCAGAAACAGGGCTTGTGTATGTGCCTACCAACCAGTGGTGTATGGATTATGAGCCTGCGGAAACCAAGTATACGGAAGGTGCTCCTTATGTTGGTGCCAATGTCCTTATGAAGTTTTACGAGCACAAGTCTTCCGTGCACGGGCTTTCCAAAACGCCCGGACATTATGGCAGAATAATAGCGTGGGACCCCGCAAAAGGTGAAATAAAGTGCTACATAGATGAGAAGTATCCAACTTGGAGTGGTGTACTTGTTACCAAAGGTGGTGTTGGGTTCTACGGAACTATGGATGGGTGGTTTAGAGCTTTTGACCTAAAGACTTGTAAAGTGCTCTGGTCTAAGAAGCTTGGCTCGGGCATTATAGGTAATCCCATTTCCTTTGAGGTGAACGGAAAGCAATATATAGCAGTATATTCTGGTATAGGTGGTTGGGCAGGCCTTCCCGTCACTGCAAATCTTGACCCCAATGACCCTTACGGTGGTTTGGGTGCTACCAATCTCTCTCTCGAACTTGACCTTTACAGACAGGCTACTATGAGCGGAGTTCTCTACGTATTCTCTCTTGAGTGATGTATCCACAAGGGCAGCCATTGTGCTGCCCCTTTTATTTTGGATAGATTTATTTGTAAATATAACAATCTATAAGGAGGTTTGATATGCGTTACTTTTTTGCTCTCTTCCTAAGTTTTTTTATATATCTTGAAGCGATGGCATCTTATGTTTTTGTCAGTGATGAGGAACAAGGAATTTATGCTATAGATACTGATAAGCTTGAACTTATAAAACACATTGAGCTAAAGGGTATGGGGATAAGAGGCGTAGGAGTTACCAAGGATGGTAAGTACCTGGCTGTAGCTTCCAAGAAGCTTGGGAAGCTCTTAGTCGTATCTACAGAAAGCTGGAAAGTGGTAAGAGAGGTACCTCTCGGTGAGAACCCTGAGTTCGTAAAGGTGCATCCCAAAAGGGATTTACTCTTTGTGACATACGAAGAGACCGGAAAAGTAGAGAAGGCGTACATAGTTGCAATAGATACTAAGAATTGGAAGGAAGCCTTTAGATTTGAAGGGGGTAAAGAGAGCGAAGGTATGGCTTTTTCAAAAGAAGGTAGATATTTATTAGTTACCAATGAGGGTGAAAACAGCATATCCGTTTATGACCTTGATACCAAAAAGAAGCTCAGGGATGTAGATCTAAAATCTTACGGTGATAGACCTCGTGGTATTGTATCCTCTCCAGATGGAAAGTATTATGCTGTAACATTTGAAAATTCTAATGGCCTGCTTTTACTTGATAATAACTTTAAGGTTATTAGATCGGTAAAAACGGATGCAGGTCCCTATGGTGTAACTTTCAGCCCTGATGGTTCAGAAATAATCGTTGCATCCTTTAGAGCCGGGAAGCTTGATATCTTTGACTCCAAAACATTAACTAAAAAATCATCCGTAGAAACTGGTAAAAGATGCTGGCACTTTACTTATTCTTCGGATTATACAAAGCTTGTGGTTCCATGTGGAAATTCACAGAACGTGCTAATTTTTGATGTAAATGGCTTTCACGTCATAAAGACATTTAGTGGTTTAGGTAAACCTTGGGGTGCGGTAGCTTTTCCCAGAGCGTGGGGAAGCATAGATACCCCTTGACCTACAGTTCTGGCGCATTATATTATTTTCCATGAGAAAAAATTACAGGTTGCCATGGAGAGTGTTAGGTAAGTTTATTATTCTGCTTCCTCTGCTTATCCCTTTAATAGCCAGACCTGCGCCCAAGGAACTTACCGCGTGCAGTGATCCGGGACTTATCCCCCTCTTTGATATGCAAGGTAGGGGTATATACAATAAAATAGAGGAACTCATAGCAAGCTATTATGGGCAAAAGATAGGGCGGTACTTTTTTCCCATGCAGATGGGTTTTATAAGACATACTCTTGTAGAAAAGGCTTGTCACTTTGTGGTAGGTGTGCCAGCTGGATATGAACTTACATTGAACACCAAACCCCTCTTCAGGTCCACCTATGTGCTTGTTTATAGAAGCGATAGCGGTTTTGATATAAAGGGTATAGATGATCCCATACTAAGCAGATTAAAAATAGGGGGTATAGTGAACAATCCTGCTTTCTTCTACCTTAAAGACGAGGGTATTACCAATTATGTAGGTTACAACAGCTTTTACGATTCTTTTAACAGACCGGATGATAACCCTAACCTTCAAATAATAAAAGACCTGCTTGACAAAAAGATAGATGTGGCTGTACTGTGGGGTCCAATCGCTGGTTACTTTGTAAAAGAGTATAACGGTAAACTCAAGATGATACTTCCTAATCCGAAGTCTCAAAGTGATGTAAGGCTCGACTATAAAGTAGCAATAGGAGTGAGGAAAGGTGATACACTTATGAAGGAATATGTGGAAAAGGCTATCTTAGAACAGAAGGAAGCTATAAAGAGCCTTCTTGTAAGTAACAATGTACCTTTATTACCATGTGATAACTGTGTAATAAACCCATAATCGCATAAAAAGGAGGCGTGCCATGAAGAGGGTATGGGTGTGGTATACTATCTTATTGTCTCTAACCGTATCTTCTGGCTCTTCACTTGCACAAGATATGGAGGTCCCACCGATAGTTATAACTGCTACAAGAACTGAAAAACCTCTGTTTGAACTTTCCACTTCTGCCGGTACTGTGGAAAAAGAAAACATTCAAACAGCTCTTCCAAACCTTCAACCTGCTGATGTCCTATCCCGTATATCTGGTGTTTATGCCCAAGACAGAGGGAGAAACTTCGCTCAGGATGCCAAGATAATAATAAGGGGTTTTGGTGCAAGGACACAGTTTGGCGTCAGAGAAATGAAGCTCTTCTGGGATGGGGTGCCTCTCACCATGGCAGATGGTCAGGGTGATATAGACAAACTTGACATGAGTTTTATAAAGCATGTGGAGGTTCTTAAAGGTCCTCTCGCTGTCCTTTACGGTAACTCCGCAGGTAGTGTAATATACTTTGAAAGCGAAGATGGTGGATTGAAACCCATCTCCGCACAACTTAAAATATCTGGTGGAAGTTATGGCTTTCATAAAGAGAACCTGCGGTTGGGTGGACAAGTAGAAAGGCTTAATTACATGTTTGGGCTTACAACCCTTTACACTACTGGTTTCCGTGATCACAGTTCCGCCAGAAGAAATTATGCAAACCTCAAGACAATGGTAGAAGTTACGGATAGGTCTTCTCTTACTTTATTCTTACACCTCTTTGACGAACCCTTTGCCAAAGACCCAGGTGCTCTCACCAAAGCAGAATTTGAGAAAGATCCCAAGCAGGCATCTCCCATTTACAAAGCAAATGATGCAAGGGAAATTATACAAAATAGGGAGATAGGATTTCTTTACCAGCACGAGCTTGTACAAAATCACTCCTTTAAGGTTACTGGTTACCTGGGGCACAGGGATTTTACAGGATATACCCCGGTCATAGTGAACGACTTTGGAAGGGATTACTATGGTGTTGGTTTTAACTGGCTCAGCAAGTTCAAGGTTGCGGATAGGAGAATAGAAACGACACTGGGTATAGATACAGATTTTATGAAGGAAGATAGAAACAATTTCCAAAACGCCAGCGGGAATAAGGGGAACCTTCAATATACTCAAAACAGCGATGTGAAGAACTTGGGACTTTATGCACTTGTGAGCCTTGATATCACGAAAAGTCTACAGCTTAATGGAGGTGCAAGGTATTCAAAGGTGAACTTTAGCGCAGATTATAACAGGCTATCCCCTTCTGCACTCTTTGTGTCAAGTGAAAGGAACTTCCAGTTTACAAGCTGGGCTTTGACACTTAGCTACAAACCCATACAAAGGGTAAACCTCTACACAGGTGTAGGTAGAGGGTTTATAACACCTACCCTCATAGAGCTTATAAATTCACCCTCAGGTCCGGGAGGGCTTAACCAGAATCTTAAAGCTTCCAAGTTTTACAACTACGAAGCAGGCATAAAAACACTCTTGGGCCAGGGAACATATTTAGACACTGCCATCTTCTTGGTGAAAACCTCCGACGAGCTTATACCAAAGCAGCTCTTTCCGGGTACTAACTACTATGTAAATGCTGGTAAAACGGAAAGAAAAGGTGTTGAGCTCTACTTAACGCACGAGCTACCCTTTAATCTCTACACTACGCTATCATATACTTACATGGAAGCTACCTTTAAAGACTTTATAGATACGGATGGTCTAAATAAGTCAGGTAGGAGGGTCCCCGGCATCCCGAGGCACACTTTCTTTTATGAGCTCGGCTGGAAGCCTACAAAGAACTTGGTAGCTTCCATTGATGTGAAGTATGCAGATAAGATCTGGGCAGATAACAGCAATACGGCAAGCGCAGACAGCTATACAATAGTAAACCTAAAAAGTTCTTACAAATTTAATATTTTTGGTCACAATCTGGATGCTTTCTTCAGAATTGAGAACCTATTTGACAAAAAGTATGTAACCTCAGTTGTACCAAATGCAACAGGGGGAAGGTATTACGAACCAGGTCCAGGCAGAAATTACTATGTAGGTATGGCATTGAGTTTTTAACACATTTTTCTTGAAAAAAATCCTAGTTTTTATCTATTTATAAGAATATTGTTATGTTTTTATTCCTTCTTTTAGCTTACTTTTTGGTATTAAATGCTCTAATCAAGAAAAAAAATTTTTCTACTTGACAGAGATATATTCCGGGAATATAATTCTTTAAGGTAAGTTACCTTTATCTCTTAGAAGGAGGTGTGCAATCATGAAAGAGAGGGTAAGTCTCACTGTCAATGGGGTATCTCATACCTTAGAGGTGGAGCCTCGAACACTGCTTGTTTATGCTATAAGAGAAATACTTAACCTGACTGGAACGCACATAGGATGCGATACGAGCAGTTGCGGGGCGTGTACCGTTCTCATGAACGGTAAGGCTGTAAAATCATGTACCGTGTTAGCTCTTCAAGCGGACGGTGCAGAGATCATCACAGTTGAAGGACTTGCCTCGGACTCGGAACTCCATCCCATACAAGAGGGCTTCAAGGAGGAGCACGGTCTACAATGTGGCTTTTGCACTCCGGGTATGATGATGGTATCCTGTGATATACTTGAGACGGAGGAGGAGCTTGACGAAGATAAAGTTAGAAAACTCCTAAAGGGGAATCTCTGCAGATGCACTGGATACCAAAACATAGTTAAAGCTATATTGTATGCCAAAGAAAAAAGCGCAGTAACTAAATAAAGGAGGTGTAGCCATGGTAATAGGACAACCGCTCAGAAGGTTTGAGGATGACAGATTAATCAGGGGATTGGGGCAGTATGTGGAGGATATAAAACTGCCGCGAATGGCTTATGCAGTTTTCGTGAGGTCTCAGGTGGCTCATGGTAGGATAAAGAGCATAAATACGGAGGAGGCAAAAAAGGCAGAAGGGGTTATAGCGGTAATTACTGGGCAAGATATAAAGGATAAGGTGGGGAAGAACTTCACCGCGTGGATAGTACCTAACAGTAATCAAGTGAGTGCTGAGGTCTCTTCAAGGCCGTTACTTGCGGTGGATAAGGTAAGGTATGTAGGTGAGCCTGTTGCCCTTGTTATCGCTGATAGCAGAGAAAGAGCCTTTGATGCTGCAGAACTTGTTGAAGTTGAATATGAAGAACTTCCTGCTGTAGCAAGTGTTGAAAAGGCTATACAGGAAGGTGCTCCGCTTGTACATGAGGAAGCACCAGGAAACATAGCTCTCAGGTGGCATGTAAAAAGCGGAGATGTGGAAAGAGTCTTTTCCGAGGCAGACAGGATAGTAAAACAGAGGATATACATAAATAGAGCTGCGCCAGTTCCCATGGAACCAAGGGCTTGTATAGCGGACTATAATCCAGCTACAGGTAGATTAACACTTTGGGTAACATCTCAAAATCCTCACATACATAGATTCTATCTTGCTGTAGTTCTTGGTATACCTGAGCACAAGATAAGGGTTATAGCTCCAGATGTGGGTGGTGGTTTCGGTGCGAAGATAGACATATACAACGAAGAATTAGTAGTTTCTTATGCTTCTATACTTCTCAAGAGGCCTGTCAAATGGGTAGAAACAAGAAGCGAGCATTTTGTTGCATCTTTACATGGTAGGGATTTCCTCGCAGAGCTGGAGTTTGCGGTAAAGAATGATGGAAGGGTGTTGGGTATAAGAGGAAAGAGCTATGCCAACATGGGAGCTTACTTAGGAACTGTTGCTCCCGGTGTTGCTACAGTCCTTCACGGTCTTATACTGCCAGGTCCGTACAGGATAGAAGCCTTTGATTATGTCATGCACGGAGTTTTTACCAACACCATGCTTTTGGATGCTGATAGGGGTGCAGGCAGACCCGAGGCCATATTCCTGCTTGAGAGGATGATGGATCTTGTTGCAGACGAACTTGGCATGGACCCACTTGAACTTAGGAAGAAAAATTATCTCCCAGCAGGTGAAAATGTGCAGACAGTGACGGGGCTTTCTTACGACTCTATTGATTTTGGTAAGGTTTTAAAGAAGTTTGAGGAGGTAGTTGACTATAAAGCTCTCAGAGATATGCAAAAGAAGGCAAGGGAGGAGGGAAGATACATAGGAATAGGTATAGTTTCAAGCATAGACATATGTGGTTTTGCACCATCACCGGTTGTAGGAGCGGTAGGACTACAGGCTGGGCAGTGGGAAAGTGCGGTAGTCAGGGTACATCCTACAGGTAAAGTAACCGTTCTTTCTGGGGCACACTCCCACGGTCAAGGAGGGGATACAACCTATGCTCAGATAGTGGCGGATGTACTCGGTGTTCCCGTGGATGCCATAGAGGTGCTTCACGGAGATACAGACATGATTCCTATGGGATGGGGGACTTATGGAAGCAGAGGTACATCTACAGGTGGTTCGGCAGTGTACAAAGCAGCAGAGAAGGTGAGGGAAAAGGGAAGGCTCATAGCTGCACACATGCTTGGTACAAGGCCAGAAGATGTAGAGTTCAGCGAAGGCATTTATTACCTTAAGACGGACCCTTCCAAGAAGGTAAGCATTCAAGATGTTGCTCTTCAAGCTAATGTGGCTTGGAACTTACCTCCAGGCGTTGAACCTGGATTAGAGGCAGAAGCCTTTTTTGATCCGCCTAACTTTACATTCCCCTTTGGCATCCACTGCTGTGTGGTGGAGGTCATGCCTGATACCGGTGAAGTAAAGTTTCTCAAGTATGTTGCTGTTGACGATGCTGGCAGAATAATAAATCCTCTACTCGCAGAAGCTCAGATACAGGGGGGCATAGTACACGGTATAGGTCATGCCATGTATGAGAATATAGTCTATACGGAAGACGGACAGCTTCTTACCGGTTCCTTCAACGAGTATGCCCTTCCCAAAGCTCATCTGATTCCAAAAATGGAAACCTACTTTACTGAAACTCCAAGTCCTGCAAATCCCCTTGGCGCTAAGGGGATTGGTGAGGAGGGAGCTATCGCAGGACAGATAGCAGTTGCCAACGCCATAATAGACGCTATAAAGCCTTTTGGGGTTAAGCACCTTGATGGTCCTTATACACCATCAAGGATATGGAGAGCTATAAATAAGTTGGAGGTGTGAACCATGATACCTGTATCTTTTGAGTACTATAGAGCTAATACTTTGGACGAGGCATTAGAGCTTGTTAAGAAGTTTGGAGATGAAGCTAAGGTATTGGCTGGAGGGCAAAGCCTTATCCCTATGCTCAAATTAAGATTTGCCAGATACTCAAAAATCATAGACATAGGTAGATTGCAGGAGCTTAGGTACATAAAGGAAGAGGGTGGACAGATATGGATAGGAGGTCTCACAACACACAGAGAGGTGGAGAAGTCAAGCCTTATAAAAGAGAAAGTTCCCGTTTTATCAGCATGTGCCAGTGAGATAGCGGATGTGCAGGTAAGGAATATGGGAACTATTGCGGGTTCTCTTTCTCACGCAGACCCAAGCGCTGACTATCCACCAACAATGCTTGCATTAGGAGCCACTATGGTCGCAAGAGGTTCAAAGGGAAGCAGGGAAATACCAGCGGATAACTTTTTTGTGGGTACATTTACTACCGCCTTGGAACCCGATGAACTTTTGGTAGAAGTTAGAGTGCCTGTTATAAAAAACAACGAAAGAGCAGCTTACATGAAGATAGGTCACCCTGCAACGGGTTTTGCCATAGTAAATTGTGCAGTAAAGTTCTCTTTAAGAGATGGAAAGATAGAAGGTGCGAGGGTTGCTTTTGGAGGCTTTGTCACTGTGCCATACAGGGATACAAGGGTGGAGAACCTTCTTGCAGGAAAGGATGTAAGTCTTGATACCCTTAAAAGAGCTTCCGAACTTGTTGGTGAAGGTCAGGATATAATAGGAGACTACTATGCGGATGCGGATTACAGACGAAGCCTTGCTAAAGCTCTTTTTGTAAGAGTTGCAAGAAGTGCTTTGGGGGTATAAAGGTGCAGACCTGGAAAGAAGCCAAACTCTTGGCGGAAGGCATATTGGATTGCAAAAAGAGGGGCGTTCGTTGCGCCCTTCTTACTATAGTTAGCGTAAGAGGTTCATCTTATAGAAAGGAAGGAGCTAAGTTTTTGGTCACTGAGGAAGGTGAGGAGATATGCAGTATATCAGGTGGATGCCTTGAGAAAGGTCTCTTGGATACGGCACTTGAAGTAATAAATAGCAACTACTCGGTGCTTGAGAGGATAAATATGGAAGAGGAGAGTTCGTGGGGTATGTGGTTGGGCTGTCCCGGTGAGGTGGATATATATATAGAGCCGCTACACTTTGACGAGGTTATGGATGCATGGGTAGATGCTCTCATCACTGGAGAAAAGTTCGTATTAGCAAAAAAACTCTTTTCCAGCGAAAAACTTTTGGTTACGGAAAGATCAATTGTCGGAAGTCTGCTTGTTGCTGAAGAGGAAGCCAAAGCCATGATCAAGGAGTATGGCGTAAGACCATATCTGAAAGGAGATATATTTTTTGATACTCTTTTACGGTATCCGCCTGTGCACATCTTTGGAGGTGGCGAGGAAGCTCACCACTTTCGTGAAATTGCGCAGATACTTGGCTTTGAAGTCTTTTTACACGAACCTTCCGAAAAGGTGAAGATGGCGAAAGGAAGCTTTGTTATAGTTGCAAATCACAACCTTAAAGCGGATAGACTTTCCTTAAAGCAAGCTCTCATGTCAGAAGCTTCATACATAGGTGTCGTAAGCTCAAGAAAGAGATTCTTAAAGCTCTCAGAAGGTCTTGACCTTGATGATAGGGTTTACTGCCCTGCGGGACTTGATCTCGGTAGCTTTACGCCTGAAGAAGTTGCCTTTAGCATAATGGCAGAGATACTAAAAGTTTATTGGGGGAAGACGGGGGAGAGTTTGAGAAAAGTAAAGCAGGAGGTTACGCATGGAATTGGTAGTCAAGGAATCCTTTGAGACGAAAGCAGATTTCAAAGAAGCTTGGAAGTTTTTTTCCAATCCTGAGTTTATAGTGCCGTGCATACCTGGTGCGGAGATAAGAGAAATAAAGGAAGACGGTTCCTTTGAAGCAAGTGTCAAGCTCAAGCTTGGGGCAGTATCGCTTAACTTTGTAGGGAATATGAAGTATGAGAAGTTAGATGAGGCACAAGGTCTCATGGTACTTTCGGGGGAGGGTAAAGAAAAGGGAGGAGCAGGAAGAGCAAAGGCTAACATAGAAGCTACACTAAAGGAGGAAGGTGACGTTCTGAAAGTGTCTGTGATAGCAACTGTTGATATATCTGGAAAGATCCTTCAGTATGGTAGAGGTATGTTTGAGCAGGTGGCAAAGCAGTATTTTGCCCAATTCTCTCAGTGTGCTAAGAGCTATCTTGAGGCTGAACAAAGTGAAGAAAAAAAAATGCCACCTGAACCAGTGAAAGTTAACGCTTTGAACCTCATATTGAAGGCATTCCTTGCATGGCTTCTATCCCCCTTCAGGAGGATCTTTGGAGGCAAGGCGTAGATATTCCCAGATGTTATCAAAGTCTTCAAGGAGGTGGTCATAACCCTTTATGATCTTCTTCCTCACCGCCTCCTTTATTATCTTTTTCGCTCCTATGTCTCCCTTTAGACTTATAAGTTTTTTGTAGTAACTCTTCCCAAAGAGGGAAGGTGGGCATGGTTCTCCCGCTTTCTCAAAAGAGATTACCTCATAGCCTTCAATGTGGCATCTAATGAGTTCTTCAAACATGTGATGATTTACAAAGGGCTGGTCAGAGAGAATTATCACCACAGCGTCAAGTCCAAGCTGCGCAGATATCTTTGATACCAATCTCAGAGAAGAAGCCATACCTTCGGCATGGTCCGGATTGTATATGAGTCTTTCTTCATCTATTTTTGAAGCAACAGCTCTGTGATAAGTCCCTGTTATTATGTATGTGTATTCTGGATTTACAAGTAAACATTCCTGAAAAAGCTTCTTGAGTAGTGGTATACCTCCGTAAGGAAAGAGAAATTTTGGGGCACCAAACCTTTCACACTTTCCTGCGGCAAGTATGAAAAAACCTATCCCATCACTTTCCTTTGCATAGGGTTACGAATTCATGATTTACCGCATTTAGTACCATACCTGTCTTTTGTACATAAGCAAAGAAGGCACTATAAGAGCAGGCGTATTTATTCTTTGGGTCAGGGCAATATCTTGAAGCATTAAGCATATCTTCTATTTCCTTTTGAGTAAGTTCCTTGTTAAAGATAAAAGGTGTTAGAAGTATACGATTCCTGAAGTCCGCACAATCCTTTAGTGGCAATCTCTCCTTGTCTATTGTACCCTCCAGCTTTAGACCATCGTTTAGGTTTTTGTACTCAATGCTCCTTATCAAACTTATCTGAAGAGGATCCATAAAACCTACATGGGAGGCAAGCACCAAGAGAGTATACTTCCCCTGCTTTATAGGATTTACAGACTTTATTAGGAGATTATAGCGCAGATTATCCGAAGAGCTGGGACTATATATGAGACACGCGCCACCCTTATCCACCTTTATACATTCAGCCTTTTGGAACTTGATCTCTGTTTTTACCAGAGATTTTTCCTGCGCAAGTGCAAATAAACAAAGACTCATTAAGAGAGCTTTTAACCTCACATCAATCCCCCTTATATATGGATCTCATGTAGGTTATTAACTTCCATATCTCCTCGTCGGATAGACTGGAGAAGGGAGGCATATCACCTACAACATTTTCTCTTCCTATACGTACAAGACCATACTTCTCTCTAAGTCCTACACTACCAAGCTTAATTAGATTGAAGAGTATAGCGTCAGACTTCCCGTAAACCCAAACTTTGTTTATCACTGGGGGACACATACCACCACCGCCAGTTCCTCCGTGACAGCCGTTACAACCATTAGCAAACCAGAGCTTTCTTCCATCCTGTGCAGCTTTCTGATCACCTTCGTAAGGATTCTTCATAGGTGGCAGTTTAGATTCATTAGCCTTATAGGGGTTTTCACCCTCAGCTGATGATACTGGTAGGGATACCAAATATGTAAGGAAAAGGCAGGATGATAAAAGCAGAGCCTTTAGACCCCTTTTTGCCATGACACGCCTCCTATTAAAAAAGAATATTTACTAATTTTAACACTTCTCTCTCTGACTGTCAAGGGAGAGCGAGACTGTTTAAAAAAATTCCCAAATAGCAGATTCTCAGCGTTGGCAAAAACAGCACAGCTCTCAAAAGCAAAAGACACAATAAAAGGAGCGTGGTAAAGTCAGGGACTTTTGGGAAGAGTTCTTTTAGTCTTTCTTCCAGGTCTCTGAGGGAGAGGTTTTTTCTTCGTTCTCTTTTTTCTACTTTTTCTCTCTCAATGTGTCAAGATTTTTAAACGGGCTCAGTGGGAGCGAACTGTTGAAAAAAATCCTCATACTCAGACTTGTCCCGTTTCTTTGCCTCTTTCAATTCTACCCCAAGGGCAAGGAGGGGTTCTCTTTAAAAAGTTGACATCCTCATATAGTAAGTGTATCTTCCACCTATAATATAGACTTATGAAGGTGCTTGTAGTGGGGCTTGGAAGGATGGGAGGAGGTATAGTAAGGAGATTAAAATCAAAAGGCTACCAGGTTGCCGGATACGATAGCCATCCAGATGTCAGGAATGCTTTCAAGGATACCGCTTTCGTGATGGACAGCTTGTCCCAGATGACTGAGTTTTTTGGAGACCAAAGAAAGATCATCTGGCTTATGGTTCCACACCATGCGGTGGATGATGTTATTGAAAGTTTTGTCCCTTTTCTCTCGGGGGGTGATATTGTCATTGATGGGGGAAACTCTTATTACAAGGACTCACAGAGAAGATACCAAAAGCTTGCAAAAATAGGTGTGAGCTTTCTTGATGTAGGGGTTAGCGGTGGTGTATATGGTGAGCAGATGGGATACTGCTTGATGATAGGCGGAGACGAGAAGACTTATGATCTGATCAAAGACCTTTTTAAAGACCTATCTTACAGAGAGGAAGGATACGCTTACTTGGGAGGTCCGGGTGCGGGACACTTTGCTAAAATGGTACACAACGGCATAGAGTATGCCTTTATGCAGGCTATAGGTGAGGGTTTTGAGCTTTTAAAAGAGAGCGGATTTAATTACCACCTTGGTGAGGTTGCCAGAATATACAACGCAGGAAGCGTCATAAGAAGCTGGCTTATGGAGCTAACGCAAAAAGTTTTTGAGGAGTTTAAAGACCTTGAGACTCTTGAAGCTTATGTAGAGGATACTGGGGAAGGTAGATGGACGCTCATAGAAGCTATAGAAAGAGCGGTGCCTGTGCCTACCATAGCGGACGCCCTCTTTATGAGGTTCAGGTCAAGACAGGAAAACTCCTTCAGAGACAGACTCTTAGCTGGACTGAGATACCAGTTTGGAAGGCATAGCCTGAAAAGAAAGGATGAATAGGAAGTTTTCCATCTTTATATTAGGGGGGACAGGAGACTTAGCAAAGAGAAAGCTTCTCCCAGCTCTTGAGCGCCTTTACAAAGAGGGTCATCTTAAAAATCTGCACAAAGTCTACTCCCTTGCAAGGAAAGAAGATCCCAGTTGGAAGGTATTGGTAAGTAGCCTTGAGCCTTCGGAAAAGTTTGATAACTTTTTACAGTTTGACGTAAACTTAGACAGCTCATATCACCATCTTGGTAGGATCCTTCGGGAGCTTAAGGGACAGGAGCTTATATTCTACCTTGCCCTTTCACCTTTCCTTTTTGAGACAGCGCTAAGGAAGCTTGGAAGACTTTTAAGGGACTTTACCAACCCCAGAAAGATAGTCATAGAAAAGCCTTTTGGATTTGATACAGCTTCTGCAAGAAAGCTCAACCAGCTTCTTTATACCTACTTTTTGGAGGAGGAGATATACCGCATAGACCACTTTCTTGGAAAGGAAACTATCCAGAACATATTTTCCGTGAGATTTTCTAACACCATATTTGAGAGCCTATGGCACAGGAATTTTGTGGATCATGTCCAGATAGTTGCCATAGAAGATATAGGGATAGAGGGAAGGGGAGAGTACTACGATAAGGCAGGTGCCATCAGGGATATGCTGCAAAACCACATGCTTCAGATGCTCTCCTTTTTAGCTATGGAACCTCCCTGTTGTATGTACCCAGAGTTTATAAGGGATGAAAAGGTAAAGCTTCTCAGGTCTGTAAGAAAGATAAGTCCTGAAGAGACGGTAAAGGGGCAGTATGAGGGATACCTGCTTGAAAAAGCGGTAAGAGAAGGCTCAAAAACGGAAACCTTTGTGGCGGTTAAACTCCATATAGACAACCCCCGATGGCAGGATGTGCCTTTTTACTTGATGACAGGCAAAAGGTTGTCCAAAAAGCTCAGCCAGATGGCAGTGGTGTTTAAGGAAGTGCCAAGAAGCTTTGCCAACCTCTTTGATTGCATGCCAAATCAGAACAAGATCATCTTTCAGACATCTCCAAAAAATAAAATAGCCATACACTTTGAACTAAGACCTCCAGCCGGAAAGTTTATTGCCTGCCCTGTGGAGACAGTTATGGAGTATGACATGGAAAGCTATGTAGGCAAGAAGCTACCAGAAGCTTATGAGACTCTTATCCTTGACATAATAGAAGGTGACAGGTCCCTCTTTATAAGAGGTGATGAGGTAGAGCTCATGTGGGAGATAGTTCAGCCCATCCTGGAAAGTGATGCCCCTTTGCACATATACAAACCGGGCACCCTGGGTCCCGAGCAAGCTCACCTGCTTCTTCAAAAAGATGGCAAGGCGTGGATCATATAAGCTCTTTTCCAGCAAAGACATAGATGTTAAGGTGGCTCTCTTTATAAAGAGGGTCGCACATCTGTTTATAAAGAAAAAGGGACGCTTCAACTGTGCTCTGGCTGGGGGTGAGACACCTCTGAAAGCCTACAGCATACTTGCAAACCTCCCCTTAGACTGGACAAAGACCAGCTTCTTTCTGACGGACGAGAGGTTTGTCCCTCCCGAAGATGAAAGGAGCAATTGCAAGAAGATAAGGCAAATACTCTCAGACAGGGTAAAGTGCTTTGACCTCTCCTTAGATATCTATGAGAGTGCCAAGCTATACTCAGAAAACTTCAAGGAGATTAAATGTCTTGATCTGGTGCTTCTGGGTATAGGTGAAGATGGTCACACAGCCTCCTTGTTTCCCAATACAGCATGCCAAAAGGTTACGCCTTATGTGTGCATCAGCAGATCGCCTGATGGCATCAAGAGGATAAGCCTTACAGAGGAGTTTATAAATCTTTCGGAGAAGATAGCCTTCTTTGCAAAAGGCGATAGAAAAAGAGAAGTGATAAAGAGACTTCTCAGAGGAGAAGATATGCCGGCCACCAGAATAAAGAATTGCAGAAGTATAATCATATTTACGGATTAGCCCTCTTTGAGCCACCTTTCGTTTATGGTGCTTTCTACCTCTACTGGTACCTGCTTTAGCACTACCCTGCCTGCGTGTTTCATAGCCCTTTCCAGAAGGTCCCTAACCAACTGAGCTTTTTCCATCTGGCACTCTACAACTATCTCATCATGCACAAGGTTCACTACATGCGCTTCTATCTTCTCCCTTTTTATCTCCGCATCAAACATAAGCACAGAGAGTTTCAAAAGATCCGCTCCAGTTCCCTGTATAGGATAGTTTACAGCATCCGGAAAGGTGTGAGCCACATAACTTCTTCCCAACAGCGTATAACCCCTTGACCCTCCCAGCTGTTTAAGCTCCCTCTTTACCCTCTCGTGCCATTCTTTAAAACTCCTAAAGTACTCAAAAAACCTATCCCTTATCTTTTGTGCATCATCTACCGATAAGTCTATACCATAACTCTTGGCATAATCGGAAAGACCTCTTGCGGATATACCGTATATGAGACCAAAGTTAACCGCTTTGGCAAGCTGTCTCTCTTCTTTGCTGATATCTTCTTCCTTTTTCCCCAAAAGGACGCTCGCAGTGTATCGGTGAAGGTCTTTCCCTTCTCTGAAAGCTTTTATCATCCTCTCGTCACCTACATACTCGCTGGCTATTCTCAGCTCTATCTGCGAAAAGTCAGAGATAACTAAAACTTTCCCCTCCCTCGCTTTGAATACTCCCCTTAGATCCCTCGGTATGTTTTGAACATTGGGATTTAAGCTTGACATCCTACCAGTTATCGCTCCAATTTGTTTAAACTCTGGATATACACTACCATCTTTTACAAAACTCCTTATTTCATCAAGCTTGTCCAAAAGCTTCTTTGTCATCCTTATCTCAAGGATCATCTGCACTGGCTTATGATGTATAAACTGGGATAGTATCTTGTCATCCGTAGATATGTTGCCCTTTTCAGTTTTAGGAAGGTCAAGCCCCAGCCTTTTGGAGAGAAGCTCACCCAATTGCTTGGGAGATAACGGGTCTATCCGATAATGCATCATAAACTCCATCACCTTCTTATTGAGATTTTTCTTATACTCTCTTATAAGGTCCTCCAGCTCTTTTATATCTACACCAATTCCATTGAGCTCCAGCTTTGCAACCTCTTGCACAAAAGCCATCTCTATTATGGCAACGGGATTCTTTAGTCCAAAAACTCTTGATGTTCTGGTTTTTAGAAGCGTTTCTTCTTGATGCGCTGTTGAGTTGAGTTTATCAAGGAGTATAGAGTAGAGATCCCTCACCATTTTAACATCAAGCGCTGCATACTCTAACTGCTCTTTTGAAAGCACAGCCCTGCCCCAGTTGGACATTTGCAAACTTTTGTCAAGCACCTCTCCCAAATAGTGCATGGCCACTTTCTGAAGTGAGTGTCTGTCAAGCTCACCCAAAAGCTGACTGGCTATCATAGTATCAAAAACTGCGTAAGGTTCAATACCGTATCTGTAAAGGAATTTAAGGTCGTACTTGAGATTGTGTCCCACTATACCCTTGTCTACAAGTAAGTCCTTCAAAAAGTCCACTCCATAGCTCCCCGTTTCAAAAAGATCAACGATAAACACATCCTCATTATTACCCAGCTGGACTAATCTTATCTTTTCACTTACTGTCTCAGTATCAAGAAATAAGTAGCTTTCATCTTTCAGCCTTTCTTTTAAGCTACGCAGACCATCTCTTGAAGTTATATAACTATACCTCATGCCTTAACTTCTAATATCATAGCTACCTCATCACAATGGGGGAACTTCACGCAGTTTATACACTCACCCCAAACCTTGTGAGGTAAAGCCTCCTTTTTAATCTCCCGAAAGTTAAACTTACCGAAAAAGTCCGTTGCATAAGTTAGGACAAAAACTTTTTTTATGCCAAGCTCCTTTGCTTCCTG
Source organism: Hydrogenobacter thermophilus TK-6 (assembly GCF_000010785.1). Lineage (GTDB taxonomy): Bacteria > Aquificota > Aquificia > Aquificales > Aquificaceae > Hydrogenobacter > Hydrogenobacter thermophilus. The sequence goes on along the minus strand of NC_013799.1, from coordinate 378,923 downwards.
CAGGCACCTTTCTATCAGCATAGAACCCACACCGCTATTCCTGGCATCTTTCTTTACAGCAAGGCTCTTTATCTCTGCCAGGTCTTCCCAGACCACATGAAGGGCACAGCATCCCAAAATCTCACCCTCACGCTCACACACCCAAAAGTCTCTTATGTTTTCGTATATGGAATTTAAACTCCTAGGCAATAGGATACCTTCCTTTGCGTACTCGTTTATGAGAGTGTAAATATCCTGAACATCTTTCAAAACCGCCTTTCTGACCTCCATGGTCTTCCCTAAATGTAGATCGCCTTGCAAAGACTGTCAACATAGATTAAAATTAAAAAAATTACCTCGTTCCCACCTAAGGAAAGGTGGGGACCTGAGAAAGTCCAGGAGGTGTAAGAATGGCTAAAAGGTATTACGAGACCACAAGACACTACGAGAGCGTATTTGTCCTAAAGCCTACTCTTACGGAAGAAGAGGTACAGAGAAGACTTCAGGAAATAAGAGAAACTATTCAGAAAAAAGGTGGGCAGATACTCCAAGAGGAAGATTGGGGCATAAAAAAACTCGCTTACCCCATAAAAAACTTTCAGCATGGCAGGTACTTTATCTTCCGCATTACCTCCTCAAATCCAGAGCTACCCAACCATCTTGACTTTTATTACAAAATAAGCGACGATATTATAAGATGGCTTAACTTTCAGGTCAAAGTAAAGGAGGGAAAAAATGCTTAATAAGGTTCTTATCATAGGAAGGCTCACCAAGGACCCTTCAGTAAGATATCTACCTTCGGGCAACCAGATAACGGAATTTTCTATAGCTTACAACAGAAGGTACAAAGTGGGAGATGATTGGAAAGAGGAGAGTCATTTTTTTGACGTCAAAGCGTATGGAAAGTTGGCAGAAAGTCTTAGCACAAGGATATCCAAAGGATACACGGTAGTAGTAGAAGGAAGACTCACCCAAGATAGGTGGACGGATAAGGAAGGCAAAGCGCAAAGCAAGGTGAGAATAGTAGCGGATGCGGTGAGGATAATTAACAAGCCTAAGCTGGATGAGGCTCCAGAAGAAGAGGTTATACCCGACACTTACGAGCAAGAAGCTGAAGAAAAGCTCTGGAACTCCCAAGATGACGAAATACCCTTTTGAAGGAGGCAAAGCATGGAGATAAAAAAGACTGCAAAAAAGGCATGCAGATTTTGTGAGGAAAAGAAAGACCCAAGCTACAAAAATTACGAGGAACTCAGGCAGTTCATGACGGAAAGAGGTAAGATTATTGGGCGAAGGCAAACAGGCGTATGTGCAAAACATCAGAGGATGCTCTCAAGGGAGATAAAAAGAGCAAGGCAGCTTGCCCTTCTACCTTATCTTGTTGCTTAAGGAGGCTTGGCATGAAGGTGGTGCTTCTTCAGGATCTTGAGGGTTATGGCGTATTTGGGGATGTTATAAATGTAAAGGATGGCTTTGCTAACAATTACCTGATACCAAGAGGTATAGCCCTGCCCGCAACCGAGGGAAATCTCAGACATGTAAAGAGCATAATACAACAGAGAATGAGGAAACTTCAGCGGGAGAAGGAAAAAGCCATCTCTCTTGCTAAAGCCCTTGAGGGACTGATGTTGGAGATTCCAAGACCTGTTGGCGAAAAGGGTAAACTCTTTGGGTCCGTCACAGCTGCTGACATATCCAATGCCTTGAAAGAAAAAGGTTTTGATGTAGACAGAAAGCGCATCCTTCTCAAGACGCTCATAAAGGATGTGGGTATACACACGGTGCAGATAAGGCTTCATCCTCAGGTGAATGTGGAGATCAAAGTGGAAGTAAAACCGGCCTGATGGTTTATATCATATTGCTTAAAAGAAGAAATACCTTAAACTTATTTCAGTTATGAGACATGTAATACATCAAAGAAATGTATGGATGCTCAGCGATTACCTTATTGCTTTCATAGGGATTTTTATAGCCATGCTCCTTTCCCTTTTGCAGGTGGATAATGTCTTCTGGTACAAATCCGCTACCTTGCTGTATGCTTTATCTTCCGTCATGTACCTCTCTTATCCTCTCTTTAGAAACTCCCTTTTCGGTAAAGTGTCAACCCTTACCCTCTTTTTGGGATTGCTTCTCAACCTGGCGGGTATGATAAGAAGGGGTGTGCAGAGCTACCAGCTTGGTGTCTTTCATCCACCGTGGAGCAATCTTTTTGAAGCCCTCACCTTCTGGAGCTTTATAGCTGGCAGCATATACCTGCTTATAGAAAGAAAGTACGCTCTTAGAATACTTGGCACTTTTGTCGTGCCTCTTATCTTTGGTCTGAGCGCTTTTGCAATGCTTAAGGCATCAAAGGATATAACTCCCCTTATGCCTGCATTGAGAAGTTATTGGCTTTATCTTCATGTGGTAACAGCCTTCGTAGGATATGCTGGTTTTACCGTTGCTTTTGCTGGAGCAGTTCTTTACTTGGTTAAAGGGAGGTTTCCTCAAACCAAATTGCTCCCATCCCAAGATACTCTGGAAGAAATAACTTACAAAGCTATCATAGTTGTCTTTCCAGTATGGACGGCTTCCATAATATTGGGGTCTGCATGGGCAAACGAAGCTTGGGGTGGATACTGGAGCTGGGATCCAAAAGAGGTATGGTCCTTGATAGTCTGGCTCTTCTTTGGAGCGTACCTGCATGCAAGACAGATGCTGGGATGGAGAGGAAGGCGCGTTGCCTGGATGGTGGTCTTAGGCTTTATTACCGTGCTTATTTGCTTTTTTGCTATAAATCTATACTTCCCAGGGCTTCACAGCTACGCAACGGATTAAGTTATACTGCTGAGCAGTTCTGAGGATTCTTTTTCCGCCTCCTTTATGCTATTTTTAACAGCTTCTGGGTCCACATTCATTATTCTGGATACCCTACTTATGATCCTTTCGCTTTTGTTATCTTCAAGTAGCTCCACAAGAGATAGTATAAAACCTATCTCGTTGAGCCTTCTCTCAAAAGCTTCAACTATCTCCTTGTCTAACATAAGATCCCTTACCACATCCTCGGGTTTTTGTCCTAAAGCTTCCCCTGCCAAGGAGAAAAGACCAGCAATATAGGCTTTTTCCCTCACATGTGGTGCATACATTTGCGCCAACCTTTCAGCTAAGCTTGCCCTGAAAAGAGACCTTTTCCAAAGATCCATCTCATGCTCTTCTACAAACATCTCGGAAAGGGCAAGTACTATGGTAAACTTAGCTATGTTTTCAAGCCCCAAATGTGCTACCGCTTCATCTATCCTGCTTATGTCCTTAGTTCTTGTAGAGTAAGCAGAATTCAAAAACTTCAAAAACTTATAAGTTGCTCCTATGTCCTTCTCCAATATATCAACTATACCCTTCATATCTTTATCTTTGATAGCTCTGTAAAGCCTTAATATGGTTGCTTTAAGGTAGGATATGGTCCTTGTATCTCTAAATCTGACAGGTTTTGAGAGGTAAAAACCTTGAAAGAAGTTAAAGCCCAGCTGATAAGCTAGCTCATAATCCTCTTTTGTTTCTATATGTTTGGCTATTATCCCTTTTTTCAAGCTCTTTAGTATACCTATAACTTCCTTTAACTCCTCTTTATCGTAAGGATTTTTTTTAAGATTTATCTTCACATAATGGCACTTGCTGAGAAGTGGCAGGTAATCTATCTTCTCAAACCCAAAATCATCTATACAGAACTTAAAACCTTTTTTTAATAATGCATTTATAGCTTCAAAAAGCTCTTTGGATAACCTTCTATTTTCTACAAGTTCTATCCCCACATAATCGGGTGAGAGAAGGTCAAACATGGACGCCTCAAGAAATATGGCAGGTACATTGACAAATACGATCTTTCCATTGCCTACCCTTATGGGATTAAGTTCTGTTATAGTATCTATAGCTAAGGTTGTCGCCTTAAGAGGGTCAAGCCCCTCTGGATATTCACCTGTTATAGAATCTTGTATGAAGACTTCGTAAAAGGCCACTCTCCCACTCCTGTCGTATATTGCCTGTTTACAAAGCACATTCATAAGATTTATTATAACCTTCAAAAGAGCCTTTCAAGAAGTTGGTCCAGCCTTCTTTCTCTCCTCTTGCTCAAGTAATTTATAACATACTTACCCAATATATCCACTTCTATATTAACATGATCCCCTTCCTTTCTGCCCTTTAAGTTGGTATTTTGGTAAGTATGGGGTATGATGTTGAGGCTTATAAGATTTCCTTCTACGGTATTTACGGTCAGGCTTATACCATCTATCCCTACGGAACCTTTTTCAACAAAGTATAAAATCCATTCATCTGGTATGTAAATTTTCAGTTCATAATGATCTCCAACGCTTCTGAAAGATTCTATTCTTGAAGTAAAGTCCACATGCCCCAGGAGGATGTGTCCACCCAGCCTATCACCTACCTTAATGGCTCTTTCTAAGTTTACAAGATCACCTACAAAGGCTTTGCTCAGATTGCTTCTCCTTAAAGTTTCTGGCGATAGGTCAAAGGAGATGATACTGTCTTCTACCTTTGTTACAGTAAGACATACGCCGTTTACCGCTATACTGTCTCCTACTTTTATCTCTTTAAGAGATGTTATCACTTCCAAAGTTCCACCTTTTGAGGAGATTTTTATATTCTTTACTTTTCCCACATCTTCAACAAGTCCGGTAAACATCACAGACACACCTCATCCGCTCTAAAAACTGGTCCTTCATAGCATACTCTTAAATAATTCCCCTGCGTACCTTTTACAACGCATCCAAGACACACTCCCCAACCACAAGCCATACGCGATTCCAAGGAAAGGTACAATCTGCTTGGTTCTACAAGATTCTTTAGAGATTTTAGCATACCTTTTGGACCGCATGCAGATACAGTCCAAGATCTGTCAAACTCCTTAACAGCCTCAGTTACCAAACCCTTCCTTCCCTCACTTCCATCTTCAGTAAAAATAAGATGTTCAAAATTTTCCTCCTCTAACCAGCTTTTTAAACCTAAATGCTCTTTTCCTTTTGCACCATAAACGAAAAACACCTTTTTACCTTCCTTTCTTAGCTCCTTCCCCAGAAGAGTAAGACCGGCTATACCTATACCACCCCCTATGAGCAGATGCTTGTCTCCTGATAGCTCAAACGTCCTTTTGCCGAGTGGTCCAAAAAGCTCTATGTGACTACCTTCTGGCAGACTGCTCAAAAGATATGTACCTCTTCCCACCACATCGTAGAATATGTAAAGGTTATCACCTCTTACATCACCTACCGCAAAAGCTCTTCTTCCAATAGGGTCATTTGTGTGCGAAACCTTTAACATGACAAACTGTCCTGGTTTTACAGAGTGCGCTATATCCGGAGCGGAAAGCTCCATCACATAGGTTCTTAAAGAGAGTGGTGCGTTTTTAAGCACTTTAACTTTCAGGGCTTTCATTTTTGTCTCCTTAGGAGTTCATCACCCAGCAGGTTAAAAGCCATGACTAAAAGAAATATGGCAACGCCGGGAGAGAGTATCCAAGGATAGGAGGATATGAGGTTTACATTTCTTGCATCGGAGAGCATGTTTCCCCAGCTGGGTTGTGGCTCTTGCACCCCAAGCCCCAGAAAGCTCAAAGCCGATTCGCCCAGTATGTAGCCAGGGAAGGACAGAGTGGCAGAGACTATAAGGTAGTAGTAGGTGTTGGGTAGTATGTGCTTGGTGAGTATTCTAAAAGTTCCTGCGCCGTAAGTTTTTGCGCTTTGCACAAATTCCTTTTCCCTGATGGAAAGGACCATACCCCTTATCACCCTCGCAAGACCTGCCCATCCAATAAAAGATATTATGAAGACCACCATAAGAAACACCTCAAAGCTTCCCATAGTTAAGGGAAATACACTTCTGAGAGATAGCATAAGGTAAAAGGTAGGTATAGCCAAAAGGACCTCTACTATACGCATGATGAAGCTATCTACCTTACCACCCATGTATCCGGAAAAGCCGCCCACCAAGGAGCCTACCAGAAAAGTAACCGTTATACCAACAAGACCTATAAACATAGACACCCTTGCCCCATAGACAAGTCTTGAAAACACATCCCTCCCCAGCTTGTCCGCACCCAAAAGATGTATCTTGCAAGGTGCTTTTACCCCAAAGAGTTTAAACCCATAGGGAGTTTTCGTGAAAAACTCTATTTTGCAGGAAACCTTCTTATTTTCTCTGTATGACTTAAAGATGGGGTCTTCCATCACATAAGGATTCACATAAGGAAAGGTTATCCTACCGTCTTTTACTATGTGTATCCTCGTAGGAGGGTGGTAGGGTGTCTTTCTACTCTGAAGGTCATAAGGATAGGGTGCTATAAAATCTGCAAAGAGGGCAAAGATGACAAAAAGCATTATTATAGCTATAGGAAAGGTGGGGAGATTCCTCATCGCCTTCCCATACAGTAATACTCAAAACCCAGCTCTCTCATATGAGCAGGCTCATAAATATTCCTACCGTCTATAACTACGGGGAGTTTTAAAAGATGCTTTACCCTTTCAAGGTCTGCCTTTTTAAACTCTTCCCACTCGGTAAGAATAAGAAGAGCATCACATCCTTTTATGGCTTCGTACATGCCCTGAGCGTAAATAAGGTCCTCCCCCTCTGGAAATATCCTTCTGAAGTTGCCCATAGCTTTAGGGTCGTAAAGCTGCAGCTTGGCTCCTTCTCTGAGCAGTGCAGACACTATCTTTATAGATGGCGCCTCTCTTATGTCATCCGTGTTGGGTTTAAAGGAAAGTCCCCACACAGCAAGCTTTTTATTTTTTAGGCTCCAGAGTGCGTTTTTTACCTTCTCAAGAAAGTTTTCTATCCTTCTGGCATTTATTTTATCCACCTCTCTAAGAAGTGAAAAGTCAACTCCGTAATCCTCGGCCATCTTTATAAAAGCCCTTACATCCTTCGGAAAACAGCTCCCTCCCCATCCTATACCCGCATCCAAAAAAGCTCTCCCTATCCTCTTGTCATAACCCATACCATCCGCCACCAGCTTTACATCAGCTCCAGTCTTTTCACAAAGGTCTGAGATCATGTTTATAAAGGAGATCTTCATAGCTAAGAAGGAGTTGGAAGCGTGCTTTATAAGCTCCGCAGTGGCGGGATCCGTGAAAAGTATGGGTGCCTTTATAGGTTCATAAAGCTTTTGCAGAAGGTTTTTTGCCCTCTCACTCTCAATTCCTACAACTATTCTGTCTGGCTCTAAAAAGTCCTTTACTGCACTCCCTTCCCTCAAAAATTCAGGGTTAGAGGCTACATCAAATTCTACATGTCTTTTCATGTATCTTTGCAGTGTCTTCTTTATAAGCTTGTGGGTGTTTACAGGCACTGTGGACTTTTCTACAAGGAGTTTATAAGATTCCATATGCTCTGCGGTAAGTCTTGCCACCTCTTCCACCTGCGAAAGGTCGGCAGAACCATCTTCCTGCTGGGGTGTGCCTACGCATATGAATATTACCTCAGAAAACTCAAGTCCTTCAACCAAGTCAGTGGTAAAGCTTATCCTTTTTAGCCTTAGGCTATCTTTTAGCATATCCTCAAGTCCAGGCTCGTATATGGGAACAACACCCTCGTTTAGCATGCTCACCTTCTGTGGAACTTTCTCTACCACCTTTACCTCGTATCCCAGATGTGAGAAGCAAATACCCGTTGTTAATCCTACATATCCGCCACCTACCACCGTTATCCTCATCCTTCCTCCTTTACAAGCTCCAGCTCTATCCTGCCCCTCTCCTCATCAACGCCTACCACCTTCACCTTCACCACATCACCCAATCTGAAAACTTTCCCGGTTCTTACGCCTACAAGTCTGTGAGCTGGTTCATCGTATATGTACTGGTCATCAACAAGCGTGTTTATACTCACAAGCCCCTCCACTAAGTAGTCCTGAATTTCCACAAAAAACCCAAAGGGAACCACTCCTGTTATTATACCCGCAAAAGCCTCGCCTATGTGCCCCTTCATAAGTCTTGCCTTGAGAAGTTCTATAGCTTCTCTCTCCACATTATCTGCCAATCTCTCCCGCTCAGAGAGGTACTGTCCCGCCATCTCAAGGTAAGATACCATCTGTTCATAAGGCACATCTTCTCCCTTTATAGCCTTCTTGAGAATTCTGTGGACTATGATGTCTGTGTATCGCCTTATGGGTGATGTAAAGTGAGCGTAATGCTCAGATGCCAAGCCAAAATGCCCCACATTGTGAGGCGAGTAGTAGGCTCTTTTCATACTTCTTAGTGTAAGAAACCTCACCAAGTTCTCCTCGGGTCTTCCTTCAAAATCTTCTATGATCTTTTGAAAAAACTTAGGCTCAAGAGAGACTCTTTTTACTTTGTATCCAAGACCGGCAAGGATTTCTATAAGGTTTTCTACCTTTTCTGGGTCGGGTTTTTCGTGCACCCTGTAAAGACATGGGTAGCCAAGATGCTCCAAATGCATGGCTACTGTCTCATTGGCGGATATCATAAAATGCTCTATTATCCTGTGAGCTATGTGCCTCTCGTAGGGAACCACAGCCACAGGCTGTCCAAACTCGTCCACTATGACCTCTGATTCTGGAAGGTCAAAGTCTATGCTCCCCTTCTCCCAACGTTTTTTGGAGAGTATACGGTAAAGGTTTTCCATGAGTCTGAGAGGCTCCACCAGGTGCGGATACTTTTCCTCCAGCGCCGGATCGCCCACTATGAGCCTTAGAGCCTCGTCATAGGTAAGCCTTGCCTTACTCCTTATTACGCTTTCGTAAATGTCGTAGTTTAAAAGGTTTCCCTTTTGGTCAAAGACCATCTCACATGTAAAGGTGAGCCTATCCTCGTTGGGTTTTAAACTGCAAAGGTCCGAAGAGAGCTTTTCGGGAAGCATGTGCAAAGCTCTGTCAGGAAGGTAAAAGGTAAAACCTCTCTTAAAGGCTTCCTCATCTATGTGTGAGCCTTCCTTTACAAAGTAAGATACATCCGCTATGTGAACCCAAAGTCTGTAATGCCCTTCTGGCGTCATCTGTATAGCTACAGCATCGTCAAAGTCCCTTGCTCTCTCGGGGTCTATGGTAAAGCATATTTGGTCCCTCAGGTCCTTCCTATTTTTAAGCTCTTTCTTTATATGGAGCCTGAATTTCTGAGCCTCTTTTATCACCTCTTCAGGATACGATAGCGGAAGGTCGTACTTTCTTATGAGCAGCTCTATCGTTAAAACCCTCTCCTTGGGATGCCCTATAACTTCTTTTATGTATCCTCTGGCTGGAGCTTTTGCCCTTGGATACTCCTTTATACCCACCACTACAACAGTGTCTTTTTTGAGATCTTTGCAACTCTCTTGGCTGAGCTGTATCTTCTGGTGTGGGTTATCGTAAAGAGGTATAGCGTAGCAAGTCTTACCTTTTACTATCTTACATATTATCTCTCTTTTGCCTCTCTTGATAACTTGAAGTATTCGGACCTCCTTCTTTCCCTTAAACTCCACCACCCTTGCTTTTACCACATCCCCACCAAAAACCTTTACCATCTCAAAGGGTGGAATGTATATGTCTTTTTTGCCCTCACCTATTTGGAGAAATCCAAAGCCAGCAGGGTATGGGATCACCGTCCCAACGACTATCTCCTCCTCCGCAAGCTTGTACCTGCCCCTTTCTACCGTAAGCTTGTTGGACCTCTTTAGAGTCTTTAAGACCTTTTTAAGTTTTTTCTTTCCCTCTTTGTCAAGTTCAAGCTCCTTAACTATCTGCTCAAAATGTAGCGGTTTTTTGGATTTTTTTAGTAGCTCAAGAACATCCTCCTCTGTTATATGCTCTTGCGCCATTTCGGAAAAGAATTATATACAATAAAGCCTTACATGGCCAACAGGAGTTTTTTTTACGGTGAAGGTCTTTTTGAAACTATACTGTACAGAGGAAGGACAAAAAAGCTGCTGCGCCATTACGAGAGACTCTCAAAAAGCGCTGAATACTTCGGTATACCTTATCCAGACTTGGAAACCTTTTGCGACAGAATAGAAAAAAAGGTAAAAGGGAAAAAAGACATTTATGTAAAGGTGTGCCTGGTATCTTACGGAAAACCCAAGTATTACCAGATGCCATACAGGAGTGAGCTAAAAGTTTTTGTATACAAATACACACCCCTGCAAAACCCTGTAAGTGTGTGCATATCATCCATAAAAAGACACTCCTCTGACCCTCTTATAAAGCACAAAACTCTGAACTATCTTACCAATGTTTTGGTAAAGAGGGAAGCTATCCAAAGGGGCTTTTACGACGGCCTTATGCTCAACGAAAAGGGTCATATAACAGAATCCTCCTCCGCCAACCTCCTCTTAGTTAGAAAGGACAGCATATACACACCCCACATAGCATCGGGCCTTCTTTTGGGAACCACCCTTAAGAGCATTATGGAAAAGGTGGAGATAAAAGAGAAGGAAGTAAAACCAGAGGATGTTTTTGGCGCAGATCATCTCTTTCTTGTCAACAGTCTGATAGGTGTTTTGCCAGTAATGAGATTGGAAGATAAGATATTTTCTGTAGATGAAAGCTTAACTCAATACTTAAAAAGCATAGTTGAAGAAGAAAACAGATAATGAGGCTGGTTTTTTCTGGTGGTTGGATAGGTAAAGGTGGTCTTTATCAGGCTCGTATAAAGAGGGTGAGCTTTTTAAAAAGCCTTCATGAGCTTTCGCCCGAGAGTTTTCCCTGCTTTCTCGTGCTGTCTTATCACCTGGCATCTGAGGTGTTTGGTTTGCCTATAAAGACATCTTCTCTACCTTTAGTGGTGCTTGTAGAGATAGAGAGCTTTAAAGCTATAGACCCAAGGGAAAAAAGGGTTTCTTTGACTCTCTTGGAAAGCTCCATCTCCGACGAAGGTTTTAAAGAGAAGGTTAATGAGGTAAAAAAGCTCATAGAAGAAGGCATAGTTTATCAGATAAATCTCACCAACAGGTTTACTTTTAGCCTGAAAGGGGACCCTTTTGACCTCTTTCTTAAGTTTTACGCAAGACAGCCTGTTGATTACGCCTTTTTCTTAGACCTGGATGACTTTTACATTATTTCTGGCTCCATGGAGCTTTTTCTCAGAAGAGAAGGTAAAAAGCTAAGAAGCGAGCCTATAAAAGGCACAGCCTCTAAAAGGGAGGAGCTAAAAAAGAGTGAGAAAGACAGAGCGGAAAACCTTATGATCACCGATGTTGTCAGGAACGACCTTGGCATAGTGGGTAAGTGCGTAGAAGTTAAGGATCTTTTTGGAATAAGGAAGTATAAAACCTTGTATCATATGTATTCTGCTGTGGAGTGTGAAACCACTGCTTCTCTGAAAGCTATACTCTTTGCCACTTTCCCACCTGCTTCCGTGACAGGTGCACCCAAAAGAAAGGCGGTTGAGGTCATAGATAGCTTGGAACCTCACTGTAGGGATCTTTACTGCGGATGCGCTGGCTTTTTAAAGAGCGAGGAAGACTTTACACTCTCAGTGCTTATAAGAACTGCATTAGGAGACGGAAAAACCCTCTCTTACTATGCAGGGTGTGGAATAGTTTGGGATTCGGACCCTCAAAAGGAGTTAAGGGAAGTGTACTTAAAAATGAAGGCTTTCTTCAGTACATCCACCTGAAAGTTATCTCGTAACCTTCTCTATCCTTGGGTCTTTTCTTTATCTTGTGTTTTTTGTTCTTTTTATGGTCATTCTCATAATATGCAACCACCAGTTCATTCCTCGGATCTATGGCTCTTGCCTTTTCAAAATAAGCTACTGCATCATCTTCCTTTCCCATGTAGAGCAGAGTTATACCCATGGTGGCATAAACTCTCGCTCTCCAGATATCGTCAGGTGCATACCTTACAACAAAGGTCAACCTGTCGTAAGCTTGGGGATAGTATCCACAAACACCTTCCGCTACACCAAGCCAATACAGAGCCTCAAAGTTTTGCGGGTCTTTCTCAAGAGCTTTGTAAAACTCGTGTATAGCCTGCTTACAGTGTCCCTTGCTAAGCTGCTTTTTGCCATTTTCCACTGCCTTACCAGAAGCAACCGCCATTCCTGGCGCTCTACTTTTAGGTTCTTCCTTAACAACCACAGTTTTCTCCGCACATGAAAGAGCAAAGAAGACAAATATAAAAAGCAAACTCTTCCCCATATCTATTATCATAATATTAAATAAAATGAGCAGAGAAAAAGTTTTTTCCTACTTTTTACTTGGCATAACTGTATTCTTCACCTTTCTAGTTTTGGTGATTCTTACACCTTTCCTAAAGCCCATACTTTGGGCTGTTATCTTCTCCCTTGTTGCTTATCCATTACATCTGTCGCTTTCAAGGCTTTTGCGTAATAACACACTGTCTGCCCTGATGGTAACACTTCTGGTGCTTACTTTCATAGTCATACCCTTCCTTATTATAGGTCTTGTTGCAGCAAAGCAGAGCGTGGAAATAACAAAAGCAATTATTCAATACCTTCAGAATCACACTCTTACAGATGTTCTGCACAGCCTTTATAGTCTGCCTGTAGTTAACAAACTCATCACCGAAGAGATATTGCAGAGGGTCTATGAATACATGCAGTCTGAAGAGTTTAAGAACACTATAACCTCCTATCTAAGTAAGTTGACACAAAAGGCTGGAGAGATATTCACCTCCATGCTCTTTGCCACAGGGTCCGTTATCTTTAAATCCTTTGTGTTTCTCATAAGCTTCTTTTTTATTCTCAGAGATGGCAGAAGGTTTGTGGAGTTTTTTGCAAGATTCCTCCCCATGCACAAAGAGGATCTCTATGAGGTGCTTTTGACTATTTACAAAACTATCCTTGCTGTGGTTTACGGTAGCATAGGCGTGGCTCTTGTGCAGGCGGTTTTGAGCTTTATAGCTTACACCGTTGTTGGGATAAATTACTCTCTACTGTGGGCTTTAATTACCTTTATAGCTTCCTTTGTGCCACCCTTTGGCACTGGCTTTGTTTGGGTTCCTATAGCCATTTACACTTTTCTAAACAAAGGATTGTTTTACGGTATTTTTATGCTGCTGTGGGGATCTCTTGTTATATCAACCGTTGACAACATATTAAGACCTCTCATTATGAAGAAGGGAATAAAGATGCCTTACATAGTGCTTTTCTTTTCAACGGTGGGCGGTCTTCTTACCTTTGGTTTTTTGGGACTTTTCTTAGGTCCAATAGTCTTTACTACTCTCTTCTCCTTAGCGATAATATACGAAAGGAGAATACTCAAAGAAGGTTAAGAGCTTTTGCTCCTATGTCCCTTCTGTACTGCATGCCTTCAAATTTTATACTCTCTATAACTCTGTACGCCTTATCCCTCGCATCTTTTATACTCTTCCCCCATGCACACACATTGAGCACTCTGCCTCCTTTTGCTATAACTTTGCCATCTTTTATGTCCGTCCCAGCGTGGAATACTATGACATCCTCTTCTTTTATGGCATCAAGCCCGTATATAACGCCACCAACTTGAGGCTTTTCTGGATAGCCTCTGCTTGCCAAGACTACACATAGAGCGCACCTTTTGTCTATCTCCAAATTTATAGCCTTCCCTTCATAAAAATCCAATAGGTTCTTCATAAAGTCCCCCTTTATTCTCATGAGTATGGGTTGAGCCTCGGGGTCTCCAAGTCTTACATTGAACTCAAGAACTTTCGGTCCATCTTTGGTAAGCATGAGGCCCGCATAAAGAAACCCCCTGTAATAGATGCCTTCCTCTTTTAACCCCCTTATCAATCTCTCTATTATCTGATGCTTTATGGCTTTCTCTGTTTCCTCGCCAACAAAGGGATTTGGTGAGTAGGCTCCCATACCTCCTGTATTGGGTCCCATATCACCATCAAGGAGTCTCTTGTGATCCTGAGATGTGGGAAGTGGTATGTATCTATCACCATCCAGTAAAACTATGTAAGAGGCTTCTTCCCCTTCCAGAAATTGCTCTATAACCACCCTCCTTCCTGCACTGCCCAGCTCACCCCTCACCATGATCCTATCAATAGCTTCCATGGCTGTCTTTTGATCGTAGCATACAACAGCTCCTTTGCCACCTGCCAAACCATCCGCTTTTATCACCAGAGGTGTGCCAAAGTCCATAACAAACCTCTTGGCTTTTACAGCATCGTCAAAAACTTGATACTCCGCTGTAGGGATCTGATACCTTTGCATAAAATCCTTAGCAAAGACTTTGCTACCTTCCAGCATGGATGCCCTTCTGTTAGGACCTAATATTTTCAAACCTCTGCTTTCAAACTCGTCCACTATACCCCCTACCAAAGGTGCCTCTGGTCCAACTACTGTAAAGTCTATACCCTCCCTTAGGGCAAACTCTGCAAGTCCCTTTATGTCCAGATAGTCTATATCAACCCCTTTGGCTATCTGCCAAGACCCTGCGTTTCCTCTGGCTATGTATATTTGCTTTACCAGGGGGCTTTGCTTTAGCTTCCATACTAAGGCGTGCTCTCTTCCTCCATTGCCAACTACCAACAGCTTCACCTTTAAAATTATAACAGAAATAAGGCTTTCAGCCTCTCTATTAGCCTTTTTACCTCACCTCTTGGTGGTTCTCCATCTGACCTATCCAAGAGATAATCATACATGTAAGTTCTGTCTATATCTTCGTCAAACTCTTCAAAGTTCACGCTCAAAAGGACTTGCCTTGCCTCGGAGTTTATCTTTGAAGGTATCTCCCTGCCACTTATTCTGCACCAGATGAGCGCCCAAGCCCTTGCAAGAGCTATAGGGTGATAGCCTCCACCTCCCAAGTAAATGCCCTCTCCCAGCATGTCCCTTACCATATCAAAGGCTTTTAGAAAACCCGCGTTGGAAAGCTCAAACTTGGAAAGGTAATCCTCTTTAAGGCTGTCAGTACCAAGTTGCAAAATGTACACATCAGGACTAAATATTTCTTTTACTATCTTTAGACTCTCCTCAAGAGCATAAAGGTATTCCCCGTCCTTTATACCCTTTGGAAGTGGGACATTCATGTTGTAGCCCTTTCCCCTGCCCCTTCCTATCTCATGAGCAAAACCACTTTTAAAGGGAAAGGCATACTCAGGTGACTGGTGTAAAGAGAGAACAAATACACTGTCATCTTGGTAGTAGCTCTCTTGAATGGCATCACAGTGATGAGCATCCAAGTCAATGTACAGGATCTTCTTAAAGCCCTTTTTCTTCAAAAACTCTATGCTAACGGCTGGGTCGTTTATGAAGCAAAAGCCGTTTGCCCTGCTGGGATAGGCGTGATGCATGCCCCCCGCTGGATTAAAAGCCACGCCACCCTCCAAGAAGACCTCAACGGCCTGAACAGATGACCCTGTTGCCAAAAGGGATCCTCTCCACATGGCTGGTGATACAGGGTTCTCGTAAGTGCCTATGTTGTATTTTTCTCTGTATCTATCCTTTACACACATGCACCTGTCGGACTCTTCAAGAGCCCGAAGATAGTCCTCTGTGTGGTATAAGAGAAGCTCCTCCTCAGTTGCCTCTCTGCTCTGAATTATCTCTTGCTCCTCTATGAGACCCATAGCTTTTAGAAACTCAATAAGCAAAGAGACGCGAGGTATTCTGAGAGGATGGTTCTGTGTGTACCTTAGATTTCTATACTTTAAACTTCCTACAAGTTTCTTCATAAGCTTGCTTTTGTATAACTTTTTACAAGTTGGTGTATCTCCCTGTAGTTTATGTCTCCGGCAAGCACATAAGTCTTATCTTTGTGCTGGAACCTGGCTGAGAGCGTTATGCAGAAGTCATCTGTTGCTTGAGATATGTAAATGTCCGATATGTAAGTGCCATCCTTCATAGCCTGCTTGAAGTAAGACTTTTCAGATCTATCAGCTCCCTTTTTGCCCGCCTTTATGCTATAGCTTATCTTAGGATTTATCACATTGTTGGATATTTGCACACCTCTTTCGTTCATTATATAAAAAAGCTCAAAGTAGGGATACTCTTTGAAAAAGTCGTAAAGGACATACTCCCATAGCTCCCTGTCTTCTCTGTTTATTCTCTCAAGGATCCTTTTAAAGTCCTCCGTTATCTGCTCCTTAATCTTGAGTATAAGCTCCTTTGCCTTATACTCACACATAATGACTGATGGTTGAAGCCCGTGTATTACAAAAAAGGACGCATCCACACCTCTTAACTTATCTTTTGTATCAGATGCTATCCTGAAGAGCTCCTCGTAATTTTTGACTGTATCAAGAGGTATCAGGTATCCCTGAACATAAACAGGCTTTGCATCTGCATACAGCAAGGAAAACTCTTTGTGAAAGTTCTCTATTATCTCCTTTATCTTATCCCTCTGAAGTTTTTCCTTTGAAAGAGCGTATACCTCCCCCTCATCTTTGACTAAAGACACATCACCTGAGATGCTGTCTTTTATATCCTCGTAGAGTATCTTGTAGAGTCCTTCCTCCTTTACTGTCCCGTACGCCTCCCTGAAGGTTTTTTTACCCTTTAGAAAGAAAACATAAAGGTAATAAGCTTGTCCAAAGAAATTCCTAAGCTTCTGAAATAGAGATGCTTCCGCTTCTCTGTGCATACAAACATAGTTCAAAAGAACATGATAGAAAAGCACGCCCATATAAGAACCGTTTCTGTTTACCACTATTAGAGGGTCTTTCCGCAGGTTAAAAAAGTCAAAAAGCCCGCTCATATTATCCACAGTGGTTTTCAGGTTTCTGATATTGGTCAAGGGTCTTGTCAAATCACCTACGCAAAGCTCCTGTCTGTAGAGAGCTAAGCGCACATCTTTCTTTTTAACCCATCCCACTGGCTTTCCGTCTTTAACTACCACGAGAAACTCGTGAAGTTCATGCTCATTAAAGAGCTTTAGAGCTTCCTGCGGTGTCATTCTGTAATCCACAGTTGGCACTAATGTGCATAGCTGTAAGAGTTCTACTTCCTTCATCATATTTTTAATTTACGAATTCTTTCGGCAGCCTCCAAAAGTCTTTCCGTAGGTAAGGTTAAGGATATGCGGAAGTATCCCTCTCCATGCTCTCCAAAACCATTTCCAGGAGTGCAGACAATACCGCACTCATCAAGAAGTAAAGAAACAAACTGTGCTGAAGTATAACCTTTTGGCACCTTTACCCAAAGGTAGAAGGTGGCTGTTGAGCTATACACCTCAAGACCTGCATCCTGCAGAGCTTTTACCATAGCTTCCCTTCTTTGTCTGTATACCTCCCTGATCTTTTGCAGTTCACTTTCGGGCATCTTCAGAGCGGTTATGCCAGCTTCTTGAATGGCTTGGAACTGTCCCGAATCCACATTTGTCTTTACCTTTCCAAGACCTGAAATGAGCTTTTCGTTCCCCACCGCCATGCCTATACGCCATCCAGTCATGTTGTAGGTCTTTGAAAGGGAGTGAAACTCTATAGCCACCTCCTTTGCTCCATCTATCTGCAGTATGGACATGGGTTTTTGGTTGCCAAAGTATATCTCCGAGTAAGCAAGGTCGGAAGCTACTATAATGTTGTTCTCCCTTGCCCAATCTATTAGCTCTCTGTAAAAGCTCTCATCCGCCACAGCTGAAGTGGGATTGTTGGGATAGTTCACCCAGATGATTTTGGCTCTTTTCAGCACATCCTTTGGTATGCTTTTGAAATCAGGAAGAAAGTTATTTTCCTCTTTTAGTGGCATAATGTAGGGCACGCCACCTGCAAAAAGCGTTCCTATCTTGTACACAGGATAGGCTGGGTCTGGACAAAGCACCACATCATCGGGATTTATAAAAGCTAAGGGAAAGTGAGCTATGCCCTCCTTAGAGCCTATGAGGGTTATGACCTCTTTCTCGGGGTCAAGAAATACGCCAAACCTTCTTCTGTAAAACTCAGCAACAGCCTCCCTAAAAGAGAGCATGCCTTCGTAAGAAGGATACCTGTGATGCTCTGGCTTTTCAACAGCTCTTTGCATGGCTTTTACTATAGGCTCAGGTGTGGGCATGTCTGGGTCGCCTACTCCAAGGTCTATCACATCCACACCCTGCGCTATCTTTTCCTTCTTCTTCTTGTCTATCTGTGCAAAAAGGTAAGGCGGTAGGCTTTTTATCCTCTCTGAGTACTCAAAGCTCATATTCTCACCTCCTTTTTAGCTCATCAACGCTGAAAAGAAAAGTCATGTCTCCCAAGCTAGCCTTAACCCTTTTGTAGTAACCCTCTTTACTCCTATCTCCATACTCAAGTATCAGGATTCTGTCCCTATTTTTGTCTGTCAGTTCCACCCTCTTTAGCTCACCGTTGCTAAAAATGTACTTTCTTTTATACATCTGATCGTCTCTCTCAAAGGTAATGGTTCCAAAGGAGCAACTGGGCTTTTCATCGCCTCTTAGAAGCGCTCCAAAGATAAGACCATCAGGATTTACAGGTAGGTCCAAGCACGTGGCATTGACACACAGGTTGCTATCTTTAAGAAAAACTGTACCTGTCTGGGGGCTTCTGATGGTGTATTTTCCTTCAGACTTTTCTATATAGATGGGCACTCTTAAGATACCATACCTCAAAGATGTGAAGGCTTCGTAATTTTTTGGAGCTGTATCTTCCGAGTAGCGACTTCTTACTTCCTTCTCGCCGGGGCATACCACAGGCGCGCATGCGTAGCTTAACATCAGCAAGCACACCAAAAAGACCCTCTTCATGTCTCTCTCCTTATCCTTACAGATGTAAAATGGGCAAAAAGACCCTCCGCCTTTGCTATACTTTCTGTAGGCTCTGCAAGTCTTTCAAACCCTTCCTTGGAAACAAAAAGCACAGAGCTTCTCTTTATAAAGTCGTAAACTCCCAAGGGTGAGAAGAATCTTGCTGTGCCACCGGTGGGAAGGGTGTGATTTGGACCTAAAATATAGTCGCCCAGAGCTTCTGTGCTGTATCTTCCTAAAAAGATGGCTCCTGCATGCTTTATGTAGGGAAGAAGGGAGAAGGGGTCTTCTGTAAGCACTTCAAGGTGCTCTGGTGCTATATAGTTAGCCACTTCACACGCTTTAAACATGTCCTCCACAAGAAATATGGTTCCAAAGCGCTCTATGGACTTTTTTGCTATCTCTTTTCTTGGAAAGTCTTCCATCAGTCTTTCCAACTCTTCCTTTACGCGCAGGGCATGTTTTTCATCCGTAGTTATCATAAAGGCACCTGCCATCTCGTCGTGTTCCGCCTGAGAGAGAAGGTCCGTAGCTATCCACGAAGGTTCACAAGAGCCATCAGATATTATCAGTATCTCCGACGGACCCGCTATCATATCTATGTCCACAACTCCAAAGAGTAGCTTCTTAGCTATAGCTACATATATATTGCCGGGACCTACTATCTTATCAACTTTTGGTATCATCTCAGTTCCGTAGGCAAGGCCTGCAATTGCCTGAGCACCCCCTATTTGGTAAACCCTGCTGACACCAGATATAAAAGCTGCAGCAAGAGTGTATTTGTTGGGCTTTGGGGATACCATAATGATCTCCTCAACACCTGCCACAAGAGCCGGAACAACATTCATAAGCACTGTGGATGGGTAAGCAGCTTTACCTCCCGGCACATAAACACCCACCCTCTCCAAAGGCACCACCTTCATACCTAAGAGTGTTCCACTCTCTTCCATAAAAAAGGCCTTTTCCCTTTGAAGTTCGTGAAACCTTCTTATCCTCTCGTAGGCTATCTCAAGAGCTGACCTTACATCTTCCTCTATCTCGTTGTAAGCATTCTCAAGCTCCTCATATGGCACTTCCATAGTATCCGGCGTGAGCTTCACACCGTCAAACTTTTCTGTGTAATAAGTTATAGCTTTATCACCCTCCTCTTTGACCCTCTTTATTATTTCCCTGACAATAGGCTCATACTCTTCCTCCAGGACTTCCCCTCTCTTGGCAATGTATCTCAGTCTTTCGTTGAACCTCCATGCAGTGTTTCTAAGGTCCTCTACTTTCATGGAATACCATTATAAACCTTCAACGGCATAAATACCCCTTAAATTTCTCCCCTCCTCGTCCCAGTCAAGCCCGTATCCCACCAGAAAAGCGTCAGGTACCCGAAAACCCGTGTAGTCCACCTCAACATCCACCTTTCTCCTCTCGTACTTATCAAGTAGCACACAAGTTTTAAGAACTTTGGGCTTTCTCAACATTAATATTTGTTTTATCTCCTTCAGGGTGTATCCCGTATCTAAAATGTCGTCAACAAGAAGCACCTTCTGATTCTCTATGTCCATGCTTAGGTCTCTGAGTATTCTAATGTGTCCCTCGCTTATCGTTTTAGAGCCATAACTGGACACCCACATAAAGTCCACTTTCACAGGTAGGTTTATATGCCTTATGAGGTCCGCAAGAAAGATAAAGGAGCCCTTAAGGAGACCTACAGCTATAAAAGACTCTCCCATATCTGTCTCTATGGATGTTGCCAGCTCCTTTACCCTGCTTTTTATTCTCTCTTCGTCTATCAAGAGCTTTAACTTTTTACCCTTTATGCTAACATACGGCATAACTCAGATTATAATAAATTCTCCATGCTCAAAAGGACTAAGTACTGTGGGCAGGTGTCCGAAGAAGATATTGGGAAAGAGCTGATCCTGTGCGGTTGGGTTCACAGGATTAGAAATCATGGTGGAGTAATATTTATTGACCTCAGGGACAGAGAGGGCATTATGCAGGTGGTAGTAGAAGAAAGGACCAGTCCCAAAGCTTACGAAATAGCAGACAGCCTTAGCTCCGAGTATGTGATAGCAGTAAAAGGCAGCGTCAGAAGAAGACCACCAGGGACAGAAAACCCAAAACTCAAAACAGGCTACTACGAGCTACTTGCTCAAGAGATAGAAGTCTTGAATACCTCTGAGCCTCTCCCCTTCCCAGTTGACGAAGAAACTCCCGTATCTGAAGAGCTAAAGCTCAGGTACAGGTATATAGACCTCAGGCGTGAAAGTATGAAGGAAAGTATCCTTTTCAGACACAAGGCTTATCAGATTATCAGGGAAGTTTTTATAAAACATGGCTTTGTGGAGATAGAGACACCATTTCTTACCAAGTCTACGCCTGAGGGAGCAAGGGACTTTTTGGTACCTTCAAGACTCCATCCTGGAAAGTTTTACGCTCTACCTCAATCACCCCAGCTCTTTAAACAGATCCTCATGGTGGCAGGTTTTGACAGATACTTTCAAATAGTCAAGTGCCTCAGAGACGAAGACCTAAGAGCCGATCGCCAACCAGAATTTACCCAGATAGATTTTGAGATGTCCTTTGTGGAAGAGGAAGATGTTATTTCTTTTAGCGAAGAGCTAATATGCAAGCTCTTTAGAGAGCTTTTGGGTATAGAGCTTAAAAGACCTTTTGATCGGATGTCTTATAAAGATGTGTTGGAGAGATATGGGACTGATAAGCCAGATAGAAGGTTTGGTATTGAGCTGGTGGACCTTAGTAATATCTTTAAAAACACAGAGTTTAAAGTATTCAAAGATGCTCTGCAGAGTGGTGGGTCGGTAAAAGCCATCAACTTCAAAAACTCACACCTATCAAGGAAGGAGATAGATGAGCTTACCAAGTTTGTTCAAACTCTTGGGGCAAGGGGGCTTGCATGGATAAAGGTAGAGGATGGTAAGCTAAACTCACCCATAACCAAGTTTCTCAGTGATGAGGAGATAAAAAACCTTTTAGAAAAAACCAGTGCCAATGAAGGAGACACCATATTTTTCTCAGCGGACAAACAGGATATGGCTTACAAAATTCTTGGAAGTTTAAGGCTTCACATAGCCAAAAAATACCAGCTCTTAAGAGATAACACCTTTGACCTTCTCTGGGTAGTAGACTTTCCCCTTATGGAGTGGGATGAGGAAGAGGGAAGATTTGTATCCCTTCATCATCCCTTTACTTCTCCCAAAGAGGAGGACCTGCCACTGCTTGAGGAGGCTCTCAAAAGTCAAGACTTAGAGGAGAAAAAGCAACTTCTCAAAAGGGTGAGAGCCAGAGCGTACGACCTTGTCATAAACGGTTATGAGGTGGGGGGAGGCTCTATACGTATCCACAGGAGGGAGGTTCAGGAGCTTGTGTTTAAACTGCTTGGCATATCAGAAGTAGAGGCGGAGGAGAAGTTTGGTTTTCTTCTAAGAGCCTTGCGCTATGGAGCGCCACCTCACGGTGGATTAGCCTTTGGTCTTGACAGGCTCATAGCTCTTATGAGAGGTCTTGACTCCATAAGGGATGTCATAGCCTTCCCCAAGACGCAGAAGGGCATATGTCCTCTCACAGGTGCTCCAGATTATGTAAGTCCCAAGCAGTTAAAAGATGTACACATAAAGCTTGAATAACATGTTTTACGGTGTAAAAAGTGTAATACGAGCCATGGGGGCGGTTTTTGGGGACATAGGTACAAGCCCACTTTATACTTTCAGCGTCATAGTGCTTCTTACAAAACCTACGCAGCAGGAAATACTGGGTATAGCTTCCCTCATAATATGGACGCTTATAATTCTCGTCACCGTCCAGTATGCGTGGTTTGCCATGAATCTCAGCATAAAGGGTGAGGGTGGTACTGTGGTGCTGGGTGAGATAGCCAAGTCTTTGACCAACAATCGCAAATTGAGAAACTTTTACAGGGTACTGGTTTTTATAGGGCTTGGCTTTCTGTTGGGGGACGGGGTTATAACACCAGCTATAACCATACTGAGCTCAGCAGAAGGAGTGAGACTCATACCTGGTTTTGAAAATATCCACCAGTCTGAGGTAATACTCATTGCCATAGCTATTACTGTAGGACTTTTCCTCCTCCAACCTAAGGGGACTGGGAAGATAGGTGATTACTTTGGACCAGTGATGCTTTTGTGGTTTGCTACCATAGGTATAATAGGTTTCTACCATGCTCTCTCATATCCGTATGTGTTCTATGCGGTAAGCCCACATCATGCAATAGAGTTTTTAATTAACCATCCCATTAAAGGCTTTATAGCTCTTTCCGAGGTTCTTCTCGCTGCCACAGGTGGTGAAGCTCTATACGCAGACATGGGACATCTTGGAAGAATCTCTATAAGAAGAGCCTGGGCTTTTGTTTTTCCCATGCTGGTTCTTAACTATCTTGGACAGGCTTCTTACATTCTAACACATCAGGATAAAGAACATCAAGCTATCTTTTTTGAATCTGCACGCTCCCTTCTGGGTGATACACTCTATTTACCTTTTCTGGTCTTGGTTATGTGCGCGGGTGTCATAGCTTCTCAGGCTCTTATAAGCGGTGCCTTCTCCATAGTGTTCCAGGCTATAAACACAAGAATAGCACCTCTTCTGAACATAAAGCACACTTCAACGGAAATAAGCACACAGATCTATATACCTGTTGTCAACTGGATGCTCCTGGCGGGTGTGATCTTCATGTACTTTAACTTTAAAACTTCTGAAAACATGGCATCCGCATACGGCTTTGCGGTAAGCGCGGTAATGGTTATAACTGGGTTTTTCCTGACTTTCATACACTTTATGAAAAGGCAAGTTTTTTTCTTTATAGGCTCAGTCCTTTTGCTCCTTATTGATATAACCTTCTTTATCTCCAACTTTTACAAGATACCTCACGGTGGTTATTGGTCAGTTATCTTTGCCCTCATACCTTTATCCGTTATGGTTTTGTACACAGCAGGACAGTCAAAGTTATACAAAAGTATGAAGTTTACGCCTTTTAGGGAATTTATTCTTAGCTTTGAAAATCTATACCTACAGAATCCTAAGATAAAGGGCACAGCCATATTCTTGGTAAGGGACCTCAAAAACATACCACCTTATGTGACGCAGACATTTTTTGATCATGGCATACTATACGAAGATAATGTGTTCCTCTCCTTGGTGAAAAAGGACGAACCTTTTGGGGTTGAGACTTTTTTAAAGGGGAGCATAGCTCAAGGTTTGAGGCTTGTTGAGATAAGATACGGCTATATGGAAGTGCTTGACATAGATAGAGAACTAAGAGAAGCAGGTATTTGGGAGAGAGCCATCTTTTATGGTGTTGAGGACATATACACCAACAAACTCCTATGGAAACTCTTTAGCTTTCTCAAACGTGTAACACCGAGCTTTGTAGAATTTTACAGATTCCCCCACGGGAAACTTCACGGTGTAGCCGTCAGGGTTGAGTTTTGAAGTAAACTATGCCACCTGTGTATATGTTGTAAAGGAGTAAAAGGGAAGAAATAAAGTGAATAAAGGACGCCACCACATAAAAGTCTCCCAATACATAGGCTATAGATGTAAGCACCACCCAAGCCAAGTGAAGGTAGAAACTCAGCTTGATCCTTTCTGGTGGTATAACTTCGGACATAAGAGGTATGTTTGCCCCTCCCTCATTACTCATGTGAAACCACACAAGAAAGGGAATGATCCTGTACATCATACCCATTATGATGCTGGTGAAGAAAACAGCGTAAAAAAACAGGAACTGTATAAGAAATCTCTCTTTAAAAACCAAAAGGATTGCCGAAAAAATGAGGCTGATCTGTCCAAGATACCAGAAGTATAGAGTGTAATCTTCCATCTTTCTTCCTCTTCTTATTAACCTTTTTAAAGTCATTAAAGAGTAAATGATAAAGAGAAGGCTCAAAGGTAGGCTAAAAAAACCACCAAGAAAGGAAAGGGGTAAAAAAAGTAAAACCATGATGGGATAATTCATGGAAAATCTTTTGCCGTAGCTTTCTGTGATGAAAAACATCTCCACTACCTGAAAGGATACGCTGGCTATAAGCAGTCCTATCCATCCAAAAAGAAGTATGCTGTAGTGTATAATTAAGTTCTCCTCAAAGGCAGGAAGATAACCGTAATAAGAGAGGACTCTGTAAAAACCCGCAGTAGCCCCCAAGAGGAGAAAAACTAAGGAAAACTTCATCCCCCTTGAAGTTGGAGTAAAACTCTTTATTCCAAGAAGGTGATAGAGCATAAGAAGGGAAGTGTAAAGTATCCCTACATAAGTCATCAAGGAGCCAAAGAGGAGAAACTTGCCTGTGTAGAAGCCGTATAGAAGCGTAGGTATGCCTGTGATGAGTAGCACATAGGATACCGCCGCCTTAGGCTTGGGATTTTTTATGACAACACCTGCAACCACAGGAAGCATCTGAAAGAGAGCGCCAAACATGGTAAAAAGAGCAAAGCCTAAGGTATAAAGATGCACTATCGGAGGAGGAAAAAGAGTGTGCTTAAAAGCCATGTAAATTTCAAAGGTGGAAAGAAGAAAGCCAAACAGAGTAGCCGTAAGAAAGTAAGAAAAAACTATTATGAAGGGTGGAGCCTGCACTATAGAAAGCCCCGTCATAGTTGCTTCATCTTCTCTATAACTTCATCCGCCACCAGGTGCTGGTCGCACATAGGGTAAAGTATCTGTTCCTCCTTCATGTTATGCTGTTGAAGAAGCACCACAAAGGTATCACCCAAAGATAGAAAGCTCTTTTTATCCTTTTCCTTTATGGCTTTTTCCATCCTGTCCATAAGGTCCCTTGCCTGCGCGTGTTCCATTCTCATCACCTGAGTAGGTCCCATCACTACACCCGTTGTCTCTTCAAAAGCGGGGAAAAGGACATCTTCCTCTCTTTTAAAGTGCAAAAGGTTTGCATCCTTGAAGGCTCTAAAAGCCTCCTCTGCCTGACCCCAATTACCTTCTTGCACGAGACTTTCAACCTTTGCATAAAGCTTATCACACTCTCTGTGCTCATCCGTCAGATATTCCTTTATGCTCATTAAACTCCTCCTTTTAAGGATAAGTATATATATACTTACTTTACTGCTTCATGTCAAGTGGTTTCGAGCCTGTTTAAAAATCCTTAAATTCTTGTATATCAACAGCTTGAAAGCTAACACGCCTCCAAGAGCTTGACGCACAGTAAGTTTAGCTTTACAATACTCCGCAACGGAAGACAAAGAGAGAAACTGAAAGAGCTTTGGTAGGAGAGAAGAAAGGGAAGCCTGTGAGTCAGAGAGAGTGTCAGAGCCTCTGGAAGGAAAAAACAGGGTTAGCTCGCTATCAGTATGGGTGGGCGTCCAAGGTCTTGACTGACAAGATTTTGGAAATTTTTAAACATACTGAGTTCTTTGGAGACTGTTTAAAAAATTCCCAAATAGCAGACTCCCAGCGTTAGCAAAAACAGCACAGCTCTCAAAAGTATAGCACAAACCCGCGCAGCTACAATCATGTTGCATCACTGTTGCAACACATGGAGGGCTCTTGTGAAACACCAAAAAACAAAGTGTTGGGAGAGTAGTTTTTCCTTTATCTACTTTTCTGGCACGGAGATTGCTATAGGTTAGAGTGAAAACCTTAAGGAGGTGAAGCGATGGCTACCATTAGCAAGCTCAAAGAGCTTATGTCTCTGCCGGGTGCGGTTGCGGCAGGAGAGTTTGCAGATGACGGCAGGCTCATTGCCTATTACGGCGATATTGACGAGAAGTCTGCCGAGATTGCAGCCATGATGTGTGCAGCTAACAAGCTTATGGGCAACATGCAGGCAAAGGGTTGGAGCGCTTACACAGGTGAGGGAGGCTTTTATCCAGTTTTGGGCTTTGCTGTTGCGGGTGGCAAGTACGCTGCGTGCATAATGGGTAATGTGGGCGTATTTGTAAAGCTGGACCAGGCAGACTTTGACAAAGTATTTGAAACACTTTCCAAGTATATCTAAAAGGAGGTGAGTATCATGGCAAACCTGGACAGGCTTATGCAAGTCAAGGGAGTTTGGGCGGCGGGCGAGTTTTCCCCCGATGGCAAACTAATTGCTTACAAGGGCAACATCTCAGAAGAGCATGCGGCAATGGCGGCAAAGATGTGCGCAGCCAATACTCTGATGGCTGAGATGCAGGCGGAAGGTTATACCGCCTTCTCAGGTCAGGAATGGGTCCCCCTCATAGGCTGGGCTCTTAGCGGTCCCAAGTACTCGGTTTGCGTAGTGGGTAATGTGGGCGTGTTTGTCAAGAACGACGAGGTATCTTTTAACGAAGTTTTTAAAGCTCTTAGAGAAGTAGCAGGCAAATAAGGAGGGTTCAATCCCTCCACCTTTTTATTTTTCTCAGGGAGGCTCATTATGTATGCATTTCTATCGGAGGAGTGGATAAAGGCTTATGCTGATGAGTGGAACAGAAACGAAAAGCTAAGGTCTGACCTTAAAGACTTCTCCGCCAGGATTAAGTACTACATAGAAGGAAGCGAAGATAGAGCTGTGGAACTTGTGGTGGAGAACGGAGTGGCAAAGTCCGTCGGATTGGCAAACTCTCACAGTTATGATTTTGAGCTGTGGGCAAGCTTGGAAAACTGGAAAAAGATGGCGAGTGGCGATATGGGTCCAAAAGCTGCCATGCTCACAAAAAGGCTAAAGTTCAAGGGGTCTATGATAACCGCTATGAAGTACATGGGAGCCTTTGAGGAAAGCCTGAGGATGATGGGTAGGATACCAACCAACTGGAACTTATAATTTTATGCATGGACTTTAATATCCTTGAACATCTCTTTGACGCAGTCCTTGTAATAGACAAGGATCGCAGGGTCATTTATGCCAACAGTTCAGCTAAAGGGCTTATAGGAGATGCCAAGGAAGGTGAGAGCTGTAAAGGATTGTTTAGCATATGCTCTCACTGTCCTATGAGTTATGTGGAGGAGGAGAGGGAGGGGCTTCAGGTTTACGATGCTCGGATAAGGAACGGAAAACATGTGTGCTGGAGCATGACACCCCTCTTTGAAAAAGGTGATTTTGTAGGTGTGATTGAAGTTTTTAGGGATGTCAGCAATGTGGTGTCCTGCATATTGGAGGCAGAAAGGCAGAAAGCTTACAAAGAGGCTATTTTTAACTCCATAGTGGAAGCCATACTGGTGCTGGATACCCAAGGTTATGTGGTGGAACACAATCAGATAGCCAAAAGGATGCTTTGCAGAGAGGAGGAAGAAAACTTAACTGGCAAATACATAAAGGAGTTGGTAAATTTAGACTTAGAAGAGTTGCCTCCGGAGGGTGAGAGGGCGGATGTTTACATAAACACACCGTGTGGAAAGCAGAAGGCATCTGTGCTTTTGTCCCCTATGCAGTCGGGTTTTGGTTATATAGTGTCTTTGTATGTGGTCAACGAAGTAGCTGTATGCGGCTTTGGTGAGGAAATGATCATCACAAAAAGTTCGGCTTTTCAGAAGGTTATAGACCTTGCCAGAGCTTGCGCGGAACACGATGTTAATGTGCTTATAGAGGGCGAGACAGGCACGGGCAAAAGCCTTCTTGCCAAATACATTCACAACCTCTCTCCCAGAAGAGCCGGTCCCTTTGTCAAAATCAACTGTGCTGCCATTCCAGACCATCTTCTGGAAGCTGAGCTTTTTGGATATATGAGAGGTGCCTTTACGGGAGCGGTAAGGGACAAGCCGGGAAAGGTGGAGCTTGCGGAGGGTGGAACACTCTTTCTGGACGAAATAGGGGACATGCCCCTTCATCTTCAGGCAAAGATACTTCATCTTGTGCAAGAAAAAGAGTTTGAAAGACTTGGAGACACCAAGGTTAGAAGAGCCAATGTTAGAATAATATCCTCCACCAACAAAAACTTGAGAGAGCTTATAAAGAAGGGACTTTTCAGAGAGGACCTTTATTACAGACTTGGCGTAGTCAAGCTCCAAGTTCCACCTCTGAGGGAGAGAAAAGAGGATATACCTCTTTTGATAAACCACTTTTTAGAAAAGTACTCAAAGGCTTACTCAAGGAAGATAAAAGGAGTTTCATCAGAAGCTATGAAA
Organism: Hydrogenobacter thermophilus TK-6; assembly: GCF_000010785.1. Classification (GTDB taxonomy): domain Bacteria; phylum Aquificota; class Aquificia; order Aquificales; family Aquificaceae; genus Hydrogenobacter; species Hydrogenobacter thermophilus. Next base: position 350,275 of record NC_013799.1, on the reverse strand, counting down.
TTGCTCCTCTCTTATCACTTTCCGGGGAATGTTAGAGAACTTGAGAATGTAATAGAGAGGGCCATCATCACCTGCAAAGGGAGCGTTATAAATGTAGAAGACCTTCAGCTGGAGTTTCAAGAACAAGTTCCTCAAAAGGAGGAAGACAGAGAAAAGATAAGGCAAGTGCTGGAGCAGACAGGCTGGAACAAAAGCTTGGCGGCAAAAGTCCTTGGCATGCACAGAACCACCCTCTGGAGAAAGATGAAGGAACTGGGGTTATAATTTATATGGATATGCTGAAGGAAGAAGACATTGTAGCAAGAAGTGTAAGTATAGAAGTTGTAGGGGAAATACACAGGTGTAAAGAGGGTCCAAGCTCTCGTTTTTACTGCCTTCCAGTGGTCATACACTTTGACAACGGAGAAAAAAGAGCATACATGCTAAAAGCTCACTCAGAGCCCAAAACTCTCCAAGACTTTTTGGAAAACAAGAAGGGTCTCAAAGACAGAATGGAGAAGAGTTTTGCACTTTTAAAAAATGGCGAGATAAGGTATGCATCTTACCTTTTAACCCAGCAGGAGACTTCTGGTTAGTTCTATATCCTGTTTTATCTGTTTTTTTAGCTCTTCAAGGGAGTTAAACTTTTTCTCCTCTCTTAAAAACTTCACAAACTCCACCTTTATCTTCTTACTTCTGAGATTTTCGTTAAAATCCAAAATATGAACTTCCAGTACCTTCCTCCTTCCGCCAAAGGTAGGTCTGTATCCGTAGTTGGCAACTCCCAGGAGGCTCTCTTCCACCAAAACCGCATAAACTCCTTCCTTTAAACAGAGGTTTTCCGTTCCCTCCAGATTGGCTGTAGGAACACCTATGGAGCTTCCTCTCCCATCACCCTTTACCACCTTCCTTTTGACCCAGTAATGCCTTCCCAAATAAACTTGAGCTTCTTCAAGCCTTCCCGAATGGAGAAGCCTCCTTATAAGGGTGCTGCTTACTATATGTCCGTTTATTTTAAAAGGTTCTACGGACATTACTTCAAAACCCAGTTTCTCTCCCAACTCCTTTGCCAGCTCTATTTCTCCTTCCCTTCTGTAGCCAAAGCGCCAGTCGTAACCTACCAGAAGAAACTTGGCACTTAGTCTTTTGTAAAGTATTTCCCTTATAAAGTCATCTGCCTTCATGAGTGAAAACTTCTCGTCAAACCTTATGAACACAGCGTAGTCTATACTCAAGGCTTCAAGCAAGTTTAGCTTCTCTTCAAGGTTTGTAAGCTCGCAGGGTGATTGCTTGGGGGATAAAACTTTTAAAGGATGGGGATGAAAGGAAAGGACCAAAGTTTTTAGATTTCTCTTCTTAGCTTCCTCTTTTAGTTTTTCTATGAGAAATCTGTGACCCAGGTGAATGCCATCAAAGTTGCCCACAGTGACCGCTGTGCTTTCTTGAATGTTTTCTACGCACTCCAAACTTTTTACACATTGGCTATCCCATTTTAAAGAGAGAGCTCTCATGACCTTTTCCAAATCCTAACGATCCTCTCCCAGAAGCTTGTCTCCTGAGTGATTGCAGGCTTTTCCTCCACCAAAAATCTGTCCAAGTAATCATCAAGAAGTATAAACCTATCGCATGCCTTTCTGAGCTGATAAGAGCTTGTTCTTTTAAAGGATGCGTTCTCCACCTTTTTGCCTATCCTCTGGACCTCCTCAACCGTGTATGAATAATCACTGTCTCCGCTTATGAGCACCGCAGTATCGTAAGTATTCATATAAGCCATACTGAGCATATCAGTGGCAAGCATGATATCCACCTCCTTTTCTACATACTCACCTGATGGGAGCTTCTTAAGATGAGCCGTCTTTACCTTTATACCCATAAGTGAAAGCTCCTCCAAAAACCTTTTCTGTCTTAGAAGGCTCTCCCACTCTGGCGTGTTCTTCTTAACATCTTTTTCGTGGGGCATAGCACCGTAAAAGTAGGCTCTTATCAGCCTTCTGCCTTCTGTCAGGAAGTCCACGAGCTTTTGATAATCTATGCGGATGTTGAGATACCTTATGGCATGAAACAGGTTAGAGCCATCTATAAATATGATCACCCTTTCATCAATCATAGAGGGAATCTTAAAAAGGCTGCCAGTCCGTCTATCTTTTTCTGCAGCTGAGGGTCTACTATCACCTTTACAAGGGCTCTCTCTTCCAGAGCAAGCTCTATAACTTCATCCACTATATCTGGAACCTCGTAAACTAGCTCACCTTCTATAGGGCATTCTGGCTTTAGAGAGGGCAAATGAGATTGGGAACACAGATAGCCAGGTTTTTCAAAGCCATCTGGCACTAAAAGCATCCTCACATTTCCCACAGCAAGCTGCTCTATAACATGGCTAGTGCCGTTTGTAGCAAGTCCTCTACCCTGAAGCTCCTCCAGCTGTTTTATAAGCTCCTTCTCTTGCTCTCTATCCTTCTGCAAGAGAAAGTCAATTACCGTAGATTTAAGTTTTGTATCTGTGACCTCTGTGGGGTTTACTTGCACATAACCCATAAAAATTTTATGAAGGTAAGGATGCAGATGGTTTTCTATCTCTTTTACATCCTCTCTATCGCTACCTATCACAAGCTTGTCAAACTTGTGCTCTTTCCATGCTTCCATCAGAGCATCGTTGGCTAACTTAAAAAGTCTATGTTTTTCCTCCCTTATCCTCATATGAAATCTGTATTCACCGTAAGAGTGCTGCACCATATTGGGGGCAGAGGTCCTTGAAGGCATGGCGTATTTCATAGCACCCTGCGCGCCTTTGAGGAGTCCACCACCACTGTGAAACTTATGGGATCTCGTCACAAGAGGCTCAAGGAAGTCCATCACTTCGTAAGCGCCTTCCAGGTCCATAAGATAGAACTTTACATGCTTCCTGTCTATGAGCAAAATGCCTATCTTTCCGAGCTCTTCATCAATGGCTGCTATCTCTCTTATCTGGGGGTTGGGAGCTATCATGAGTCTGTCTCTATAAACATAGGGAAGTTTTATCACTTCAAAAAGTCCTCTTCTGCTGGAAGAGAAAACTGCTATACCTCTGCATCCCTTTAGGTTATCAATTTCCGAGAGGTATGCCTCTATTCTTGAAAAATCTTCCATCAGAGATTGAAGCACCTGTGCATCTAAATCCCTCTTTGTAAGATACTCTTTTTGCTTTTTTACCATGCTCTTGAAGGTTAAAAGATACTTGCGATCGGCTCTTTCTTCTGGAGAGAGTTTCAGGTAAAGACTTATTACCATATACTTGTCAGGTTTGAAAGATGTGAGCGTATCAAGAGATGCTTTTAAACTTTTCATACTCAACCTCCGAAATATCCTCTATTGCATATATTTTACCAGAATTTCCTTTGCGTACCTGTCCTTATCCTTGTCATCTTCAGAGGCGATAAGTCCCAACACCTTCCACCTTAACTTCTGACCGAAGGTAAAGTATATTCTGCCTCCCCTTGGTTTTAGCTTAAAGACATTTTTTAAGCCCTTCATGGCTTCTAAGGATTCGTCCCTGCCCTTCATATTGAGCAGTAAAAGCTCCTTCATAAACTCCCTCTTTTTGTCCACTGGCAAGCTTATAAACTCTCTCAAAGCTCTTTCTTCCATCTCTATGTTATCAAGAACAAAACCAAGCACTTCCCTATAAACCTCCTCTTTGCTAAGCATCTTGCTTTTAAGCTCCTGAAGTTCAAGCTCCAAAAGGTCCCTTTCTCTCTGTAGCTTTTCAAGGCTTGATTTTAGCTCTAACACTTCAAGTTTTAGCTGAGCCTTCTCTCTCTCTGAGCTTTCCCAAAGAGATCGAAGCTCCAAGACTTCCTTCACCAGTTTTTTTCTCTCCTTTCTTAGCTGTGCTATCTCTCCTTTTTGACTTCCCTCCTCCCGTCTTTGCAAAATCTCAAGAAGTTCAAAGAGTTTTCTATTAGCTTCTGTAATCCTTTCAAGCTTGTTTTTATACTCGCTGAGGCTTATCTCCGCTTGTCTAATTTTTTCTGCCAGTTGGTCCCTTTCTTTTAGAAGAGCTTGCCCTTCTGCCATTTGGGAATCTCTGAGTTCATTAAGTTTTTCTTCTATCATTGCCTTTTCCTTGTTAAGATGCAGGATAAGGTCTTCTGAGAGTTTTACCTGCTGTCTGAGAGTTTCAAGCTCGCCTCTGTTTATTTCAAGCTCCCTTTCAAGCTTTTTTATCTCTTCTTTGATCTCTCTGGTTCTCCTTTCTGTGGGTGATTCAGAAAACCTGAGAAACAGGAGCGTAATCAAGAAGGAGGGTGTATACTCGGCTATAGGTGTGTAGGTGCCGTCTATGAAGGAGATGCCAAGTATCTGAAAGAAGAAGAGGTATGCAAGCCAAAGAAGAGTAGTGCTCCTGTAGCCAAAGAGCCATGCAAGGTAAAGAGCCGAATCAAAAGATAAGAGCATAACAAAGCTGTGAATGTCCTCCGGAAAGAGTCTTACGGGTAGAGGAAGCTTGCTGGATACATACTCAAGGAGGAAGTTATAGGATACGATCAGAAAAAGAACTTTAAGAGCTTCCCTCATAGATTATAATTTAAGAATTAAGAAAGAAAAGGAGGTTCAGCATGAGGATAACACTGAGCGTTATAAAAGCGGATGTAGGAGGTTATGTGGGGCACTCTGGGGTACATCCACAGCTGGTGGAAACCATAAAAGAGTTTGTTCAGGAGGAAGTAAAGAAGGGAATTTTAATTGATGCGAGTGTGCTTGTATGCGGGGATGATACCGCTATAGTTATGACGCATACTCACGGTGTTGACAGTGAGATAGTTCATGGTATAGCCTGGAGGGCTTTTGAGAAGGCAACAGAAGTTGCCAAAAAATTAAAACTCTACGGTGCAGGACAGGATCTTCTTTCCACAGCCTTTTCTGGTAATGTTAAAGGTATGGGTCCGGGTGTTGCAGAAATGGAGTTTGAAGAAAGACCCTCTGAACCTGTCATAGTCTTCTTTGCCGATAAAACGGCTCCCAGCGCATGGAATCTTCCCCTTTACGAGATGTTTGCTGACCCTATGGTGTGTGCCGGACTTGTGATAGACCCCAAGATGCACGACGGCTTTACCTTTGAAGTTCTTGACACATATACAGGTAAAGCCGTAAAGCTCTCTACTCCTTCAGAGCTTTATGAACTTTTAGCTCTTATAGGCACGGTGGAGAGATACGCCATCAGAAGCGTCTGGAGGAATAATGACGGCGAGATAGCTGCGGTTGCCTCAACTCAGAGGCTCTCCCTCATAGCTGGCAAGTATGTGGGTAAAGATGACCCTGTTATGGTAGTCAGGGCGCAGGCGGGGTTCCCTGCAGTAGGTGAAATATTAGAACCCTTTGCAAGACCTTGGATAGTGGAGGGTTGGATGAGAGGCTCTCACAACGGACCTCTCATGCCAGTATCCTTCAAAAATGCTACACCCACCAGGTTTGACGGACCTCCCAGAGTGATAGCCGCAGGATACCAGATAGCGGAAGGCAAACTGATAGGTCCCAGGGATCTCTTTGACGACCCTGCCTTTGACAAGGCAAGGGAGCAGGCACAACTGATGGCAGACATGCTCAGAAGACAGGGTATCTTTGAACCCCACAGATTGCCATCAGAAGAGATGGAATATACTACCCTCCCCAAAATACTCAAAAAGCTCGAAGAAAGATTTTACGAATTGGAAGCTCCCAGAAAAGCAGTGGAAGACCCAGTTGAAAAACACGATATAGATTAAATAATAATGGGGGCGTGGATAGAAAAGATAGTGGTGGAGGGTTTTAAGTCCTACGGAAAGGGGAGGGTGGAGATCCCCTTAGGACCAGGTTTTGTAGGTATAGTTGGTCCAAATGGTGCGGGAAAGTCCAACATAGGGGATGCCATATCCTTTGCCTTGAGCTTAGCAACTGCTAAAACCCTCAGAGCTAAAAACCTCTCTTACCTTATATACACAAAAGACTCAGACAGTAGCCATCACGCCTATGTGGAGGTTCATTTTAAAAACGAAGGCACCTTTCCCTTAGAAGACAGCATCATAGTAATTTCAAGGAAAGTAGACAAAGACGGCAGAAGCATCTTTCGGATAAACGGGTCGGTGATAAGGGAGAGGGACCTGAAAGACCTCCTTGCAAAAGCAGGACTTTACGAAAACGCCTATAACATAGTATTGCAGGGAGATGTTATACGCTTTTTGAGGATGACACCAGTTGAGAGGAGGAAGCTCATAGAGGAAGTGGCAGGCATAGGTGAATACGAAGAAAAAAAGCAAAAAGCTCTTGCTGACTTGGGAGAAGTGGAGCTCAAGCTAAGAGAATTTAGACTACTCATAGACGAGATGGAAGTCCAGATGGAAAGACTTTCTGAGGATGTAAGAAAACTCAGAAGATATAGGGAATTGGAAAACACATTAAGAGACCTACATATAAAACTTCTTATGAAGGAGGCAAAAGCTACCAGCCAGAGTATTGAGAACCTGCAGGCACTCATAGAGGAGAGGAAAAAGGAGCTTTTAGAAATAAGGGAAAAACTGAAGGTTTTGGAACTTGAATACCAACAGAGGGAAGAGGAACTAAGGTCAGTAAACGACCAACTCCTTCCCTTCAGGGAAAAACTTGGGAAGATAAGCTCGGACATAGAATACTTAGAAAAAAGCATAAAAGAGGCTATAAAGAAGAGAGAAGAAACGCAGGAAGAGATACTAAGGAGCGAAAGTCATCTAAGGAGTCTGAGAGCGAACCTTGAAACCCTTCTTGAGGAAGAAAAACACATTAATAGTCTTATAACACAGAAGGAAAGGCAAATATCGGCAAAGGAGGAGGAAGCTAAAGCTCTTTACTCAGCCTTAAAAAGTAAGGAGGAGAGACTAAAAGTATCCCTTGAAGAAGCCCAAGCAACTCAAGAGAAGATAAGCATCATCAGGAAGGATCTGGATAGCAAAAAGCGTCTTCTCTCAAGCATAGATATAAAGCTAAGGGAGATGGACCTCAAACGAGAGAGGATCATGGAAGAGATGCAAAGACTTAGAGAGGAGAAGGAAAAATTAAAATCACAGATGGGGGAAAACATACTGAAGATGGAAAACTACCGCAAGATGCAGAAGGAGGAGGAGGTGTCTTTAAGAAAGAAGAAGCAGGAGCTTGAAAGTCTTGAAGAGAGGTTAAGAAGAATAAGAAAAGAAAGAGAGGAGTTAATAAAAGAGAAAGCTATGCTGGAAGCTAAGCTTATGAGTTCCGAGGGGGACACACTACCTTTTGAGGGTATAGAGGGTGTTTATGGAAGGGGGTCTGAGCTTATAAGGGTAAAAGATCACGAGTATATAAAAGCGGTGGAGTCCGCCGGCGGAGCAAGGCTCTCTTATGTGGTGGTGGAAGATGAGAATGTGGCAAAAGCTTGCATAGAAAGGCTAAAAGAGGTAAAGGGTGGCAGAATGAACTTTATACCCCTTAGCAGAATAAAGGTCCCAAGCCTTCCCCCTTATCCAAGACGAAAGGGCTTTATAGACTTCGTGGTTAACCTTGTAGAATACGACAGGAAGTTTGAGAAGGCAGTAAGATTTATATTTGGGGACACGCTTCTGGTAGAGAACTTTCAAAGTGCGAAAGATTTAGGGATAGGCACTTACAGAATGGTCACCTTGGAAGGTGAGGTTTTTGAAAAGAGCGGTGTAATAAGTGGAGGCGATGCACAAAGCAAGGGAGAGCTTGGAAGGGAGTTTTATGCTAAAGAGGTAGATAGGCTCTCTCTGATGGAGAAAAGGTTAAAAGATGAAGAGGAGCAGGTGGAAAGACTTTTAAAAACTGTAAGACAGGAACTTATAGAAAAGGAGGGCGTTTTGAAAATACTTGAGAGGCGCCTCAAAGACACAGAAGAGTCCGACAAGATGAGTTTTGAGAGGATAAAGGAAATGGAAGATAAGCTCAGAAAATCACAGGAGTACTTGGAGGTGCTTGCCAAGGAAAGAGAGGGTCTTTTAAAAGAAAGAGAGGCTTTGGGTCAGGAGGTTTTTTACCTTGAGGAAAAGCTAAACAACCTTTTAATAAAGAAGCAATCCATACTGGAGCATTACAGAGAATCGGGCATAGAGAGCCTTAGGGAAAGCTACGAGAGAGAACTGAAAAATCTTGACAAACTCAAAGAGCATCTTTTCTCACTCAATATGAAACTAAAGGATGTGCAAAAGGACCTTCAAAATCTCCAGATGGAGATAAAAAGGAAGATGGCTTTCCTTGAGAGTGCCGCAGGTGCTGTGAAAGAGGCAGAGGAAAGAATAAAAAAGCTAAAAGAAGAAAAGGCAAAGCTTGAGGAGAGTGTAAAAGACCTTGAACGCACTGCATACGAGCTTTACTCAAAGAGGGATAAACTGGAGGATGTTTGCAGGGACTTGCAAGCCAGCATAGGTGGGCTGAGAATGCAAGAAGAGACCAAAAGGGAAGAGCTTGCCAAGTATGAGATGGAAAAAGCTAAACTTGAGGAAAAGTTAAACGAAACTACAAAAAAGCTCCGTGATTTAGAGTTTTTTGGAGATGTGCAGGATGTAAAAGAGGGCTACACTAAGATAAAAGAAGTCATGGAGAAGGTACGCAAGCAGATGGAAGAGCTTGGAACCATAAACTTTAAGGCGGAGGAAGATTACAAAGAGTACGAGGCAAGACACAGAGATTACACCGAAAGATACCAAAGACTTAACCAAGAGAAGAAGGCAATAAGGGATATGATAGAAGAGATAGAGGCAAAGAAGCTAAATGCTTTTACGGAGGCTTTTGAGAGTATAAACGAAAGCCTCAAAAAGGTCTTTGCTGAGCTTTCTCCCGGTGGGAAAGCCTACATGCAGGTAGAGAAGCCCGAAGACCCTTTTTCAGGCGGTATAAACTTGGTGGTAAAGCCAAAAGGCAAAGAAGTGCAATACTTAGAAGCCATATCAGGTGGAGAAAAGACGCTGGTTGCCCTATCCCTTATCTTTGCCATACAGGACTACAAACCATCACCCTTTTATTACTTTGATGAGGTGGATGCACATCTTGATGAGGCAAATGCCAAGAGAGTAGGGCAGCTCATAAGAAAAAGGTCCCAGAAGGCGCAGTTTATCGTAGTCACTTTGAGAGAAGTGCTGGCATCGTATGCGGACAAACTCATCGGTGTGAGCATGAGAGGAGGAGTCTCAAAGGTATTTCCCGTTAAAAACATGCTTGTAGAGGTTTCCAATGAGTAAGATAGGTGTTGTGCTTCTAAACATGGGAGGTCCCGACAGTCTCTCTGCGGTTGAGCCCTTCCTTTACAACCTTTTTTCGGACCACGATATTATAGAGATACCAAGACTCATACAAAAGCCAGTTGCTCGCCTGATAGCAAAGCTAAGAGCCGAAAAGACCAAACACTACTACGAGGTCATGGGAGGCAAATCTCCTCAGAGAGAACAGACAGAGCAGCAGGCAAAAGCTCTTCAGAACGTGCTGGGAGAGAATTACAAAGTTGTAGTAGCCATGAGGTACTGGCATCCCTTTACTGAAGAAGCTCTAAGAGAGCTTTTTACCGAAGATATAAGCAAGATAGTGCTTCTTCCCATGTATCCGCAGTACAGCAAAACCACCACAGGGTCGTCTTTTAACGAGTTTGAAAGAGTCTTCAAGCGCTTTCCCCAGGTGCCGGTGATAAGAATAATCTCCTATCACAATCACCCTGCTTACATAAGAGCCATGGTAGAGAACATAAAAGAGCATCTTCAGAGCTGGGAAAGCTACTTTTTCTTGTTTACTGCACACAGCCTACCCGTCCAAGTGATAAAAAGAGGAGACCCTTACAAAGACCAGACGGAGGAGACTGTAAAGCTTATAATGGAACACTTCCCTGAGGTTTCTTATGCTCTGGGATACCAGAGTAAGATAGGTCCTGTTAAATGGTTAGAGCCCTTTACAGATAAACTCATAGAAGAGCTTATAAAATCTGGTGTCAAGCGTTTGGCTCTAATACCTGTATCCTTTGTGTGTGAGCACTCGGAAACCCTCTACGAGCTGGATGTACAATACAAGAGCTTGGCAGAAAGCCTGGGAGTTGAGAGCTTTGTGAGAATACCCACCCTAAAGGATCATCCCAGCTTCATAGAAGCCCTCAGACAGCTGGTGATCTCCTCCCTCCAGTGAGCCTTTTCTCCAGAGCATACTTAGCCCTTGAGCGTATTATGGGATAGGTATGGTGAGCAAGTTTTCTAAGAAGCTCCAGAGCCTCGGGGTGAGACATCTTAGCCAAGGCATCTACCACAGCCATAAGCAGCATAGGGTTAGACTCTCTGTTTATCATGTACTCAAGTTGTGGCATTGCTTCCTTTAGGTCTTTTACACCTACAGTGTGTATTACATTCATCCTCATCTCCACTACAGGATGCTCAAGCCCCATAAGGAGCTTATACTCATAGGGCATGTTATGAAACTCTGTGAGGTCATAGCCACAATTGGGACATGTTATGTCCTTCTGAGATACAATGCTCCAGCAAGCTGGGCAGAAGTAAATTATCGTGGATTTTTCATCTGACTTGAGTACCTTTATTTTCTCATGTTCAGATATGTAATCCTCAGGTTTAAGAAAATTGAGCTCCATAAAGCTTTTGATAACATAAATTTCAAAAAATAGAGCTTCAGTGTCAAAGCCTTCTTCATAAATTACCTCACCATCCATATACATCCTGTATCCGTATTCGTACAGAGACACGCTTACCAAAAGTGCGGTAAGGCTTGCGTGTCTTTTAGAGATCTCTTTCAAGAATCTCTCCGCTTCTTCAAAGTCCCAAAAGTAGGAAAGAAGCTTTGGTTTTGAAAGAAGAAATTCAAGTGTAATATGATTGAGCTCATAAATATTCAAAAGGCAGGCATTTTCCGAAAGACTTCTGAGAATACGCTTCAATGCGGTATCACTCTCCTACTTTTGCAGAAACTACAAGACCGTTGTACAAAAATATGTATCCCCTTTCTTTCTTTATCCTGTCCTCCACCTCTACAAAACCTGTAGTCCCAAAGTCCTCTATTTTTCTAAAAAATTCCTTTAGGTTAAAGCTGAGGCTTTCCAAGTTAATCCATATGGGGTTGGCTTTGCGAAGAGGTAATTCAAGAGGAATAGATAATTTGAAAGTATGCACAAGTGCGTTTTTAGTAGTTCTATAAAAACTTAGCATGTCAAAGCTGTCTTCTAAACTTCCCAAAAGATGGCCATCAACCATAGGCAAGAGGGATGATCTTTCAAGGGATTGAAAGGTATAGACGCCTGTTTGAAGTGACCAGCTGTGCATCTCAAGAATCCAGCTGAGGTTCACAGCATCTCTGCTTATAGGTCCAAGTGTAGGCTTTGCCCTCTTAAGAAGGTCTAAAAGCTTTTCCCGCACCATGGAGAGCTATCCTCAGAGCTTCCTTAAAAGTTTCTATTACGCCTACGCCATCCTTTGCCACTGCAGGGATAACTGTATAGTTTTCAAAAATTCTTTTTATCTCTTCAAGTGGGACAGCCCCCTCTGCATCCCTTTTGTTTGCTTGAACAACTACCTTATCTGAATCCTTTATCTCCCGAAAGCTTTCAAGGTTTTCCTCCACACCTCTTGAAGAGTCAAATACAAAAACTACCGCGAAGGTATGTCCAAAAAGCCAAGGTCTGAGAATTGAATATCTTTTCTGCCCAGGTGTTGTAAACAAAGAGACCATAAGTTCAACACCTTCCAAGCGGGTTTTTAGCTTGAGACTGAGCACATCCAGATAAACGGTTCTGCCTTCCCTTGTCTGCTGATGAAGTCTGTCGTATACACAGCTGCTATAAATTTCCTTGAGCTTTTCCAGAAAAGAGAATGAAGAAAAAAACCCCTCCCTCAGAGATCTGGAAGAAAGACTAAAAGAACTCTTCCCAAAAGTCCCTGACTTTACCACGCTCCTTTTATTGCGTCTTTTGCTTTTGAGAGCTGTGCTGTTTTTGCCAACGCTGAGAATTTGGTATTTGAGGATTTTTTTAACAGGCTCATTCCCCCTTGACAAATATTTTTTAGTGATATATTATAATAACTGTGGGTTGAAAAAAGCGGGAGTGATAAACTCCCTCCCCCTCCCTCCCCTAATTGTTTGCCCCACCGCCCGGTGGGGCTTTTCTAAAATGAGATTTCCCTCTCTTGTAAGTGGCGAATTTGTAAAGCGAATTAATCGCTTCGTGTGTGTTGTGCGCATAAAAGATAAAGAGCATTTTGCATATCTAAGAAATACCGGAAGATTAAGCGAGCTTTTAAAAGAGGGAACATGTGTATACCTAAAGGAGAAAGATAAAGGTAAGTACTCTTATGAACTTCTGTTGGCGGAGGGTGAAAAAGGTATCCTTGTATGCCTTGATTCGCAAATTGCACCTAAACTGTATGCGGAAGGGTTGCCTGCAGGTGAGCTTGTGTATGAGCCTAAGGTGGTGGGTGGTAAGCTGGATCTTCTCGTAGGTAAGGAGCTTATTGAAGTGAAGTCTGTAAATCTTGTAAGAGATGGTATTGCCCTATTTCCGGATGCACCTACGCAAAGGGGATCCAGACACATAGACCTACTCATAAAGGCTTACCCTAAATACACGCCTAAGATGGTTTTTGTAATCCAGAGGGAAGATGCCTATGCCTTTTCTCCCAATAGGGAGATGGACCCAATTTTTGCCAACAAACTAAAGGTTTTTAAAAGCTTAGGTCATCGGGTGGTGGCTTACAATTGCAAGGTGAGTTTGGAGGAAATTAAATTAAAAGAAGAGGTAGAAGTGCTTTGGAGGTAAAAGCCATGAGAGTAAAATTGACGGATAAGGATGCACTCATAGTAGTAGATATGCAAAACGATTTTATGCCTTGGGGTGCATTGCCAGTACCAGATGGCGACAAGATAGTGCCTAAGCTCAACGCTTATATAGATATTTTCTCTTCAAGAGGGCTTCCTGTTTATTTTACGAGGGATTGGCATCCCCCCGATCACATCTCTTTTTTAGAAAATGGTGGAGTGTGGCCACCCCACTGCGTTCAAAATACCGAAGGAGCTAAGTTTCATAAAGATCTACGCATACCAAAAGATAACAAGTTTATCATATCCAAGGGAACCAGTAGGGACTTTGACGCTTATTCGGGCTTTCAGGGAACTATGCTAGACAGTTTACTCCAAGAGAGAGGCATAAGGAGGGTTTTTGTAGGAGGTGTGGCAACGGATTACTGTGTGAAAAATACGGTGATGGGAGCCCTTAACTTGGAATATCAGGCATTTCTTCTTATTGATGCTACAAAAGGTGTGGATGTAAAACCTGGTGATACAGAAAGAGCAATAGATGAGATGCTAAGCTCAGGTGCTGTAGCCATTGAGTTTGAAAACTTGACTGCGTAAGAAATAAGAATATATTTAAATTATGTAAGCTGTCCCAATACCGCCCGCTGGGGAAGGGACAGCACAAGAAAGGCGGTATAAAAATACCCCAGCCCAAACGCCGCGGTGTTTGGATAGCGAGGTGAGGGCCATGAGAAGGAGCATCGCGTTGTGGAACCCTTTTGCTGAACTGGAGAGAATTAGAAGAGAGTTTGACAGGCTTATTGAAGAAATGTGGCCAAGAGAAGAGGTAGAAAGAGCTTTTGCACCTGCTGTTGAGATGTACGAAACGGATAATGAAATAGTTGTTAAGGCAGAATTGCCCGGTGTGAAAAAGGAGAACATCGAGGTGAGTATAAAGGACAATACTCTACACATAAGAGGAGAGAAGAAGGAAGAGCGCGAGGAAAAGACTGAAACCATTCATCGCTTAGAGAGAGTTTACGGAAAGTTTGAAAGGGTGTTGACTCTGCCGGTAGATGTGAAGGCTGAAGAGGTGAAAGCTGAGTATAAGGACGGTATTTTGGAAATAAGGCTCCCCAAGTCTGAGGTATCAAAGGAAAAAAAGATAGAGATCAAATGACATCAGTAATGGAGTGCCTCTCTACAGGCGCTCCTAAGCTTTTTAACTTTTCATCAAGTCTCTCGTATCCCCTGTCAAGGTGATATATATCCCTTACCACCGTTTTCCCTTCTGCTACCAAACCTGCAAGGACTAAACTGGCAGAAGCTCTAAGGTCCGTTGAGAAAACCTCTGCACCGGTAAGCTTTTTTACACCCTTTATAAAAGCTGTTCTTCCCCTTATGTGTATATCCGCACCCATTCTCTGAAGCTCTGCCACATGTTGAAACCTATTTTCAAAGATGTTTTCCGTTATCTCTGACAAGCCCTCTGCCAGACAGCACATGGATGTAAACTGAGCCTGCATATCCGTAGGAAAGCCAGGATATTCGGAAGTAGATATAGAGAGAGGTTTTATACCCCCTCCATTAGAATAAACTCTGATTCTATCAGAAGATACTTCAACGCAAGCTCCCGCCTCTCTGAGTTTTTCTATCACGCTACCTAAATGATCAACGCGCACATTTTCAAGCTCTATATCTCCACCTGTTATAAAACCCGCCACCAAGAAAGTACCCGCCTCTATCCTGTCTGGTATAACTCTGTGAGCAAAACCTTTAAGCTCTCTGCTTCCCCTCACTATGGCAGTCCTACCATCTATCTCTATGCTTACACCCATGCTTCTTAGGACCTCCACCAGGTCCATGACTTCAGGCTCTATAGCTATGTTTCTAAGTATGCTTCTCTTTTCACATCTGCTTAAAAACATAAGTGCGTTTTCGGTACCTGTCACTGTCACCACCTCAAAGGTATACTCAACAGGCTTTATTTTGTCCACCTCAAGATGAACATAGCCGTGCTGTACATTTATACGAGCCCCACCTCTCTCAAATACTTTTAAGTGTTGATCTATGGCTCTTACACCTATGGAACACCCACCGGGCATTGCTACTACAGCTTTACCAAATCTTCCCAAAAGAGGTCCCATGGCAAGCACAGATGCCCTCATCCTCCTCACTATGTAGTCAGGTGCGATAAAGCTCTTTATCTTTGAAGCATCCAATCTCAATTTACCTTGATGATAGGATACCTCTGCATTAAACACCTGCAAAAGCTCAATAGTGCTTCTTACATCAAGAAGGTCGGGAACATCCTCTATATAACATACATCATCAGTAAGCAAACTGCTCATCATTATAGGCAAAGATGCGTTTTTGGAGCCTGAAATCCTCACCTTACCTACTAATCTGTGTCCTCCCTCTATAACCAAGTAATCAGAAGTATATGATGTGATGCTTTTCATCCTTTTTTATTATAATCTTTACCACATCCCCTTTCTTTGAGTAGAAGAGGATCACACCGTCATCCTCCTCCGTGTAATTGGGCTCATCCGCTGAGTATATAACTACTATGCGGTCTTCGTACTCCAAAATTTGTGGATACTTCATATTTTGACCACTACGCAGGTGAGAGCTTCTCTGACACCTTCTAAGGAGTGTATCTTGTTTATAACCAGTCTGCCCAGCTCATCTTGATTGCGAAGCTCTGCAAAAACTATTATGTCGTAAGGCCCCGTAACTACATCTGCAGTTTTCACACCATCAAAGGTGGAAAGAGCAAGCATTATGGAGGGTATCTCCCTTGGGTCAGCCTTTATAAGTATATAAGCCTTTATTGAGTACTCAGATTCAAGCTCCATCAGCTCTGTTATGGACATAGGATAACCCTCTGAACGTGTCTCCATCATCTACCTCCTGAACGAATATTTTAAACAATCTCTCCGCTGAAGATGGTTGTTTTCTTATCTCTTCTATAACTGAGTGGATGAGCTTTCTCACTGCCGGCTCTCTGGCTTCTACATCCTTCCATCTGTTTTTTATTTTTATGATGTAACTTTCCACCTTTAGAAGTTCAAGCCACTTTACTAACTTCTCTACCTCGTCCCATACTATGATCTCGCCTTTTTCTTTCTCCTTTAGCCTCTCGGAGAGATTTTTTTCCGCAATGCTTCTCAGGTCATCTATGTTGTATAAAAAAACTTCGTCAAGGTCGTTGATGGAAGGGTCTGCATTTCTTGGTACAGATATGTCTATGATAAACATGGGCTTGTAATTTCTAAGCTTTATAGCTTTTTTAACCATATCTTTTTTCAGGATAGGCTCTTTTGAAGCGGTTGAAAGTATCACTATATCAAATTCGTAAAGGTAATCTTCCAAACTTTCAAACCTCAAGGCATGCCCTTCCAGTTCTCTGGCGAGATCTACCGACTTTTCGTAAGTTCTATTAGTTATAGACAGGCTCGCCTGAAGCTTTTTTAAGTATCTTGCAGCAAGCTCTCCCATTTCCCCCGCACCCACCAAAAGCACCTTTGCCTTTTTGAGATTTCCAAAAATCTTCCTGGCAAGGTCTACAGCTACATAACTAACAGATACCGCATTCTTACTTATACCCGTCTCGGTTCTGACCCTCTTTGCAGTCCTGAGAGCTTTTTCGTATAGCCTGTGCAACACCTTTCCAACAGTGCCTACATTTCTAGCAATGCTGAAGGCATCTTTAAATTGGGAGGTTATCTGCGTCTCACCCACTACCATAGAGTCAAGGCTTGAAGCTACTTTGAATATGTGATGTATAGCTTCTTTGCCCTGCAAAAGGAAGGAGTATCTCTTTAGATCCCAACTTGCACCTTTGAGCTCAAGCAAAGTATTCACTAAGTTTTCCATACAGGCATACTCTTGAGCTACCGCGTAAAGCTCAACTCTATTACAGGTTGAGAGAAGGATTAGCTCCTCAACACCTTTGATGGTCTTTAAGATGCTAAGCAAATAAGCGGTTTCCTCTCTGCTACAGGCAAGCCCTTCTCTGTACTCAACAGGGGCAGTTTTAAAGTTAATCCCCCATACAAATATGCGATCCATCACATAATAATATAATGCCTTTTATGAGGAGATTTTTTGAGAACATACCAAAGGACCTTTGGAGAGACTACGGCTGGCAGATAAAAAACAGGTTAAAGACAAGGGAAGATATACAGAAGTACATAAAGCTTCTGCCAGAGGAAGTAGAAGGCATAGAAAGGACCAAGGGCATTTATCCACTTGCCATAACTCCTCATTACTTTTCTCTCATTGAGCCAGAAGACCCCAACGACCCTATAAGACTTCAGTGTATACCGCGCAGAGAGGAAGTAGATGAAAATGCGCAGAGACTTGGAGAGCCTGATCCCTTCAGAGAGGAAGGGCAGGTGCCCGGACTCACCCACAGATACAGGGATAGGGTTCTTTTGAGCGTCACTACCTTCTGCGCCGTTTATTGCAGGCACTGTATGAGAAAGAGGATATTTGCTCAAGGTGAAAGGTCAAGAAGCACAGAAGAGCTGAGGAAAATGATTGAGTATATAAAAGAGCATGAAGAGATAAGAGATGTGTTAATATCTGGAGGAGAGCCTCTCTCTTTGAGTTACGAAAAACTTGAATACTTACTTTCCCAGCTGAGAAAGATAAAACATGTGGAGATCATACGCTTTGGCACAAGACTTTTGGTACTTGCTCCTCAGCGCTTTTTTGACAACAAACTTCTTGATATCTTAGAGAAGTACTCTCCCATCTGGATAAACACCCACTTTAACCACCCTAAGGAGATCACGGAAGAGGCGGAGGAAGCTGTAGAGAGACTACTCAGAAGAGGTATCCCCATAAACAACCAAACGGTCCTCCTGAAGGGAGTGAATGATAACCCTCAGACCATGCTGGAGCTTTTTAGGGGACTTCTCAGGATTAAAGTAAAGCCCCAGTATCTCTTCCACTGCGATCCCGTAAAAGGAGCTGTTCACTTCAGAACCAGCATAGATAAAGGACTTGAGATTATGGAATATCTCAGAGGAAGGATATCTGGCATGGGAATACCAACCTACGCTGTGGACCTGCCAGGTGGTAAAGGCAAAGTCCCCCTGATGCCCAACTACATAATCAATAGGGAAGGTGACAAGTTCACCTTCAGAAGTCCCTTTGGAGATGTTGTAGAATACGAGATTACGGATGTTTAAAAGCATTAAGTATATTCTTTACACTATTTATATATCAATAACCGAAGGCTATACGTATCATGCTTCTTCTTTGACTTACAGTTTCATTATGGTCTTGGGTTCTTTGATACTTTTTTCCAGCTTTTTAGCTTCATTTTTGCCTTTCTTTGACTTTAATAAAATAATAAACTACGCTGTTTTACTCTTTCCTGAACAAGCTGAAAGAGTGATCCTTGAAATACTAAAAGTGTATCAGCACAGAACATCAGGCTCTATTTTATCTTTCACTGTTGCCTACTTTTTCTCTGTAAGTTTCTCTAAGAGTTTGTACAGAGCATTTCTTTATGTGCTTTCAGAAGCAAGATCCGAAAAGGAGTGGGTCTTTTGGGTAAAAACACCAGCTTTGGTACTTCTCTATACTCTCTGTCTTTCTCTACTTTTCTTTTTAAACTCCTTTCTCAAAGTTTACTTGGGTAATTACAACGCTTACCTCTTTTACTTTATAAATCTCCTCACCTTCTGGGTCCTGATATTTCTTACCTACACTCTATTTTTACCAAGAAAGTATTCCTTTAAAGATGTTTATGTTGGTGCAATGCTATCTTCCTGCGCTCTGCTGCTTTTTAATAAACTGTTTTCGGCATTTGTAGTTAAGCTGGTTGCTCTAAATCCACTTTATAGCTTCATGGGTTCTATCCTCATCTTCTTTATATGGGTAAATCTGTCCTTTAGCGTATTGCTTGCGGGTGCCAAATACATTCAGCTAATGAAAGAGAAAGAATAATATAACGGAGTTGATAAGTCCTGCGATGGCATCGTCAGCCATTACACCATGACCTTTTGGAAGCTTTTCAAAGAGATTTATGGGATAAGGCTTAAAGATGTCAAGAAGGCGAAAGGTAAAAAACCCTACAAGGATGGACTCAAGAGTGGGTTCTATCAGCATGTAAGACAAAAAGTAGCCAAGCACCTCATCAATAATTACATCTTCGGGGTCGCTCTCCTTTCTCATATCCACCACATAACTACAAGCCCAAAAACCTACCAGATAAAGGAAAATTCCCAGAATAGCCACCAGCCACCATTTAAAAGCAAACAGATACACCAAGGGAATACCCAGCAGAGTCCCCACCGTTCCGGGAGCGTATCTAAACCTACCCACAAAAAAGCCCGTTGCAATAAGCTCCTGAAGCATTGGGATATTATAATACCTGACAGAGTGCTATAATGTCTTGCATGAAGTACTTGATGCTTTTTGTTATGATCTTTACCTTAGGGTGCGCTACTGTGAATAAAAAGCTTGACCCAAAAGCTAAGCTCTTTTATGAGAGGGGCTACGAAGGTCAAATGGACTTTAAAGTGCTTGTAAAGGATGAGCCTTGCAAGGAGAGAATAAGAAGTAGCTACAGAGTCAAGGTAGAGGGAGGGGACTTTTTGGTTTTGACACTTACGCACTCAGAGCTTAAAAAACTCCTGCAAGATGATTGCATAACATTTGTGTCAGCTACTCAAAGGTTAGAGCCCAAGTAATTCCTCCAGCTTTACTAAACTGTCCCTTCTTAACTCTTCCCTTTCATAGGGATAATCCCTTCTGTAGTGCACACCTCTGCTTTCCCTTCTTGAAAGTGAGGCTTTTAGGGTAGAGAGTGCTACAAGGGTTATGTCCAAAAGCTCCCTGTTTTGTATGGTATCTTCCCATTTTTCCATGTCTTTGAGCCAGCTTTTTAATATTTCTATGGCTTGCAAAAGCTCCCCTTCCTCTCTCTCCAGTCCGCATGCATCCCACATGAGCTTCCTAAGATGGTCAAAGCTATAGGGAGGTTTTAAAAAAGCTTCTCTTTCACTTTTAAAGTGAGAAGCGCTGAAGGAAAAATACTTTATGTCGTGATATATCCTGTGGGCTACCCTGTGTCCAAAAACCACCCCTTCCAGCAGGGAATTGGAAGCTAAGCGATTAGCTCCGTGAACGCCACTACAAGCACACTCGCCTACAGCATACAAACCAAAGATTTGCGTTCTCCCATAAAGGTCAACTTCCATACCTCCTATGAAGTAATGGGCAGCAGGAACTACCGGAATAAGATCCCTTCGTGGGTCAAGCCCCATCTTTTCCAAAAACTCCACTATTGTGGGGAATCTTTCTTGCAGGTATTTTTCGCCTCCCTTTATAGGTCTCATATCTAAAAAAACCCTTTTCCCTTCCTTTAGCTTGTTGTATATGGCTCTTGCTACTGTATCTCTTGGCTCAAGCTCGTTTACAAATCTCTCGCCTTTGTCATCCACCAGCAGTGCTCCTTCCCCCCTCACAGCTTCGGATATGAGCAGGTTTGTCCCTTCAACAACAGTGGGATGAAACTGGACAAATTCGGGATTTTTTATATCTACAGCGCACCTCAGAGCTATGCCTATGGCATCACCTCTGACTTTTACTGGATTGGATGTGTGCAAGAATATGCTAGCTGCTCCTCCCGTAGCCAGCACCAAAGCCTTGACCCTTAAAAATTTTAAACTTCCATCGTAATAAAGCACACCCTTTACACCGTCATAGGCGAGTATTTCCTGCAGTTCACCGGTGATTATGGGAATCTCAAGACTTTGAGCTTTCTTTAAAAGAGCTTGGTATATGGCTCTCCCTGTATAATCCTTGACTTTCAGCACTCTTGGGAAGGAGTGTCCACCTTCCAGTGTAGTCTCATAAAGTCCATCTTTTGTATCAAACTTTACTCCCCACCTTTCCAGATGGGATATACACTGAATACCCTCATCAACCAGCACCCTCAGAGCCATCTCATGACAAAGACCTCTTCCGGCTTTGTAAGTGTCTATAAAGTGCAAAAGTGGGCTATCCTGAGGGTGGACCGCGCAGGCTATACCTCCCTGAGAGTAATAGGTATTTCCCATGCCTCTTGTGAGGATCACCGGCTTTAGCCCAAGCTCTCTCAGCGTTATGGCGGTGGTAAGACCTGCTATACCACTGCCGCACACCAATACATCTACCTTTTCCTCAGATAGCTTAGAAGTGTCAAAGTTAAGGAAGAACCGCATAGTTATAGTAAACTCTCATCAGCAGGTCTGCTAATCTGTCAGGATCGTGCCTTACAAAATCTTCCTTATCACCTATGAGGTCCTCCGCATAAACATTAAACCCTTCTCTTGCTATTCTTGCTATATCCGGCACTACAGGCTCTTGGCCTTCATCCAGGTATCTTTTAAGGATGGAGCTGGAAGGCATCTTGGTATTTACTATAACCGCATCCACCTTTTTTATCCCCGAGTGCTTTAAAAAGGTCATAAGATGGTCGTAAGCAGTAAATCCATCTGTTTCACCGGGTTGCGTCATGGCATTGACTATAAAAACCTTTAGAGCATTGGACCTTTCAACCGCCTCCCTGATGTCTTTTATAAGAAGATTGGGTATTATACTGGTGTACAAACTTCCTGGACCAAAGGTTATCATGTCTGCAGACTCAATCCTTCCTACGGCGTCTATGGGCGTTAGTGTATCCTCCGGCTGTATCCATATCCTCTTTATCCTGACCTTATTTTCTTTACCGTAGTTGGTGATCTCCTCTTCTCCCATGACCACTTTTCCGTCCGAGAACTCGGCACAGAGATGTACATCGCCAACGGTTGCCGGAATGATATCACCTTTAGTCCTCAGTATCTGAGATGCTATTTTTATGGACATCATGAAACTTCCCGTAATATCGGTGAGCGCTATTAAAAAAAGATTTCCAAAAGCATGTCCTTCCAACTCCCCACCCTTGAACCTGTATTGAAAAAGCTGTTGCATGATCTGTTCACTCTCTGACAGAGCAACTATGCAGTTCCTTATGTCCCCGGGAGCAGGTAGGTTATAGGCTTTTCTCAGTCTTCCAGTACTCCCCCCACTGTCGGCAACAGTAACTATAGCAGACAAGCTTTTTACCCTCTCTCCCACCTCTTTTTTAAGACCTCTTAAAAGGCTTGAAAGTCCCGTACCTCCTCCGATCGCCACTATGTTCATGGAAACCTCCTTGAATTTTCTCTCTGAAGAAGTATTTTAAACCATTATGGTTACGCTGAATCTCAGGGAGATATTCAAGAGAAGGTCCAAATTTACGGGTTTTTACAGAATATCTCCCAAGGAACTCCTTCTTCCTGCAGACATGGGGGAGCTGATGGAGCCTGTAAACGTGTATGTGGAGATCACAAAAGAAAAGGGCGGTTATCGTGTGCATTTGGAGATAGAGGGGAGTCTTACCCTTGAGTGTAGTAGGTGTCTCTCACTCTTTGCAAGAGACATGAGCCTATCGGAAGATATAAGGATAGAGCCCTATCCCACCAAGGACATAGTCCACATAAAGCCTAAGGATCTTGATGTGTCTTTTTTTGAGGATGAGGAGAGCTTTGACCTGGTAAATCTTGTAAGGGAGCAGATTATACTGAGTATACCCATCAAACCCCTCTGCGACCCTCAATGTAAAGGTATTCCCCTGGAAGAAGGACAAAGCATAGACATAAGGTTCTCTGCCCTTAAAAAGTTCATAAAGGAGTGATCTGGGTAGTATAATAAATACATGGAAGACGCACAATTTTTTGAAGGATATACCTTTGACGACATTCTTTTGATACCTCAGTACTCAGAGGTTCTGCCTAACGAGGTGGATGTATCCACTCAACTTACCAAAAGGATAAAGCTCAACATACCCATAGTTTCTGCTGCGATGGATACCGTTACAGAGTCAAGGCTAGCCATAGCTCTGGCAAGAGAAGGCGGCATAGGTATCATTCACAGGAACATGAGCATAGAAAAACAAGCACAAGAGGTTGAAAAGGTGAAAAAATCAGAGAGTGGTATGATACTCCAACCCATAACTGTACATCCCCACAATACCGTTAGGGAAGCTATGCAGATAATGGAAAGGTACAAAATTTCTGGTGTGCCTGTAGTTGACGCTGATGGTATGCTGGTTGGTATTCTCACCAACAGAGACCTGCGCTTTCTAAAAACCACTGATTACGACAAGCCTGTATCTCTCTTTATGACTAAGGAAGGGTTGATAACAGCTCAAGAGAGGGTTACCTTAGAAGAGGCTGAGGAGATACTCCATAGGCACAAGGTGGAAAAACTTCCTATAGTGGATAAAGAGGGGAGACTTCGCGGGCTAATAACCATAAAAGACATAGTCAAAAGGAAGAAGTATCCCAACGCCTGTAAAGACGAAATAGGAAGGCTCAGGGTGGGTGCGGCGGTTGGTACTGGGCCTGATACCAAAAGGCGCGTTGAGGAGCTGGTTTCTGTCCATGTGGATGTGATAGCGGTAGATACAGCTCATGGCCACTCCAAAAGAGTGCTGGATACTGTGGAAATGATAAAGTCCAACTTTCCACAGGTGGATGTGATAGCGGGAAATGTGGCAACAAGAGAAGGCGTAAGGGATCTAATAAAAGCCGGAGCAGATGCGGTTAAAGTGGGAGTGGGTCCTGGTTCCATATGTACTACGAGGGTGGTTGCTGGGGTGGGGGTTCCGCAGATAACTGCCATCATGTGGGCTTATGAGGAAGCAAAAGAGTACGGCATACCAATTATAGCGGATGGAGGTATAAGGTATTCAGGCGACATTGTCAAAGCTCTTGCCGCAGGTGCAAGCGCAGTTATGCTGGGCAACTTACTTGCCGGAACAGAAGATGCTCCTGGCGAGACCATTTATTATCAAGGTAGAGCCTACAAAGTATATAGAGGGATGGGCTCTTTGGGTGCCATGATGAGCAGATACTCCAGTGATAGATATGGGCAGGAAAACATGGAAAAGTTTGTTCCTGAAGGTATAGAAGGTAGGGTGCCGTATAAAGGCAAGCTTAGCGATGTCATATTTCAGCTGGTGGGAGGACTTCGCTCAGGCATGGGCTATGTAGGAGCCAGCAATATAAGAGAGTTAAGAGAAAAGGCAAAGTTTGTAAAGATCACTTACGCAGGTTACAGAGAATCACATGTTCATGATGTTATTATAACAAAAGAGGCACCCAACTATTGGGTAGAGTAGATGGCTCTCTTATACACAGGTATAGACAGGCAGGGAAATATTAGAAAGGGTAAGATTGAAGCCCCAGACCAGAGCACCGCTTACAGACTCTTAGTCTCTCAGGGTATAAAGCCCATCAAGATTGAAAAGGAAAAGAGTATATGGAGCAGAGAATTAATAAAGAGAAAGCCCTCCGATGAAGACCTCTCCTTTGCACTTTTACAGCTCTCCCTGCTCTTATCCTCGGGGTTAAACCTCACCAAGGCTCTTGAGATGCTTGCCCATCAGGTAGAAGATAAAAAGATATCCAGCGCCATTGCCTCTATAAAGGAGGCAATAGAAAGGGGCGAACCTCTCCACTTAGCCTTCAAAAGGGTTGAGATATTCCCAGAATTTCTGGTAGAGATGCTCAAAACCGCAGAGAGGGGCGAAAACCTTGAAGAGATATTTGCCATAGCAGGGAACTTTCTGCAAAGGATTTCAGACATAAGGTCAAGGATTTTTTCCTCTCTTACTTATCCCGCTTTTGTCATAGTTTTAAGCATCTTATCGGTGCTGGTGGTGGTAAAGTTTGTGGTACCAAAAATAGCAACTGTACTTGCAAGCTTTGGCAAGGATCTGCCTCTGATAACAAAGGTCTTGCTCTTTATCTCCAAAATAATAGGCTACCTCTTTTACCTTTTGCCTGCCTTTGTAGTTCTGATGGTATTTGGGAAAAGGTTTGTGAGAAAAGAAAAGCTGCACGAGATCTCTTTGAAAATCCCCGTTTTTGGAAAGGTCTTTTACTACTTTAACCTTTCAAGATTTGCGGGAAGTTTGCGTATGAGTATTGCATCAGGCATACCCCTCACAAAAGCTCTCTCTTTGAGCAGGGGAAGCATTACAAACTCTTACATGAGAAATAGCTTGAATAATATTGAAGAAGAACTCGCTAAGGGCAAAAGCTTGTCGGAGGTACTTACAAGGACTGATCTATTTCCCCCTCTCTTTGTCAATCTTATAAGCACAGGTGAGAAGAGCGGTGAACTTGAAAGAATGCTATCCCTAATTGAGGAGCTCTATGACAGAGAGGCCATGAGGACAATAAGCTTTTGGATAAGATTTGCAGAGCCTCTCTCTATGCTTATCATAGGTATCATTGTTGCCTTTGTAGTCTTTAGCGTAATACTGCCAATTACAGAACTATCCGCAGGCATAAAGAGGTAATTTAAGCTTGACAACAGCTTCTCTTTCTTTTTCTTCTCCAGAGAAATAACAGCACAAAGACTAAAAGGAGTAAGAAAATTATGCTTATCCAACTCATACCAAGCTCCCTATTCTGTAAACTAAAAAGCTTACTATCCAAGCCATCACAAAGCTGTATATCAAAAAGCCCAAAGCAAAGCCTCTTCCTGCCTCCCTCCACATGACCGCTACTGTTCCTAAGCAGGAAGTGTAAATGAGAATGAATATCATAAAAGACAAGGCGCTTGCTCCACTCATGCTCTTTGTTATGGCAGCTCTGAGGGTGTTGTGTTCTTCAGAAACTTCAAAAGTTTTTGGTAGGGGATTAATGAGGGAAGAAAAAGCTTCTTCTGCAGCGTCTTTCAGGGCATAAACCTGTTTCTTTGCTTCCTGCAGAGGCAAAAACTCTTTAGTCTCTTCCTTCTCTACCGAGTATATGGTAGCCATAGAGCTAAGGACTATCTCTCTTGCAAGAAATGCAGGTACCAAAGATGTGGAAATCCTCCAATCCGTTATGCCTATGGGTTCAAAGATAGGTGTGATGAGCTTTCCAAATCTTCCTGCGAGGCTATCTTGGGTTGTTTTTACCCCTGGTGGAAGGTTTAAACTCAGCCATATAAGCACGGACACCGCAAATATGAGAGTACCTGCTCTATAAAGGAAGTCTTTAAGATAAACCCAAACTATTCTTAGAAGGAGTTTCAGCGTGGGCAGGCGATAGGGTGGAAGCTCCATCACAAAGTGATCAAGGCCACCTTTGAAAGCCACCTTTTTGAGAAGTATAGCAGTAAAAAAAGCTACAAGTATGCCTAAAAGATAAAGGCTGAATATTACCAAGACAGGATGGCTAAAGAAGGTGATAGCAAAGAAGGAAAAGACCACAAGCCTTGCAGGACAGCTCATGAAAGGTATCATAGTTATAACTAAGAGCTTATCCCTTCTGCTTTCCATAGTTCTTGTTGCCACTATGGCTGGCACATTACACCCAAAACCCAAAAGCAGAGGTATAAGGCTCTTACCGTGAAGTCCAAGCCTGTGCATGAATCTGTCCATCAGAAAAGCTATTCTTGGGAGGTATCCGGTAAACTCAAGGAAGGACAGAAGCAGATATATGGTAGCTATCAGCGGTGTAAATGTTAGAACAAAACCCACCCCCCCTATAAGAGCCTCCGAAATGAATCTCACTACCCAGTTTTCAACACCTAATTTTTCAAGCTCTATCCTTACAAAGGGAGAAACAAAGCCATTTAAAAAACCATCCAGCCAGTCCATAAAAGGTTTTGAAAAGTCAAAGGATACCTTAAAGAGGGCAAACATAACTAAAAGGAAGATGGTCATGCCAAGATAGGGATGAAGCAAAAACTTGTCCAAAAGGGAGGTGATATCCATAGAGGTTATGGCTTTTCTCTTTACCACCTCATTGTATAGACCGTGTACAAAAGCAAATCTGTTATCCCTTATTATATGGTAGGCAGGCTTTCCATAAAGCCTCTCCAGCTTTTGTGCATGCTCCCTATAAGAGAGAAGCTTTTTTATAAGCTGATGCTTTGATTCTGAAGCCTCTTCTCTGAGAGCGTCCAAAATCTTCTCCATCTCTTCCGAATACCTAACTTCCTTAGGTTTTATTCCCTTTTCGTAAGTTTCTATCACAGCACTGAGTATTTCCTTAACCCCTAAACCAGTTCTTCCGTTAGTCTTTACTACCTTTATGCCCAAAAGCCCCTCAAGCCTTTGAGTATCTATCTCTATACCCAACTTCTGAGCTTCGTCCATCATGTTAAGGACTATAACCATGGGCATGCCAAGCTCAAGAAACTGAGCTGTCAGGAGGAGATCCCTCTCCATGTTGGGAGTCTCAATCACATTTACGATAACATCCGGGCTTTCCTCCGTCAGAAACCTGTAAGCTATAAGCTCGTCCTCAGAGACAGGCTCTAAGGTGTATATACCCGGTAGGTCTATCAAGATGAGCGTGTAATCTTTGTAAGTAGCTTTACCCTCCCTCTTCTCAACGGTCACACCTGGCCAATTGCCCACTTTAAGGGTTGTGCCAGCAAGGTGGTTAAGTATGCTGGTCTTACCCACATTGGGATTGCCCGCCAAGGCAACCCTGAGGATTTTTTTTAAAACCTTCATTTTACGAATATGTTTTTGGCAATATCTCTGCTTATTGCAAGCCTTGAGTTATTAAGTTTTAAAAGTATAACTCTACCTACCTTTTGAAGCACCTCAACTTTTCTTCCACGCCTTAGTCCCATTGCCTCCACCCTTCTTAGCACCTCTTCCTTTCCAATAAGATCCTGTATCATAACCTCTGCACCCACCTTTACCTCTTCCAAGTTCATTTTCAACCTCCTGAGAAGTTATGGAATTAATATACAGTCTCAAAATCTTTCTGTCAAGTTTCATAGAGCCTGTTTAAAAATCCTTAAATTCTTGTATATCAACAGCTTGAAAGCTAACACGCCTCCAAGAGCTTGAAGCACAGTAAGTTTAGTTTTACAATACTCCATATGCTAACCCTTCAATGTAAGTTAGCACCTCCTAAAGAAGACAAAAAGAAACTGCTTGAACTTATGAGAGTGCTAATGTCTGCCACAAGGTACGCATACAAAAGACTTCTGGAAAGTAATAACCCAAAGTCATTAGACACTTTCAACAACATCACAAAAAAGCTACAAGAAGTCTTCAAACTAAACGCCAAGTATTCACAAAGTGCAGTTATAAAGGCTAAAAGTATCTTGCTATCTTGCTTGGAAAGAAGCCAAAATCCAAGAAAGGTTATATTTGGAGGAAGAGAGCTGTTTTAGAAAAGCCTTTACTCAGTAGGCAACAAAAGAGCTAAAGGGAATAACAATGTAAGGTTTGAGCTTGAAGGTACTCAGTTGTACCTGAAAATAAATGTTGGCAGTAGAGAGTGGATATACGCAAAAGTGCAAAGGACAGTCAAAAGAGAAAAAGACAAATGGATAAATTTTATAAGCTCATTATTACAAGCAGAAAGCACGAATGAATACTTTCCTTACACAGTAGAGATAAAGCTAAAAGATGGGGAGTTTTACGCTTTTGTGTCTTACCAAGAGAAATTACCTGAGCTGAGGATAACAAAAGAAAGCGGAGTGCTAAGCATAGACCTAAACGCCAGCCCTTTGCACATAGCATATGCAGAAGTAGACAGAAAGGAAAACCTGAACTCTTACGGAGAAATAACTCTTAGTGAGATACTAAACAAAGACAGAAACCAGATAAAGCAGATACTGTGGGAAACAGCACATAGAATAATAGAGCTGGCGAAAGAGAAAAGCAAGGCTATAGCGATAGAGAAGTTAAACAAAATAGATAAAGGACAGAGAGGAGATGGAAAAGGAAAGCTTAGAAAAAGACTACATAGCTGGGTTTATAAAGGTTTGATAGAGAAGATAATAACGCTTGCCAAAAGGAATGGCATACAAGTCTTGCAGGTAAATCCTGCTTACACTTCAGTGATAGGAGCGTTAAAGTACTGTCCCATATACAACATAACCAAAGATGTAGCAGGTGCTTATGTAATAGGAAGAAGAGCTTTAGGATTTAAAGAGAAAGCGCCAAAGAATTATAAAGAACTTTTAAAAGACAAAGAATTTTTAACTTACAGTCTTGAGAGACTAAAGGGGATGCACGAGCAAACTAAAGCAAGGTATGATAAAGAAACCAACAAGTATAAAAGAAAAGCCATAAAAAGAGAGCTATCAAGCATAAGGAAGTGGATTACTTTGATAAGTCAAAGCCTTAAGAGTGAGCCAGAAAGGGGATTAAGACCTCTGTATGGAACAAGTCTTAGTTCCTATCATTTCTGGCAAGTTCTTAAGGTAGCCCTGGTCATCTCTCTTCTTGGGAAGTCTTTTATAAGGGACTTCTCTCCTTTGAGGCGGATAGTAGTCTCAAAGGATTGGAAGGGAGTGGCAAGTCAGGTTAGCTCGCTGTCAGCGTGGGCGGGCGTCCAAAGTGTTGTTAATCAATACTTTGGAATTTTTTAAACACGCTGTATTACAGAATTTCCAAGGCATCTCTTAGATGAGCTATCCCAACAACCTCCATCCCTTCCACAGGAATACTTATGGATTTGGGCAAGAAGGCACGGCTAAAGCCAAATCTGGCTGCCTCTTTTAATCTAACATCCGCAAAGTGAACCGCCCTCAGTTCGCCAGATAAACCTATTTCTCCAAAGGCTACGATGTCGGGTATTGGTTTGTTCTTTATGGATGAGATTATGGCAAGGGCAACTGCAAGGTCTGCTGCGGGCTCTCTTATCTGCATGCCACCCACCACATTTACAAAAACATCCCTATCCCTGGTAAATATCTTGCACTCCTTTTCAAGCACAGCAAGTATTATGGATAATCTGTTCACATCGTAACCTTGCGACCTTCTTTGAGGTGTTGTGTAAAGGGCTTGTATGGTAAGAGCCTGAACCTCCACCAGTACTGGCTTGCTACCTTCTGTATAAGGAAATACCACACTTCCACAGCTTTGGGTCCTCTCCTGAAGAAAGAAGGCTGAAGGCTCTGGAACCTCCTCTAAACCTCTGTCCAGCATCCTAAAAACCGCCACTTCCCCCGAGGAGCCAAACCTATTTTTTACCACTTTCACTATCCTGTAAAAATTGAAGCGCTCACCTTCAAAGTAAAGTACCGTATCCACCAAGTGTTCCAGCACCTTAGGTCCTGCTATGTCGCCCTCCTTTGTTATCTGTCCGACCAGAAAAACGGGAATATCTCTTGATTTGCAAAACTCAGTTATCCTAAAGGCACACTCCCTTACCTGAGACACAGACCCTGGAGATGAAGAGAGACTTTCCGTATAGAGGGTCTGGATAGAATCCACAACTAATAGCTGGGGGTTTAATTCTTGCGCTACATCAAGGACAGCCTCCAGTCTTGTCTCTGGAAGCACCAGCACATCTTTGCTCTTAACACCCGTCCTCCTCCCTCTTACAGCTATCTGAGAGCCAGACTCTTCCCCAGATACATAAAGTACACTTCCGTAATTTTGAGCATACCTGTCGGATACCTGAAGCAACAGAGTGGATTTGCCTATACCTGGCTCCCCAGCCAGAAGCATTACCTGACCCGGAACCATACCTCCACCAATTGCCCTATCAAAGTTTTCAAAACCTACACTCTTCCTCTCCAGACCTTCATGCTCCCACTCACATATAGACCTCACAGAGGGTTTCTCTCTATAGCTCTTTATTAGCACATGCTCGCTCTCCTCCACAAAGGAGTTCCAATTTCCGCAAGAGGGACATTTACCAAGCCACTTGGCTGAGGAGTATCCACACTCCTGACATACAAACTGGGTTCTTTCTCTTTTCATCAGTTTTAAATTTAATCCTTATAATTATATCTCATGGACCAAGCACAGCCTTATTTAAATCCTATAGCTTACATGTTTAACTTTCTGTGGTTTTTCTTACTCATATTCCTATTTATCATCCCCGTGTGGAGGAGGTTCCTTCTGAGTAGGGCAAGGGAAGCCATTATTGAGCAGCTTGAAAGAAAACGGGGGAGCAGAGTTATAACCCTCATACACAGACAGGAAAGCCTCGCTCTACTGGGAGTACCTATATTCAGATACATAAACATAGAGGATTCGGAACAGGTGCTCAGAGCCATAAGAATGACTCCTGAGGACATGCCTATAGACCTCATTATCCATACACCTGGAGGTCTTGCTCTTGCTGCTACTCAGATAGCTAATGCCCTCTCAAGACACAAGGCACCTGTGAGAGTTATAGTACCCCATTACGCCATGTCTGGTGGTACCCTTATAGCTCTTGCCGCCGATGAGATTGTGATGGACCACAATGCGGTGCTTGGACCAGTTGACCCACAGCTTGGGCAGATGCCTGCTGCATCAATACTAAAGGTACTTGAGCTTAAAAATGTGAACGAGATAGACGATCAGACTCTCATACTGGCTGATGTAGCTAAAAAGGCTATAGACCAGATGATAGATTATCTGGTGAATCTTTTGAAAAACAATGGTATGGAGGAGGAGAAAGCAAGGAGGATAGCTCAGGAGCTTGCCACTGGTAAGTATACTCATGACTATCCTCTTAGCGTTGAAAAACTCAGAGAAATAGGACTCAATGTAAGTACGGAGGTGCCTGAGGAAGTTTATGCTCTGATGGACCTTTTCCCGCAGCCGATGGGATCGCAGGTGCCTTCTGTGCAATACATACCTGTGCCTTACAAAACGCACGGAATGAAGTGATATAATAGATGTGTGAAGGTAAGGATAGGTATAGTAGGTTGCGGTGTTGTAGGGACTGGAACGGTAAAACTCCTCTTGGAGAATGCACACATTATAAAGAAGAAGACGGGCATAGACATACTGCTTACCAAGGTGGCGGACAAGGACTGGGAAAGACCAAGAGAGATAGAGGTGCCTTTAAACCTTAGGACCTATGACTATATGGATGTTATCAATGAAAGCGATATTGTGGTGGAGCTTGTCGGAGGCAAAACCTTTGCCAAAAGCCTGATACTTGAAGCTTTGGAGAGGGGAAAGCATGTGGTTACTGCCAACAAGCGCCTTCTTGCGGAAGATGGTTTTGAGATATTCAAGAAGGCAAAGGAAAAGGGATTATACATAGGATTTGAAGCATCTGTGGGAGGTGGCATTCCCATAGTGAAAGCACTAAGAGAAGGTCTTGTTGCCAACAGGATAAATACCATATACGGTATCCTTAACGGTACCACCAATTATATACTCACCAGAATGCTTGAGGACCATATGGATTTTTCTCATGCTCTTGAACTTGCTCAAAAGCTGGGATACGCAGAAGCTGACCCCTCCCTTGATATAGACGGATGGGATTCCGCTCACAAAATATGCATACTTTCCATGATAGCCTTTGGAAGATATGTCCCTTTTGAAGATGTTTATGTGGAAGGTATAAGGGATCTTGACCTGCTTGATGTGGAACTGGGCAAGGAACTTGGATATACCCTAAAACTCCTTGCCATATCCAAGAGAACTGATGGAGAGATAGAGGTAAGAGTTCATCCTACCTTCATAAGGTCAGAGGATGCCTTGGCTAAAGTTTCAGATGTTTACAATGCAATAATGATAGAAGGTGATTTTGTAGGAAAGACCATGTTTTACGGCAAAGGTGCCGGGTCTTACCCCACCGCTTCCTCCGTGGTATCTGATATAGTAGACATAGCCAAAAAGGTACTTTTCTGTAGCAAAGATCATGACGAGTTCCAGTGGGAGAATCAACCCATAGGGATAGGCAAAAACTTTTACAGTAGGTATTATATAAGGTTTGATGTGCCTGATAAACCGGGTGTTTTGGCAGGTGTTTCAAGAGTTTTGGCGGACTATAACATAAGCATAGCAAGTGTCCTGCAGAAGGAAAAAGTTTGTAAGTTGGCGAGGAGAGAAGGAGAAGCTACAGTTCCCCTCGTAATCCTCACACACAAAGCTTACGAGAAGAACATGCAAAGGGCAATAGAGGACATAAAGAAACTCCCTATTATAGTTGGACAGCCAGTCATCATCCGTGTAGAAGAGGAAGCATATTAAGCTTTAGGCACTCTGTAGAAGAGACTTATAGCCCTGGCACCTATGAGAAATATGATCCCAAAGGACCAGAAGAACACATCCTGACCTGCCATCTTGCCTTCAAAGAGATGTAGCATGAACTCTCTTATAACAAAGGCTATAAGCACCTCCAAAAGTATGTCTACTCTTACTCTTTCATGTTCAAAAAAATCTATGAAAGCCCTTATAAGTTCAAGCACCACCACCAGCGAAAGCACATTCGTAACGAGCTCTTTAAATCCAAGCCTTACAGTTGCTTCCGATAGGGTAAGACCAATTTCTGAAACTGTCCTGAAAATGCCTATAAAGAGGCTTACTGTAAGCACAATTATGGTTATGTTAAAGGCAAGCTTCAAAAAGTTTTTGTATATCTTTGATATAAACTCTTGCATTATATCTTTTTAAGCTCTTGAGGAAGTTCTCTGGGAGGCGATCCCGTATACTCCACATCCCTCTCTTCATCTAATCTCTTAGAGAAAGGTTTCTCTGTGGTGAGCTCTTCATAAACATGTGCTACAAGTCCGGGAACTCTTCCTATGATAAAAAAGCCCTTGCCGAGCCTCCAGTCAAAGCCCATCTCGGAAGCTATCGCAGCTATAGCACCGTCCACATTCAGCACCAGCTTTTTACCTTTTTGCCTGCCTATCTCTTCGGCCACATCCTCTGCAAACTTACAGTGCTCTCCGTAAAACTCCAGAACTCTGGCTATGTCCATAAGCCTTTTTGTTCGTGGGTCAAAGTCCTTGTAGTACCTGTGTCCGTAGCCAGGTATAGGCTTTTTGGTCTCTAAATACTCTTTTACTATATCTTCAACGCTTCTTTTGCTTGACACTCCCTCTTGGATAAACCTCATGGCATCTTCAAGAGCTCCCCCGTGAGCGGACCCAAAAGCTAACACACCAGCCGCAACCCCCACATTCAAAGAGTTACCACCTGATGCCACAGACCTTGCCGCAATAGCAGAAGGTGGTGCTATACCGTGGTCAATAACAGACACCAGCATAGCTTCCATCATCCTACTCTCCCTTTCTGTTGGGAGTTCGCCTTTGAGTATCAGATAGATAGCCTGTGCAAAGGAGAGATTACCTACAAGATCAAGAAGCCGATAGCCTCTGATGTATGTCTCGTGTCCAATATGCTGGGTTATGCCTGTCTTCCAAATTCTCTCCATCAAGCGCCTCCTTTAATGACCTCCTCGTTTATCTTTATTTTAGCACTTCTTATAAGATGCTCTATGAGGTAATTTACCGTGGCATCAGACTTCATATTTAGAATATCCTGCGTAAGTTTTTTAATCTCTTCTTCATCCGCAGGTTTTTTCTTTCTGTCGGTTATTACAAAAACTCCGTAGCCCTGAGATAACTCATAAGGACCAAACACTTTCTGTTTTGAGAGTATAAAGCTCACCACCTGACCTTCCTTTACCTTAGCTATGCTCATAATCTGGTCTACAGGCGTGTCCTCAAAAGTCAGATACTTTACGCTTACATCCTTTCCCTCGGTAAGCCTTTTGTATATCTCCTGAGCTTTATCTCTAAGGAGGGAAGCCTTTCTCTTATCTATCAAAGCCGACCTTATCTGTTCCTTTACCTCTTCAAAGCTCCTTATTCCAGCTGGCTCAACTCTGTATAAGTAAACAATTAGGTACTCATCACCTTCTTTGGTTACAAGGATACCATCCTTTTGATCAAGCTTTGAGACCTCAGAGCTTACTCCCTTGGGTAAACGGTTGGCATCGTCAGGAAGCAGATATTCGGTATATCCCTGAACCTGCTTGCCCTCTTTTATAGCCCTGTAAATTTCTTCTACCTTAGCCTTGTCTTTTTCCGCCCAAACTCTTACGAGCTTCTTCTCCGGCCTTCTAAAAAGCTCCTTATTTTTCTCGTAAAAGCTCATCATCTCTTCTTGAGTGGGAGTGTAAGAAACCTCAACATCTGAAGGTGTGATGATGTAGAGTTTTCCTGATAGCAATGTGGATTGAACCGCCAAATTTATGTTTTTTTCTGCCTCTGAAAGGTAGACGCTGTTGGATACAAGTGCTAAAAGTTTCTGCACAGTTAGCATCCTTCTTATGTAATCTTCGTACTCACCCGGCTCAAGTCCTAGCCTTGCCAGCATCTCCTTATACTTAGAAGCGCTAAAGACTCCACCTTCTTGAAAGGTGGGGTCGCTCTTTATAACGCTTACAACTTCCTCATCAGAGGCATAAAAGCCCAGAGATCTAGCTTTTTGATAGAGGAGCTCTTGAGTTATGAGATTTTCAATGACCTGTTTTTTTATAACCTCCTCTAAGTCTCTGCTCTGTATGTTGGAAAACCTCAAAAGCTCTCTTCTGTAATCTCTCAAGGTTATGCAACTGCCGTTTACCTCTGCCACACACTTTTTGCCCACAGAGGTGATGTCTCTTACGCTACCTGTAAAAAAAAGCCAAAGGAAGAAGGCTCCTGACGCTACGGTGACTATAAAGACGAGTAAGGTTTTGTGCTTTTGGATCAGGGTGTACATGGCAAAAATTTTAACACAGGTTATATTATTTAACCTTAAAACACAGGAGGTACAAAAATGTTTACAAAGGAAATGCTTGATAACCTGAGGACAAAGTTGCTTGAAGAAAAAGCTAAGATACTTGAAAGGTACCGCAAAAAAGAAGACACTCAGGCGAGAATAGGAGAAGAGGTAAAAGAGCCCGGTGACCTTGAAGACCTCAGTCAAATGACTTACACACAGGAGCTTTTGGATACGCTATCTGCAAGGGAGGTCTTTATACTTAGGGAAATAGATTACGCTCTTCAAAAGATGCAAGCCGGTTCTTACGGTATATGCGAGTACTGCGGTGAAGAGATACCTTACGAGAGGCTGCAGGCTATACCTTGGACCAGATATCATGCCCACTGTGCGGAGAAGGTGGAGGAAGAAGGTATTGTGCCTACCTATCCTACTCCCACCTTTGAAGGCACCATACCCGAGGAGATGGAAATTCAGAGAGAAGACATAACGGAGGCATGAGCGAGTTTGAGTTTTACCTGCCCGTAGAGGTAGTTTTTGGTGCGGGTTGTGTTAGCAAGGTGGGTCAGATAGCCAGGCGCTTTGGCTTTAAGGCTCTTATAATCACAGGAAAGAAAAGCACCAAAGAAAACGGAGCTCTTGACCGGGTGCTGGACTCCTTACGGAAAGCGGGTGTAGGGGAAGTGCTTGTTTTTGATGGTATAGAAACCAACCCCACCGATAAGCTGGTGAATGAAGCAAGCCAGATGGCAGTGAGAGAAAAGGTGGACTTTATAATTGGTCTGGGTGGGGGTAGTGCTCTGGACACTGCAAAGGCTGTTTCCATAGTTTCCTCCAACGAGGGTTATGCGTGGGACTATGTCAACTACCCAGAGGGTCCCAGGCTCATACCCTTTCTAAACAGACCTGTCATATGCATACCCACCACAGCAGGCACAGGAAGCGAGGTAAACAGGTACTCGGTCATATCAAACCCCATAAGGAGGGAAAAGCTGGTAATATCTCACTCCCTCAATTACCCCAGAGTGGCCATAGTGGACCCAGAGCTGACAGTTAGCATGAACCCAAGGCTTACCGCCATAACCGGAATTGACGCCTTTATGCACGCACTTGAATCTTTTACCAACAGGGCTTACAACCCACTTGCGGATGAGCTTGCCATAAGGTCTGCTAAAATCATAAAGGACTGGCTACCTGTTGCTATAGAAGAACCCCAGAACTTAAAGGCAAGAGAGATGATGAGTTATGCTGCCATGCTGGCAGGCATAGCCATAGATAAAAAAAGGGTAGCTCTCATACATGCCATGGAGCATCCTGTCTCCGCTCACTATCCCCATGTCATTCACGGAGAGGGACTTGCCGCTCTGGCTCCAGCTGTTACCGAGTTTAACCACAGGGGAAACCCGGAAAAGTACGGGCTTTTTGCGGAGGCTCTGGGGTATCCTCGGAAGGCTTTCAAGGCTGTTGATGTGGTCATTGACCTTTTGCAGAAGGTAAATCTGAGGGTGAGTTTAAAATCTCTGGGTGTAAGAAGAGAGAGCATAGAAAAGCTTGCAGAAGATGTATGCCTGCTCTCATGGAACTCCTTCCATCTAAACCCAGTAGAACCTTCACAGGAAGATATTTATCGCCTTTACAATAGAGCTTACGAAGGCTTTTAACATGGATAGTACAGAAGAAAAGAACATCATCTTAGGCACTTATCAGATCCTTTCCCTCCTTGGTAGAGGTACCTTTGGAGAGGTTTATAAAGTTAGAGTGCTAAGGGGCAGATACAGAGGCAAGATGATGGCTCTGAAAGTGGCAAGAAATGCGGAAGTTTTGCCTTACCTTTGGAGAGAAGTTCAGACGCTTCTTTTGTTCAACCACCCTCACATAATATCCTTGCAGAGCTACCTTTACAAAAAAGATAGAGGAGAGCTTTATGTGCTTTACGAGCTTATGGATGTGGGTGACCTTAAGGACTATGTAGTAAGCAACGGCAAACTTTCGGAAGAGAACGCTTTAAAGGTACTTCTGCATGTGGCAAAAGGACTTGAGTTCTTGCACAGCAGGGGATATATACACGGGGATGTAAAGCCTGAAAACATCTTTGGCAAAAGGGTGCTCAGGGATGTGGTCTGGAAGCTCGGAGACTTTGGACTTGTAAGGATAAGAGGTAGCGAAAGCATCATAGATGTAAAGGGCACTGCAGGATACATAGCACCTGAGGTGTTCAGGGGTGAGATACACAGAAGCAGTGATATATTCTCTCTGGGTTGTGTCCTTCACTTTATGCTGACAGGAAGGGACCCTTTTGAGTGTGAAGACAGAAAAGAAAAACTCAAAAGAAACAAGGAAGGCGCATGCACTATAGAAGATGGTCTGTCTGAGCGCATAAAAACTCTTCTCCATATCATGCTGAGCAAGGATCCTACAAAAAGGTTCAGGACAGCAAAGGAACTTATTGAGTACATGATAAGGGAGAGGTTAGCATGAAGGTTCTAACCTATCACAGCATAGGTATGCCTCCCCCTGAGGCAAAACTCAAAACCCTCTATGTCAAGCCAAGCGTCTTCAAAAGGCAGATAAACACTTTAAGGTTCTTAGGCTACAGATTTTTGAGTGTGGACCATCTTCTTAAAGGTAATGCTCCAAGAAAGAGCGTACTTCTCACCTTTGATGATGCTTATTTAGACTTTTGGGAGAACGCGTTTCCTCTTCTGAAAGAGTATAAAATCCCTGCAGTGGTTTTTGTGCCGGCTATGCTGGTGGGTAAGTTTAACCAGTGGGACCACCAGAGGGTAAATGTGAAAAAGCTCATCATGGACTGGCAGCAGTTAAGAGAGCTTACAAAAGCCGGAATAGAGATAGGCTCGCACAGTCTTACTCATCCTTACCTTTCTAAAATACCAAGAGAGAAAGCCAAAAGGGAGATAGAGGACTCAAAGAAGCTTCTTGAGGACAAGCTGGGTGTTCAAATAAGAGCCTTCTGCTACCCTTACGGAGACTATAACCATGAGGTGAGAGACTTAGTGATGCAGGCAGGTTATCTTATGGCATTTACCACAAAAGCCGGCTCCTTTGAGCAGAGCGAGAATCTCTTTGAGATAAGAAGGATAACTGTGTTTGGAAACGACTTTATTCTAAAGCTACTTTTAAAAATTTTGCTATGAAGATACTCTGGCTTAACGGCAATCCAAATCCTAACTTTGGTGGAACGGAGATACACACCTTGCAGATGGTAAAAGAGCTAAAGAAAGAAGGCATAGATGTCCTTTTGGTCTGCGCAAGAGACTCTTATGTGGATAAACACACGGAAGGTGTAGAAAAGTATCATATATCCTTTCCCAACAGTCTGGCACTGATAAGCACCATCAGGCTTACAAGTTTAGCAAAAAGAAGAAAGGTGGACTTTTTAATAGCTAACAACGGAAAGGAGTATCTGAATGTTCTGCTGGCAGGCAGGCTAAGCGGGTGCAGGGTTGTTTTCTTCAGGCACATGGAGAAAATGAAACAGTGGGCAGTGAGAAAGCTTGTCTTCCCACATGTGGACCTTTTCTTAGCAGTGAGCAAACATGTAAAGGAGAATCTTATAAAGGAAGGCGTAAATCAAGACAGGATAAGGGTAATTTACAATGTGGTGGATGAAGGGCGATTTTACTATCAGGAAAAGCAAAAAGACCCAGTAGAGTTGGTTTTTGTTGGTAAGCTGGATGAGGGTAAGGGAATTATGGACTTTTTGCAAGCTTTCTACAGACTTTCCCAAACGGATAAGAGGGTAAGGGCTTGGATAGTTGGAGATGGCAGGTTAAGGCAGAAGGTGAGAGCTTTTATAACAGAAAGGGGTTTGCAGGATAGAGTATTTACTGTGGGCTACACTCCAAAGGTGGAGGATTACTACAGGATGGCTCATATATGCGTTATACCTTCTAAGGAGACGGAGGCTTTCCCAAGGGTTGCGCTGGAAGCCCTTGCCTGCGGTTGTGCTTTGGTGGTCTCAGACATAGGAGGTATAAAGGAGGCTGTGGAAGATGGACAGAATGGCTTTGTGTTTAAGGCGGGAAGCATAGAAGACCTTACGGAAAAAATGGCATTAGCTGTAAGAAGGTGGATAGAGCTTTCCCAGAATGCCCTGAGCCTGTACAGGAGAAAGTTCTCAAGGGATAAAGTAGTCAAGGATTTCATAGAAGCACTGGAGAGCCTCAAACATTGAACCTAAAGTAAACTATATCTCCGTCCTTTATCTGGTAGTCTCTTCCTTCAAGCCTTACAAGCCCCATCTCCTTTGCCTTGCTGATAGAACCCACCTTTATGTAGTCCTCGTAGTTTATAACCTCCGCAGCTATAAAACCTCTCTCAAAGTCTGAGTGAATCTTGCCTGCCGCCTGAGGAGCTTTGGTGCCTCTCTTTATGGTCCACGCCCTTGCCTCCTTCTCTCCAGCCGTAAAGAAGGTTATAAGACCCAGAAGCTTGTAAGCCTCCCTGACAAGTCTGTTAAGACCTGGCTCTTCAAGACCGTAAGCCAAAAGAAGCTCCTTCCTATCTTGTGCAGGAAGGCTCACCAACTCCGCCTCCAGCTTTGCGCATATGGCAACAACCGGAGCTTTCTCATTCCGTGCATAGCCCATAACCTTCTCCAGATGCTCATTTCCCTTTAGCCCCTCCTCATCCACATTAGCCACATACAGAACCGGCTTTATGGTGAGTAAAAAAAGGACTCTCTCAGCATACTCCCGCACATCCTGCGCAAGCTCCCTTCTCCTTACTGGCTCCATCCCTTCCAAAATCTCCCTGAGCATGCTGAGCTTTTCCAACTCTTCTTTGGCTTTCTTATCACCAATCCTTGCCATCTTTTCCACCTTCTCAAGCCTCTTGCTTACCGTCTCCAAGTCCTTGGCTATAAGCTCCAGGTCTATTATCTGGGCATCACGCACAGGGTCAACGCTTCCCTCTATATGCACAATGTCCGGGTCTTCAAAGCATCTTAGAACCATGGCTATGGCATCCACCTCTCTTATGTGAGCAAGGAACTGATTGCCAAGACCTTCCCCCTGGCTGGCATTGCGCACAAGCCCCGCTATATCAACAAACTCTATGAAGGTAGGAGTTATCTTTTTGGACCTTTCCAGCCTTGCAATCTCGTAAAGCCTTCTGTCAGGTACCTCCACCACCCCCACGTTAGGCTCTATGGTGCAGAAAGGGTAGTTGGCTGCCTGCGCC
Organism: Hydrogenobacter thermophilus TK-6; assembly: GCF_000010785.1. Lineage (GTDB taxonomy): Bacteria > Aquificota > Aquificia > Aquificales > Aquificaceae > Hydrogenobacter > Hydrogenobacter thermophilus. The sequence continues at coordinate 309,846 of NC_013799.1, read as the reverse complement.
TTTGCAGACTCGGTGATGGCATTAAAGAGGGTAGACTTTCCCACATTGGGAAGCCCCACTATCCCTACGCTCAGACTCATAAACTGTTAAATATAAGCTCCTTCTTCCTGAACATCAACCTTTTATAAGCTCTCCCATCTTGAAGATGGGCAGATAAAGAGCCACCAGTATCATACCCACCACGCCACCTATGAAAACCATAAGAGCGGGTTCTATAAGCTTTATCATGCCCTCCACCGCTCTGTCAAACTCATCCTCGTAAAACCTCGCTATGGTGTCTAGCATCTCATCCAGCCTACCCGTGTCTTCACCCACTCTCACCATAGCTATGACAAGCTTGGGAAATATGCCCGTCTCTTCTAAGGATGCGTGCATAGGCTTTCCTTCTATGACCCTCTTTTTGGCTCTTTCAACGGACTCCTTTATGACTAAGTTGCCAGTTACCTGACCTGCTATATCAAAAGCTCTCTCAAGAGCAACTCCGCTGGCAAAAAGCGTTGCCATAGTCCTTGCAAACTTTGCCATGGAGCTTTTTAGTACAAGCTCCCCCATTTTGGGAACTTTAAGCATAAAAGTGTGAACAGACTTTCTAAAAGCGTAGCTCCTCTGATAGAGAAGCCTGAAAACTGCTGAGAAAAGCAGTATTACGCCTATTATTGTTAGAAGATTATTTCTGAGAGCATTGGATGCGTTAACGAGCATCTGGGTAGGAAGTGGAAGCTCTCCTCCTAAGCTTTCGTACATCTGGGCAAAGGTGGGAACAAGGTAGTAGAGTATGCCTGTGACTATGATGGTGGCTATAACTACCACGAAGATAGGATAAAAGGAGGCACTCTTTATCTTGCTCTTTATCATAGCCATCTTTTCGTAGTATTCCGCAGCTCTTATGAGAGCAACATCAAGATTTCCCGTTTCCTCACCCACTTTGGCAAGATTGACCACCAGCTCAGGGAACACCTTGGGAAACCTGTTCATGGCGGCAGAAAGGTTCATACCCTCGCTTACCATTTTGGCTACCTGTTTGGAAGCATCGGAGAGCATCTTGTTAGGTAGCTGTTCCGCAAGTATGTTTATGGCATCTATTATATTAACGCCTGCATTTATCATGGTACCAAGTTGCCTGCAGAAGATGGATATGTCCCTGTCGCTTACACCACCGAGAAAGGGTAGCTGAATGTTTAATTCTCTTTTTTTCTTCTCCTCTAACTCTTCTACCTCAACTATGGTAAAACCCTTCTGCTGGAGGTCCGCCACCAAAAGCTCATGGCTTGGGTATGTGACCTCCTGCTGTATAAAGCTCCCATCCTCTCCAAAGGCTCTGTATCTAAACCTTGGCATATCTAAATGCTCCTACCTATCATTCTTTCAAGCTCTTTCACATCAGGAGAGTACTTGAAGGCGTCATCAAGAGTTATAAGTCCTGCTCTGTAGTGGCTTGCCAGAGATTGATTCATGGTTTGCATGCCCGTTTCTGCCTGACCACTTTGCATCATAGCATAAACCTGCTGCAATTTGTTCTCCCTTATGAGATTTCTTATGGCTGTGTTGGGAATCATAAGCTCATAAGCCAGCACCCTTCCACCACCTACCTTGGGAAGAAGTCTCTGAGAGATGACCCCCTGAAGGACAAAAGAAAGCTGTATCCTTATCTGCTCCTGCTGTGAGGGTGGGAATACATCTATGATTCTTGTTATGGTTGATATGGCTGTATTGGTGTGAAGTGTCCCAAACACCAAGTGTCCCGTTTCCGCAGCTCTCAGGGCTATCTCTATGGTTTCCAGGTCCCTCATCTCACCCACAAGTATAACATCCGGGTCTTCACGCAAAGCTGCTCTTAAGGCACTTGCGAAACTATCCACATCCTCACCTATCTCTATCTGGTTTACTATGCTCTTCTTGTGCTGAAAAACATACTCAATGGGGTCTTCTATGGTTATTATGTGGTACGGGAAGTTCTCGTTTATGTAATTTATAAGAGATGCCAAGGTGGTGGTTTTTCCAGAGCCTGTAGGACCAGTTACCAGAATTAATCCCATACTCTTGTGGCATAGCTCCAGCACCTTCTCGGTAAGCCCAAGCTCCTTTACGCTCATGATCTTGTAAGGAAGCCTTCTGAAGGCACCCGCTATGGAGTTCCTCTGGAAAAAGACATTGCTCCTGAATCTCCCTATATCTTTGACACCGAAGGAGAAGTCTACCTGTCCCTTTTCCTCCAGCTCCTTTCTGTGCCTTTCTGACATAACCGAGTAAGCAAGCCTCTGTGTTATTTCAGGAGTCAGTACCGGATACTCAGCCAGAGGCGTAATCCTGCCATCAATCCTCACGGATGGTTTTGCTCCTGGTGTTATGTGAAGGTCACTAGCACCAAGCTGTACCGTCTTTACAAGAAGGTCAATCAGCTTAACTTCCTGTGATTGAGCAGTTGGTGTCATCTTTCCCTCCTTTACTAAAATAATATATTGTAAAATGGTGATATGGAGAAAAGGATCTTTACTCCATTAACGGATGAAACCATAGAGAGCCTTAAGGCTGGCGACAGGGTGCTTTTAACCGGATACATATACACTGCAAGGGATGCAGCTCACAAGAGGATGGTGGAAGCTCTAAACAGGGGGGAGGCTCCACCCTTTGATATGAAAGGACAAGTTATATACTATGTAGGTCCAACTCCACCAAAACCCGGACAGGTTATTGGCTCTGCAGGACCCACCACAGCCATAAGGATGGACAAGTATGTGGAACCTCTTTTAAAGCTTGGGCTAAAGGGAATGATAGGCAAAGGCTACAGGAGTCAGCTGGTTAAAGACCTTCTCATAAAGTACAAGGCAGTTTATTTTGCAGCGGTTGGAGGTGTAGCTGTTTTGCTATCCAAGAGCATAAAGTCTTCGGAAGTGATAGCTTACGAGGATCTTGGTACTGAAGCCATAAGAAGGCTTTATGTGGAGGACTTTCCTGTCATAGTGGCTAACGACATATACGGAGGAGATGTGTTTGAAGAGGGCAGGAAAAAGTTTGCCCAGATAGACCCTTAGAGTACCTTAGCTCCCACGTCGTAATCTCCCACTTGAGTTATCATAACCTTGACTACATCACCCGCTTTTAACTCCTTGTCGGACTCTACATATGTGATGCCATCTACCTCTGGAGCTTGTGCATAAATCCTTCCCACAGGAACAAAACCAAACTCCTCGTCAAAACCGTCCACAAGAAGCTCAAAGCTCTTTCCCACCAGCGACAGGTTCTTCTGGTATGTGATGTCTCTTTGTACTCTCAAAAGCTCCTCCTTCCTCTCTTCCTTTTCCCTCTGTGGTATAGGATCTCCTAAGGCGTAGGCATGCGTACCTTCCTCTTGATAATAAGTAAACGCTCCTACCCAATGAAAATGCCCTTCTCTCACAAAGTCCAACAGCTTCTGATAATCCCTTTCTCTTTCCAAAGGATAGCCAACTATAAAGGTAGTTCTCAAAACCGCATTAGCTATATTTTTCCTTACCTTCTCTACAAATTCTCTCACAAAAGCTTCATCATAACCCCTTCTCATGCTTTTTAGCACCTCTGTAGAAACATGCTGAAGTGGTACATCAAAGTAAGGCAAAACTTTCTCAGATTGAGCCATGTAAGAGAGTAAATTCTCATCTATTTCTGTGGGATAAAGGTAAAGAAGCCTTATCCATTTTATACCCTCCACTTTCTCAAGAGCCTTTAGAAGCTCCACCAGGTAAGGTTTAGCATAAAGGTCCTTGCCGTAATAAGTAGTGTCCTGAGAAACTATGCAAAGCTCCTTTATGCCTTGGTCAGCAAGATATTTAGCTTCCTCAACTACCTCTTCTATCGGTCTTGACCTGTGCCTACCCCTTATGAGGGGTATCGCACAGAAGGAGCAAAGCCTGTTGCATCCCTCAGACACCTTAAGGTAGGCATAAGAACTTGGAGTAGTAATTATCCTCTTGCTTTCGTTAGATCTCAAATTGAGAAATTCCACTATACTGTCCCAACTCTCTGTGCCAAAGTAAGCACTAACTTCCGGAATCTCCTTTTTGAGTTCCTCTTTGTATCTTTGGACCAAACAGCCCATAACTATAACCTTCTTACTACCTGCAAACTCCAAGATGGTCTCTATTGCTTCCATCTTGGCAGGTTCTATGAAACCGCACGTGTTTATGACTATAACATCGGCTCTCCTGGGGTCGCTAACTATGGTAGCACCACCAGCCTTTAACTTTCCCAGCAAGACTTCAGTATCCACAAGGTTTTTGGCACATCCAAGACTTATAACTCCCACCTTCATGGCTCTAAATCCAGTTCCATATCCACTCTGAATATGTTGGCGTTGTGAAACTCCTGATACATAGCATCCTTTTTGTAAGGTGAGTCGCTCAGTGCCTGCTTTATCTCATCTATGAATTTACCCTCCTGCTTCATCATCCTTATATTTTCCCTGAGGTAAGTGATGTATCCAAGAGTATAATCTATGGCTTTTTTGTCCATCGGTTCGTTATGCCCTCCTAAGATGAGCTTTATATCCATGCTCTTGATTCTCCTTAGCACCTCCTCCCATCCTTTGGAGCTGGCGTTTCTATCACCCATAAAGGGTATGCGCTTGTAATAGACTAAGTCTCCCGCAAAGAGGACTTTTCTGTCAGGCATGTACACCACTATATCACTGTTGGTGTGAGCAGGTGTCATGGATATAATGTCAAATGTACGAGAGCCTGCTTTGAGCCGCACCTTGTCTTCCACCACTATATCTGGTGGGACTAAAACCACGCTGTCGTAGAGTCCATTGAAGCTTCTGTTGGCTTCTTCAAGTATAGCTTTTGCCTCGCCCGAATCGTATAGCTCTTTTAATTTCTTGTGAGCTACCATCTTGGCTTTTGCATCTTTAAAGGTTTTGGCGCCGTACCAGTGGTCCGGATGGTAATGGGTTATTATGGTATACTTTACGGGTGCTTTCTTTACCTTCAGGAGCTCTTTAAGAAACTTCTCAGAGAGCTCAGGAGTGGAGAGAGTGTCTATAACCACCCAGCCTTCCTCAGTGTAAACCGCAAAAGCGTTGGAAATAAACCCACCGTTCTTCAGAGAGGGAAGCGCATCCTCCCCACGCACCATGTATATGTCCTTATCCACCTTTCTGAGCTTGATTTCATACGAAAATGCCAAAAATACAGCCATAAGCAGCGTAAAAAGCGCTCTCACCACCACTTTACCTCCTTGTCTTTATCCACTCTTCAAATTTAATCCCTTTCTTTATACTTTCCATCATATCCCTTTCAAGGGAAGTAATGTCTTCCGGAATAAGGTCGGGTCTGTAAGTTAAGGTTCTCTCTATGGAGTGCCAGAGCTTCCACAGCTCTATGAGCTTGTGGTTGCCAGACAGGAGTACATCAGGAACTCTCAAGCCTTCGTACTCAGGCGGTCTTGTATAAACAGGATAACCTAACCATCTTCTAAAGGAGTCTGACAGCAGGCTTTCTGGCTCACTAAGCACATCAGGCAAAAGCCTTGCAACACCTTCGAGCAGGGCAAGAGCGAATATCTCACCCCCAGAAAGCACAAAATCACCCAAGGAAAGCTCTTCGTCAGCGAGAACTTTTACGCGCTCATCTATACCTTCATACCTTCCGCATATGACCGCTAAACTCTCCTTTTGACTTAGTCTATCAAGATCTTGTTGGACAAGTCTTTTCCCCCAAGGCTCAGGCAATATGGTGTAAGGTCTCCCATATCTTTCTGTAATACTTTTGTAAGCACGAAAGACAGGCTCAGGCTTTATCACCATACCCGGAAGCCCTCCATAAGCTTCGTCATCAACCCTCCCTTTATCCGCATACTGCCTAAGGTCTATTACTTCAATAGTCAGCGATCCCTTTTTTATGGCCTGCTTTACTATTCCATACTGGGCGTACACATGAATCATCTCTGGAAAAATGGTAAGCACAAAAAACTTCATTTGAGGAAGTTCTCTACAAGCTGCCTTGCTCTCTCCTGACTAAACTTGTAGTATATATCAATGGTAGTTCTTACGTTAGAGTGGCCAGCAAACTCCTTTACCACCTCCGCAGGGAAACCACTATTCACCAGATTGGTTATGTAGGTGTGCCTAAAGCTGTGCAGCGAGAAAGGAATGCATAGCTTGCGGGACAGCCGGTTGGTAAATACCTGAAGGGATCCCCTCTTTACCCTAAAGTTCTCCTCATAAGATTCTATCCAGACAAGTAGCCTGTCTATTACGGCGTAAGTTTCTTCCTTGCTACTCCCCAAAACAGGCACGAGCCTCTCTTTTCTCCTTTTGGTAATGTCTGCGGATAGTCTTATCCAGAGAAGACCGCTCTTATCCTGATAAAAGTCGCTCTTTCTTAGGGAAAGATACTCAGAGAGCCTTATACCGCTGTAAAGAAAAAGCACATATATTTTTTCGTACTTGGCTCCCTTCACTGCGGATAATATCTTATTTATCTCCTCCTCTGTTAGTGCTTTGGGATACCGTTTAGCTATATTCCTCCCTAAATCTTCCCTTACTTCGTCTATAACAGATTCTATGTCTGAGTACTTTTCTTTGTCCACATACCCTCTTCTAAAGGCAAATTTGTAAAAGTGCTTTATGGCAGACAAGTGCGTAAGAATAGAGGAGGTATTTAGCGATGAAGTATCTACATATTCATATATCCTTCTTGGGTCAATGTGGATCAGGTCCTTCTCCCCTATGTGTTTTATAAAAGATTCAAGACTTTTTATGTATGTGATAACAGTTCTTGCGCTTTTTGTCCTCTCCAGGGACCTCTTCCATGTATCTAGAAGATGATCTTTGTCCATAGTTTAAATTCTACTCCTTGCCTCCCTTTATCTCAAGTTCTCTCTTTAACTGTTCTATCTGAGCAGTTTTGCTAAGCAGTTCCTTTTCTTTCTCTAAAAGCATTTTCTGCATCTGTATGTCCTTTTCAGCAAGCGAAAGCTCCTTATCTCTAAGCTGGTTTTCCAAAGCCCTTAGACTTTTTTCAAGCTCTGCCAGCTTCTTTTGAAGCTCCTTTAGACTCTCCTCCCTCTCTTTAAGAGCCTTTTCCGCTTCTTCCAGCTGATTCCTCATTATCTGTATCTCCTTTTCCCTTACAGCTAAGAGGGTGTAAAGACTTGACATCTCATGAAGAAGCTCCTCCTTTTGCAAATCCTTGAGCATCTGTATCTCTATGTAAGTTGCTATAAGCTGTCCTTCAAAGCTAGCCTTTAGCTTTTCAAGACTGTTATTTATCTCCCTCTGCCTTTCCCCCCTCTTTTCTTGAGACCTCATAAGATGGTGATACTCATCCTGCGAAAGATACACATACCAGATGCCATCCTCCTCTTTACCGCCCCTTACCACTCCAGCCCTTATTCTGTTCTTTACAGTGTTCAGTGAAACACCTGTTAGCTCAGCATATTCGCTTGCTTTTACCTTGACATCATCCATGATCTCCCTCCTGACAATTCATTTAACATAATTTAATAGATTTTGCCGTCAATGTCAAATACTGAAATTGACAGCAAAGGTGTAATAGAAGAGTATGTTAATATAATGGCAATTATATTAACAAGTCTAACTCAAAGCCACCAAGCTGAGAGCTTCATACGGGTGATGAAGGGAAGCTAATCCATAGACCTTTGGTTGACTATCTCCGTACCTACGCCTTCCTCTGTAAAGATCTCCAGCAGTATAGAGTGAGGTATTCTGCCGTCCACAATGTGCACCTTCCCTACCCCTTCCTGAAGGGCTCTTAGGGCGCTTTTTACCTTGGGTATCATACCCCCCTTTATGGTGCCTTCGCTTATGAGCCTGTAAGCTTCCTCCCTGCTTAGGGAGGATATAGTCTTTCCGTCCTTGTCCTTTATGCCTTCCGTATCCGTCAGGAATAAAAGTTTTTCAGCTTTTGTGTATCTTGCCACCTCTGATGCCACTATGTCTGCGTTTATGTTGTAAGCTTGTCCATCTTCACCCACTCCTACTGGTGCTATGACGGGTATGTAGCCATTGTCCATAAGCGCCTGAAGTAGATGCGTGTTTACGCTTAGCACTTCACCGACAAAGCCTATGTCCTCACGGGGGACTTCAAGCCCTATCTCCCTAAAGTACTCTTCCTTGTTGAGTTTTTTTGCTCTTATGAGGTTTCCGTCCCTGCCAGAAAGTCCCACCGCGTATATCTGCTCTCCGCTGTGCTTGTTTATGAGAGCCACTATGTCCTTGTTTATGTCTCCTGATAGCACCATCTCCACCACGTGCATGGTCTCCTGGTCTGTCTTTCTCAAGCCTCCCACAAAGGTGGACTTTATTCCAAACTTTTCCAGAGCGGCGCTTATCTGTGGTCCACCACCGTGAACCACTACAACTTTTATACCCGTGTACCTGAGCAGCAGCACATCCTTGGCAAAGCTCTCCCTGAGGCTCTCTTCCAGCATGGCAGAACCACCATACTTTACCACGAAAGTTTTTCCGTAAAACTTCCTTATGTAAGGAAGCGCTGACTGAAGTATCTTAGCTTTCTGAATAAGCTCCTCTATCATGCCCTTAAAACCTTTATGTAGTCCCTTATGCCATCTTCCAACGAAAAGTCCGGTGTGTAGCCAAGAACTTCCCTTGCCTTGCTTATATCCGCCTGCGTGTGCTGCTGGTAAAAGTCATAAGGGCAGTCAAAGTACTCCACCTCTGGTTTAGTGTTTAGTTCTATGCTCAATATATCCACTATCTCGTTGAAGCTCCTGCTTTCGCCCGTGGCTATGTTGAAAATACCAGAGACATCCTTTTCCAGAGCAAGCATGTTGGCTTTTATCACATCTTTTATGTAGACAAAGTCCCTTCTTTGCTCTCCCCACTTGAAGAGCCTTGCCTTCTCTCCCGAGGCTATCTTTTTGTATAGCTGATAAACCATGCTGGCAGTTTTTCCTTTGTACGATTCACCTTCACCGTACACATTAAAGTACCTAAAACCTATTAACTTTATGTCCTTATGCTCTTCCAGAAAGTTTAAGGCTATTCTGTCCATGATCAGCTTGGAAAAGCCGTAGACGTTCTCCGGCTCTTGGGGTCCTTCCTCCCTCATGGGTGGCTCAACATTCCCATAAACTCCTGCGGAGGATGCGTATATAACTTTTGCTTTCCATTTTACAGCACACTTAAGTAGGTGTCTAAAGCTATCCGCATTGGTTTTCATCATGAGAGCCTGGTCCATGATGGTAGTGTCGGTTATGGCAGCTTTGTGAAACACCACGTCAAACTGGTAGTTTTGAGCCAGCCACTCCCAAAGGCTTGGATCGCTTATGTTTCCTGTGATAACCTCTCCTCTAAAGCCTATCAGGTTTTTAAAGTGTCCGGAGGAGAAGTCATCCAGCACGTAAACCTTTGCATTGGGATAGCTTCTTTCCAACTGCTTGGCTATGTTGGAACCTATAAACCCCGCACCGCCTGTTATAAGCACCCTCATGAGCTTACCCTTGCTTCCTCCAAAGACTTTAAAAGCTCTTCCAGTTTTGCTTTTTCTGCCAGAAGCTCCTCTCTGATTTTCTGGACTTTTTCCACCTCTTCGCGTGAAGCCTTTTCCAGAAAACTGGGATTCTGGAGCCTTCTTTCAACGCTTTCCAGAGACTTTACCACCTCCTTATGTCTCTTGGTGTAGGAGTTTATCAGCTCTTCTATGTTTATACCTTCCTCCACACTTAGGAAGAACTCCAGGTCCTTGTAAAAGCCTGCCACAGCTCTGGGTGGTCTTTCTTGGGTGTGTATAAGCTCCTCAACTTTTACCAGACTCTTTATGTGCTCTTCAAACTCAGTCAGCATCTCTTTCCATCCTTCACCCCTGCAGTAAAGCCTTATCTTTCTTGATGGCTCTATTCTAAGGTCGCTCCTGAGAGCTCTTACGGAGGATATGACGCCCTTTAGCTTTTCCACCTTCTCATGAGCCTGTTCAAAAACATCCTGCGGGTTATACTGTGGGTATTGGCAGAGGGAAACACTCTCAAGGTGAGAGGTGGGAAGGTGAGAGTATAACTCTTCCGTTATATAACACATAAAAGGGTGAAGGAGTTTAAGCACACTGTCAAAGATCTTCAGAAGCGTAGCCTGTGCGGTAATTCTCTCCGCCTTTATTCTTTGCTCTTCCTTTTGCCTTTCCTCTTCCGGCAAGTTTTCTGTAGGCTTGGCATACAGCCTGAGCTTGCTCATCTCCAAATACCAGTCGCAAAACTCACTCCAGACAAACTCGTAAAGAGCCTGAGCTGCCTCAGAAAACTCATATTGGGAGAGAGCCTCGTTGACCTTTCTAACAGTTTGGTTAAGCTTGGTGGTTATCCAAAGGTCCTCGCTTCTGGGTGGCGCTGCGTAAGGAAGATTAGCAAGAAGGTCCTGGTCCAAATTCATAAGTATAAACCTTCCTGCGTTCCAAAGCTTGTTGGCAAAGTGTTTGTAGCCTTCAAAGCGTTTTTCCGAGAGCTTTATGTCCCTTCCCTGCTGGGTGAGAATAGCTAAGGTGAACCTAAGAGCATCCGCTCCGTACCTTTCCACTATGTCAAGAGGGTCTATCACGTTGCCTTTGGTCTTGGACATCTTCTGACCCTTCTCGTCCCTCACAAGAGCATGTATATAAACATCCACAAAGGGCACATCACCCGTAAAGTATGTCCCCATCATTATCATCCTTGCCACCCAGAAGAAGATGATGTCAAAGCCTGTCACCAGAAGGTCTGTAGGGTAGAGGTTTTTTAGGTCCTGCGCCTCTTCTGGCCAGCCAAAAACCCCAAAGGGCCAGAGGGCTGAGGAAAACCACGTGTCCAAAACATCCTCCTCCTGTCTGAGCCTCTCTGAACCACAGTGCTTGCAGCGCAAGACAAACCTGTACTTTTTGGTCTTTGGGTCATACCTGTACCTATTTTTCTTCTCGGTAAGTATAGCCATAGGGTTTATGTCCTGAGTAAAAAAGAGTCTAAGGGAGTGAGCGCTCACCTCAGTAGAATGGTATTTGTGGAAGGCAAACTTCTTGTAAAAGTCCAGCACCGTCATGTTAGGATGGACAAAAGAAGGAGAGTGCAGCACTTTTTCTACCTCTTCCGGCGTAAACTCATAGTCTATCTTGCCATCCGCTATGAGGTTGAAAATGAGCTTGTCGTAAACCCTGTCAAAGTCATCGTCAGTATATACGCTTTCCTTTCCACAGTCCTGACAGTACCAGACAGGTATCCTGTGTCCCCACCATATCTGCCGCGATATGCACCAGTCTTTGAGGTTTTCCATCCACTGAAGGTAAATCTTCTTCCAGCCTTCCGGTATAAACCTTATCTTACCCTCCTCCACCACCTTTATGGCTGCCTTCTTTATCCTCTCGTCAGAAACCCTAACAAACCACTGCACAGAAACCATAGGCTCCAAGGTGGTTTTGCACCTGTAGCATTTACCCACCGCGTGCCTGTGGTCTTCTACCTTCTCAAGAAGTCCCAACTCTTCAAGCCTTTTAACTATTTGCTGCCTTGCCTCGTATCTGTCCAAGCCTGCAAACTCTCCCGCATTTTCGTTCATGCGCGCATGCTGGTCCATCACCTGCACAAAAGGCAGGTTATGCCTCTTTCCTATCTGGAAGTCCGTAGGGTCGTGCGCAGGAGTTATTTTGACCGCACCGGTACCAAAATCAGAAAGCACGCTCTCATCTGCCACTATGGGTATGTATTCAGAAACTTCCTCTCCGGACATAGCTTTTCTCTTCCAGCTTACCAACGGAAGCCTTACCCTTTTGCCCACCAGGTGCTTGTATCTTTCGTCCTGAGGATGAACCGCCACCGCAGTATCTCCCAGCATGGTCTCTGGTCTTGTGGTGGCAACCGTTATGTACCCGCTTGCATCCTCCAGAGGATACTTTATGTAGTATAGCTTTCCATCCTCCTCCTCGTGCTCCACCTCCAAGTCCGAAAGAGCCGTCAGGTCATTGGGACACCAGTTTACTATGTACTCACCCCTGTATATGAGCCCATCCTCGTAAAGCTTCCTAAAGGCATACCTTACAGCCCTCGAAAATCCCTCGTCAAGGGTAAATCGCTCCCTCTTCCAGTCTACGCTCACCCCAAGCTTTTCCAGTTGCTCCCTTATGGCACCTCTTGAGATCGGCACCCACTTCCAGACCTCTTTTAAAAACTCTTCCCTTCCTACCTCCAATCTGTCTTTGCCTTCTTGCTGCAGTTTTTTATCCACCACATACTGCGTTGCTATGCCCGCATGGTCAAACCCCGGCACCCACACCACCTTTTTACCCATCATCCTCTGCCACCTGCATACCATGTCCTGAAGCGTGGCATTGAGAGCATGACCCATGTGAAGAGAGCCCGTCACATTAGGGGGTGGTATAACTACCGAAAACTTCTCTTCCCTTTGGTCAGAGCCGGAGCTGTATATGGCGGACTCTATCCACCTTCTTGAGTGCTTGCTTTCTACAGCTTTGTGATCATACTTGCCTATGTCTTTCATGGGATATTTATTATACAAGGAAGTCCTCAAGGCTGTTATTCATGTTAATTTGGTTTTCAAGAGCTTTGACCTGGGTTTGTTTTTTGAAACAGTATAGCGCCCATATAAGTTTTTAAGTTCTCTATTTTGACTTCCGGATAACTCAGCCTAAAAGATTTGATAAGGCTGTTTTCGGACAGTGGCGGATAGTTTTCAAACATGAACCTTAAAAAATTCTGCACCTCATCATCCTGCGAGTAAACCATCATAAAAGGCATGATTGTGTTAAAAAACATCTCTTCCTTCCTTGATAACCCAATCCCTTCAAAATTCATTATGCTTTTAAGAGATTTTTTGAGATTTTTACTCCCTATCTCTGACTTTATTCTCTCCAAAAAGAAATTCACAAGACCACATTCAGTAGTTTTTGATAGAAGAACCGATATACCCTCAATTCTTTTCTCTGGAAAATTTGCAGGTCTTATTCCTTTGTAAATCCATACAGATTTATCCATCCTCAACGAGAAATCAAAGTCATCCGGCAAGCCATTTTTATCATCTATAAATCCGGCTCTATACAAAAGTGCTTTTTCTATAATGGATTTTTCTTTTAGTTTTCTTATTTCTGAGTATGGAGTAATTATAGCAAGTTCAAGAAAGTTCACCTTATTTTTGGAATAGCCAAGCGATATCATTATTTCTCTGTAAAGCGCTTCATCGGTAAGGGCAATCTTTAAAAGGTTTTGCATTCTCTGTTTTTTTAGTTCAAGCCATTTTTCGCCAAGATGGTTTAGGTCTATTGTTTTCACCGTTATAAACTCCAACCTTCTAATTTAATGATCTTTTCAAGCTCAGTTTTAAGCTTAGGTATATCTTCTATAACAATGTCCCATATTATTTCAAGATTAATACCAAAATAAAAGTGGATTATTTTATCGCGAGTTCTTGCTATCTCTTTCCAGCCAACCTCAGGGTATTTATTTTTAAGACCATCTGAAATGGATTTAGAAGCTTCTCCAAGAATTTCTATATTCCTGGTTACGGCGTCAATAACCATTTCATTTTTCTTGAAATCTTCATAAGTTAGACCTTTTGTGTAGTTCATAATTTTATTACATGCAAAAAGCATATCTAAGACAAATTCTCTATCTCCCCTCTTATACATATTCAATTTCTCTTTCTATTTGATGTCTTATATGTGAAATTCTGATGGAAGCGATACCATCTGGCGTGAGAATATCAACCTTTCTCCCAAATAAATCTTCAAGAAAATCAATAAGTCCAGAGACATTCTTAAAGGTCGCTTTTCCTCTTTCAAATTCAACAATTAAATCAATGTCGCTATCAGTTCTGAGAGCTTCTTTAACAACTGAACCAAAGATGCCTATTCTTTTAACTCCAAATTCTCTAAGCTTACCCATATTTTCTCTGAGTTTTTCAATAACTTCATCTTTTCTTGTGATTTTTTCTCTATTCATCTCTCACACACTCCTTGCTTTTTCTAACCTTGTTTTTTAGCGTAAGGATATTCCTCATAAATTTTTCCATTGAGTTCTCTTCCGTTTTTCCGTTTAGATACGCCACCCCATTGCTTAAAAAAGAATGGTATATTGTTTTCTCTGCAGATGCGGTAAATCTCCATTACCCATTCCTTTAACATAGGTCTTGCATTTGGACCCGATTCACCTCCAACAATAACCCAATCAATCCCCTTTGTTGGGAATTCGTAAATAGGTCCTAAGAGTGGCTCAAATGAGATGAATTTAATCTTGGCTGGCGTTTGCAGAAGATAATTTATTCTGTAAATGTAATTTGAGTTTTCAACGGAAACCCCCATCCATATGTTTTCTGTCCATTCAAGCTCTTTGCTTATTTCAAGGAGTCGCTCTGACCTTTTTGTCAAAACCTGAAAAGTAAGATGTTTAGCCCGATTCATCACTTCAAAGACACTTTTAATAAAGTGAGCTGGAACATCTTCTAGTTGTTCCACAGTCGGAGTCCTACTAAATAATATTTCTTGATGGGAAGCGGAGTAATCAAAAGTTCCTTCTTCATCTCCTATTGTCCACATAACTTCCTTCATGAGTAAAATAGCTCTTTCATGATTTGCAAAATGGATTAAGTAGTATTTGGTTCTGTTTTCTCCTCCGTGTACTTTGTCTTCTGGACTAAAGCGAATGCGAAATTTAAAGTTATACTTTGCATTTACTTGCCTTATAAAATATTCAACAAAATTATTTTCTCTTTCTTTCCTAATAAAGTTTTGATTTTTCCAGTCAGTATTTCCAAACATTCTATTTATAGTTTGCTCAGCTTTAGGGTTATTTAGATGCATATTGATAGCATACCACATTAAGTTTAATAAAATTTCTTTTCTTTGCATACTTAGAATTTTGTTAATTACAGGAATTGATAATGGATGTCCGTAAGGATCAATAAAGAAGAATGCGGGAATATTTTTAGGAATTTTTTCAAGTAATTCAGGAACAAAATCGTGCGAGTCCTCATTAAAAACAAAGATTTTCACATTTTCTCTTTCGTAAGACTTTAACTGCTTTTCTAATTCTTGGGCACTCTTTTTATTCTTTTCAACGAAAATAAGATAAAACTTCATAGATTTGTCTTTTTCAATAAGTTCATTCGCTTTACGAGCTACAATGAGAGGTGAACCTTCTTCTCCAGATGAATATCGACCCGATCCAGCAAAGCAGTCAACATAGATTAGTGTTTGATGTTTTGATTTCAAGATTCTTGCCCAAGCTGGAAAATATTTTTCAAGAATTATATGTTTTGCCTTTGAGACCTCTTTTAAACGATATTCTTTCATCCTCACACACTCCTCGCTTTTTCTAATCTTGTTTTTACAAGCTCAGCAACTGCCCAGTAGACCTCTTTCGTTCTTCTTCTGTTAAGCCAAGAGCGTCAAAGACAATGTCATCAAGAACGTTATTCATCATATTTTATTTCCTTCTATAATATTAATTTCTTCCTCTGTTAAATTATAAAGTTTATAAACAAGCTGGTCAAGTTGTTTTTCAAGTTCTTTTACTCTGGCTTGCTTTTGCTGGTTTGTTTCATAGTCAGATGTAGCATGGACATTCTTGTCTGTGTTTTTATAATCACAGGCAAAAGTGCCTGTGGTACATTCAAGTATCTTATCCACAAGGTCAATGATTGGTTTTTGTTGGGATGAGGGGACTTTGGGAATGGGTATGCGTTCTACATATTGGTTGGAAAGTAGAAAACCTTTATCAGCATATTGATGGACATAAGTTCTTATATAATAGTCAATAAGACGCGAATTTAGAACTCCTATTAAAAAGCGAAGATTATTCCCAACCATAAAAGCCATAGAATCAAGAACATAAATCCCTTTTGGAACTATACAAAATGAGAATTGTTGCGTCACCCTCTGCCACACAATTTTTTCCTTTTCAAATTCAGGATAGTAATCTGATGCCCATCTTTGCAAAGCATACCATTCGTACCTTATTCCTGTTTCTTCCTTATTTCTATTTAAAAGTTTTTCCTTGTATTTAAGCAAATGTTCATAAAGAGAGGGATATAATTGCTTTAGTCTTTCTTCAGCCTCCTTTGAAGCTCCAGAAATATTAGGATTATTATGTAAAGGGAAATGCCAAGGAATATAAATCAACCACAACCCCGCCCACTTGTACCTCCACTTTTCAATATCTCTACCTCTCAAAACCGGCTTGATTATCTCTTCTGTCCTCTTTCTCTCTTCCTCTGTTTTGCAATTAGCAAGGATTTTGTTTCTCGTTTCTGTATCAATAATAAAGGCTTCATTATAACCTGTTAAAACTCCACGATAAATTTTCACATCCCAATCCTTTAAAGGTGTTCCTATTTTTTCTATCTTTTCTTTTATTGCCAAAACCTTGTCTTCTGCAAGTGTCCAGGCGCTGTCAGAGAGTTTCTCTTGTAATATGGTTTTCTTATTGTTTCTGATGTATTTTATAACATCATCATCAACATCACTTCCTACATTAACAAAGCTTACCAAATGCCCTTTTTCTGGTTTGGATTTCAAAAGAGTGATTATATTAGTGTCCACAGTTTGCTCAAAAACTCTGTAGCCCGAAAAGTCCACAACTTCAATAACCTTTGTGTTTTCTTTCAAAAACTTTCTCAATTTTTCTCCATACTTTGCCCTCATCCACTTGTTGCTTGAAATAAAGCAAAGCACCCCGTTTTTTCTCAGGATATCATAGGATTTTTTATAAAAGTATGTATAAAGATCAGCCGTGGAAACAAAGAAATCTTTGTATGCCTTTTCAAGCTTAGGTTTTAGGTGTTTAATTCTTTCTTGCCTTACATACGGCGGATTTCCTATCACAATATCAAAGCCACCTTTTTCATGAAACACCTCAGAAAAATAAACCCTAAAATCAAACTCTTTATGCCCGTTAGTTATTTTATAAATCAGCTCGTCAATCTGTCTCTTGTAGTTTTGCTTTTGCCTTGGGTTAGCCTCGTTAAAATATTTCTTTTTAAGCTCCTCTAACTTTCTAAAATCTTCCTGATTGAACAGATTTTTTTCAACTCCCAAAAGCGAATCACCTTGCACCACCTTATAATCAAGGTTAGGAAGCGGTTTTATGCTATAAAAATCTTCCTCATCCACCACTAAAGAAAGCCAAAACCTCAGCCTACACACCTCAACAGCTCCAGGGTCTATATCAACTCCATAAAGGGAATTCTCAATACAGTGGCGCTTAAGGTCATAATGTAGCACAGACATTCCTGTCTGTTGTGACATTCCTGTCTGTGAAGACATTCCTGTCTGTAAAGTTCCTTTCTGTGTTTCTTTCTCACTTACAGGCAAGATTGCCTGTTTTACACCATGTACCACAGACATTGCTGTTTGTGATACATACAGCCAGTATTTATCATCAGGTAAGTTAGCTTTTTTCGGATTATCTATAATATACTGAACAAAGCGGAGATATTCTTTTTCACTCCTGACAATATGGTCATAGGATTCTTCCATCCAAACTTTATTACCAGTGGAATTGAGAAGTTTATTGATATAGTATGCACTTGCTCCTTTTATGCCTTTTAATAATTCTGAAAGAGAATATCCAGAAAATGGCTCTATTAATAAATGGACATGATTGGGCATTATAACTACCGCATGTATTAAGTATCGTTCTTTATCAAACTTGAAAAGACATTCTTTTAATATTTCACGAACTTCTGGTTTTGCCAAAATACAGGAACCGTAGCCACTATCTAACCACTTTTCTATTCGCTCACCAAATTTTTCATTGTATTCTTTCCACTGCTTTTCGTTCCATGGCTTAGGATTACGCTTTAACCACATCTCGTATTCTTCTTTCCATTGGCGTAGTTTTTCCTGCGGTAGGGAATCTGCTAACCGAAAGGTAACCCAATAGATAGAACCTGGTTTGGTCCAATGAGGAAGATTACGTCGCGTGATTTTTAACTCACCTTCACCGTAAGTATCACAGGCAGAAATGCCTGTGCCTGTGCTACTTTCAGGAATGCCTGTGCTACTTTTATAAACCGAAAGCAATTGCCTTAGCTTTACAATTTCATGCATCATACCAACAAGAAAAGCCCCAGACCCAACCGCAGGATCGCAAACTTTTATATCAGCAAGAAGTTTGTCTATAAGCTCTGCGTTTTGAATAATACTTTCGGGTATCCTATGCTCGTACTTTGTCTCTTTTTGTTCACCTCTTTCAATCCTTTCTCTTTTTTCAAAGGCGGTTCTTTCGTGCTCCAAAAAAAGATCAGCATATCTTACAAATTTTTCTAAGTCTTCTCTTTTTACTTTTCCTGCAAGCTCTGTTTCAAGATAATTTATCAAACTTTCCTGACACATGTAATGAACTATTTCTCTCGGTGTGTAGTAAACTCCATACTCTTTGTTGAACTTTGTCTCATCACCCTTTTTGCCAGACTTTAAAACCTTTACATATTCATCAAAATTGTCAGGTCTTATAGCATTAAGCTTTTCATAGATTTTTCCAAGAAGCTCTGGATCAAGGGCGACCTCTTTTTCAAGAGGTTCTTCTTCGTTTACTGTAAAGTTGTATCTATCAAACACATCAAGAATGCCATCTCCAATGTCGCCTTCTTTTGTTTTGTTTTTATTTGAGAAAAGTTCATTGGGCAAAAGAATATCCACATTTACCCAGTCAAAATTGTTTATTGGGTCAAAAAGTCCACCATTTAAAAATGGAATTTTACAATTAAACCTGCTATAGTAGTGATCATCTGCGCTCCTGTCGGTTCTCAGAGCTTCATAAAACAAAGGTTCCAAAATATCGTTATAAAAGTTATCGTACTTTCCATACTCACCATTAAAGAGCCTTCTTATAAAGTCCTTTGGACCACTGCCCCAAGATGCACCTCTTTTAACACCAAACCACCCCTTCTTTTGCAGGAAATACAAAAACACAATTTGACCCAGAAGCTTTTTGGCAAAATCAACCGTGTTAATGTTTTTGTTTTCAAACTCCTGCCTAACTTTTGGATTAGTTTGAACAATTTTGTCCAGCTCAAGTTTAGTCCTTATAAATAGATCTCTATACTTTCTGAAGAATTCTTCCGTTACAACCTCAACATTAAAAGCCTCTTCCAAATCTTCCAGCGTTGGATACTTGTCGCTTTCCAGCAAAGGCAAAAACCTGCTCTGCGCTGTGTGGCTCTTTTCGTTTTTACCCACCAAAAAGGAAAACCTTTTTGCAGGTGTAAACTCCTCTTTAACCCTACCCCCTACAAATTTATAATCCATTTTTACAAGGGAAAATCTCCAATCCTCTGGTGAAGAAACAAAAGCCACAAGTGCAGCATACTTCTTAGAGTCTGTTCCCAATTTGCCTTGTAGGTATTCTGCTACGAAGTTTCTTTGAGCTGTCCGGGCGCGATATAAAGAGGTCTCCTTTTTTAAATAGACTATTAGAATATCTATCTTCCTGCCGTCCTCATCCTCATACCTACCTATCCTCTTCCAAGAGCTAATAAAGTCTAAGTACCTTTCTGTTATCCCCTGAATTCCGCTCCTTGGTTCAAGCGCCTTACTTCTGTCATAGGTTTTAAGTAGATTGGCAATGAATTCAATAAACTTTTTTTCATCAAAAGGATTCTCAAAAGTCTCAATCACCAACCTTTTTGCCTGCTCCCTGTTCATTTAATCAACTCCAAAATATTTGTGGTGCTCATCACCCTGTAGGTATAAAGATAGTATAACCTCCCTCTTGCTTTCCTCTAAAGCAGGAGCCTGGGCATAGTGGCTTTTGAGTAAAGCAGATGGTATGGTACGCTGGCAGACGCTTAGCACTTTTATAGGGTCTTGTATGTCTTCTTTGAGCGCGTTTAGTTCCTTAAGCGTTTTTTGAACTGTTTTTTTAGGGATGGCACCTTCTTCAAGGCGATTTATCAGAGTTTTGTAATACTCCTGCTGCTCCTCAGTTAGTTCTTTGCCATTTCTTAGCACTGCCTTAAGAATTTTCAAAAGGTCATTATAACTACTTCTACCAGCTTGCCTATGCGTTTCAACTATTTCATCCTCAGTAGCATTCATAAAAGCTTCCTTGTTTTTGTTAAATAGCTCATAAAAATCTTTAGACGGTGGGAACTCAGCTCTTTTTTCATTTTGTTGACTTTCAAGGATCTTGGCTGCCGTTAAAAAGTCAAGTTCAACAGTCTTTTCTTTGTCTGACAAAAAGAATTTCATTAGTTTGCCCTTTCTAAAGAAGGTGAGCAAAGAATTGGAAGAAGCAATATCTCTTAAACTCTCTGAAAACCTTTTTGAAGAGCGGGCTTTTTTGGGAAGATGCTTTATTTTTTCAAAAAGTTTTGGGTCTTTATCACGAATCTCTTCAATGATTCTTAGGTACTTGATCTCGCTCTCCTCTTCCTTATCCTCTTCAAGGACTTCTTTTGAGACAAGCTTGTCAAAGAGTTCATGAGAAGCTACTGGCTCATCCTGTGTTAGGATGGCAGAGTCTTCTCCTAACATGTTTAAGAAGGCTTCCACTTTTGACCTGGCTATTTTGGTAAGCTCTATCTCACTGTCTGCTTTCTCCGTAGGGAAGAAGTTAAAAACATATATAGTGTCAAACTTGGTGCCAATACGGTTCACTCTTCCAACTCTCTGTATAATCTTTGTGGGGTTCCAAGGGATGTCATAGTTTATTATGATGTTTGACCTGTGTAGGTTTATACCTTCTGCCAAAGTGTCTGTAGTTACCAGCATTCTGTATGTGTTGTCTTGTTGTTTTTGCGGAAGGTTGGCATCAAAGTTTTTAATAAGCAATTCTTTATGATTTTCCGAAGCGCTTCCGTGGAATAGAAGAACCGTATTTCCAAACTTTTTGGTAAGCTCTTGATAAAGGTACTCCGCAGTTTCTTTTGATTCGGTAAAGATTATTACCTTATTATTCTTTAAAATAGGGTTTTCCTCTAACTCTTTTATAAGTTTTTCCAATTTTGGATCTCTCTTTATATTATCCCACATCTGCTTTATTCTTCTCAGAGAGCTCAAATCCTCATAAAGGTCTTTTTCCAGCTTCTCAAAAAACTCTTCCCTTGGGTATCTTTGTACCTTATCTTCTTCTATTAGCTTCTCTATGGCTTCGTAGTCTTCCTCTTCTAATAGCTCAAAAAGCTTATTTATGTGCTCTTTGCTTACATAGACATGCCCTTTTTCGTACTCCTTTATAAAGTTCTCGTAATACTTTACAAATCTGTTTATGCTGTTCTTGAAAGCGTGAAAGCTGCTTTCTAACCTTTTTACCAGCAGTATCTTCATGATGGTGGCCAAGTTTTTCTGAGAGGTTAGCAATTTGTTTCTTATGTCTTCATTCTTGTGGTAGGTGAGCACTTTGTACCTAGAGTACTTGATATCTTTGGTTAGAATTCTCAGAGTTTCCATAAAAATATCGTCCTCTTCTTTCTCAAGCTGGTAGTAGATGGGTTTTGGTGGCTCAACTTCCGGAAACTTAATGCCTTCCTTATCTATATCTTCTCTAAAGTAATTAAGTATGTCCCTCCTGGTCCTTCTTATCATCACATGCTTTAGCACCTTCTCTCTTATCTCTTTTGATACCTCTCTGGAGACTCTTACATACTCTTCCTCTCCTTCTTTTTTTGCCTCCTTTAGCTTCTTATCAAGCTTTTTAAAAAAGCTTTCAAGGTTTGGAACTCCTGGTATGAGGCTCTTTCTGGGGCTTTGGAAAAGCTTTAGCTGGGATAGGATGTCTATGGGGTGATTGTTGTAGGGCGTTGCGGAAACAAGTATGACTCTTTTTCCACGGCATATTTGCGCAAGCTTTTCGTAGCTTTTGGTGTCCTCTGTCCTGAAGCGATGAGACTCGTCTATGACTACGTTCTTTATCGGATCCTCCGAGTCTTTGCTTTGTATGTAAGATATGGCATCGTCCAGCTTTCCTGTGGAAAAGAATCTGGCATTTATTTTAAAACTGTCTAGCACATTTACCCACGAACCGGGATTCTTTTCATCTATCAGGTTGGGGGGTGCTATCACTACGGTTCTACCATCCAGCTGTTTTAGTAGCATGGCGGTGATGTAAGTCTTTCCAAGCCCTACTACGTCGGATATAAAGACGCCTCCATAAGCTTCCAGTATCCTCTTTGCGTTTATTACAGCCTGTTCCTGGTATTTTAGCCTTTTGATACCACTTGGGAGTTTTAGCTCAAAATCACCTGCCTTAAGCTCGTCTCTAAAGTACTCATACAAAAACTTAAGGTATAGCTCATAGGGTGTTATCTTATCGTTGAGCCATGTTTTTTCTGTTATGGTTTTAACGTAATCCTCCGTTATATCTACCGCTTGACTCCAAAGCTCCTCAAACTTTTTTTTGGCATACTCATAATCAGCTCTGTTTTTTAGCTCTACGTTAAACTCCAAGTTTCCCTCAAGACCGGATTGAGTAAGATTGCTGGAGCCTGTAATTACTCTTCCTAAGTCCCTGTCTCCTTCCCTAAAGGTCATTATGTAAACCTTTGCGTGAAGTCTGCCGTCAGGATAAGCTTTAATCTCAAGCTTTCCTGACTCTATCCACTCTACAAACCTTCTTATAGCGGACTCCACTTCGTAGGAGTCTTCACAATCTTCCAATTCTTCTTCCATCTTCTTTTGTGCTTTTTCTTTTATTTCCTTGGCGGAGTGTATGATATGAGCGCTTTTTGGGTCTATGCCCATACCTGTGAGTATCCTTATCTTTTTTGTATTTTCCAAAGCCTTGTATATGAGATGAAAACCGCTAAGGTAAAAGTACCCCACTATACAGTCAAAAGTCTCACAGTCTTTTATGAGTGCAAGCAGTCTGTCTTTTAGACTTATACCCCCCTCGTTGGTTATGAAACTAAGGTCGGTGGATGGTGCCCCCACGTTAACATTTTATCACTTTATCCACCCAGCTTTTCAATAATAGCTTTTGCATCAATTACCTGACTGTTGGGGACTACCGCATCAGCTCCTGCCTTTCTTGCCTTTGACTGAAGGTCTATGTTTTTGTGTCCGCAGTATGCCACCACCTTTGCACCCTTGCTTTTCAGTTCCTTTATGGTATCCACCGGAAATGCCTCCACGTTTATAAAAACCACGTCTTCATCGGTGTGTTTGTCTCCTACCCTTACCTCATACTCACTTAAACTGCTCTTTATCCTACTAAGCAGCATAAGATTCTTTTCCATCAGAAGTACCTTCATGCTTTAGCTCCTCCAGAGCTTTTATAAAGCTCCTTTTAAAGTCTTCTTTGAGCTTATGAGACCAGAAGGCTACCCACAGGGTATCCCCCTCTAACCTCATCCACACTTTTCTGTGAATGGTGTAAAAGGCTACTATCATGCCCCCCACTACCATTATGGACCCAAGCCATACTATGGGTGTGCCCGGCTGCCTTGATACCTGAAAACCGCTGAAGAATCTCGGCCTGAAATCTGACATAAAAAAGACATAGGGAAAGTCTTTAAGCTCCTTCATTTGATTGTAGGCAATTAGCGTAAGCTCCGGAGAGTATACTACAGGCACATCGTAAGCCTTATGATTTAAAAGCACTTTGACTACAAGAGCGGGTTTTAGGTCTCCATTCATGCCTGCCTGCTCGTTCTCAATGTTGAGAGTTGACCTGTCTATGGAGAGAAGCATATCCTTAAACTCGGCAACTTTACCAGCTTTTAGTACCACCTCACCCACCAGAGCGGAGCGCGGGTCCTTTACTGCCTTTTCTTTGTCAAAGATAACCAGCCTGACTGTGCCTGCCTCTCCCGTAAGCCCGTAAGTAGCCTGAAATATTCTGTAAGTGCCAAAGTCAAAGGGTGAGTTGACAGCAGTCATACCCTCAGCTACTACCTTGCCATCTTTGATGATACGTATATCACTCTCAAAACTGGCTACATCGTCTTTAAAGGGTGTGCTTATCTTTTTGCCTCTCTCTTGGGCTTCCTCACCGTAAGTGACTATCCTAAAGTTTTCAAGCTCTATCTGAAAGGGTAGTTTCAAGCCAACTTCTTTTGAAGGTATAACAAGCGTATCACTCCTTGAGCCTTCCGGCACTATAACCGAGCCCCTCACACCCCATATGGCATCTATAAGAGCGCCCGCCATAATTACCAAAAGACCTATATGAACTACATACACACCCAAACGGGAGTATCTACCTTTCTCTCCGTAAAAGTACACCTTTCCATCCTCTTCCTCCGTATAAACCTTAAAACCCATCTTTTTGAGAAAGGCAATTACTTTATCCTTTGAAGAATTTGTTTTTATGCTAATGGGTTTTAGGTGTTTCTGTGTATGTTGGTCTAACCTTTGAAACCTCTCCTTAGTAAAGGTCTGTATCCAGACCCTTGGAAGTCTTTTAACAGAGCATACTATCAGATTAACCGCAAGAAGAACTATAAGAAGCATATAATACCAAGAGTGAAACACATCTGTAAGCCATAGCTTCCAAAACCAAAGTCCCACATCCACGCCAAACTTGTCAAGATAAAAACCCAGAGGCTGGTTCTGCTGTATGTATGTGGAGCCCAGCATAGAAAGGACACCTATGGACACCATTAGAAATATGGCAAGCTTGAGAGATGAGAAAAAGTCATAGAGAAAGTCTAAAAAGCTTTTATGCCTTCTGTAATCTTCAACAAAAGCCTTTACAACCCTTATGGTAGGTCCCACCAACGATAAGATAAAGAAAGAGGCGCTCAGGAATAGAAGAGCGTAATATAGGACTCCTCTTTCGTCAAGATAAAAAAGCCCAGCTATAATGGTAGCTAAAAAGAACAATGACGAAACTACAATAGGAAAGAAACCTTTTAGCATAACAATTAAAAGTATATTCTATTTTAGAATTTCTCCAGGAGATTGCGTAATAACTTGACAAAGTTATAAAGGTGTCTTAAATTTAACTATGTTGTAAGTGAATACTTACAAGGAGGAGCATCATGAGTGTAGGGTGGCTGGAGGTTGTAGTTGCAACTCTGTTTATCTCCATCGTAGTTAGCCTTATCCTGGCACGGGGGAGGCACTGGCTTGAGCCTGGCTTTTGGAAGATTGCTGCGGTCATAACCAGCAGTGTAATGGCTATAACTCTTGTCCTCCTCACCGTTGATACCTCAAGGCAGATAAGCATGGGTAGCAAGAGGGTGCCATCACCTTCGGTTATCAACAGGGAGATAGGCTATGTTTACGATGCGGAGAGGATGGCTATGGTCCCGGCTTTGGGTAAAGAGGTGGGTCTCTTTGGCAGGGTGTGGAGCGAGGAAGAGGCGGAGAAGCTCGTAACTAAGGGTAAGCTCGTCATACAGAGCAGGAACTGCATGGACTGCCACACCTTACTTGGAAACGGAGCTTATTACGCACCGGACCTTACAAAAGCATGGCTTGACCCCAAGTGGGAAAAACAGCTCATGCCCATGACCGGTGCAAAGACAAGAGAGGAAGCCATGAGAGCCTTTTTGATGAATCCAGATAAGTACCCCACATGGGTAAGAAGGATGCCCAACCTGAAGCTTTCTGAAGATGAGGCGATGGCTGTGGTTGCCTACCTAAAGTGGATGTCCACAATAGACACCAACGGTTTCCCAGCTAACTTTCCAGAAGTTAAAGTGTCACAATAAAGTAAAGGAGGGTTTGTCATGGAAAGGCTTTACGAATCTCAGAGGTTAGCCATCTGGTACTTTTGGACTGCCATAGCTCTCTTTGGAGCTCAGCTACTTTTTGGGCTCTTAGCAGCCTACCAGTTTATAAACCCCGATTTTCTTTACGGAACGCTAAACTTTATGACCAACAGGATGCTGCACATAAACGCCATGGTCATCTGGCTCTTGATGGGCTTCATAGGTGGCATCTACTGGTTTTTACCCCTTGAAACTCAGAGAGAAATTGTGGGTATAAAGCTGGGAAAGCTTGCCTACTTTGCTTTTGTAATAACCGTAGCAATAGTGGTGCTGGTATTTCTCATCAAACAGTTCGGTAAAGGAGATTTCTTCACTTTATGGTTCATAACCGAAGGAAGAGAGTATGTGGAAGCGCCACGATGGGCGGACATAGGTGTGGTAGCGGTTGCGCTGATAGTTGCTTACAATGTGGTAGCTACTGTCTTAGCAAGCAGGAGACTGACGGGTATTTTGGGTGTGCTTATAGTAGACCTTGCCGCACTCTTCGGTCTTTATCTTGCAGGCATGTTTTTTACTCCCAACATAACCGTTGACCAGTTCTGGTGGTGGTGGGTAGTACACCTGTGGGTTGAGGCTACTTGGGAAGTTTTGGTAGGTGTGCTTATGGGATGGCTCCTGATGCACCTTTTGGGAACTCCAAGAAAGATCATAGAAGCGTGGCTTTACATTGAGGTGATGCTGGTATTCGGTACAGGCATACTGGGTCTTGGGCATCACTACTACTGGATCGGTACACCACCTTACTGGCTGGGTATAGGTGGTTTCTTCTCTTCCCTTGAACCTTTACCTCTTGTAGCTATGGTTATTCATGCGGTTTACGATGCTGGTGTTCACAGACTACAAACAGTTAACAGACCTGCTCTCTTCTGGGCTTTTGCTCAGGCTTTTGGTAATCTGTTTGGTGCAGGCGTTTGGGGTTTTATGCACACACTACCTCAGATAAATCTCTTCAGTCATGGAACTCAGCTTGCAGCAGCACACGGACACCTTGCCTTCTTTGGTGCTTATGTGGCAGCAAACTTAGCTATTTTTTACTACATACTGGGTAAAACGAGAGTGAAAGAAGGATACATAATGAACGGTGCAGTATGGAGAATAGCCTACATAGGACTTATAATAGGTATGTTTGGGATGGTCGCTTCCTTAACGGTGGCAGGCTTTGCCCAAACTATGATAGAGAGAGCTAGCCTTGGAAGTACATGGGAAGCTTACATACAGGCTCAGATGCACCCATGGATGGAACACGCTTACAGGTGGAGGTTCTTCTTTGGACTCATCTTTGCGCTATCTTACATGGCGCTTCTTTATGACCTTCTCACCGCAGGTAAAAGGGTAGAGCAGGTAAAGGAGGCAGAACTTGCTCGCTGATACACTCTATAGGCTTATGCTTTACGGTTTTTTGATGGTCCTCTTTGCCTGCTTTTACGCCATACTTTACGCCTTAGGGAGGGCGAGCCATCTCCCCTCCCTCCAAAGGCTTTCTTACGGTTTTGGAGTGCTTGAGTTCTTATCAGGTTTAGGCATGGTGGCTTCTGATTACCTAGACACTTTTTGGAGGGTCCTAATACTCTTTAGCATAATCGCTTATCTCTTTATACCCCCCATCATGTGGAGGGTGGTGGTTGCCTTTCACGAAAGGTAATCAGTATGTTTAAAAATTTCCAAAGTCTTGTCAATCAAGACCTTGGACGCCCACCCATACTGACAGCAAGCTAACCCTGTTTGTTCCTTCCAGAGGCTCTGACACTCTCTCTGACTCACAGGCTTCCCTTTATGCGTCTTTTTTGTAGCTTCTCAAATAACTCTCTTCCTCTAAATATTATCTTTCTTGGGTTTTGGTTTCTTTCCAATAGCTTAAAGGTTTCTTGGAGCTGTTTTGTGATGGTGTTGAAGGTGTGTAAGGACTTTGGGTTATTACTCTCCAGCAGTCTATTGTAGGCGTATCTTACTGCTGAAGATTGGACTCTCATAATGTCAAGGAGTTTCTTTTTGTCTTTCTTATCAAGTATTAGCTTACATTGAAGGGTTAGCATTTGGAGTATTATGAGCTTGTTTGGTAAGGATAGACAATGGCTTGAGGATTTTTTTAAACACCTTCCTCCATACTTGAAAGCTCAGAGGAAAGGCATATCTATTATTAACTATGGTAAGGGAAATAATTAAGTTTCCTCATCCTGTGTTGAAGATGCCAACCCAGAAGGTGGATGTGATAGACAAAGATGTGCAAAGTATTGTAGGGGACATGTTTGAGACTATGTATCACGCAGAAGGTGTTGGTCTTGCGGCAAATCAGATAGGCATTAGCTTGAGCATAATGGTTATTGACACCTCAAAGAAGGAAGACAGTCCACTACTAAAGGCAGTTATGATAAATCCTGAGCTTTTGGAGGCGGAAGGAGAGGTAAAATACAAAGAGGGTTGTTTATCCTTTCCAGGTCTCTCAGTTGAGGTAAGCAGGTACAGCAAGGTGAAAGTCAAAGCGCTTGATATAAACGGGGAGGAAAAGTTATACCTGCTGGAGGGTTTTCCTGCCATAGTCTTTCAGCATGAGATGGACCACCTTATGGGCATCACTTTTATAGACAGGGTGAACGGTATAAAGAGACGTCTTGCTCTTGATAAGTATGCCAAGCTCCAAAAAGAGAAAGTATGAAGGTAAAACTCCTGAGGTTTTACCCTTTTGAAACATCTTTGAAAAAACCCCGGCTCTTGGGCTATGCAGATGTAGAGCTGGAGAATATTATAATCATAAGAAACATAAAGCTCTTTGAGAGTAGGCACGGCGGATACTTTATACAGCTTCCGGAGGTGCAAAAGGACGGTAGGAGCTATGTCATAATAGATATAAAGTCAAAGGATCTTCTTGAGAGTATAAGGCGGGTTGTGGTGGATTATTATAAGGAGAACATTTTGAGTGCCCTTAGCTCAGGTGGATAGAGCGTGGGTTTCCGAAGCCCAAGGTCGGGGGTTCAAGTCCCCCAGGGCACGCTTTTAAAGTCATATCCAGAAATAGCCTCACTGCAGGACTCTGAGGTCTTTCCCTATCGTATATGAGATAAAAGCTCCTCTTTATAGGTTCCAGATCTTTTATCTTGAGTACATTAATATCCTTCTTACCCCTTATGGCGTACGAAGAGATGAAGGAAACAGCCTGGACCTTTTTGAGCAGTGATATTATGATGTCGTTTTTATCAACAACCGCTATAACATTGAGATCCCTCAATTCTATTCCCTTTGCCCTTAGAAGGTTTTCCACGAACTTTCTCGTGCCTGAGGATTCTTCCCTGAGTATAAAGGGATACTTTACCAGGTCCGTCAGTGATAAGTTTCTCTGAATGTTCTTGCTACCCACAAAGTGTATAGTGTCTTCCCACATCTGGATAACTTCAAAGTCAGGATTTACACATCTGAACCCTATAAAGCCCACATCTACTTTGCCATCCTCCACCATATTCACCACCTTCATAGAGTCTTCCACAATTATCTCTATACTGCTGTTGGGGTTTTTGTTAAGGTAGTTGCTCACTATGTCAGGAAGGAGGTAAGTTCCGGGTATGGAACTCGCACCTATCCTTATGTGACCCTTGTAAGACCCAGATATTAACTTGATCTCTTCCAGAGCCAATATTTTTATCTCAAGTATCTTCTTAGCGTAAGGGTATAGAATGTGAGCGTTGCTGGTGGGGATCAGCGTTCTGCCTTTTCTGTAGAAAAGCTTTAAACCTATGGACTTCTCAAGCTGGTTTATGTGAAAGCTAATGGTGGATTGAGACAGATGCAAACAGTTAGAGCTTTTGGATATGCTTCCTTTTTCGTAAACGCAACAGAAAAGCTCAAGGAGTCTCGTGTCCAGGTCTATGTTTTTCATGGTATTCATTTTAGTACCCTTTTACAATTGTGCACTGAAGGATCTCATAAGTTTTTACTCTTCCTTCACCTTGTAGTAGAAGATCAATACCGCTACAATAGCTGTAATGGCAAGCGCAAATAGAAAGGTGTCTAAGGGGTCCTTCCATTCAACAACCTTTTTGGTAAAAGTTATAGCCAGTATAAGCACGATAACGCTTGCCAGCTTTGCCTTAAGCTGGTCTATGTTGGTAATCCTGAGCCAATCAGGTACATTTAGTTTCCCCACAAAAAGCTCATAAAGACCAACAGAAAATATGTACAGGACGATGGATAAAAGGTGGATGTCCATAACGGATATAAACTTGGTAGAAAGCACGGCAGGATCCCTCACTTCTGGCTTGAAAACCACACTATATATAGTTTCTAAAAGTATGTAAACGCCGTAAAGTGCCAGAAAGGTAGCTCCCAAAAAAAGGCTGATGGCAGGCAGGAAAGCTATTGCCTGCCCCAGCTCAAGCATCTTCCTTATCATCACTTTACCTCCGCATTGATGAGTATGTTGTTATTTTGAGTTCCCACTTTGGTCTGCAGGCTACCCAAAAGGTCTCCCTTCTGCGCTTCCGCCATTGGAGATCTGCTCACCCTTGCGGTAAGAATAACATCTCCTTCCATTATCCTGCTGTTATCAATTTTATTTTTGCCAGTGATCTTAAAGTTGTATGGAAACTTAGGATTTTTTACCCTCAAAACGGCAACAGGCATGGGGTTTTCAAGGTCTCTTACGGATATTATCAAAAAGTGATCCCCATTGGGTATCTTACTTTTAAGCTCCGCAGATACATCAACGACACCTTTTATAAACTGATTTCTGTACTTTTCTATGGGTACATTCTTTGGCACAGGCTGGCAGGAGAAGATAAACAGAGTTAAAAACGCCAAGACTTTTTTCATGGATAAAATTATACTGTGAGGTTGGCAGGTATACTTTTGCATATAACTTCTCTTCCCTCATCCTTTGGGGTCGGAGACCTTGGTCCTACCGCTTATGAGTTTGTGGATTTTTTGGAAGCTTCGGGACAGAAGCTTTGGCAGATACTTCCTCTGAACCCCACCTGCATGGAGTTTGGAAACTCTCCCTACTTTAGCATATCTCTATTTGCAGGCAACCCATTGCTTATAAGTCTTGAACTTCTTTGCAAAGAAGGGCTTCTCTCAGATAAGGATATTCAGAGAGCTAAGTTCCAAAGTGATAGGGTGGATTATGAGAGGGCATCAAGGATAAAGATGGAGCTTCTGGAGAAGGCTTTTAGTAATTTTAGTCAAACGCCTGAGTATCTGTCTTTTGAAGAAGAAAACGGCTACTGGCTTGAGGATTACTGCAGGTTTAAGGTTCTCAGAGACAGGTTTAAAAAACCTTGGAGAGAGTGGGAAAGTGAGAGTGTAAAAGAGCTTGAACTTCAGATAAAGAAAGAAAAGTTTTTTCAGTTTTTGTTTTTCAAACAGTGGAAAACTCTTAAAGCTTACGCCAATTCTAAAGAGATAAGGATAATGGGAGACCTTCCCATCTATCCTGCCTTTGACAGCAGTGATGTGTGGTCTCACAGGGACCTTTTCAAGCTTGATGAAAACAATATGCCATATGTGGTGGCAGGCGTTCCACCCGATTACTTTAGTCCCACAGGTCAGCTCTGGGGAAATCCTGTTTATAACTGGGACAGGCTGAAGGAAACAGGGTTTCATTGGTGGATAGAGAGGATTAGGCATAACCTAAAGCTCTTTGACCTTTTAAGACTTGACCACTTCAGGGGTTTTGTGGCTTACTACGAGGTGCCAGCTTCTGAAAAAACGGCTATAGTAGGCAGGTGGGTGAATGCTCCTGCGGAAGAGTTTTTCGCAAAGCTAAAGAGAGAGTTTCCTGACTTTCCTTTTGTTGCAGAGGACCTTGGGCTTATAACGCCAGATGTGGAAAGAATCAGGGACAGCTTTGGTTTTCCGGGTATGAAGGTGCTTGCCTTTGCTTTTGAGGAGGATAACCATCCCTTTATGCCTCACAATCACCAGAAAAATTCCTTCGTTTACACAGGCACTCACGACAATGCACCCATAAGGTCCTGGTTTTTGGAGGAGCTAAGCAGTGCTTCAAAGGAGAGACTCTTTAGATACCTGGGAAGAGCAGTTGATGAAGAGCAGGTAAGTGATGTTCTTATAAGGCTTGCTTACATGTCCGTGGCTAAAGCTTGCGTGATTCCTATGCAGGATATTCTCAATCTTGGTAAAGAGGCAAGAATGAACACACCGGGAAAGAAAGAAGGCAATTGGGAGTGGAAACTAAAAAGCATACCCGATGAAAAGGTAGCGCAGAGACTAAGAGAGCTTTGCACCACCTATGGAAGGTAATTACTCCACCTCTACTTTTTTCACCCTCTCTCTCTTCTTTTCCTCTTTTTCCTCTATCTTCCTCTCTATCTGCGAAACTTTATAATCTAAGAGAGTCTTAAACACTTTAAGCAGAGAAAGCTCCGCTGTATATAGATTTTTCATAATCTCCTTTCTTACATCTTTTGGGGGTAAGAAAAGCTCAAGGAGCTTAAAGACGCTCTTTCTTAGTTCCTCCACTTCCTGCTCCAAACTTTCTGGCTTTAACTCTTCCTTTTGCGCCATGTTTTTAAATCTAACACACCTTTAACCCCTTATCAAGTGCAAAAATTCCTTTACAGCTCTTTCAAGACCAAAGATGACGGCGTTGGATATTATAGAATGCCCCACATTTAGCTCTTCCACAACACCTTTAAGCTCTGTCACAAACTCACCAACATTCTGATATGTAAGACCGTGTCCTGCGTAAACCTTAAGCCCAAGACTTTTTGCCTCCATACCTGCCCTTTTGATCCTCTCTATCTCCTCTTTTATCAAAAGTTTATTCCCCTCCTTCCAGAGGTTTGCATATCTCCCCGTATGCAACTCCACAGCATCCGCACCAACATCTTTTGATGCACGCACGTGGTCTACATTAGGCTCGATGAAGAGCGATACTTCTATCTTTTTTTCCTTAAAAGGTTTAAGGTAAGACCTCAAAAAGTCCATCATCTCAGGGACATTCAAACCACCTTCTGTGGTTATCTCTTGCCTCCTTTCTGGAACTAAAGTGATCCTGCTTGGCTTTACTCTCAGAGCTATCTCCCTCATCTCTTGGGTGGGTGCCATTTCAAGGTTTACTGGAAGGTTTACCAGCTCTTTGATAAGCTCCAAGTCTCTGTCCTGTATGTGCCTTCTGTCCTCTCTAAGGTGGAGTGTAATCTGGTCAGCACCAGCCTGCTGTGCTATGAGCGCCGCAAACACAGGACTCGGTTCAAAGGTTTTCCTTGCCTGCCTGAGGGTTGCCACATGGTCTATGTTTACACCCAACCTCATATAGGTTAGTATAGTATACAATTCCTAAGGATGGGGGTTTGATGCCAGCCTCCGGCACATCTTTACCATCCTTATTACCATTCTCTGAAAATAGTCGAACCTGCTTACCCACTCATCAGGAACAGGCTTCCCCACAAAGCTGTAAAAAACCGCCTTGGCATAAAGGTCTGGATACACTGCGGAATTGCCTGCAATAAAGAGCTCATTGTCAAGTTTAGCCCATGCTATCTGTCCGTGCCATATTAAATTTTTCATCACAGCTTTTTCTACATTATGAGAAAGTACAAAGTAATAATGCCAATCGGGATCGCTTAGCTTCCAAAGCAGTAATGAAAAAGCCCTAAGTCCACAGACATCTTCTATATTATCCACAAGATATTTGAGGTTTATGTAAGGTAGAGCTTTTACGAGTCCATCGGTATCTTGCAGATAAGCTATCACATAAGCCATGTCTTTTAACTTTTGCAATTTTTCTCTTATGAAGTGGTAGTCATTAGTTCTTTCTGCGTAAAGGTAGGTAAGGAAAAGGAAAGTGGCAGAATAAGCATCTGCAGAATCGTATGTGTATAGAGGAACTTCTGAATCTTCTGTTATGTAGTAATCATAAATAGTTCCTGTCAAGCCATATCTGTCAGGATAATTAAGGTGGTTTAAATACCACTGCATGTAACTCTTGACCTTTGTGATGTTAGATGGGTCGGAAATGAGGTCAATAGAGGCGAGGTTTAAAAAGTAAGGTACTGCGTAGGGGTTGTTGATGATGTCAAGGACAGGGTGTGAAAAGGAAAGTTTTATAAAAAGCAAAGTTATTAGGAGAAGCTTCATAACCTCATATTAATGAAATTTGAAAGAGAAGTCAAGTTCTTTAGGGTTATCCGCAAGGTAAAAGTAGTAATAGTTCTCGTCCTGAGAAATAAAGACAGCTTCTTTTGGAAAACTCAAAACCTTTCCGTAATAACGGGGTATAGCAATGGATATGTCTTTTAATCCTTCTGGATTTTTGAGTTTTACCTTTAGTACATCACCCTCTTTCCTAAAACTATAATCTGTTTTTAAAAATCTTAAAAGGAATTCCGCAAAGTAGCTCATGGAATGCACTTCAATTTTCTTGCTCCTCTCTTTCTCCTCCACCAGGTCTAAAAACTTTAGTATAGCGTTTGGATAGAGCGGGATGTCGTAGGGATGAGAGTAAAAGAGCCTCACCTGTCTGGTTTTTTCCACATACTCTGCCAGCCTCGTAAGGAACATGGCAACATCCTCCTCGCTAACACCCTGCTTTTTCATTTCGTGCAGGGAGGCAGCTTTCTCAAAGGGTGTGATGGGAAAGGCTATAACTTTTGCTGATACCATCTTACCGTTTATAAAAGTCCTGTTGGGTGAAGAACCACTGTCTCCTGTGTAGTAATAGGCTACCATTCCTAGCTTTTCTAGAACTTCTGTAGTCTGTGGCTGTGGATGTACACCGTTGGGAGCGGAGTACTCTCTTATCTTATAACCCGTTATTGATGCCAGACAGTCATTATTCTTCTTTATGTACTCATATATCTCCTTCTCTTTAAACTTACCTTTTAGCACATTCTCAGAAAACCAGTTGTGAGCCCATCCACCGTGCGAACCAATAACACCGTAAGGGATTAGCATCTTGACATACTCTCTACCCTTTTCGCAGGCGTCAAAACCAAGCCCATCACCAGGTTGGTCTCTAAAAGGTCCAGCGGTTATGTGTGAGCTATACTCAATGCCCTTCCTTAAATAACCCTCTTTCAGCATCATGGGTATGGACTTCCAGTCTATACTGGCATCTATGTGCCAGTTTACCACAAGACCGCCCTTACCCTTAGGCGTGTTGACAAGGTGCGGAAGTTTTAAAAGCTTAAAAAGAAAGTACCTGAGGGTTGCTCTCAGAACAAGGTCGTCAGAATAAGCTTTTAAATGCCCAAGAGGCACAGCAGAGTAAAAGATATAACCCTTCTCGTATCTTTCCCAGAACATAACGGGGTATTCCTTATTTTCCCTGCTGTCCAGAACAACCGCCAGGAGCTTGCCTGCGGAGTTCCTCATTTCAACTTTGGTATAAGGATACTCTAAGGAGCCGTACATGTATCCAGTTATCAACCTCTTTTCTCTGTCCACCTTACCCGGGGTGATTTCTAAGCTTCTGTCTGTAATTTTCAAATAACCCTTAGAGTAAGCCTCTCCCCTGAGCTTGTCGTACAAAGCATAATTTGCACCCAGCAAGTTTGTAAAGAGAGCTTCTTTCAGATAGGCTCCAGCGTAGTTTTTTGTGCCAGCATCGTAAGATACAAAAACGCTTCCACCTGTAGACAGGTACTTTTTAAACCAGCTCATAGTGTCCGGATGTATGTACTGCAAACTGCCGTCTGGCAGTAAGAGAGCGGGCTTGGTTTTGCTGAGCGTTTTTGGGTCTGTGGATATGAGGGTGTTAATGTGCACCAACCTGTGGGGCACCCCCTCCTCCTCAAGAACGCTCCTAAAAGCTCTAACCTGGTAGGTATCTTTGTCGTAGACTAAAAGCACCTGAAGGCTCTTATCCCTCTCAAGAGCAAGCTGTGAGAGCAAGCGCTTTACTCCTGTAAACAAAAAAGCAAGCAGTAAAAGGGTTAAAACTATAAGTACATACCTTCTCATGGCTCTATAGAACCACCTCCTTCCGCATGCAAGTATCCGTAAGCTTCAAAAGGTCCCTTTATGAGTATTCTCCCCTTTGCCACCACAGATTTTACCTTACCTTCCTCACCTATCCTTACGCCGTGCTTTAGCACCACATCACTCTGAGAGAATACAGAGCCCTTCACATGCACATTCCCCTGCAGTTCTATTTTTCCATCTGAGAATAGGTCCCCGTCTATATGCACGCTTTTGCTTGTGCCATCAATGTTTAGGCTTCCTTTAACCCTCAGGGTTCCACTTATGTTTATAGGCTCTTCTTTAAAGCCTGTTTTTCTCTGCTCGTAGGCAAAGGTGCTAACTTTTCTTGCGTAAAGCCTTTTGAACTTCACACTACCCTTTACTGCTGCATCACCCTTTACATAAGCACTCTGACCCAGGTCCGCGGGAGAGTCAATTCCAAGGTTGCCCTCTACATGTAGCCATCTTACTATCCGCAGGGGAGCCTTTAATATGCAATCCCCCTGCGTGTATAAGCTACGCATAGAGCACTCCTCCGTTATGAGAAGCCTTCCTAAAACTACCACCTCTTTTTTAAAAGTTCTTTTTACATTCAGGTGGGTGTCCGATAAAAAGACGCTTACAGTTGACACTTCTTCCTCAAGAAGTAACTCTGGGGTTATAAAGCCCACCCACTCCTCACCCTTTGGCATAGGGACTTTGGCGTAGAAGTACGAAGATGCCCGCTCATGGTCTATCTTTAGCGATGCTAAAGCGGCTTTGAGAATCCTCATAAAGCTCTTTCCAAAGTAGTCAGGCTCTTTTGTGCGCTCTGGGTCTATGTGAATGGGTTTTGCGTCTTTTTTAAGTATAACTTCCAAAATAGATGCGCCAAATGGTAGTAGCATCAGGAGAATAAACAAAAGTATCACGAAAAGGGCTTGGTCAAGCATTCTCTCTGAACCTCTCCGTCTTTTGCCAAACTACAGATCTTTTGGTTAAGAGGTCAATAACCGCATCAACAAATCCCAGAGATGCATATATGAGATTGAAAATAAAACTAAAGAACATCAAAGGCAGGAGCAGTATTTTCTCTCTTGAGCCATCTAAAACGAGAGCCATTCCTATTTGAAAGAAGGGAGCAAAGTTTCCAAAAGCGTTGTGAGAAAAAAGAAAAAGAAGTGTCAGTGTGGTAGTGTATATCTCCATATCCCCCAAGAAGAAAAGCACCAGGGAGCATAAAAGACCCAGCAGTATAAGAAAAGGTTGCATGTATATCATGAGAAGCAGCGTACCATCAAGCTTCTGGAAAAAGTTTAAGTGTCTTGACTTCCACAGGGGTATGAGATACTTGAACATGACCTGATTGTGTCCCCTTGACCATCTTCTGAGTTGCTTTGCCCTTACTTTCCAGTCCTCAGGGGCTTCTTCGTAGCATTCTGCAATGTTGGCATAGGCTACCTTGTATCCGTTTATGTAGAGTTTGAAGGTAAGCTCTGTGTCTTCCGCCAGGATGTTTGGGTCAAAACCTCCAAATCGCAGAACTAAAGACCTTCTGTAGCCTCCCACTGTTCCTCCATACTGGGGTATCAGGTTCAGGTTGTACCTTGCCTGCTGGTCTACCTGATATCCTCCAGCTCTCTCCATGTCCAAAAGGCGTGTCAGCAAGTTTTTGCCCGCATTGATGGATACAACTCTTCCCATCACAGCCCCTACTTCGGGGTCTTTGAAAGCATTGGCTAATATTTTTATTTGCCCTCTTGAAGGTAGGTAGTCCGCATCATAAACGATTATCACATCACCTTTTGCCACTTTCAGAGCGTCATTCAAACCGTTCTGTTTTCCCCTTGGTAAATCTCCGTATCTGTGCAATGGTTTTATAAACTCATACTTGCTGGCATACTCCTCCAGAATTTCCTTTGTAGCATCCGTAGAGTGGTCGTTTATTGGGATAACCTCGTATCTGTCTCTTGGATAGTCCGTAACCACCAGTCTGTCAAGTATAAACCTTGCCACTTTTTCCTCGTTGTGCATGGGAACCAGGACAGATACCGAAGGCAGGTCGCTGTCCATAATATCCTGATAGTAAAACCTCTGTTTGCCAAAAGCTCTGTTAAGCGTAAAGATATAGTGCCTTGTGGTATAGAGTAGGAGCAGAAAAACGAGAAACAGCAAGTACCCCTTCAGTACTACTGTCAATACCCCCATTGGTAGTAGCTCTCTTTTCTGTGCAGGAGTTTTACGGTAAGGTAGCTGCAAAGGCTGTAAAAGGAGACAACATATACCGTGTCAAGCAGTGGTCCGGCAACAAAGAACATGGCAGGCATGTGTATGTAGGACCAGTTTTGCAGTATTGATAAAAAAGCCAGATAACGAACTGCCCCGAAGATAAAGGCATAGAAGAGGGTAAGAGCTATAGTTAAAAAATTCAACATAAAATTTACAAAACCAAAGGTGTATACGGACAGCGTCATACCAAGAAGAACCGGTATGAGGAGAAAAACCCCCATCTGCTGAAGAAAGTAAAGCTTTCCAAACTCTGCCACAGTGTAGGGAAATCTTTCTCCAAAAAGCACAAAGTAAAGGGAGGATACAAGATAAATCATATCAACGTATATGAGCCACGCGGTGAGGTTTCTTGGCAGGCGGTTGAACCTGCTGAGAAGAGACGCAAGAAATACTCCAGAAAGCACCAGGTAAGTAAAGGATTCAAACGCCGTAGGCAATCTACCAAAGATGGCAAAGTACTTTATCTTCAAAAAGCCTACGCTATGCTCCAGTATATGACCTTCTTTGAACATACTCCGAGTTATGCCCGTTAGAGCTTCAAAATATTTATCCAGCAGATGCAAGACCACAGCCTCAAAAAATGCAGTCAATACAAGTAGCTGTATTAGGAATAATGTTCTGTTAAACTTCAAAACTCTTCCAAAACGAGCGTAAGGGACTGCCTGAGCTTCAAAAGTCCTTAAAGAATCCTGCCTGGAAGCCATACTTTTCGTATCCATCTTTCAGCTTAAAATAACTCACACCCCCGAATAGAGCAAAGTCTTTTCTTATCCATAAAATGTGTTTTAAAGATATGTAAAGGGATTTCTGTCTTACTTCCTCTGGGCTTGTTAGATATGTGGCAAGATACGCCTGCTTGCCGTAATACATATCCAGATAAGTCCAGCTTTTGCCTTCCTGACCTATTCCTAAGCTTATAAGGTCTGTGGAAGAGCTAACAGACCCAGGCTGACTTTTGTTAAAAAAGTGCTTGTAGGTTATGACAAAGCCTTCGCCGTAGTAAGTGATGCCCGGATACATGATGTAGTCTTTATGAACATCGTGGTACTTTATGTAGGTAAAGCCTACAGAAGGTACTATGTTCTTCTGAGGTCCCAGCTTGAGGTTAAACTCGTGGTCCAGCCTGAACTTGGGAAGGTAAGAGGAAGAGCTGCCGGCGGATAAAGAGCTGTAAGTGTAAAGCCATGGACTCCAGTCCTTGTAAAGACCAAAAGCTCCTAAGGCTGCCTCCCCAAGATTTTTTCGCGAAAAGGCATCCGCTTCAAGAAAGTAAGTCAAGTCATTAGAAGGTCTGTGGTAAAACCTTAAAAACCCGCTCTTCCAGTCTCCGTAAATCCTGTGTGGGCTCAGGTACTCATAGCCTGCACCGACTTCAAGCCTGAAGTTGTAAGCCAGCGCAGTCTCAAAGAGCAAAAGCAGGGTAAGAATAACGCTCAGAACACTCATGCAGGTCCTCCCTGTACCTCTCTCTGTAATTTAGTATAAAGTCCATCACCTTAGGGCAGAGAAGGAAACCGGCTATCCTTTCGGAAGCTCTGCCATCTCCGTAGGGATTTTCAAACTCAAGATTTGAAAACTTATCGTAGCTCAGGTAAACCTCATCAAAGCTTTTTATTATGTTTTCCTTCTCAGTGCCTACTATTTTTCCAAGTCCTACCTCTACTACCTCAGGTCTTTCTGACACATTCCTTGTAATAAGGACGGGTTTTTTTACTACGCACGCTTCCTCCTGCAACCCTCCAGAGTCTGTGATGAGCACCTTAGATTTTTCAAGCGCATAAACCGTCTGTGGGTATGTGAGAGGCTCTACAAGGCTCAAGTTCTCGGGCAGGCTTTTTAGACCATCCATCACCACCTTTCTTACTTCTGGGTTTTTGTGGACCGACCATAAAAAAAGCAAAGAACTGTACCTTTTTGATAGCTCCAATATGGCTTCCCTTATGTTCTCAAGGGGTTTTCCAAAGTTCTCCCTCCTGTGGCTTGTGATGAACACGAGCCCTTCGTAAGCATCTATTTTTTTACCAGTTATGTTCTCTATTTCTCCCTTTATTTTCTCTCTGTCCAACCTTTTGAGTGCCAAGTGCATTGCATCCACTACCGTGTTGCCTGTCAGAAGTATGCGGTCCTTACGCACACCTTCCGATAAGAGGTTGTCTACTGCTTTTGGTGTTGGAGCAAAGAAGATATCCGATAGTGAGTCGGTGAGTTTTCTGTATAGCTCTTCGGGAAAAGGTGAGAACTTGTCGTGGCTTCTGAGTCCGGCTTCTAAGTGCATAACCGGCAATTTGTTGAGGAAAGCACTATAAGCACCCATATAACAGCTTAGGGTATCCCCCTGAACCAGAACAGCATCAGGCTTTTCTTCAAGAAGCTTGTTTTTGAGAGCTTTTGTCATACAGGCAGTATTCTCCAGAAGGTCTGCACTCATACAATCAAGCAGGCAAGCCTCCATACCAAAAAAATCTATCACCTGCATAAGCATCTCCGTGTGCTGACCGGTAGCTACCACCTTTACATTAAAACCCATCTTTTTCAGCGCTAGCACCACCGGCGCGAGCTTTACTGCCTCAGGTCTGGTGCCGAGGATGACCATCACCTTTGGTAGTTTACTGTTCATTATTTTTATCTCCCTGGCTGCGCTATATTATAATCTATCTTATAGTTTCCAGAAA
The DNA here is from genome assembly GCF_000010785.1 of Hydrogenobacter thermophilus TK-6. Lineage (GTDB taxonomy): Bacteria > Aquificota > Aquificia > Aquificales > Aquificaceae > Hydrogenobacter > Hydrogenobacter thermophilus. The sequence goes on along the minus strand of NC_013799.1, from coordinate 269,355 downwards.
CCGCGGTAATGAAACTGGAGGAAGTAATAAATAAACTGAGGACAATAAGGGACAAAGGGTTCATTTGAAATGCTTTTCGGCGTTAGAGAGAATAATATTCCAATTCCAGATATAGGGGGTAGAGTAGAAATTAAAACAATCAGATAAGCAACCAATGGCTTGGACTTGAAGAACTCAACGAAGTTGACAAAAGATGTATGGGCGGGATAAGAAAAAAAGAGATTAAAAATTTCGGCATTAAACTTCTTGATGAAGTATTATCACGAATTGCAGATATAGACAAAAATAGAGCATACGATGTATTATCCTTTTATATGGACTATGAAAAATCAATAAACAACGTTTCTAAAGTGATTAAAAGAAATGGTATCGTAGCTTATGTAGTTGGCAACAGGAAAGTAAAAGGGATTGAAATACCAAACGATGAAATAACTGTAAAATTCTTTGAGAGAAATGGATTTTCACATATAAAAACTGTAATAAGAGAAATCCCAAATAAAAGGATGCCCAAAAGAAATAGTCCGAGTAATATAGCTGGAATAACAGATACAACTATGAGCCACGAATATATAGTCATTTTGAAAAAGGAATAGCATATTCACGGAGTATTCAGTAGGTATAAAAACTGCCGTTTATATTGACTCCCATCTCTACTCACTTTATCCCCCCATCTGTGCTATATTATAAAGTTATGATAGACTGGATCATCAAAAAGCTCATAGGCACAAAAAACGAAAGGGAAGTAAAAAGGTTAAGAGGGTATGTTAAGAAGATAGCAGAAAAGGAGATGGAGCTTGATGCCCTCACCAACAGGGAACTTATTGAGCTTTCTAAGGAACTTCACCTTAAGGTAATGGGTGATGAGTCTTTAAAGGAAAGGATAATGAGGGGGGATATAACAGAGGAGGTGCTTTTAGCCTTTGCCTTGGTTAGAGAAGCGGGTAAAAGGACTATAGGGCTTAGGTTCTTTGATGTTCAAATGATAGGTGGTCTGGTGCTTCATCAGGGAAAGATTGCGGAGATGAAGACGGGAGAAGGGAAAACGCTGGTGGCTACATCGGCAGTTTATGTAAATGCTCTAACAAATGAGGGTGTGCATGTTGTCACCGTAAATGATTACCTTGCAAGAAGGGATGCCCAGTGGATGGGTCCCATATACAAGTTTCTTGGGCTTGATGTGGGTGTAATAAATTCTGACTACTCCTCTTACAGGGTAGAGTGGGTGGATGAGGAGGTGGTTAAGGAGGCTATAGAAGAGGACCTTCGTGTGTGGCCAAAAGGATATTTTGAAGAGATTCTCCCCTCCCATCTTATAGACACAAAGGCAAAAAAAGCCTTCTTTACAAAGCTTGAGCTGTGTGACAGAAAACAAGCCTATCAAGCTCACATAACATACGGTACCAACAACGAGTTTGGCTTTGACTACCTGCGGGACAACATGGCGGTGTCTCTGGAAGACATAGTTCAGGTGAAGGGGCACAACTTTGCCATAGTGGACGAGGTAGATTCTATACTCATAGACGAGGCGAGAACTCCCCTTATCATATCGGGTCCCTCTCAGATGGATACATCCGCTTACTATAAGGCGGATGAAGTGGTAAGAAAACTCAAAAAGGACGAAGACTTTACGGTGGACGAAAAAAACAGAACTGTATTACTTACAGAGCAAGGTATAAAAAAGGTAGAAGAGTTTTTGGGTATTGAAAATCTTTACGATGTTAAAAACATAGACCTTCTTCACGCTGTAAATCAGGCACTCAGGGCGCATCAGCTTTTCAAAAGGGATGTTCATTATATTGTTAAGGATTCAGAAGTGCTCATAGTGGATGAATTCACCGGCAGAGTTCTACCGGGTAGAAGGTGGAGCGATGGGCTTCATCAGGCTATTGAGGTAAAGGAGGGTGTACCCATTCAGCAGGAAAACCAGACACTGGCAAGCATCACCTTTCAAAACTACTTTAAGCTTTACAGAAAACTTTCGGGTATGACAGGCACAGCAGAAACGGAAGCCCTTGAGTTTAAGGAAATATACGGACTTGATGTGGTGGTAGTACCAACCCACAAGCCAGTAAGGAGGTATGACCATCCGGACCTGGTTTATAAGACTAAACAAGAAAAGTGGCAGGCGGTGGTGGATTACATAAAGAGGGAGCACCAGAAGGGAAGACCTATTCTGGTAGGTACAGTGTCCATAGAGGATTCGGAGCATCTTTCTCAGCTTCTCAAAAAAGCAGGCATACCTCACAATGTTTTAAATGCCAAACATCACGAAAAGGAAGCAGAAATCATAGCGCAGGCAGGGAGGCTTGGGGCGGTGACCATATCCACCAATATGGCTGGAAGAGGTACAGACATACTCTTGGGAGGTAATCCAGAATATTTAGCCAAGGAGATCCTAACAAAGAGGGGAAAGACATTGGAGACTGCCACCCAAGAGGAGTGGAAACAAGCCCTTGAAGAAGCATACAGAATAACTCAAGAAGAAAAGGAGAAGGTGGTGCAGCTTGGTGGACTTTTAGTGATAGGTACAGAAAGGCACGAATCTCGTAGGATAGACAATCAGCTCAGAGGAAGGGCAGGAAGACAGGGAGATCCCGGAGAGACAAGATTTGTACTCTCCCTTGAGGATGACCTTATGCGCATCTTCGGAGGTGACAGAGTAAAGAAGATGATGGAGTTTCTCAGGATCCCAGAAGGAGAGCCCATAGAGAGCAGGATGGTCACAAAAGCCATACAGAACGCGCAAAAGAGGGTTGAGGCACAGAATTTCCAGATAAGAAAGAGACTCCTTGAGTACGACAATGTTATGAACACACAGAGACTCACAGTTTATGGGATAAGAAGGGACATTTTGGAAGGCAAATGGCTCAAAGAGTATGTGGAGGAGTTTATAAGGGATGTAATTGAAGAGAGACTACACGCTTTGCTTGTGGAGGACGAGCCGGAGCTTTGGGACACAAAACCGCTTGCAGACTATCTTAAGGAACTCACAGGCAGAGACGTAGAAGTACCGCAGGCCAGAGACAAGGAAGAGCTTGTAGAAAAGCTCACTCAAACAATAAAGGAAATGTATGCAGAAAAGGAAGAAAGCTTGGGCAAAGACCTTTTCTTGGAAGTAACAAAGGTGGTTCTGCTTAACAACCTTGACCACCTGTGGAGAGAGCATTTACACATACTTGATAGGCTGAGAGAGGGCATATACCTGAGAGGCTATGCTTCCAAAGACCCACTTGTGGAGTATAAAAAGGAAGCCTTCTACCTGTTTGAGAACATGATGCTAAACTTCAAGGAGCGTGCCATCTTTGACCTCATGAAGGTGGAGATAAGGTCTCAGGAGGAGCTAGAGCAAGAAGTCCAGAGGGAAGAGCAGCAGATGGAGAGCCTTCTAAAACAGGCGGTTTTCAGCGGTGTTGAAGGAAAATCTGACCAGAAGGGTCCCAGGAGAAAAACTCTCAAAGAGAGACTCCAGTCAAGAAGAAAAAGGTAGGATATTGAGAAGTTCAAATATTCTGTTGTTTTTTATCGCCTGTCTTCTTTCCCAAACTATGTTTTGCACCTGCCAGAGGTCAATGGCAAGCTCGTATCTTACCACAGAGAGGTTATACTCTCTGGCAAATTCAAGGAGCCTTAGAAGTTCTTCATCACCAGCCTTTATGGCTTTATCCACCACATAGCTGGTAAGCTCCTGCGCCAAGTGCTCGTCTCTTACATCCACCGAGAGAGTGTCAGCTTTTGTAAGTATCTCCTTTATTTTATCTGTGGAAGCTTTTTCTTTTATGAGGATCAAGAGTTTGGATTTTAAAAGTAGCCGTAGTTTCTCCCTCATATACTGAGCGGTGCGGAACCTTAGAGATTTTGAGTGAAGCACCATATCCTCCAAGAGAAATTCGTAATCTTTTAAAAACTCCTCCTCTTCTTTCATGTAGTCCATAGCCCACTTTTCAAAGATGTGCTTGGCATACAGAGAAGGAAGCATTGACACATCAAAGGAAGTAAGGTCTTCCTCAAAAGAGAGCTCCTCCTCCGTTTCCGTGTCTATGAGTCTTATCTTGCTCTCTTCTAAAACCTCAAACTCCCACTTGCCCAGCCTGTCTTTTTTATCCTTTAGCTCAGAAATGTGCAAAATTAGAGCAGTTCTGGAGATGGTCTGCGGAGAATAAACTTGCGTAAGCACCAAGTTCTTCCAAACCCCCAAGCCATTGCCGTAAGCTTGTATGTTGCTGGGAGCTTCTTCCAGGTATCTCAGAAGCGTCCTTTCTATGGAGCTATCTTCTATGAGCTCAATGGCTCTTTTGGCAAAGAGCAAATTTTTTACAGGCTCTATACCTGATATTTCTGCAAAAAACCAACCGTCCGAAGAAAAAGCAAGTTGAATATACTTTATAGCATTCAAAAGTTTTAATATCTTTACCTTTTCCTCCTTGTTTATATCCCTCTTCAGATACTTGGAAAAGTACTCATCTTTGGAAGCTCCAAGAATAACATCCACAAAGCCCAAAATTGCCCCATGTACATCAAAAAAGTATTCCTCCAGCTTATTATAAACAATCTCCTTTATTCTTGACCTTACAGCTTCAAGCCCATCTCTTAGGGGTTTTCTCCATTTTTGGTGCCAGCCAGGCAAGCCTCCTGTGGAGCATCCGCAATCGCTTCTCCACCTCTCCACGCCGTGTGGACAGCTCCAGGATGTGTTCCAGTTTATGTCTGTGGAGAGCTTAGGCATATTTTCTTTGTAGTATGCTTCTAAACTTTTAAACTCGGAAGAGTTGGCAAACATGTATGCAAGACCCATCTCACCAAACTTCTTGTGATGTCCAAAGGTTTCGCCATCAGCTGCTATGATGGTAAGTCCCCTTCTGCTCCTGAGGGTCTCAAGAAGAGATTTGGCATCGCTCAAAAGATCACCAAAGGCAATACCTTGAGAGAGCTCACCATTATAAACAAAAATGTCAAGATGACCGTCCTGCACATAGTATCTCAAAAAACTGCCCCTTGCCTTCGTTTGATGCGGTGCTAAAAGGATATACTTTATTCCATACTTTATAAGCATATGGACTATTTGCTTGTCAATGGCAAGCTCCGGAAGCCAAAAGCCTGTTGGTCTTCTGCCAAAGAACTTCTCAAAGGCTCTTATGCCCCAAAAGAGCTGGATCTCCTTGTCCTCCTGGGGGTCAAGGGGAAGTATGGTGTGATTAAAGGATGTGGCTATTGCATTTTCAGCACCCTCTCTTATCTTATCCAGAAGCTCAGGATGGTTCTTTTCCATCCAGTCTAAAAGTGGCCAGCCAAAGTTAAAGCTCATTTTCGTATAGTTGTTTATTATGGCTTTTACCTTTGTGTCTACTCTAAGGTGGGCGTAAGCGTTGGGAAGATAACACTCTCTGTATATGCGTTCGTTCCAGTTTTCATAAGGGTATGCTGTATCTTCTATCATAACATCACCCACATAAGGGTTTGCTCTGTAAGGCTGGTAAAAGTGTCCGTGAATTACAAAAGTATTCATTTTTCCAAAAAGTCCCCCATCCTTTCAAACTTCTTGATTCTTTCGCTGAGGATCTCTTCGGGACTTCTATTTATCAGCTCTTTCAGGCATCTTCTCAGAAAGTATTTTAGAACTCTGGCGCTTCTTTTGGGATCTATGTGGGAAGCTCCCAGAGGCTCTGGGACTATGTAGTCTATAACACCCAACTTTAAAAGGTCATGAGCCGTAAGTTTGAGAGCTGCTGAAGCCTCTTTGACTTTTGACTGGTCCTTCCACAGTATGGCAGCGCATCCTTCAGGTGATATTACCGAATAGATGGCATTTTCCAGCATAAGAATCCTGTTAGCAACTGCCAGAGCAAGCGCACCTCCAGAACCCCCCTCTCCTATAACTACAGCTATTGAAGGCACTTTTAAGTATCCAAAGGTGTATAGGCTACGAGCTATGGCTTCCGATTGACCTCTCTCTTCCGCACCTATGCCAGGGTAGGCTCCCGGTGTGTCAACAAAGGTTATCACAGGCATACGGTACTTTTCCGCCAGCTTGGCTACTCTGATAGCCTTCCTGTAGCCTTCGGGGTGTGGCATGCCAAAGTTTCTATCCATCTTTTCTTTGGTGCTTCTTCCCTTCTCATGACCTATGATGGCAACCGGCATATTATCCAGGTAAGCAAAGCCCGCTACTATGGACCTATCATCACCAAAGCATCTGTCTCCGTGAAGCTCCGTAAAATCTCTGAAGATGAGGCTTATGTAATCTACCGTGTGTGGTCTGTGAGGATGTCTGGCTATTAGCACCCTGCTCCAAGGGTCCAGCTTTTTATACAATTCCTTTGCATTTTTTCTGAATTCTCTCTGGAGTTTTCTCAACTCTGCCTCTTTATCTTTTTCTCCAAGCTGGTAGAGACGCCTTAGCTGGTCTATCTTTTGATACAGTTCCAGATGCTCCTTTTCAAACTCAAGAGGCATATGTAAGATTATACCATGGTAGGCGCGGGCGGACTCGAACCGCCGACCTCTGGCGTGTCGGGCCAGCGCTCTCCCTCTGAGCTACGCGCCTTTAGTTGGAATTATATCATATAATAATCTATGTGCGCGTGCTTATAACGGGTGCTGCGGGATTCATAGGCTCTCATCTGTGCGAAAGATTTCTAAAAGAGGGCTTTCAAGTCATAGGTATGGATAACTTTATCACAGGCTCACCCGACAATATAGCACACCTCTTTGGTCATCCCAAGTTTAAGTTCATACATTACAATGTCATAAACTACATATACTTGGAGGGTCCTGTAGACCTGGTGCTTCACTTTGCCTGTCCTGCATCACCTATAGATTACCTCTCTCATCCTATTCACACCATGAAGGTGGATTCTTTGGGAACTCTAAACACCCTTGGGCTTGCCAAGCTCAAAAGGGCAAGGTATGTATTTGCCTCCACATCAGAAGTTTACGGAGATCCTACCATCCACCCTCAACCAGAGACTTATTGGGGATATGTGAACCCTGTTGGACCAAGAAGCGTTTACGACGAATCAAAGAGGTTTTCTGAAGCTATGTGCATGGCTTACCACAGAGAACACAGTATTGATGTAAGGATAGCAAGGATATTCAACACTTACGGACCTCGTATGAGGATAAACGATGGAAGGGTGATACCCAACTTTATAACCCAAGCGCTAAAAGGTGAGCCTCTGACTGTTTACGGAGACGGAAAGCAAACCAGAAGCTTTTGCTATATTGACGACCTTGTAGAAGGCATATTCAGGCTATCAACAGAAGATGGACTATCGGGAGAGATTATAAACCTTGGAAACCCACAGGAAGTTAGCATAATAGATGTAGCAAAGCTGATACTTGAGCTGACAGGAAGTTCTTCAAAGATAGTTTTCAGGTCACTTCCCGCTGACGATCCCAAAAGGCGCTGTCCAGACATAAAAAAAGCCAAGGAGCTTCTCTCTTGGGAGCCAAAGGTTAGCTTAAAGGATGGGCTCAAGATAACCATAAACTGGTTTAAACAGATGCTAAGAAAAGGTGAAAGAGAAGGGGAACTATAACAAAGCTGAAAAGCAAGCCAAGACCTATGCTTGCAAAAGCAAGCTCATGATTGAGTCCGTATTTGAGAGCCAAGACACCAGACATCATCATACTGGGCATGCTGGACTCCAGAAGGGAAATCTTAAAGGCAAGAGGCTCCATTTTTAGCGCCTTAGCCACCTGATAAGTTATCAAGAAGGATACGACCATTTTTATAAAGAGAGCAAAGAGACTTATGCTCAGGTATCTTTTGATGCCTACAAAACTCACAGAAAGACCCAGGGCAAACAGGATGACTGGTGAGAGAGAAAAGGCAAGAGTATCTAACGCTCCCTTCAAGGCTGTATCAAAGTTATAGCTTCTTAGTGAAAAGCCCAGCACGAGACCTATAAAAGGAGGGAAGGTGAAAAGCTCCTTGAGGTTAACGCTTCCCCTTGATATAAGAAAGCCTACAGTGGAAACCAAAAGAAAAGAACCCAGGCTGTCGTATATGACTGCGTACCTTAGCCCCTCCTGACCAAAGAAAGAAAGTGCATAGGGATATCCCAAAAAAGCGGTGTTTCCAAAAGAGGATACCAGTAAGAAAGTTCTCAAATCACTGCCTTTTAGCCTAAGCACCTTACCCAAGATGAAGGACACTACCAAACAGAAGATAATGGCTATCCAGGCAAGAAGAACCACAAAAATTACACTTTTTGAAATGCCCAGGCTGTGCGCTGACCTAAAGCTCACCACAGGCAGCGCCAGATAAATTACATAATTGATAAAAACCCTTGCATCCTCTTTTTTGAATACGCCTATCTTTCTTAATAGATAACCTGAGGCAACTATCAGAAGAACCTCAAGCATAAATAAGCTGCTCTATCTCTCTTCTGACTATGGAATAAGACCCCAAGTGCCTTCTCAAGAAGTTTTCAAGGCTCTTTATAGGTAAGAGATTTTGAGGAGACCTTTTGTCCTGAAAAGTAGTGCTTACGAGCATAGGGAGGATGCCTGCAGTCATATTGGCAATGCGCTTTGCCATACTTAGACCCACATTCTCAAAAACCTCAAGTCTTGCAAGAGAGCCCACACCTTCCGCATCTGTTAGCTTTACATACCATGTATACTTTTCCACCTTTTCCTTCTGTTCCTGCTTATGCTGATAGTGCAGTTTTATTATGGGTGTTCTCTGACCCCGCTTTAAATGGGCAAGTAAGTTAGCTTCATCTCTTCTTATGAAAAGCTTTTTTATGGTTTTTATATAGCCTACGCAGGTGGTTCCTCTTAGTCTGTTGCTGAGTGTTCCATCGCATATCAAAAGGGTAGGATTTACCTGTTGGGCAAGCTTTCTTGCCACACGCACCTCAAGCTCTTCCCTCATGATCCTGTTTATTTCCTTGGAAACATCCTCATAAGTAGTGCGCATTTCAAATCCAATGCTTTTTTGGGGAATCCCTTGGAGCTCTCCCCTTACCACCAGGTACCTTTTGACAATAGAATGAAGCATAGATTCTTTCACCAGATTGAGCTTACCAAGCTCTATAAGTACCGCACCGGCACCAAGAGATGCAAAAGCTCCCTCGTAGCTTGACCCGCTATCATCTATAAGATACATGGCATATTCGGTTCTTCTCACACCATCCACGAAAGCGACAGTTATGCCTTCCTGCAAAGGCTCTCCATCGTAAGGTTTTGGTTCTTCCGCTAAATCTACCAACCCCTCTGACTCCTCGTATTCCAAAAGGTCCACATCGGGAAGCTCCCAAGGCTTAAGAGATACTCTGTATCTTCCCCACAACATCTTTTTCCTCACAAACCAAAGACCACCGGCTTTCCACCCACCGTTTTTAGTGGTGTCTTGTGTCTGAGAAGGTTTAGAGAAAAGGCTAAGTTGTCATAAAGCTCTATGGAATAGTTGTCCCAAAAGACACAGGTTCCGGCAAGACAAAAGTATCCACCGCTGGTAGGTGCTATCTGCTCAGCTATCAAAAGTGTGTAGTTATCCTGATTGGACCTGGCAGTGTCTTCGGCACGAGCCACCACCTTTATGTCTGGCATCAGAGGTTTTATAGATGCAGTGCAAGGAAGGAGAATTTTATTCACCGTCACCTCATTTTTCTCGTTCTTTGTATATCTTCTGAGCTTGGATGTGACAACAAAGTAAGCATCACCTTGGTGATTGTTTACCTCATCTGTAACCTCATCACCGTTTAGCTCCATGCCAAAGCGCTTTGCAAGAGTGTTGCAAGTGTCAGCTATGCGATCCTCGTTCTTGTAGTACCCCAAAAGAATGACCTTTTTACCATCTTCCCACACAAGCCTTTCTATGTCTTGCACCTCTCTTTCTGTGAAGGGTATCTCTGGATAGTTAAAGACTATGGTGTCGTAATCCTTTAACCTGTCCCAGCTATCCACCTCCTCTATGAGTATGCCGGCTTTTTGCGCTTCTCTGCTTAGCTTAGAAAAGTAGTAGTAATCTGTTATAGTAAACTCCTGATGCGTTATGCTCCAAGCAACCCTCGTCATGATAATAATTTTATCACCAATTGCCTTGTATCTAATTTCACATACAAAAGCTCAGGAATGCCATCAAAGGTGTCATAGAAGTTTCCTCCTGCGTAAGCTCTAAAAGAGAAGGCGTTGAACTTCCCCAACTTTATTAGCTTATCCTCTTCATAAAACTTTATATCTCCATAAGGATAGGGAAATTCGTAGTAATAAAGGACCCCATCTTTGTATATGTAAGCACATTTTACCATCCCCTCGTAGTAGTCCCCGGCTGATGTGATCATAAAGAGCCTATCCTTCTCCATGTGAAGTATCTTTGCGGATACGACTTTACGCTTAAGGTTCCAAAGAAGATACGCTTCCTGCCTCAGCTTTTGACTGTCGCGGGCTAAATCCAGAGAGCTATTAAGAGCTGAGTAGTAGGTATAAGAGAGAGTGCCAAATAGAAGGCTTATCAGAACCAAAACCAGCAGGACTTCTAACAGGGTAAAACCTTTTTTACTTTTTAGGAGCATAGATGTAAATTTTTGCCTTACCATAAGTGTAAGTAAACTCTTTTATGATAGGATAGTCTCTTAGCGTCTCTTCCTCCACACCAAGCCCTTCCATCTGGTTTAGAGTTAGCCTGTTGGTGAGAGTGATGATATCTTCATAAAGACTCACCGAATAGTAATAGTCTCTGCGAGCTTTGGAAATTAGTTCAAAAAGCACACCAAAAAAAAGAGCCAAAAGAGCGCTTGCCACAAGAACTTCCAATAAAGTAAAGCCTTTAGAGCTTCCACACATCTATATCATCTTCCGTACCATCTTTACCATCAGGACCCAAAGACCTCAGTTCGTAAGGATGACCTACGCCCGGTGAGATGTATATAAAGTCTCTGTCCCAGCCATCTTTGGGCAGTTTATCCAGGTACTGCCTCCATCTTGGTGGTATGGGTGGTGTTGAGGGCTTTTCCACGAGAGCTTTCAATCCCTGCTCCGTTGTGGGGTAAAAGCCGTTATCCAGTTTGTACTGCTCAAGGGCATCCTTTATGGCTTTCATCTGCACCTTTGTAGTTTCTATCTTGGCTTCTTCAACTCTTCCCGTTATCCTTGGTACCACTATGGCGGCAAGAAGACCCAAAATTATGATAACTACCAGAAGCTCTATGAGGGTAAAACCTCTCTTCATGAAGAGTATTTTACATCAGTTTAACATGCCAAGTATCTGGTGTTTCAAAATGTGCGCAGGTTTATAGTCAGGTGCCAGTTTTATTGCATTTTCAGCTTCTTTTAGAGCATCTTTAAACCTTCCCATAGCCAAGTAAGCACGAGCAAGGTTCATATGGGGATAGTGTCTGGGTTCGTAATTTTTCGCCACAATAGCCCTTTTGAGCCACGGTACTGCCTCTTCGTACCTTCCCAGCGCTATAAGGTAAGAGCCTATGTCGTTGTATGGATTTCCAAGGTCTGGGTCCAGTTTTATGGCTTGCTCACACATTTCTATAGCCTTTTCGTACTCTCCCAGCATGCTGTAAGCCCACCCAAGAAAAGTGTATGCAAGAGCGGTGGGATAAATCTCAATAGACTGCTTATAAAACTCAATAGCCTTTTCTATATCCCCCATCATGTGATAAGTGTAAGCCCTATTAAATAGCTCCTGCGCATCCTTCCTGAGGTCTTCCATAGGGGTCACCTCCTTTTTTTTAATATAAATTTTTTAGAAAGTTTGACAATGGGATACTAAACTATTCCCACTCCCTCTCTCTGTAAGCATCCTCCATGCTCTTGGGTATCTGGACTTTTAGACCAAAGAGCATTTTCATCTGCAGTGCGTTATAAACAGCCTGAGCCTTTGCCGTGTTGTTAAAAAATACATATGTATCTTTGTCTCCTAACTTTTTTATTTTATCTCTGAGCCTTTTAAGCTCGTCTATTGAGTAAAGGTAGTCGTAAGGTCTTTGCACATCTCTTCCGTGCAGTCTTACATAATTTATACTACCTACCGATACCCAAGGTCCTACAAGAAATCTGCTGTTTTTAGGAGCATCGCTATTCACCAGAGAAAAGCCATACTCTTCAACCATACGGTAAAAGTCCCAACTTTTAAAGCTCTTGCTTCTTACTTCAACTGCCTTTTCCATATCTGCAAAGTCCTGCGAGAGCTTTTTTAAGTATTCTAAGTTTTCCTGCGTGAGATGAAAGCTCTCGGGAAATTGAAAAAGGAGAGCTATGAACCTATCTTCCTCAAGCAGAGGCTCCAAGCTGTAAAGAAATCTTTTAACATCTTCACTCCTGTAATGTCTTGTGTGGGTAAAACTGCGGTGAGCTTTTACGGAAAAGCGAAGGTCTTTGGACCTTGAAAGAAAGCTCTTTATAGCGCCTCTGCTGGGAAAGGAGTAGAAGGAGAAGTTAAGCTCAAGTACATGGAAAAACTTTGAGTAATAAACTATAAACTCCTCTCTTTTCAAATTGTGGGGATAAAACACTCCCCTCCAATCTTCATAGGAAAAACCGCTGCATCCTACATAAACCTTCAAGGTATGAACTTGGACTTAAAGTCTTTGAGTGCCTCCTCCATTTTTCTCTTTAGGTCGTCGTCAAGAGCTTTCTTCTCTTTTATTTCCTTGAGTATATCAGGTCTCTCTCTGTCCATGTATGCATAAAGCTCCTTCTCAAACTTCCTGACAGATTCAACGGGTATGTCATCCAGGTATCCACCAGTTCCTGCGTATATGGCGACTATCTGCTTTTCTACGGGTATAGGACTGTAGGGTTCTTGCTTGAGAAGCTCTACCAGTCTCAATCCCCTGTTTATAGTTTGCTGAGTAGCTTTATCCAACTCTGCGGCAAACTGAACGAAGGCTTCCAATTCTCTGAACTGGGCAAGGTCAAGCCTGAGGGTACCAGCCACTTGCTTCATAGCTTTTATCTGAGCAGCTCCACCTACACGGGATACGGAGAGTCCCACATTTATAGCCGGTCTTACACCTTTGTTAAATAGGTCTGGTTCAAGGTATATCTGCCCATCCGTTATGGATATAACATTGGTAGGAATGTATGCAGCCACATCACCCGCTTTTGTCTCTATTATGGGAAGGGCTGTCAGCGACCCTGCACCGAGTTCATCGTTTAACTTGGCAGCTCTCTCAAGAAGTCTTGAGTGCAGATAAAAAACATCACCAGGGTATGCCTCTCTTCCGGGGGGTCTTCTCATGAGAAGGGAGAGCTGTCTGTAGGCTTCCGCATGCTTTGAAAGGTCATCGTATATAACAAGGGCGTGCTTACCGTTGTCTCTGAAATACTCACCTATGGTGCATCCTACGAAGGGAGCCAAATACTGGAGTGATGCAGGATCAGTAGCGGAAGCCACAACCACACAAGTGTAATCCATAGCTCCGTTCTTTTCAAGAAGCTCTATGATCCTCGCAGTAGTTGAGCGCTTCTGTCCTATTGCCACATATATACAGTAAACATCCGTATCCCTCTGGTTGAGTATGGTGTCTATGCATATGGTGGTTCTACCCGTTGACCTATCACCTATGATAAGCTCACGCTGTCCCCTACCTATAGGGATCATAGCATCAATGGCTTTTATACCGGTTTGGAGAGGCTCATGCACAGACTTTCTCTTTACCACTCCGGGAGCTATCTTCTCAATAGGTGATCTGTATTCGTACTTTATGGGACCTTTCCCGTCAAGGGGGTTGCCAAGCGGGTCTATAACCCTGCCTATGAGTCCTTCACCTACTGGTGCGTCAAGGATCCTCCCTGTTCTCCTGACTACGGAGCCTTCCTTTATACCACTCTCACTGCCAAGAATTATTATACCCACATTATCCTCTTCAAGGTTGAAGGCAAGACCCATAACTCCACTCTCAAACTCTACAAGCTCGTTAGCCATTACATTGTCAAGTCCATACGCCCTTGCAACACCATCTCCCACATAGTAAACCACGCCGATCTCTTCCATCCTTGCAGTAGCTTCAAAGTCCTTTATGTGTTCCCTAAGAAGTTGTAGAGCTTCCTCGTAGGTAAGTGTTGCCATTGCAAACCTCCTTGTATAACTTTAATTAAAAATTATACCATGTTAGTTCGCATATACTTAGAGGATTTTTTCATCATAAAGCATCAGGAGGTGGAGTTTGGAGAGGGGCTGAATGTGCTTACGGGAGAATCGGGCGCAGGCAAATCATTAACTGTGTCTTCCCTCCTCTTTCTTATGGGGCATCAGCAGGAATACCCAGAGGGTACTGCGGTTGAAGCTGAATTTTTAAAGGATGGGGAGCAGATACTGGTAAGAAGGGAGATAAAGAAGGGCAAAAGCAGATACTACCTGAACGGTGTAGGAAGCATTCAGAAGGTGGTAAAAGAGATAGTCTCCAGCATGGTGCTTCTTCAAGGTCAGAACGACCGCATGAAAATTCTCAGAAGGGATTTTCAGAGGGATTTATACGATAGGTTTGCTGGTGTGCTGGATTTGAGAAGGGAGTACGAAAAGCTTTACGCAAGGCTTGAGCATCTTAAAGAAAAACTGAGAGATTGGAACGAAAGACAGAGAGAGAGAAAAATAAGACTTGCTGTAATTCTTGAAGAGCTCAGAGACATAGAGAGAGTTGGGTTAAGCCATCAAGAGTATGAAGATATAAAAGAGAAGCTCAGCACTATTGAGCATATGGAAAAGATAAATGCGCTTGTAGGGCGTGCCCTTGATCACCTTGATACCCACGGTGGTCTAATTGATAGGATGCTGGACCTGAAAAGGGCGCTGTCTGAGCTGTGCAGGTATGACAAAACCGTAGAACCCTTTGTAAAAGGTATGGAAAACATAAGCGATGAGCTAAAGTATCTGAGGCAATTTCTCAGTTCCAAGCTTTTGGACCTAGATCCTGAGGAGATAAACAGACTCAATGAGAAGGTTTATCAGGTGCAAAAACTGGAAAGACGCTATGGTATGAAGTATAAAGATATACTTGCTTACGCAGGGAAACTAAGATCCCAGATAGAGGCTTACCAAAAGGAAGAAGATAGCAAAGAGGAGCTGGAAGAAGAAATACTGCATCTTGAGAAGACACTCACAAGCCTGGCGGATAAACTATCAGATGGGAGGCGCTCGGCAAAAGAGACCTTTGAAGAGAGAGTAATGGAAACTCTTAGGGATATGGGTTTAGAAAGGTCTTCTTTTAAGGTAAATTTTTCCCAGGAGGAGGGCAGATACGGAAGGGAAAGGGTGGAGTTCCTCTTTTCCTCTTATGGCAAAGATGAAAAACCTCTTGAGAGTGTGGTGTCTGGTGGTGAGATATCAAGGATAGCCTTATCCTTCTTCCTTCTCTCTCCAACCTCCGAAACTTATGTGCTGGACGAAATTGATGCGGGAATTGGCGGAGAGACATCTCTAAGGCTTGCAAAACTTCTGAGAAGACTCTCGGAAAGTATGCAGGTCATAGTAATAACGCACTCTCCGGCCATTGCCAGCGCAGCACACAAGCACATACTTGTCAAAAAAGAGTTTAAAGATGATTCGGCTTTTGTTAAGATAGAAGAGCTAAGCGGTGAAGAGAGACTTGAGGAGATTGCAAGGCTCATGGGTGTGGTTTCGGAAAAGACCATAGAGGGCGCAAAGGATCTGGTAAAGGAGACCAGCAATGTTTGAAGACATAATAGAAGCTAAGGCATCTGTGGGGCATTTTGTGAAGAAGAGAATAGAGGAGTTTAAAAAACTCGGAAGAGAAGGGATAACTTTTTACGACTTTAGACCCTTCCTTGATGTGCAGTTGGAAGCGGACATATTTTCCGAGCTTTGCTTCTGTCTTTTAACTGCCAACTCTTCAGCCAGCATCGGCATACGCTTGCAAAAGGAGATAGGTATAGAAGGTTTTAAACGCATGAGTTTTGAAGAGCTTGTCCACACCATATCAAGATATGGACACAGGTTTGCAAAGCAGAGGGCAGAGAGGATAGTGAAAGCAAGGGAGACTTTTGAAGACGTGCTTGATATAATAAACAGCGCAAAGAGCGGTAGGGAGAT
The DNA here is from genome assembly GCF_000010785.1 of Hydrogenobacter thermophilus TK-6. Lineage (GTDB taxonomy): Bacteria > Aquificota > Aquificia > Aquificales > Aquificaceae > Hydrogenobacter > Hydrogenobacter thermophilus. Next base: position 253,343 of record NC_013799.1, on the reverse strand, counting down.
AAGAGATCTTTTGAGCGATGCGTGTTCCAAGTATAAGGTGGAAGGTTTTGGTCTCAAAGAAGCATCCCACTTTTTGAGAAATGTAGGGTTTGATGATGTTGCCATAATTGACAGGCATGTGCTGAGATACCTAAGAGAAAACAAGCTGGTGCCGGACCAGAAAACGCTAACCAGAAGGATATACCTGATGGCTGAGGAAAGGCTCCAAGATGTGTGTTCTCAGCTAAATCTTACACAAGCAGAGCTTGACCTCTATATCTTTTACATAAAGACCAAGAAGGTTTTAAAGTAAAAATGGAAAAACCTTTAAGCGCTTTTGTGAGGGACCTAAGAGAGGCTTCCAAAGATAGAGCAGTTCTTGTTGAGGGCAAAAAGGACAGGGAATCCCTTATAAAACTTGGCATAAAGAATGTTTTTACACTTGGTGGCAAGAGGTTTGCAGACCTTCCTGACATGCTGGAGGATTTTTCTGAAGTTATACTGCTCTTTGACCTTGATAAACACGGTGAGAGGATAAATAGAAAGGTCAGAGACATACTGTCCACTCAGGGCTATATTTTAATAGAGGACTTTAGAGAAAGGATGAGAGGACTTAACCTTCTTTTTGTGGAGGAGCTTTATGAAAAAGTCAGAGATGCTGACAGCTATTTTGGTACAGGACAGGCTCATAAGGTTAAACTTAAGTCTCCTTGAGGGTCTTCTATCGGAGATAAAGGCAGACATAGAGGAGAGTAAGATACTGGCTGATGCGTGCCTTGATGGTAAAGAGATGGAAACTTACGAAAAAGCCATGCTGGTAATAGAAGGAAACCTCCTCCTTAAAATTTCGGAGATGCTGGAGCATGTGTATGATCTTTACGAGATCTTTAACTTTGACATTACCTTTTTGGCATCTGTGCCTGAGGAGATAGAGAGAGAGATAGAAAGGTTAGATGCTCTAAACTCTATAAATACAAAACTTGAACTTATACTTTCTGTTATTGATGAACTTCTGCTCTTTGAAGGTGAAAGCGAGAAGCTAAAAGCCATCTTAACACCCTTTAGGGTTTACAGGGAAGTGATAGAGCATTCCATATCCTTCAACAAAAAGGTTTGGGATCTTGTTTTTCAAAGCTCTTGAAGGAGCTCAAGCACTCTCTTGGCAGAAAGCTGTTCCGCTTCCTTTTTATTGCTACCTGCAGCAACAGCTCTTATATTCCTCACAGAGCACTCCACCTCAAAGACCTTGCCGTGCTGGGGACCGCTTACAGATACAACCCTGTAGGTAGGGCGTTCCTTCCACCTTTTTTGCGTTATTTCCTGAAGTATGGTTTTGTAGTCCTTTTTGTAGTCGGAGGACCTGGCCATGGTTATGATCCTGTTTTTATAGAGTCTCTCAAAGAGGGACCTGGTAAAGTTGGTATCTCTGCCTGTGTCTATGTAAATGGCTCCCCACAGGGATTCAAAGGCATCACCTAATATGGACACATTTACCTTAAACTTTCCCTTTTTTCCACCCAAGAGTAAATACTTTTCAAGCTCCAGCTCCTGCGCAAGCTGGTGCAAAAACTCTTCACTTACAAAGAAAGCTTTCATAGGTGCAAGCTGTCCCTCCTTTGCCTGAGGAAATTCTTGCAACAGAATATCCACCACAAAGAGGTTTATAAGCGCGTCACCCAAGAATTCAAGAGTCTCATAACTCTTCACGCCCTTTTCCACAGCGTAGGACTTATGGGTAAGAGCTTGCTCCAGAAGCTTTTTGTCCCTGAAGGTGTATCCCAGCTTCTCTTCTAACTCTTTATACTCTTCTGAAGACGAGACAGGCATTTGTTCCACCAAAACCAAAGGAGTTGGATATGGCAATGTTGACTTCTCTTTGAACCGCCCTGTTGGGAGTATAATCAAGGTCGCACTCGGGGTCGGGCTTTTCAAGATTTATGGTGGGAGGTATTATACCTGTCTGCACAGTCTTTACTGTGGCTACTGCTTCAACCGCACCCGCAGCACCGAGCAGATGTCCTATCATGGACTTGTTGGAACTTATGCTAAGCTTGTAGGCATGTTCACCAAAGAGACTCTTTATAGCTAATGTCTCCGCTTTGTCATTAAGAGGTGTGGATGTGCCGTGTGCATTTATGTAATCCACCTCCTCGGGCTTTATTTTGGCATCTTCAAGAGCCAGCTTCATACACATGTAAGCCCCCTCTCCGTCAGCACACGGGGCAGTTATGTGGTAAGCATCATCCGTTGCAGCATAACCAACAAGTTCCGCATATATCTTTGCACCTCTTGCCTTTGCATGCTCGTACTCTTCCAGCACAAGAATACCTGCACCTTCTCCCATAACAAAACCATCCCTTTCCAAGTCAAAAGGTCTTGATGCCTTCTGAGGCTCATGATTCCTTGTTGAAAGAGCTTTCATAGAGGCAAATCCCGCTATACCTAAGGGTGTTATGGCGCTTTCACAGCCACCAGCTATTGCCACATCTATGTCCCCCTTCTGTATAAGCCTCATGGCATCTCCTATTGAGTGATTGCCAGTTGCGCATGCAGACACCACACAGTAATTGGGTCCCTTAAAGCCATATCTTATGGCAACCAGACCCGCTGCCATGTTGGATATACCGTAAGGTATAAAGAAGGGGGAAACCCTCTTTGGTCCTTTTTCCAAAAGGATCTTTTGCTGTTCTTCTATGTCCCTTAAACCCCCTATACCTGTACCTATGATCACACCCACTCTGTAAGGGTCAAACTTTTCATCCAAAAGACCACTGTCTTTGAGAGCCTCCTCAGATGCAGCTACTGCGTACTTTATAAAGTCAGAAACTCTTGGTAATTCTTTTTTTTCAAAGTAATTCTCAGGATTAAAGTCCTTTACCTCTGCAGCTATGTGGACGGATAGCCCCACCTCTATGGGATCAAACCTCTTTATAATATCAACGCCGCTCACACCCGCCGTGAGATTCATCCAAAACTTTTCTACACCTGTACCTATGGGTGAGACTACACCCAGGCCAGTTACCACAACTCTGCGCATTAGCCCTTTACTTTTTCTTTAAGGTAATTGAGCACATCTCCTACTGTTCTTATCTTCTCCGCATCCTCATCTGGTATCTCAATGCCAAACTCCTCTTCAAAAGCCATTATAAGTTCCACCACATCAAGAGAATCAGCCCCCAAATCCTCAACAAATTTGGCTTCTGGGCTTAGTTTTTCCACCTCAACTCCCAACTGATCCGCTATTATCTCCTTAACCTTCTGTTCTAAATCCATTACTTATTCCCGAAAACCGGATCTACTCATTTAGACCCGGTGCTGGGGTATTTGTATCCCGCCTTTTAAAGCACACCCTACCCCAGCAGGCGGTTTTAGGTGTGCCTTAAAAACCCCACAATAAGAGAGGGTCATTTTTCATGCTTAAAATTATACACCTTTTGTCCGTATTTTTCAAGAAAGCTCTTTGGGTAGAGGCGGTAGCATACTAAGCTTCTTATTTATTATGTCTGCCGAATACTTCTCCAAGTAATAGACTATAGTCTCAACCCTTATCTTGATACTCCCTGCAGGCTTTGTCTCATCAAGCTCGCCAAATTTAAAGTACAAAGTCCCTCTGCTTTCAACTATCTTTTGCACTGGGGTAAAAGTGGGCTGGTCCATACCGCACTCATAACTGGAAAGTCTTATAACTCCAGTTATCCATGGAAACCTGCAGGCAAACTTGGCAGCCCATATAATTTCGTTGGTGTTTGAACTATAAGAAGATGTCCAAACATCGGATATATCAAAAGGACTCTTTATAATGCCCGCCTTCACCTCTTGACCAAAGAGCCAATTCAATAGCCAATCATCTAAGGGTAGGTAATTGTACCAAAGGACGGGATATCCATAAGTTTGAAACTCCACATCTATCTCGTGTCCTATGCCTGTATCCATATGGTAAGGTCTTGCAAGAACAAGTATGGCCGGCTTGTTCTCTTTTACGCACCACTTTACTATTTCCAGACTCTTACCCCTTATGTAAGCGTCAAAATCTTCAAGGGATCTTAGTCCATGCTTGACTGCTTGAGTCACCTCTTGATAAGACAGGTCAAGGAATTCCTTTAGCGCTTCGTAAAGTTGTTTGGGAAGGAGCTCTGGCTCTCCAAAGGTCACGAAGGGTGAAATAAACCTTACCCCTCTTGAGGAAAACTCATCCTTCTCTCTGGTGAAACCCGCCTTTATGTTTTCCGGAGCCATCATAACCCTCGTACAGCTCACCGTATCCAACACATGTCCTCTCAGAAAGGATGGCAGGGAGTAGATCATAGGTACAAAGAGTATATCCACATTCTTTGCAAGCAGTTCACCTATATGCCCAGCTAAAGCTTTCACAGGAAAACAGCTGTCCATGGTAATCCTACCCTTCCCGTACTGCCTGTATTGTTCTTCGGAAGTGTCTGAGCTAAAAACTACTTTGATTCCCAAGTGGTTAAAAAAACCGACCCAAAATTGGTGTGTTCCCCATATGTTCAAAAACTTGGGGATACCTACCTTTATGCCGGATCTATCCTTTTTTACTTTTTCTCCCTTCCTTTTAAGAATTCCCAGCATGATGAAGTAATTTATGCCAAGTTTGGGGACAGGGTGTATGACTTTCATCTGGCGAGCCTTTATGTGCTTGGGAGGTTTGCTTTATACAACCTGATGGTTTTTGCGAAGCTCCTTTTATTGTGTTTTTTGCTTTTGAGAGCTGTGCTGTTTTTTGCCAAAGCTGAGAATTTGGTATTTGAGGATCTTTTCAACAGGCTTCCTATCCTCTTGACACATTTTCTTTTTAGGTATATATTAAATACACAGAAGAAGAGGGATTTCCAAGGTCCCTTGAAAAGGACTTGACAAAACCCAAAAATGCTCTATAATAATTCATCTTGTTGTGAGGGATCACAAGATCCCTTGACAAAGGTAAAGATGGGATGTATAATAAAAAACTCTGAAAAATTGAGGGGTTTAGAAACCCCTTGTCATCTTGGCAACTGAATAAGGAGGAAGGACCCCAAAAGTGGGGATTTTCTTGAAGAGTTTGATCCTGGCTCAGCGCGAACGCTGGCGGCGTGCCTAACACATGCAAGTCGTGCGGGGTGGCTCTGCCACCCAGCGGCAAACGGGTGAGTAACACGTGAGTAACCTGCCCTCAGGAAGGGGATAACCCTCCGAAAGGGGGGCTAATACCCTATAAAGCCAGGGGTCACAAAGGCTACCTGGCCAAAGGGGGCCTCTGCTCTGCATGCTCCCGCCTGAGGAGGGGCTCGCGGCCCATCAGGTAGTTGGTGGGGTAACGGCCTACCAAGCCTATGACGGGTAGCCGGCCTGAGAGGGTGGCCGGCCACAGTGGGACTGAGACACGGCCCACACCCCTACGGGGGGCAGCAGTGGGGAATCGTGGGCAATGGGCGAAAGCCTGACCCCGCGACGCCGCGTGGAGGAAGAAGCCCTTCGGGGTGTAAACTCCTGTCAGGGGGGAAGATGCTCACAGAGGCGAATAGTCTCTGTGGGTGACTGTACCCCCAGAGGAAGGGACGGCTAACTACGTGCCAGCAGCCGCGGTAATACGTAGGTCCCGAGCGTTGCGCGAATTTACTGGGCGTAAAGCGTCCGCAGCCGGATGGGTAAGCGGTTTGTCAAAGCCCACCGCTCAACGGTGGAAAGGCATACCGAACTGCCCATCTTGAGGCACGCTCAGGTAGGCGGAATTCCCGGTGTAGCGGTGAAATGCGTAGATATCGGGAGGAACACCGGTGGCGAAGGCGGCCTACTGGGGCTGTCCTGACGGTCAGGGACGAAAGCTGGGGGAGCAAACCGGATTAGATACCCGGGTAGTCCCAGCCGTAAACCATGGGCGCTAGGCGTTGTCCGCAAGGGCAGTGCCTCAGCTAACGCGGTAAGCGCCCCGCCTGGGGAGTACGGGCGCAAGCCTGAAACTCAAAGGAATTGGCGGGGGCCCGCACAACCGGTGGAGCGTCTGGTTCAATTCGATGCTAACCGAAAAACCTTACCCGGGTTTGACATGGTGGGAAACCCTTGCGAAAGCGAGGGGTGCCGTCTTCTGGACGGAATCCCACCACAGGTGGTGCATGGCCGTCGTCAGCTCGTGTCGTGAGATGTTGGGTTAAGTCCCGCAACGAGCGCAACCCCTGCCCTTAGTTGCTACTCTTCGGAGGGCACTCTAAGGGGACTGCCGGCGATAAGCCGGAGGAAGGTGGGGATGACGTCAGGTCAGTATGCCCTTTATGCCCGGGGCTACACAGGCGCTACAGTGGCCGGGACAATGGGAAGCGACTCAGTAATGAGGAGCAAATCCTATAAACCCGGTCATGGTGCGGATTGAGGGCTGAAACTCGCCCTCATGAAGCCGGAATCGGTAGTAATGGCGGATCAGCTAAGCCGCCGTGAATACGTTCTCGGGCCTTGCACACACCGCCCGTCACGCCATGGAAGTCAGTCTTCCCGGAAGCCCTCGGGCTAACCCGTAAGGGAGGTAGAGGACGATGGGAAGGCTGGCAACTGGGGCGAAGTCGTAACAAGGTAGCCGTGGGGGAACCTGCGGCTGGATCACCTCCTTTATAACGGAGAAATTTTAGCCAATCAAACTCTTGGGTCCTTCCTCCTTATTGAGCTGCTCTCTCCCTAAGGGCCTCTAGCTCAGCTGGTCAGAGCGTGCCCCTGATAAGGGCAAGGTCGGTGGTTCAAGTCCACCGAGGCCCATTATCTGGGGCAGGTCCGAGGGGATGTAGCTCAGCGGGAGAGCGCCTGCTTTGCAAGCAGGAGGTCGTGGGTTCAAATCCCACCATCTCCACGCTATCTTGGCAACTGAATAGGTTTTCCTTCCTTGTGGGTGTGCAAGTTAGTAAGGGTCCGGGGTGGATGCCTCGGCTGCCTGAGGGGACGAAGGGCGTGTTAAGCTGCGATAAGCCGGGTGGAGGCGCAAAAAGCCTGTGAGGCCCGGATGCCCGAATGGGGAAACCCGGCAGGGTGTTGAGCCCTGTCATCCGCCGATTAGGCGGAGCCTAACGGGACGAAGTAAAACCTTCTAGTAGTCCCAGGAAAGGAAATCAAACGAGACTCCCCAAGTAGCGGCGAGCGAAAGGGGACCAGCCCAAACTCTGCGGGTGCCATGGTGGCAGCCTTAGCTCGCAGAGGGTTGCGGGACGCATCCGGAGAGGTCTGCCAGCCTCTCAGGGAGTTACAAAACTTCCGCTTAGCCGAAGTGAGCTGGAATGCTCCGCCACAGAGGGTGAAAGCCCCGTAGGCTAAAGGTGAGAAGTCTCCCGGGGATGCGATCCCAAGTACCACGGCCCCCGTGGAAGGTCGTGGGAATCAGGGGGGACCTCCCTCCAAGGCTAAGTACTACAGGCAGACCGATAGCGCATAGTACCGCGAGGGAAAGGTGAAAAGAACCCCGGAAGGGGAGTGAAATAGAACCTGAAACCCCGGATCCACAAGCCAGTGGAAGGGTCTTTATGGCCCGACTGCGTGCCTTTTGCAGAATGAGCCAGGGAGTTGTCCTCAGCGGCGAGGTTAAGCCGTAAGGCGAAGCCGTAGCGAAAGCGAGTCCGAACAGGGCGCTTTAGTCGCTGGGGGCAGACGCGAAGCGGAACGATCTACCCATGCCCAGGGTGAAGGACGGGTAATGCCGTCTGGAGGCCCGAACGGGTCGGTGCTGCAAAACCGTCCGATGAGGTGTGGGTAGCGGTGAAAAGCCAATCGCGTTCCGTGATAGCTCGTTCTCCCCGAAATAGGTCGACGCCTAGCGTCGCTCGTTTCTTCCCGGAGGTAGAGCCACTGGTTGGGCTAGGGCCTCGAAAGGGGTACCGAACCCTGCCAAACTCCGAATGCCGGGAAAGATAGAGCGGCAGTCAGTCCCCGGGGGATAAGCTCCGGTGGACAAGAGGGAAACAGCCCAGACCGCCAGCTAAGGTCCCAAAATCCGGGCTAAGTGGGGAAGGATGTGCGGCTGCTAAGACAGCTGGGAGGTTGGCTTAGAGGCAGCCATCCTTTAAACAGTGCGTAACAGCTGACCGGCCGAGCGGCCGTGCGCCGAAAATTTAGCGGGGCTAAAGCCCGGTACCGAAGCTGCGGGCTCGCGCAAGCGAGCGGTAGGGGAGCGTTCCCTGTGGGTTGAAGTCTCACCGTGAGGTGGGATGGACTGCAGGGAAGTGAGAATCCTGGCATGAGTAGCAGCGAAGACAGGTGAGAAACCTGTCCGCCGGAAGCCTCAGGTTTTGGCGGCAATGTAAATCAGCCGCCAGTTAGCCGGGACCCTAAGGTGAGGCCGAAAGGCGTAGCCGATGGGAAGCGGGTCAACATTCCCGCGCCAGCGGTGTGGAGCCAGAGTCGTGACGCAGGAGGCTAGGGAGAGCCACCTATGGAATGGTGGTCCAAGGTAGTAGGAGGGGGTGGCAGGCAAATCCGTCACCCCATACTCCGAGAGCTGATGGGGTAACTCTCCTGACGCCACACTGCCAAGAAACAACGGCGCTGGTGTTGAAGCACCGCTGCCCGTACCGGAAACCGACACAGGTAGGCTGGGTTAGTAGCCTAAGGCGTCGGGGGAACTCTCCTCAAGGAACTCGGCAAATTGCCTCCGTACCCTCGGTAGAAGGGGGGCCCGTGGGAGTGAAGCCCTGCGGCATAAGCTCTTGCGGGTCGCAGAGACCGGGCGGTGCCGACTGTTTATCAAAAACACAGGACTACGCAAACCCGAAAGGGGATGTATGTGGTCTGAAGCCTGGCCAGTGCCCGTAGGTTAAGGGGAAGGGTGCAAGCCCTGAACCGAAGCCCGGGTAAACGCCGGCCGTAACTATGACGGTCCTAAGGTAGCGAAATTCCTTGTCGGGTAAGTTCCGACCTGCATGAATGGCCCAACGAGTGCCGCGCTGTCTCGAGGAGAGTCCCGGCGAAATTGTAATGCCGGTCAAGATGCCGGCTACCCGCGGCAGGACGGAAAGACCCCGTGAAGCTTCACTGTAGTCTGGTACTGAGTCTTAGCCTGTCCTGCGCAGGATAGGTGGGAGCCTGTGAAGTCCCTCCTCCGGGAGGGATGGAGGCGCCGGTGAGATACCACCCTGGACAGGCTGAGACCCTAACCGAGCCGAGTTAACCTCGGCCGGGACCGTGCCAGATGGGCAGTTTAGCTGGGGCGGCTGCCTCCTAAAAGGTAACGGAGGCGTCCAAAGGTACCCTCAGGCGGGTCGGAAATCCGCCGTAGAGTACAAGGGCAGAAGGGTGCCTGACTGTGAGGCAGACATGCCGAGCAGAGGCGAAAGCCGGGCCTAGTGACCCACCGGTTCCTCGGGGAAGGGCCGGTGATCAGCGGATAAAAGCTACTCCGGGGATAACCTGTGTTGTCCCGCTCCCAGGCAACTGGGAGGCAATAACGCGGCTTATAACGGGGGAGCCCTCCTGCCTAACAGGGCGTGGGGTAATCCCGTGGGAAGTCAGGAGAGGCACCATGATCAGTAAAAGACAGAAAGAGATAATCATAGGTACCCTTTTAGGTGATGGATATCTGCAGTCAACAGGGAAAAGAAACGCGAGGTTAAAGCTTGAACACTCGGAAAGGCAAAAAGATTACATCTTCTGGAAGTGGGAAGAGCTTAAAAACCTCATGCAGGACAAGCCCAGAAGGATAGAAAGGTACAACCCGAGATGGGGGAAAAGCTACACCTACTATAGGTGTCAAAGCCACTCAATGCCCTTTCTGGGAAAACTTAAAATGCTCTTTTATGACCAGAAGGGCAAGAAAAGGGTACCTGAAAAGATAGAAGCCCTTTTGAAGTCCCCCCTTTCTTTAGCGGTATGGTATATGGATGATGGATACTACTACAGAAGGGATAAGGTGGCTTACATATACCTACCCAAGTATGAAGAAGAGGAACTTCAAAGGCTTATTAGGACATTGGAAGTAAACTTTAGTCTCAAGCCGAAACTTGTATGGAAAAAGGGATACCCTGTGCTTTACTTTCCAAAAGAGGAAACTCAGAAACTTATGGAGATAGTAAAGCCGTGGGTACCAGAGTTTATGAGATATAAAACCTCTCCTGACCCCGTAACGACTGAGGGTGCGTTACCCGAGGGTTCTACCAAAAGGTAGAGCCAAAACGCCGCGCTCCCCACCAACAAAGAGTGGGGATGAAGATATAGTCTAACCCTCCAGGAAACTGGAGAAAGGTTGAACAGGCTAATCTCCCCCGAGAGCCCACATCGACGGGGAGGTTTGGTACCTCGATGTCGGCTCCCCCCATCCTGGGGCTGAAGCAGGTCCCAAGGGTTGGGCTGTTCGCCCATTAAAGGGGGACGCGAGCTGGGTTCAGAACGTCGCGAGACAGTTCGGTCCCTATCCGCCGCGGGCGCAGGAGTCTTGAGGGGGTCCGTCCTTAGTACGAGAGGACCGGGACGGGGCAGGCTCTGGTGTACCGGTTATCTCTCCAGAGGTAGCGCCGGGTAGCCATCCTGCTACGGGATAAGCGCTGAAAGCATCTAAGCGCGAAGCCCACCCCAAGATAAGGACTCCCTGAAGGGCCCTGGAAGACTACCAGGTTGATAGGCAGCAGGTGGAAGCTCCGTAAGGGGTGTAGCCGAGCTGTACTAATAGCCCGTTCGACTTGCACACCCACAGGAAGGAAGACCTATTGAGTTGCTAAAGTTTCCCTCGGGACCATAGCGGAGGGGAAACACCCGGTTTCCATTCCGAACCCGGCAGTTAAGCCCTCCAGCGCCGATGATACTGTGCCGGACGCACGGCACGGGAAAGTAGGTCGTCCCGGGGGTTTAAGTTATTCAAGCTTGTAGTTTATGGGAAGCCTTACCAACACATCCACAGGTGGCTTTGGGAAAAGCCCCGATACCTTCTGTACCGTACTTACAGCACTCTTATCCAAAATTTCATAACCGGAGCTTTTTTCCACATGTACATTCTCCACTCTACCGTCGGACCTCAGTAAAAAGCATACCACTACCCTACCCTCCCATCCCATCTTTCTAGCTATAAGAGGATAGCTTATGTGCTTCTGGACTATGGAGGATATTACTGAAAGCTTCTCTCTGAGATAAGCCTCCGGAGAAGCCTCCCTCTCTTCCTTCGCATCCTTTCCCCTATTCGTAGATGTGCTTTCCTGTCCTTTAGTAGTACCTTGTTCAGATGATAAACCTCCCGTTTTAGATAAACCTTCCCCTACATGGTTGTGAGTTTCCTTACTCTCAAGCCCCTTACTTTCCTGTCCGCTCTCTTTGGGTGTTTCCTGCATTTGAGAGTTCTGTACTCGAGACTCTTTTGCTTTCTGGTTTTTTTGTACTGCTTGCTCTTTTACCTCCCTATGTATGCTCCTCTCAGAGTGTTTTTCCTCTGACCTGTGCTTTTTATCTTCCTTATGTGGTGCTTCAGTATAGTTTTGTAGCTCCTGACTTTGCAGGCTCAGGTCTATCTCCACCACCTTCTTGTACTTTAAAGCCTCTCCAAAAAGAAGTATGTAAGCCATAAAGAATAGAAAGTGAAGGAGGAAGGAAAGTCCGTAAGCCTTTAATACTCTTTGCATCTCAGTGCGCACCGTGTGTATGAACCGATGGGAAGCTTACCATCACCCACAGGGCGAAAATACTCAGCATTAAGTATAACCCGGGAAGCGATGAAGCTACAGCAAACACCAAAACTCTTCTCTGCTCTGCTAAAAGCGCGCTTCTTCTCCAGAGAATCTGAAGACTCCAGAGCCCCGCTATAAACGGGAAAACCTTAAAGATGTGAAGCCATGCTTCTCCTCTCTTTGCAAGCGCTTCTACATGTATACCCAGACCAAAAGCTTGAGAAAAACCATTCATTATGTTGTGGTAGTACTCTGTAAAGAAAAACTCAAGCACATGGGAGAGTCCACCTACAATCATAAGTGGAGCAAAGGCATAGCCCAGCACCAGAAGAGAGTCTTTGAGGCTTCTTTTGCTGACCACTGCCACCATCTTAAAGCTCAGGTAAACTACCGATAAAACCAGTAAAAGAGCCATAAGCATGGCAACGAGTCCTGTCATATCTATCCACTTGGGTAGATTAAACATACTCTGCAAGTACTTTCCAACCACTACCCACGGCATAAAGTCTGAAATACCACTTCTTGAAAGTCCATGATGAAACCTCATAGTGAAAGTGATAACAGCGGTGAGTAGTATGTAAACCATAACCTCTATCATTTTTGGTTGTTTTATTTCCTTGTAGAGGGAGCTTCCCCATGGTTTTGCCTCAAGCTTCACCGCATCGCAGGCATGTGCGCATTCCATACACAGTGTGCAGTTGAACATAGAATTTCTGCTGTCAAACTTGGAGGGGTTTAGCTCGTAAGGGCATGCAAGGGCGCAGTCTGGCTTTTTGCAGGTCTTGCACTCCTCCTGATAGGTAGAAAGCCAAGTAAAGGAAGTTCTTGAGAAGGCACTGTTAACAGAGCCTATAGGGCAAACATACTTACAGTATGCCATGCCTCTGAAAAGGAGGAAGAGCAAAGCCGATAGAAGGGTAAAGAAGGTAAAGAAAAGGGCGGTGTTCAAAGGAGATCTTAGAAAGCTCGGAAAGGTGTAAAGCACAAACCAGTAAGCGAGGATGTTAGAACCTATGAGACCTATGTAAGGGTTTGCAAGCCATTTAGGTGGCCTTAGCTTCAGACCTATCCTGGTCAGGTGCTTCCCCAGAAAACCGTGGGGGCAGACCATACAGAACACATTTCCCAGAGTGGGAAGACTTATAACCATGAAGAAAGGCCAGAAGAGAGACCAGAAGACCGCTGTTGTGAAAACATTTTCCTTGGTGGGGTTTACAAAACCGTAGATTATGGCGTAAAGGAGTAAAAAAAGCGTCAGTAACCTGTAAAAAAGAAGCATATACCTGTTTTTAAAAAGAAAACCCAGCAAAGGCATGCCCAATATATCCCTTTTGTCCCTCTTTGCTATAAAGTGAACTTTTGCTACTTGCATGATTAGACCTCCTTCAAAAGCTGTAGCTTACCCTTACTAAAAAAGTTCTGGGTGGTCCGGGAGTGTATCTTTTTACGCCTGATGTGTCTTTAGTGACTTCAACAGCATACTTTTTGTTGAAGAGGTTGTCTACCATCAGTGCCACATCAAAGTTCTTCTTTGCGTACCCTACGCTGATGCTCGTCAGAAAGTCATAGCCACCGTACTTTTCCGTATTGGCGTTATCCATATAGTACTCTCCCCATGTGTCCGTCTGAACTCTGAACCTGAAGCCGGATGAATGGGTATAACTTGCAAAGAGAGAGTATTGGTGCATAGGTATGTAAGGAAGTCTGTTGCCGTTCCTGCTTACATTCGTGCTTCCCACAATCTCGCTAAAATCTTTAAACTTGTAATCTGAGTAGGCGAAAGACACACCCACATCAAGGCCATCAAAAAGCCTGTAGGACCCAGAGATTTCCAGTCCCTTCTTTTCGGTTTTGCCAGCGTTGGTAAATTGCGTGTATCCATCTGGCTGTATAACTCTTACCACCTCATCCTTTACCTGCATAAGGTATAGAGCTGTGTCTAAGGAAAATCTACTGTGTCTTGCCTTCAAACCTACTTCGTAGTTAATCACCTTTGACAACTTTAGGTTCGGGTTTGAGGATAGTTCACTGCTGGAGGGTGTGGTGGCACCTGTGGAGATGTTTCCGTAAAGGTGTATTACAGGAGAAAGCTTATACACAACGCCTATCCTTGGACTGACAGCTGTGTAGGTTTTCTCCCTTGAGTAGGAGAAGCAGTTATCTATGGACGGGTCTGGACAGCTTACATAGTTTCCTTTGCTAAAAGAGTAATCCCCCCACTTGTATCCGGATATGTCAAACTTTACCCTGTCTAACCTCGCACCTATATCAACTATCCACCTGCCTCTCTGAATGGATTCCTGAAGGAAAACGCCCGCAAGGGTTGTCTTTTGGTTTTGTCTCTCAAGCAGTTCTCCCCTGCTGTCTGACAGAGTGCTGACTATTCTTCCGCCCACGACTTTTATGTTTCTGTACTTGAAGTAGTCAGTGTTTTGGTCATCGTGCCTTACCGTAAAACCACCCGTCAGCACACCAAGACTGTGTCTGTAATTTGTCTGAAAGTCCAAGCCGTAAATCCATGTGTTGGCATCGTTTATCCTGCCCGTAACGGGGTGGTAGTGTTGCCAGTGATTTATATAGATAACTGGGATTATTTGAAAGTTTTCCAAGGTTTTGTCCAGCTTTGAGCTCATAAAGAGTATCTCAGAGTACCTTCCCATGTGCCTCCAGGGGTCTGCAGTCTGTGGGACATTGCCGGTTCTTTTAAACTCTGACCACTGGTCTATCTTTCTTTTGGGGTCTACCACCAGGGAGCCGGGAAGCTCAAGGCTTGCCTTTGTGTAGCTTATGTAGTTTTCCCAGGCGCTGCCGTCCTCAAACATGTAAGAGGGCTGTAGGGTAATCTGGTTGGTCCAGAACTTGTTGTGAGATCTCCAGGAGTTATCCGTTTGCCTTCTGCTTGCGTTAAAACCTATGTAAAAGCCCTTGCCCAGAGGTGTAGAGTAATAAAGGTTGTGGTTCTGAGTGTTGTAGTCTCCCAGGCTGAGTTTTATAAACCCTCCCTTTCTCTCAAAAGGACTCCTCGTTATCACATTTATCACTCCACCCGCAGAGTTGACACCCCAGAGCGTTGAATTGGGTCCTTTGACAACCTCTACCCTCTCAATGAGAGAAGTGTCTACAAAATCAAGCCTGGTCAGGCTATCCGGGTCGGTGATAGGGACGCCGTTTAAAAGCACCATTATCTCTCTCACACCGTAAGTTGCCTTTAGTCCCGCACCTCTTATGATGAGCCTTGTGTCGTATCCCTGATTCCTCGTGGTTATGTTTACACCGGGTATTCCCTGGAGTGCATCGTAGAGGTTGAGCATGGGTCTTTGCTCTAACTTTTCCTTTCCCACAACGCTGACGCTTGCGGGTACATCTTCGGTTTTTCTCTCGGTTCTCGTAGCGGTGACGCTGACTTCCTCCACCTGCACCTCCTTTGCGAGGGAGGTGCTCAGCATGATAAGCCCCAGCATTCCCACCGTGCGCCTCATGTCCATCCTCCTGAAATTTTATGATATTATAACATGAAAAGTAAGGAAATTTTAAAGTGAATATATCGTGAATGTGAATAAAATGATTACGCTCAGCTTTACTGTAAAATGATCAAAGATGTTGATGGCGCATAGTGTAAAAAAGAGCTATAAAGGTAGAGAAGTCCTCAAAGATATAAACATAAGTATAGATAAAGGGCATATTGTAGGACTGCTGGGACCCAACGGGGCTGGTAAAACTACGCTGTTTAACTGTCTGGTAGGCTTTACATCCGTTGATGAAGGTAGCATATTCCTTGACGGTAAAGATATCACTCACATGCCAGCTCACAAAAGGGCAAGAGAGGGTATAGCTTTTCTTCCTCAGGAACACACTCTTTTTGAAGACCTTACAGTGCTTGAGAACCTGCTTATCTTTCTTGAGTTTTTTGAGGAAAGCAAAAGCTCAAGAATGGCAAGAGCGGAGGAGCTTCTTACGGATTTTGGACTCTATGAGGTTAAAGACACAAAGGCAAGATACATATCAGGTGGGCAAAAGAGAAGGCTTGAGATAGCAAGGTCTCTCATACCCAGACCCAAGTACATACTCTTTGATGAACCTTTTGCAGGTATTGACCCCATACTGGTGGCGGATATAAAGCTTATGATAAAAAACCTCAAATCTCAAAACATAGGTGTGCTTATAACTGACCACAATGTCAGGGAAACTATAAAGATAGTGGACAGAGTTTATATTATATCTGAGGGAAGCATACTGGCGGAGGGAACACCCGAGGAGGTTATAGCTAAAAAGGAAGTGAGGGAAGTATACTTAGGTGCTGACTTTTCTCTTTAGGAAAGGCTTCAAAAGCACAGCTTTGAAAAAGAGAGTCCACAAAACTGCATAAGGTAAGGTGGATATGTGAAGGAGAAAACCTCCCATCGCATCGCAAAAGACCATCCAGGCTACGCTCACAGGCACAAAGGGAAGGAGCTTTCTAAGAAGGGGCTCATCCACAAGCTCCTGTATGCTTACACCTTCTGACTGCTTCCAGCCATAAATTATACGAGGGTAAAGGTGTGCAATACCACCCATGATGGTGATGGCGGTAAAGCCGTAAACAAGAAGGTCCACATGAATCCTAACTATGAAAGATACCAGATTTTCCGAAGCCATAAGGCTACCTAACAGCATGCCAAAAGGAAGAAATATCATGGCCAGTATAAAGTATCTCACCACAAGAGGGATCTCCTTAGGCATGCGCCTGCCTGAGAATACTGAGTAGATTATCCAGAGAAAGTAAGCAACTACTGTCAGCGGTAAGATGCTCAGGTAGGCTGTAAGCCTGTAGTTTAGCGTGTAAAAGGAAAGGAGGAATGGAGGCAAAGCCAGCAGACTTGAGTAAAAAAGATACTTTCCGTACTTGACATTAAGAGGCTCCATGTAGAGCATAGGAATCCAAGCCAGCTGTACACCCATAACAGCATTTAACATAAGACCCAGCGTAAGAGTGTGGACAGCAAGCGGAAGGGGAAGATAGTCAAGCTCTGAAAGCATCAAAAACACAGAAGACAGCAAGAAGTAAAACACAGCCAGACCAAGGAACTTCACAGTTATAGGTTGCCAGTTTTTTATGGACAAAACCATGTGAAGAGAAAAAACAAGCGATGCCAAGGCGTAAATGTAGCCAACATAATAAAACTGTCTTGCATAAAAGAGTAGTGAACAGATAAGGCTCAGAGAGAAGACAAGGTAAGAAAGAAAGGGAAACCTTATGGGTCTGCTCTGAGAGTTGGGAACGAGCTGATACATGGCAGACATTATAGTGTGGGCTACAAAACCAAAAACTACCAAGAACCATACTGCCGTCATGTCAGCATTTAGGGACTTGTAAACTAACGAAATAAAGAGGTCTACAACTGCAAGTGCAAAGAAAAAAGGACTCACCTTTGATACATAAAACATAAGTTAAATAGTAAGTAATTACTTATGCATTGTCAAGTTGTATAATATTATAATACTGGGAGGCTGGGATGAAAAGATTTATATTAGTATTGATTCTTTTGGTGAGTGTAATGGTGATAGGAAGTCTTCTGTCAAGGATCCCCGTAGGCAATAGGATAGCGGTTTTAAAAGTGGAGGGTATAATAATTGATGCTGAACCTGTTATAAAAAAGATAGAGAAAGCCAAAAAAGACGATAGCATAAAAGCTCTCGTTTTGAGAGTTGACAGTCCGGGTGGTTCGGTAGGAGCTTCTCAAGAGATATACAGGGCTTTAGAGAGGTTCAAAGACAGCAAGAAGCCCCTTGTGGTTTCTATGGGAAATGTGGCAGCATCGGGAGGATACTACATATCAGTACCAGCAGATTACATATACGCAAATCCTGGCACTATAACAGGTAGCATAGGAGTGATCATAGAGCACATAGATTACAGGGAACTTCTGAGTCGCTTAGGCGTAAAGGCTACCGCAATAAAAACGGGTAAGTTTAAAGACACACTTTCACCTTTTAGGGAGCTTACAGATGAAGAGAGGGAGTATCTGAAGAAAACTATAGACGATGCCTACGGACAATTTCTGTCTTCTATACTAAAGTATAGGTCAAAGAAGATAAGCGAGGATGAGCTCAGAAGTATTGCAGACGGTAGAATAATGACTGGCCTTATGGCTCAAAAGGTGGGTCTTGTAGATGGACTTGGCAATATTGAAGATGCTATTGACAAAGCTAAAGAACTTGCAGGAGTAAAAGAAGCAAGAGTCTTTTATATGGAGGAGAGGAAAAGTTTTCTAAGAAGACTTTTGGGTGCGAAGCTTCCCAGCTTTGATCTCAATTACTATCCAACGATGATTTACTACCTTATGAAGTGAAAATGTAGCCACCGTAGCCCACCACCCGGTGCCTTTCCTCGCTAACCTCCCCAGATGTTTTGTAATCTATGAGTTTACCCTTAAGATTTCTCTCCCTTGCGTAGAAGATAGCTCCAGTTATACCTGTTATACCGCATGCTTCGCATCTACCTAATAGTTTTACATCCAGGCTTTCAATGCCTGCATGACAAAAGCTATCTTTGTACCTTGCAGTGTTTTCCGAATGGTAGTGGCTAAGGTCTGAGCTCACAACAAAAAGGGTGTTTTCTCCTTCAAAAAAGTTAAGAACTTCCTTTATTTCCTCAGGTTTGGCATCGCTGTACAATACAGGCACTAAGCGGAAACTTTTTAGAAGTACTTGCAAGAAGGGGAGTTGCACTTCTAAGGAATGCTCTTTATCATAAGGTATATCACTAAAGCTAACTCTTAAACTTTTCCTTGTGTCAATAAACCTTTCTATTGCCTTTCTGTCTACCTCCACCTGTCCCAAAGGTGTTTCAAAGGCTTGGTAGCTTCCAAAAGTGATACCTTCAAAGAAAAAGTAGTGGCTAGGTGCTATAATAACAACCATCCAGTCCTTTGAGAGATCAAGGTTTTCCAATTGTTTGTAAACAGCTCCAGCAACAGCGCCTGAATAAGTATAACCTGCATGAGGTGCAACAAGCCCTACAGGCTTTAGTGGGAAAAGCTTGGAATTTTTCAGTAAAGCCAATACTGTATCTCTCAACTTTTTGGGATCTGAAGGATAGAAAATGCCTGCTACATTAGGTCTTTTTATCTTCATAGGAATAAATTAATCCCTCTCGTAAAGTGAGTGATATAATAGATTTTTATGGAATACGCCTTTTTTGAGGGAAGGATAGTCCCCGTGGAAGAGGCAAACATAAACATAAAGACCAACTCCTTCCACTATGGAACGGCAGTCTTTGAAGGGATAAGAGCTTACTGGAACGAGAAGGAGCAGCAGCTTTACATTCTCTTTGCAAGAGAACACTATCTTAGGCTTCTCAAAAATGCAAAAGCCATGTTTATGGAGATTCCCTATACAGTGGATGAGCTTGTGGAGATCACAAAGGAAATACTGAGAAAAAGTGAAATAAAGTGGGATGTCTATATAAGACCCATAGCTTATTTTAAGGACCTTGCCCTCACGCCAAAGCTGTTAGGATTTACTCCCGAAGTAGCCATATACACTTATAACTTTGGAAGGTATTTGGATACTTCGGAAGGTATAAAGGTTAAGGTGTCCTCTTGGAGGAGGAATGACGACAACTCTATACCTTCAAGGTGGAAAGTTGCAGGTGCGTATGTAAACAGTGCCCTTGCCAAAACAGAAGCATTGCTGGCTGGCTACGATGAAGCTATAATGTTAAATCAGCACGGTTTTGTAGCAGAAGGTTCTGGAGAAAACATCTTTCTCATAAGAGGTAGAAAGGCTATAACTCCCTCTTATTCGGAGCACATCCTTGAAGGGATAACAAGGAGCGCCATCATAAAACTCCTCCAAAAAGAGCTTGTGGTGGAGGTTGAAGAAAGACCTGTTGCCAGAAGCGAGCTTTACACCGCTGACGAACTTTTCATGACAGGAACTGCAGCAGAGGTAACACCCATAGTAGAAGTGGATAACAGAAAAGTGGGTGATGGGAAGGTGGGACCTATGACAAAGGAACTTCAAGAGCTTTACTTTAATGCGGTAAGAGGAAATATAGAACGATACAAAGTTTGGCTTACACCCGTTTATGAGAAGTGAAACCTTTGAAGAGCTTCAGCGTACAGCAGAGGATCTTCTAAAACTAAACAGGCTGGCCGGGAGCGAAGGAAACAAACTAACAAAGGAGAAGATAAAAAAGTTTCTCAGGGAGAAAGGTATAACCTACCGGGAGGAGTTTTTCCAAATAGAGAAGTCCCTTCCCATAAAAGCTACCATTCAAGTAAACAACACAACCATCCCCTGCGTGCCGTATGTGGGAAGTCCAAAGGGAGAGTATGAAGGATACGTAAAGAGGGATCCTCTGGAGGGTGATATAATCCTGCTTGGTATATCAGAAGAAAGGTCAAAACTTCCTTCTCTCAGAGAGAGGGGTATAAAGGCTGGCATAACATATCTGGAGACTTTAAATGTCCATTATTACGGTAACGTTGATGAGGAGTTCCCCCTTGTGAATGTGAAAAAAGAAAGCATTCAGCTTGTAGAGGATGCATACATAAAACTCACCATAGAGACTAAGAAGGAAAGCATCCTTTGCAGTAATATCGTCTTTGATATAGGCAGAGGACCAATTATATACATGGTTGCCCACATGGATACAAAACCTTATGTGTTTGGAGCCATAGACAACGGAGTAGGTTTTCTTCTGCTTCTTTTTATGGCGGATGAGCTAAGAAGAAATTACCACCTACCTTACAGAGTGAGATTTCTTTTGACGGATGCGGAAGAGCTTGGTCTTGAAGGTGCCAAGTTTCATGTAGGCAAGGGTATAAAACATGCTTATTACTGCATAAACATAGACGCCATCGGTTGGCAACATCCGGCGGTCATATACAAAGATGCGGAGGGCTACAACGGTGATAGACTTATGGATATGTTTTTAAGACACCTTCAGGACATGAAAGTATCCATAGATTTCAG
This sequence comes from Hydrogenobacter thermophilus TK-6, assembly GCF_000010785.1. Taxonomy (GTDB): domain Bacteria; phylum Aquificota; class Aquificia; order Aquificales; family Aquificaceae; genus Hydrogenobacter; species Hydrogenobacter thermophilus. The sequence goes on along the minus strand of NC_013799.1, from coordinate 232,791 downwards.
AAGTTCTCCAAGAGCCAAGAGCGATCACATACCTTTCAAAAAGGTGGGGGTGCAAACCTTGTTTTTGAGCTCCAATCCCTTTACCATAAGGCACACCTTTTATGATAACTTGGAGGCGGTAAATTGGGATATTGTCCGTATGTGGTATGAGCTTATCTTATCCTTTTTGAGGAGGTTTCACAAACTATGAGGTATCTGCTTCTGGTATTAATACCCATCATATCTTGGGGACAGGCTTTTTCTATGCTGGAGAAGAAGCTCAGCGAGATAAAAACCCTTAAGGTTGCCTTTGTTCAGAAGGTTTCTTATTCATGGTATCCCAAAGCGGATGTGTCTAAAGGGTTTTTCTACGCGCAAAAGGGTGGTAAGTTTAGAATAGAATACGAACAGCCAGAGCGTATGCTGATAGTATCAGACGGTAGAGAGATCCTCCTTTACTACCCTAAGGAAAAAAGCGCCATCATAGACAAGGTGGAAAACAACAGGTCAGCAGTGGTTGAGGCACTTTTCCTCCTTTCCAAGCCCATCAGTGAGGTCTTTGACCAGGTGGGAGAGATAAAAAGGGATAATAACACTACACTTGTCCTTAAACCAAAGGTTATTGACGATAACTTTTATAGGGTTTATGTAGAACTTGATGAAGAGCTTAACATAAGAAGCATCAGGGTGGAAGATAAAGATGGTACTACCACCACAGTGGAGTTTTTGAGCTTAAGTAAGAATTTTTCACCCTCCGAAGAGCTATTTAGGATCAGGCTACCCAGCGGTGTTAAGGTGCAAAGGTTATGAAGAAACAAGCTTTGGAGTTTTCTATAGAAAAAGCTTCGGAAAAGGACATACATGAGCTGGCGCAGGTTTACTTAAAAGGCTACAAAGGTCTTGAAGAGTACTCCTACACCCACATAGATGATGTGATAGCATATCTCAACTGGCTCTTCAGGCGTGATGTGGCTGGTATATTTGTGGCAAAGTATGAAGGGCAAATTATAGGCTTTGTTGCCAGCGACGGAAATTGGTTTAGCAAGAGGGAGGGTAAAGTGGTAGGTGCTATTCACGAGCTTGTGGTGCTTCCAGACTATAGAAGCAAAGGTGTAGGAAAGGCTCTTGTAGAGAAGGTTATAGAGTACTTTAAAAGTAGAGGGCTTGATACTGCGGAACTTTGGGTAGGTGAGGAAAACTACGAGGCTATAAACTTTTACAGATGGCTGGGATTTGAAAGCAAAGATAGGTTTAATTACTGGATAAGGATGGTAAAGAAGTTATGACAGAAGGGGAGCTTATAAAAAAGCTTGAGGAGGCAACACTATCTGCTCAAGAGAGCATTAAGATAGTGTCAGCGTGGATAAAGGGGGACATACTTGAAAATCTGCTCAAAGGTATAAAAGATGGCGTAAAGGTGGAGGTCTTTGTAAGAGCTGGTGAAAGAAAGGATATGGAAATTACGGACTTTAGGGTGTTCAGGGCTGTAAGGAGCGTAAGGGGAAGGATATACCTAAATCCCAGACTTCATGCCAAGTTTTTGATAATTGACGACAGAAGAGCCTTTGTTGGTTCTGCTAATCTTACCTATGCGGGAGCGCATCAGGAAAACTTTGAAGCGGTAGTTGAGATTACACAGCCAGAAAAAATTGAGGAACTTTTAAGTCTCTATGAAAATCTAAAGAAAGAGTCTGAAGAGTTAAATCCCAATACTGTTGCAATAGTCATATCTTCAGAAAACTCTCTCTCTTCCCGTGCTTTACTTCTTGAAGAGATTCCACAGCAGTGCTTTCTAAAAACTCCCACCGAAAGAGGTATCATGCTGTGCAAGTTAACTTCAGTAAAAACTGTGAGCCTTGATGAGGGAGTTTTTCTTGGAAGAAACAAGGACAAGGACTGGATTTTAGCCTTTGTAAAGGCATATGCCAATGAAATTGGTGATGTAAAGATAGGTGAACTCAGAGTCTTGTGTGAGTATAAAAAGGTGAGGGAGGAAGAGAAGGAGAGTTACTTTGGAGTACCTCTGGTACCTCTTCCTGTGGGCACACAACTTTTCAAGATGGAAGAGGAAGACCCAGATATGCAGAGAGTCATGAGCATGAACCTTTCTGGATATCCTATGGAGAAAAAAGCTTATGTGGGAAGACTGCTAAATACAAATCTTAATGTTTACCTTGATATTACCAAGATATCCAGCATGCATATGGCGGTTATTGGCACAACAGGTGCAGGAAAGACTACCTTCGTCAGGAGGCTTATAGAGCATTTAGGAAGCGATGAGGTTAAGTTTTTTGTCATTGATATTTTTGGGGAGTATTACGAAAAATTAATGGTGGATAAGGAAAGGATAGAGTACATAAAACTACCTTACACACTTTTTCCTATACATACGGATGATCTCAAAGACCTTTTTAAGTCTTACGGTGTGGACATAGGGGAAAGGTCTTTGGAAGAGAAAACTTTTTTTATGACTCTCAGAAGGTCCCTAAAGCCTGACCTTGAACTCATATCTTACAAAGAAAAGAGTTTAGAAGAGCTACTTCTTTTGTCTGCACCACCATCTCTGAGAAGCGAGGTGGAAGACTTTCTTACCATACTTAAGCGGGACTTTGGGGACAGCTCTATAAAAAATCAGGTGGATATATACCATATGCTAAAGAAGGGACTGTATTCGGACAAGGATATTGTCCTGTATGACCTAAAAGATGTGCTAAATCTGGATGCACGAATAAACATAGTGGGACTTCTTATGAAGGAAATTTTCATACTTTCAAGGCTTGACGGCAAAAGGAGGATAATAGTCCTTGAGGAAGCCCACAACTTTGTACCGGAAAGGGGAGCATTGGACATTCCTTTTGGCAGGGAAAACATCTCTTATACTATGACCAAAAGGATAGCTTTAGAAGGCAGAAAGTTTGGAGTTGGTCTTATAGCCATCACCCAAAGACCCGCCAACATAAGCAAGTATGTTTTGTCCCAGCTCAATACCCAAGCCATTTTCAGGCTAATCACAAAAAATGACCTTGATGCAGTTTCTGTGTTCTTTGAGGAGTCTCAGCTTGAGCTTCTTAGAGTGCTCCCTTCCCTTAGACCCGGCACTCTCTTCTTGAATGGTCTTGCTGTCCCATTTGGCATGCTGGTAAGCATAGAACTTTGAGTAAAGGGGTAAGGTGGATGAGCCCTTTCCTCAGTATGTTCACACTCGCGTTGTAATCCCTGTCCATCACAGCCCCGCACTCGGGACACTCATGGAGCCTCTCTGCTAAAGTCTTAGGAACTCTAAAACCACAAGTATCAGCTTGGCTAAGTTGCTGTCCCGAACAAGTCCTCTTATGTTTAGGTCTTCAAAGCTCATGTAATCGTAGTTTTCCACCAAATACCTGAGTCCGTTTAAAAAATCCCAAGTATTTGATTTTGAGTGCTCATAAACACACCATTTTTTTATTCTGGCTTTTGCTTATGATTTTTTCTACTCTTTTTCCCTCAATGTGTCAAGATTTTTTAAACGGGCTCACGTCCTTTGTGGGACTTAGTGCGTGGGTTGAGTTAAAATACTTACCCATGAAGCTTTTGGCTCCCTCCATACTTTCGGCTGACTTTTGGCACTTAGGTAAGCAGGTGGAAGCAGTTATAAGAGGTGGCGCTGACCTTATACATTTTGATGTGATGGATGGACACTTTGTTCCCAACATAACCTTTGGTCCAGTACTTTTGGAAAGTATAAAAAATCACTGCAATTTGCTCCTTGATGCCCATCTCATGATAGATAATGCGGACATGTATATTCCGGAATTCGTAAAAGCAGGTGCTGACTGGATAAGCGTGCACATAGAGAACAATCCTCATATACACAGAACTTTGCAACTCATAAAGGACCTTGGTGCAAAGGCAGGGGTGGCAATAAACCCCGGCACTTCTCTCAGCGCAATAGAAGAAGCACTTCATTATGCTGACTTTGTCCTTCTTATGTCCGTAAATCCAGGTTTTGGAGGGCAGAGGTTTATAGAAAGGTCCATAGAGAGGCTCAGAAGGCTCAGACAGATGGTGGATAGTATAAACCCCAGCATACTCATAGAGATAGATGGAGGCATAAAATTGGAAAACTTGGAAGAGGTGGCACTGGCAGGAGCAGATGTTTTTGTGATAGGTTCGGGCATATTTTCCAGTGATAATGTGGAGGAGCAGACAAGAAGGATAAAAAGAAAGCTTATCTCTTTAGAGGAAGTGTAAACCTCTGCAGGTCAAACACATTAAAAGCCAAGAAAACTTCCTTTATATACTTTTTCCTGTTGCCGTCGTAAGTATCTCTCAAAAGCACTCCCAAACTCCAACACGCACCTGTGTAATCTAATCTCAGCTGTCTCAAAAGGTCTTTATTTATCCTATTGTCGTGCACAACTCCCAAGTTTATGTTCATGTGTTTGTATAATGTGTTTGCAGAAAGGAGCGTCTGGTCGGTCAGTCTGTTTCCAAAAAAGTCTTTTGATGCCACATAACCTAAGGTAATGTTGGAGTTTTTTAGATTCAAGCTCAGGTAGCTGGTGTTATTTAAAAAGCGAGAGCTATTTGGGTCATATAGCGTATCACTGCTTAAGCTCAAAAAAGGTAGTGGAGACAAAGATACAATGCTTCTTATAGGCATGAGGTTCTTGTTTACAACAGTTTTGTTAAAAGTAGTGCTAAGCTGTTGCCCTGCAAAAGGTAAAGACAAGAGATACTGAAATGGCGCGTAAGAAAAGCTTCCCAGGAAGCTGTAGCCTCCCTCCAAGTACCAGCTTAATAACAGTCTTCCATCGTAAGCAGTATAGTTTCTTAGGACAAATTTTATCTGGTTTTCTTTGTCTATATTATCAAGAGTATCAAACCTTGGATTGTTGTAACCCTTAGGTCTGTAGCTGTATACCACTTCAAACACATTCTTAAAGTCAGTCTTGCCCCACCTTCTGTCAAAGAATAGAGGAAGTCGCTCAACAAAATGTACTGTTGAGAAGCTCTTGTCCGTACCCGATAAATTGGAGGACAGGTATATGCCGTTTTCAAAAGTAAAGCTGGAGTAGAAAGTTCTTCCAAGGAAGTTCACCGGCAGAGAAAGTTCAGGAAAGAAGATGATCCTGCTGGCTCTGGGTCCCTCCTCTCTGTAAAAGTTGGTGTAGGCAAGAGTGGCATTAAAGTAAAGATCCTTAAAAACTGGTGTATCTTTGTAATATATACCTATCTCAGGTAGTCTTTGAAGAGTTTGTTTATTGTTGGGTGAGGTGGTATCATAAAATTTTCTTGCGTTGAAAGTAAAAAGGAACTTGTCAGCGTCTTTTTTGTAAGATACATAAGAAGTCAGATAAGGCACAGTTTTCTCTTTGGTGTGCAAATACACATCCTGAAGCAGGTATGGGTCTGATATGGTGTCCAACCCTGTTTGGAAGTCCCCAAGGTCAAGGTCAAACTTCAGTCTGTATCTGTTTTCCCTAAAAGTGGTTAGATCCCTTCCTTCCCACCACTTGCCGGGTGGCGTAGGTTCCTTGTAAATGCTTACAGCACCTTGAAGGTCCTTTTTGTGGGATATTGCCTGTCTGTACTCTAAGGAGAAACCTGATGCCTGCTTGTCCCTTATGTCAAAGGTCAAGGTAGTATCTTTATCCTGGGAAATAGCCCAGTAAACAGGTTGTTGGTATATGAAAGTGTTGTAAGTGTTAGACCCCAAGAGAGGTGGCAAAAGCCCTGACCGCCTCTCCCCCACAGGAAATACGGACAGAGGAAGATATGCCAGTGGTACGCTAAAGAGTCTTAAGGAATTGCTATAAGAAAACACGTACTTATCCGTAACTTTTGCATGTGAGAAGCAAAGAGTCATCTCTTTTTTGTCGGGTGGGCATGTGGTTATGTCTCCCTTCTGAACTGTATAAACTTCCCTGTCTTTGTCAACCCTCTGAGCTTTCAGGTAAAACTTTTCAAAGCGCCCGTGCGAGTCTATAAAGTATCCACTATCCTCTTTTAAATTCAAAAAGGCTACTTTTGCCCATGCCTCCATCCTCCCATCAAGAGACTTAACATAGACATTACCCTCCGCATAAACTTCCCTGCTTTTAGGATGGTACTTTACATAATCCGCCTCTATGTAATACTTTTCGTAATAAGCTTGTACATTACCTTCCGCAATAACAGTTTCGTCTGGCAGCCTCTCAAGATAGTCAGAAAGTATTTCCAAACAAAAGGCGTAGGAAGCGCTCAATATCAAAGAAAGAGTGGTCCTTAACACTTGAATATTATACGCTACGGTCTAAATTTTAAAAAACAATTGATATTCTTATTGTGTTATGGTAGAATATTAGCATAAGAGGTGAAAAGATGGTGGAAGTAGTCTCGGAGGAGAAGTTAGAGGCATGGGCAGAGTTTCTTAAGGCTCTTGCGCACCCTATAAGGCTCAGGATCATCTCCGTTCTCATTGAAGGAAGGCAGTGCGTAAAAAACCTCAGCGAGCTTTTGCACACTTCTCAGCCTAATGTTTCTCAGCATCTGGGCATTTTAAGGAACAAAGGTATAGTAGGATGTAAGAGAGATGGCTCCATTGTTTGCTACTACATCAAGGATGAGAGAGTCTTGGAGATCTACAAAATACTCAGTAAGGAGGTCTAAAATGGCAGGTGGTGTGATAGTTCTTACCGAAAGCAACTGGCATGCGGAGGTGATAAACTCTGACAAGCCAGTTGTGGTAGACTTCTGGGCGCCCTGGTGTGGACCTTGCAGAATCATAGCACCCATCATAGAAGAGCTTGCTATGGAACTCGGTGATAAGGTAAAATTTGGCAAGTTAAATACCGACGAGAACCCCAACATAGCCATGCAGTATGGTATAAGAGCTATACCTACCATAATGCTTTTTTCTAAGGGAGAGATAGCAGACACAAGAATAGGTGTGCAACCAAAGGAAGCCCTTAAGCAGATGATACTGAGCCATATCTGATGTTGGAGATCTCCGAAGACGTTTTATACGATTGCATTATCATAGGTGGTGGACCAGCAGGACTGACTGCTGGTCTTTATACAGCAAGGGCAAAACTCAACACTCTTCTTCTTGAAAAGGGCACTATTGGTGGTCAGATAGCCATAACGGACCTGGTAGAAAACTATCCTGGTTTTCCCGAGGGCATAAGTGGCAAAGAGCTTTCTCTGAGATTTAAGCAGCAGGCTGAGAGGTTTGGGCTTAAGGTGGCAAAGGCAGAAGCTACAAAAATAGAAAAGAGCGGTAAGGAGGTTTTTGTGCATCTTAGAGATGGGCGCATGCTCAGAGCAAAAACCCTCATAGTGGCGAGCGGTTCAAACCCTAGGAAGCTGGGAGTTCCCGGAGAGGATAAGTTTTTAAATAGGGGCGTCTCCTACTGTGCCACCTGTGATGGTGCTCTCTTTGATGGCTTGCCTATAGCTGTTATAGGTGGAGGAGATTCTGCAACTCAGGAAGCACTGTTCCTTACAAGGTTTGGGAGCATAGTTTACCTTATTCACAGAAGAGACCAGCTGAGGGCCCAGAAGCACCTTCAGGAGAAAGTCTTTTCAAATCCTAAAATAAAGTTTATCCCAGACACTGTAGTAGAAGAGATCAGTGGGAATGAGTTTGTAGAGAAGCTAATACTCAAAAATACAAAGAGCGGAGAGGTCTCTGAGCTTGAAGTGGAAGGAGTTTTTATATTCATAGGTTTGGAACCTAACACAGGTTTTCTAAAGGGTAGTGTTGAGCTTGACGAAAAAGGATACGTAATCACTGATGAGAAGATGATGACAAGCCTTGAGGGTGTGTTCGCTGCAGGGGATTGCAGGAGCGGGTCAACAGGTCAGGTAGCCGTGGCGGTGGGAGAAGGATGCATAGCGGGTATGCAAGCGGAAAAGTACATAGAGGATAACTTCTGAATTATAATCTGAAATTATAATTAATAGTATACGCCGGGTGAGAAATCAAGCATGATAGAGTGTCTTACCAAGAGAACATGGCTGGGGAAACCTCCTTAATTCTCTTTACTGCAAGTTTGAGATAATTTTTATTTATATCAATCCCCACACCCTTTCTGTTTAACTTTCTGCAGGCTACCATGGTAGTTCCTGAACCAACAAAAGGGTCAAGGACAAGGTCTCCCTCATAGGAGAATAGCTTTATACACCTTAGCGGTAGTTCAAGAGGGAAAGGAGCCGGATGACCAAGAGCTTTCCTGTTCTCTCCTGGGAAAGTCCACATTCCGTTTGTCCACTCTATGAACTCTTCCCTGCTTATGGTGGTCTTTCCCCTGTCTCTTCTTTTCCAGTCTTCCTTATATAGCAAGACTACCATCTCTACTGGGGCTATAATGTATGGAGCGGATGCAGACAGCCAGCTACCCCAGGCAGTTCTCCTTGAGATGTTTTGCTCATTCCAGACTATTGTGCTCTGATATTTGAGTCCTACTTTCTTTGCCAGGCACACCACATCAGCATATACGCTCTGAATACCTCCCTTGTTTTTGTCAAGGGGTATGTTAAGACACACTCTTCCATCATCCGCAAGCAGTTGGTAAAACCTTTTAAGATACCTCTCAGTAAAGCGCAAATACTCCTCATATCCCATGCTATCGTCTATAGTCCCATACTCCATCCCCACATTGTAAGGAGGAGAGGTCACTATTAAATTCACTTTCCCCCTTAGCTCTTCCAGATCCACTTTCAAGAAGTCATTGAGCAGCAATCTTATCTGCCCATCATCGTAAAACAAGTTTTGCTTTTCTATAGCTTCGGTAGCATCCTCTTTTTCCTGCTCTCTTAAAAAACTCTCCAACGCTTTATTAAACAGGACATTTAAACTCACCCCTTTTTCTATAGAGAGCTCTTTGAGTCTCTCGTATAACGCTGTAAGAATTCTTACTTTTGTCTCCTTGAAGTCTTTTTTTCTCAGATATTTCATAGAAGAAATTATACCACTAAATTCTGGGGGCTACTTTACCCGCGGTTCCTTTAGTTATAATTAGGCTTCCGATGGATGCGGATGAAAAGGAAGTTAGAAGGAAAAGACAAAGAGAGGTATCCCTTGTAGGAGAAGCTATTGAGAAGCGTATAATGCAAATTCTTGCGCAGGACAACAAAATAAGGGAAGAGTGTATTATCGGGCATGGACCAGCTCAGGCAGTAAGAGCAGAAACCTTTGTTCTCAGGGACTTTGAAAGAGATGAGAGTGTAGAGCTTCCTCATTTAATACTTTCTGTCAAATACACAAGAGAGACGGGAGAAGAGGTTTATATGTATATGGATGCGGACATAGTTATATATCACAAACTCTCAAGAAGAATAGTTTGTGTTATTTCTTCTAAAAAGTCTTTCAGGGAAAGAGGGGCACAGTCCGCTTACTGGTCATTAAAGAAAACGGGACGGGATTTTAAGTATATAATTGTCACTCCAGATAGTGATTTTGAACTCTACAATCCAGACAACCCATACAAGCAGGCAAAGTGGAGGACGATTTTAGAGAACGAAATGGCTGCTGTATTCGTAATAGATAAAGGACCACCTTTCAAGAGCAGGAATTTTTATGTGGGAAATGACCACCTGAAGAACTGCATAAGGGAGCTTTTATTATCACAGACTTTCTGAATTTCTCACCAGGCGTGTATCTGAATTATAATTAATAGTATGCTTGACCTGCTTACAGAGAGATTCAGCAAGAGTCTATCCAAATTAAGGGGTGTTAGAAAGCTAACGGAGAAGCAAGTCAACGACATTTTAAGAGATATAAGGATGGCACTCTTGGAAGCTGATGTAGATTACGATGTTGTAAAGTCCTTTCTCAAGAAGGTCAGAGACAGAGCTATAAACGAGGATATAAAGAATAAGCTTTCCCCTGCTGACAGCGTAGTGCTGACAGTTTACGAAGAGCTTACCAGCATACTTGGTGGTGAAAAAGCTGACCTCAAAAGGGGAGTGGTAATCTTTGTGGGACTGCAGGGAACTGGAAAGACTACCACCATAGGCAAACTTGCCAACTTTTTAAAGAACCAGAGCTTTAAAGTGGCTGTCTCTTCAACGGATGTAAGAAGACCTGCAGCCATGCTCCAGCTCCAGAGGCTTGCTGAGAAAGTGGGAGTACCATATTACAGTTTTGATGAAGCTTCACCTGTAGAAATAGCCACAAAAGCTCTGGAAAGAGCTAAAAAGGAAGGTGTGGATTACCTGCTCATTGATACCGCTGGAAGGCTTCACATAGATGAGGAGCTGATGGAGGAGCTAAAGCGAATAAAGGAAGCTGTCAAGCCTTCTGAAGTTATTTATGTTGCGGATGCTATGCAGGGACAAGAAGCTCTGCGAGCTTTAAAGGCTTTTCACGAAAGCATTACCTTAACGGGAGTGATCCTTACCAAGATGGATGGTGATGCGAGGGGTGGGGTGGCGCTTTCTGTCAAGGAGGCAATAGGTGTACCTATAAAGTTTGTGGGTGTAGGCGAAAAACTGGAAGATATAGAGATTTTTTATCCTGACAGGATAGCTCAGAGAATACTGGGACTTGGTGATCTTCAAAGCCTTATAGAGAAAGCTCAGCAGATTATACCCGAAGATGAAGCGCAGGTGCTTGCCACCAGGATCATGATGGGAGAGTTTGACCTTGAAGACATGTTAAAGCAGATAAGGTTTATAAAGAGCATGGGACCACTTGAGAAGATCCTCGGCATGATACCAGGCGTGAGTGCAGAACTAAAAAATTTAAAAATAGACGAGAAGAAATTCAAAAAAACTGAAGCCATAATACTTTCCATGACCAAGGAAGAAAGAAGAAATCCAAAAATCATAAATATGAGCAGGAAGGTAAGGATAGCAAAAGGCAGTGGGACGAGCGTAGGGGATGTAAACAAGGTTTTAAAAGAGTACGAAGAGATGAAAAAGATGATAAAGAGACTCAAGGGCATGCAAGGGATACCTAAACTGCCCAGGTTTCCCTTCAAGTTTTAGCTTCCTTCTATCTCTCTGAGAGTATTCCTATATTCCTCTCTATCATCTATGCTTATGGCTTTTTTTATGAGTAAAAGGGCTTCCTCCTTCCTTCCCTGCTTGTAAAGCACCCAGGCTAAGTTATTGAGTATGTCAGGATCGTTGGGCTTAAGCTCCAAAGCTCTTTTATATTCCCTTTCCGCTTTTGCATAATCCTCCATTTTTGCATACACATTGCCAAGGTTAAAGTGTGCCTTCCACATATTCTTATCTTTTTGCAGAGCCTTTTCGTACTCTTCCTTAGCCGGCTTTAGCTCACCTTTTCTTTCGTATATGTAGCCGAGGTTAAGATGCTCCTCCGCAGTAAGAGGGTCATCAAGCACTATGACTCTTGGCATCGCACAGGAGAAGGCAAAGGAGAGAATAAAAACCAGCACCTTTTTCATAGCTGAGCCTTTATCTGCTCGTATCCAAACAGGAAACCGTGCCCCAGCTGTGCACCCACACTTCTGGCCATCTCCAGTTTACTGGTCGTATCTATCTTTTTAAAGCACACCTTTGAACCATAATACTTTACAAGCTCCACTGCTTTTTTCAAATCCTTTTTGTTGGCATTTGTGTAAAAGCTATCACTGAAAAATACATAATCAAAGGCACCAAACATAATCTCTCTGAGTTCATAACCTATGGTGGTAAAATCATCCAGAGCTGTGCCCAATCCGCACCTCTTTATCCTGCTCCTGTATATGTAAAGGTTTTTAAGTCCCATGCCCATGGGAAGGTTCACCACCACGTTCTTCCCATAAAGAGGCAGACTTTCTATGTTTACGGATACTGGGAGGTTTACGAAGATGACACCGCTTTTATTGGCAGATCGCACCGCTTCCAAAACCGCCATCTCTATCCTCATTTTGAGTTCTCTGTTGGCTACTTCTGCAAAACTCCCCTCCTCATTACCGTAAATTATTCTTGAAACCAATCTGTAGCCATAAAGGTTTCCTGTTTCTATCTCTACCACATTTTCAAGAACCGCATAAACCTTTAAGTTTTTGTCATCTCCAATGTAAAGCATAACTCTCAATATAATTTTACCATGCCCAACTATGTACTCTTGCTTTCCTATGTGGGCACAAACTTTCACGGCTGGCAGGTACAACCAAACCTCAGGACCGTTCAGGGTGTTATAAAGGAGAGTTTAGAAAAGGTGTTTAGAGAGGATATCAAGCTGGTTGGGTGTTGCAGGACGGATGCGGGAGTGCATGCAAAAGAGTATGTGGCAAACTTTTATGCCAAAAAGGAGATGGAGCCTTATAAACTTTTAAAAGCTCTAAACTCTCTGCTACCTGAGGATGTGGGCATAAAGAGGGTGTGGGTGCAAGAGGGGTTCAACGCCAGATACTCGGTTAGGGGTAAGGTGTATGTCTACAGAGTGCTAAACTCCTTCTCACGGGACGCTTTTATAGAGCCCTTCGCCTGGAGGGTTCCACAAAAGCTTGACCTTTCTAAGATGCAAAAAGCTTGTGAGCTTTTAGCAGGCAGGAGAGATTTTTCCGCCTTTGCCAAGAAGGAAGAGGAGGATAAAAACACTGTGATAGACCTGGAGGAGGTGAGACTTTCAAAGGTGGAAGACCTCATAGAGATAAGCTTCAGGGCAAGGAGCTTTTTGAGGTACATGGTCAGAAGAATGGTAGGCTGTATGGTCCAGATAGGTTTGGGGAGAATAAATCTATCACATTTGGAGGAGTACCTTTCCAACAGAAAAACCTGCCCCTACACAGCTAAAGCCAAAGGACTGACCTTAGAAAAAGTTCTGCTTTAATTATGGACACCTGCTCGCATCGTGAGGAGGCTTATCTATCAATTTTAAGAAGGCTTCGAAGGGTCCCATGTTTTTCATGGCAACGAACTTGGGACCTTCAAACTTGAGCCTTCCAAACATCATAGCCTTCATAGGTCCGTACTCTCCCTTTCCCATCTCCAGCCATCTCTGGGTTTGGGCATACATGAGAAAGTCGTTGGGACCTCTCTTGTCTTTGGCTGGACCACCGTAAACGCATACAGCTTTCCCCTGCTCGTTTTTTATGGTTAGCTGAATCTGTTTTGCTTCACCGCAGTCCTCTCTGTACATGAATATTTTTCTCTCCGGCACCGCCGTCCAGCTTTCGCTCTTGCCAAGCTCTTCCACAAGTTGCGGTGTTTTGTTCCATGCATCGCAGAAAGCTTTGGCATACTCACCGTCCATGAAGACAGGCACCGCAAAGGAGCTTCCCACAATTCCTAAAAAACTCAACATAACCCACTTCATACCTAAACCTCCCAATCTTTGGTGGTGTTTAAAATGTAATTCAGAGCCATCAACTTACCATAAGATCTTCTTATCTGTGGATAAGCTTTTTCAATTTAAGGGTATAAGAAAATAATAATTTTCTGAGCTTTATCATCTTGCCTTCTTTATCCCTACAATATAAAATTGAGACTAAATCTCAATAAGGAGGTAGAGATGAGGCTGGTAATTCTAGGAGGTCATGACAGGCTAAAGTCTAAGGTGGAGGAAATGGCTAAGAGATATCGCTTGAGCATAAAGTTCATAAATCAGGAAACTCAGCAGAACATAGACAGCGCTCTGGCGTGCGCGGACTGGGTAATAGTATTTACATCTTTGAGCGGGCACAACATGGTAAAGCTTGCCAAAAAGTACGCAAAGGATAGGTGCATCTTTTGCCACTCTCACGGGGTTTGTAGCCTTGAGAAGAAGATCAAGGAGCTGGTAAATGAGGTAAAATAATCTATTTAAAGGAGGTAAAAGATGGCAAGGTGTTATGTGTGTGGCAAAACCACCAAGTTTGGCAAAAGTGTGACCTTTTCCGCGGAGCGAAACTCCAGAACTTTCAAGCCAAACCTTCACAAGATGAGAGTAAGGCTAAACAACGGCACTGTTAAGAGGGTTTATGTGTGTGCCAAGTGCCTGAAGGCTGGTAAGGTGGTAAAGGCGGTAAGAACAGGCTGATGCCTATAAGGTTTCTGACCGCAGGGGAGTCTCACGGAAAGGCTGTAGTTTGCATACTTGAGGGTATTCCGGCTAACTTGGATATCAGCACGGAATACATAAACAGGGAGCTGGAGAGAAGACAGAGAGGATACGGAAGGGGAGGAAGGATGAAAATAGAAAAAGACAGTGTGGAGATACTATCGGGTGTACGCTTTGGTAAAACTCTGGGTAGTCCAATAGCCATGCTGGTGCAAAACAGAGACTGGGAAAACTGGCAGGAGAAGATGGCTATAGAAGGGAAAAGACCGGAGGGTGCTGTGCCTTTCACAAGACCACGGCCGGGTCATGCAGACCTGGTGGGTGGCATAAAGTATAACCAGAGAGACCTCAGAAATGTGCTAGAGAGGGCTTCCGCGAGGGAGACGGTGGGTAGGGTAGCGGTGGGTACGGTATGCAAAAGGTTTCTGGAAGAACTCGGCATAAAGATAGGCAGCTATGTGGTAAGCATAGGAAAGTGCTCTCCTCCTCTGAAGGAGCAGGACCTTTTGAGAAGGCACGAGCTTGCTGAGTCTTCTTCTGTAAGATTTCCCGACCCTACAAAGGATGAGGAGTTTATGAAGGTTATAGACGAGGCAAGAGAGAAAGGCGAGAGCTTGGGGGGTATATTTGAAGTGTTTGCTGTGGGTGTCCCTCCAGGACTTGGTAGCCACATCCAGTGGGACAAAAGGATAGACGGAAGGATAGCGCAGGCAATACTTAGCATACATGCCATAAAAGGTGTGGAGTTCGGGCTTGGCTTTGAAGCCGGCAGGCGCTTTGGTTCTGAGGTGCATGACGAGATAGGATGGTCAGAAAAAGATGGATACTTTAGATACTCCAACCACCTTGGAGGAACGGAGGGTGGAATGACCAACGGCATGCCACTGCTTGTAAGAGCCGTAATGAAACCTATACCTACACTTACAAAACCACTAAGGAGTGTGGATATAGAAACCAAAGAGGAGGTAAGAGCCGGAAAGGAGAGGTCGGATGTGGTTGCGGTGCCTGCAGCATCCGTAGTGGCTGAAGCCATGCTTGCCATAGTGCTGGCGGATGCTCTTCTGGAGAAGCTTGGTGGGGACTTTATGGAGGAGGTAAAGGAGAGGTACGAGAGGTACTTAAGGCATGTTAAGAGTTATTGAAGAGGTGGGAAGGGGAGTAATCCTTACCTTGATGGGCATATACTTTATGTTTGTAAACCCTCCAAAGCTCAGGCACTTCATAAGCCAGCTGGCTTACCTGGGTGCGGAAACTGTCCCCGTGGTGGTTATAACTTCCATATTTTCTGGTGGTGTAATTGCTCTGCAAACTTACAGCACTTTCCACAGGTTTAACGCTGAGTTTCTCATAGGAGCTGTGGTTGCCATATCCATGGGAAGGGAGCTGGGACCTGTTTTGGCATCTCTTATGGTGGTGGCAAGAGTAGGCTCTGCCATGACTGCCAGTATAGGCACTATGAGGATAACGGAGCAGATAGATGCGCTAGAAGTTATGGGCATAAATCCTGTGAGTTATCTGGTGTCTCCCAGGGTATTTGCAGGAGTTTTAGGTGTTCCTATGCTGGTAATTCTGGCAGACATAGCGGGTGTGTTTGGTGGTTGGTTTGTTGCGGTAAAGCTCTTTGGCGTAAACGAGTACCTCTTCTGGGAGAAAATGAGGGACATAGCTGAGTTTTATGACTTTATAGGCGGTCTTTACAAGGCTGTTTTCTTTGGTCTTATCATCTCAGCGGTTAGCTGTTATTTTGGCTTTTACACAGGCGGTGGCACAGAAGGTGTAGGCAGAGCCACCACCAACAGCGTAGTAGTCTCCTCTATGCTAATACTCATATCCGACTACTTCCTGACTGCCATCATATTCTAAACCTCTTGCTTTTTTATAAAAATTTCTTATAATACCTATAAGTGATAACTAATAAAAGGGTATTTATAAACCCCTCCCCATGGCACACCTCCTCACCACCCCCGGCAATGGGGGTGGGCCTTTTAAACCTTAACCCTTACAAGCTCACCTATGGATGTGTAGCCTTCCCTTTCTAAGTTCAGGTAGTTTTCCGTCAAGAGCATGTTCTCTTCTATGACCAAAGCTCTCAGCTCCTTACCTTCGTTCTTCTTTAAAAACTCCGCTCTCTTTTGTTGGTCAAGGGATTTGAGGGTTTTCACTCTCTCCTTTTTTACTTTCTGGCTGACCTTCCGGCTCATCTTACAGGCTTTTGTGCCTTCCCTGTCCGAGTAAGGGAATACATGCATGTAGTGTATGGGAAGCTGGCTAAGAAGCTTGTAGGTCTCTTCAAAATCTTTATCACTTTCGGAGGGGAAACCTACTATCACATCCGTCCCCACAGAAGAGAGGGGTCTTTTTTCTATTACTTTCTCCACAAGATGAACGTAGTCCTTTACGCTGTAATCTCTTCTCATAAGCTGTAGAATCCTGTCTGAGCCACTTTGAAGTGGCAAATGAAAGTGAGGGGCTATCTTCTCTTCCAAAAGCACAAAATCCAGAAGCTTCTGACTTATCTCCGAAGGGTAGAGAGAGGATAGCCTTATAAGCTCTATCCCCCTTATCTTGACAAGATCCTTTAAAAGGTCGCAGAGGTCTGTTGCTATGTCCCAGCCGTACTGAGTGAGCTGTGTTCCCGTTAGGACTATTTCCTTAAAGCCCCTTTCCGCCAAAAGCTCCGCCTCCTTTAGGACTTTCTCCTTTAGGACGCTCCTTGACTTGCCTCTGGCAAAGGGGATCACACAGAAACTGCAGAACCTGTTGCAACCCTCTTGAACTTTCACAAAAGGTCTTACCTTCTCAAAGTAGGTAATTAGCTCAAAACTCTCCACGCTGTTTTGTCTGAACACATTGTCCACATAAACTTTTCCTTTCCTTTCGCTCAGATATTCTTCAACTATTCTGAGTATGTCCCTCTTGTGAGTGTTTCCTACCACCAGGTCTACCTCTTTTAACTCAGACAGAGCCTGTGGGTTTATCTGTGCGTAGCAACCTGTGACCACCACCAAGCTATTAGGGTTTAACCTCTTGGCTCTGTATATGGCCTGCCGAGAGGACCTTTCTGCCCCTGCAGTCACACTGCAGGTGTTTATTACATATATGTCAGCTTTATCAAAGTCCACAACTTGGTAGCCCTTGAGCTGAAACTGATGAGCTATAAAGTGGGTGTCAAACTCGTTGCTCCTGCAACCCAGCGTAAAAAAAGCTACGCCCCTCATGAGAAAATAAATTATCCCACAAAAGTATCGTTCCGCAGGTGAGTTATTTTCCCCACAGGTAATACCCTTTGGGAGTAGGCTCAGGGAGGCTTGACTGAAGATAAAGAACTTTTATGATTTTAAAGTAATCAAACTATGAAGGAGGTAAAGGGATGCTCAGGATAGGAGGAGTGGAAGAGCTTAAAAGGAAGGTGGAGAGAGAGCTTCCTCTGGTTGTGAAAAGGGACGGGATTCTTGTTCCCTTTGACAGGTCAAGGATTCAGAGAGCTATGTTCAAAGCTTTTAAGGCTGTCGGCGAGTTTGTTGAGCAAAGCATACTTGATGAGCTTGTGGAAGATGTAGTTACAAAAGTTTTAAGCTTGGGTAAGCAGAGGGTGCATGTGGAGGAAATTCAGGACCTTGTGGAAGAAACTCTCATACTGCACGGTTTTGCCAAAACTGCAAAGGCTTACATACTGTACAGAAAGAGGAGGGAGGAACTCAGAGACATATCCAACGCCATAGTGGATGCGGAGAGGGTAGTTCAGGAGTATATACATAAGCAGGACTGGAGGGTGCAGGAAAACGCCAATGCAAGCTACTCTTTTTCCGGTCTTATGCTACATACTGCAGGCACAGTTATAGCTCATTACATGCTTACCCATGTGTATCCAGAGAAGATAGCAAAAGCTCACAGAGAGGGAGACTTTCACATACACGACCTTTCGCACGGTATAGTGGGCTACTGTGCGGGCTGGTCTCTGGAAGACCTTCTTCGTAAAGGCTTTAGAGGTGGCTACGGTAAGGTGACTGCAGGTCCCGCAAAGCACCTGTCTTCCCTTCTTGGTCAGATAGTGAACTTCTTAGGATGCACCCAGATGGAGTTTGCAGGCGCTCAGGCGCTTAATTCTGTGGACACCTATTTAGCTCCCTTTGTAAGGGTGGACAAACTCTCTTACGAGGAGGTAAAACAGCTCATCCAACAGCTGGTCTTTTCCCTGAATGTGCCATCAAGGTGGGGGTCTCAAGCACCTTTCATAAACTTCTCCTTTGACTGGACTGTGCCTGAGGACATGAAGGAAAGACCTGTCATAATAGGAGGCGTAGAGCGACCCGATATAGGCTACTACGGGGATTTCCAAAAGGAGATGGACATTATAAACAGAGCTTTCCTTGAGGTGATGATGGAAGGTGATTACATGGAAAGAATTTTCTCCTTTCCCATACCTACCTACAACATAACGCCCGACTTCGTATGGGAATCTCCGAACGCGAGGCTTCTCTGGAGGATAACTGCCAAGTACGGCATACCTTACTTCCAGAACTTCATATCCAGCTCGTTAAAGCCCGGGGATGTGAGGAGTATGTGTTGCAGGCTGCAGCTTGACCTTAGGGAACTCAGAAGCAGAATGGGGGGACTCTTTGGGAGTGCGGACAAAACGGGTAGCATAGGTGTGGTAACCATAAACCTTCCCAGAATAGCCTACTTATCAAAGGATGAGGAGGAGTTTCTCGCAAGGCTATCCCACCTTATGGAGCTTGCCAGAGAAAGCCTTGAGATAAAGAGGAAGGTCATTGAGAGAAATCTAAAGAAGGGTCTTATGCCCTATACCAGAGAATACCTGGACTCCTTTGACACTTTCTTTTCCACCATAGGTCTTATAGGTATGAACGAGGCATGCCTTAACCTGCTGGGTGTTTCCATAGCGGAGAAGGAGGGTAGGGATTTTGCAATAAAAGTCCTTAAGTTTATGAGAGAGAAGCTTGCGGACTTTCAGGAACAAACGGGACACCTTTATAACCTTGAAGCGACACCTGCAGAAGGCACCTCTTACAGGCTTGCAAAGATAGACAAGGCAAAATTTCCAGACATAATCACCGCAGGTGAAAAAGAGCCTTACTACACCAACTCCACACACCTTCCTGTGGGGCTTACAGATGACCCTTTTGAAGTGCTTGAGCATCAAAAGGACCTTCAGGTGCTTTACACGGGCGGGACAGTTATCCACTTCTTCCTTCAGGAATCTCCCAACGAGTTAGCTGTTGCCAACTTCGTTAAGAAAGTCCTTGAGTTATACCCCGTACCCTACATTACCATAACGCCTACCTTCTCCGTGTGTGAAGACCACGGCTACATCAGGGGAGAGCATTTTACATGTCCCGAGTGTGGAAAACCTGCAGAGGTTTACTCAAGAGTGGTAGGCTACTACAGACCTGTGCAGAGGTGGAACAGAGGAAAGCAGGAGGAGTTCAAGGACAGGCTTGAGTATGTTATTTAGAGAACTTTTCCAACTGCACAGGCTTTTCATGCCTGTGCTTTTCTTCCACCTCAGCCAGCTCAGCTATGGTAGTGTTATTAAGATAGTCCATTATAGTATCTCTCAGGCGCGTCCACTTTTCGTGTACCCTGCACGGCGACACCTGCCACTCTTCGCACCTTCCAGGTCTCAGGGCGCAGTAATCCAGCTTGTAGTCCTCATCCAAGTAGCGTATCACATCCATTATGGTAATCTGTTCGGGAGGTACTGCGAGGGCAAAACCACCTGTAGGACCTTTGTAAGACCTGAGCACCCTTTCCCTTGCCAGCTTGTGAAATATCTTGGACAGAAAAGGCTTAGGTATCTTCTGTGCTTCAGCTATCTCCTCCACCTTGACAAGCCTGTCCCTGTTGAGCGCCAAGTAAGCCAAAGCCAAGAGTGCATACTTTACTGTTTCTGAGTATATCATAATGTTATAATTATAGCATGGGAAATGAATTTGACAAGATTCTAAAAATCATACAGAAGGATATACCGTTAGTCAAGGAGCCCTTTTCTGTGCTTGCTCAGGAGGTTGGCATTGAGGAAGGTAAACTTCTAAAGACCATAGAAAAACTTGTAGAAGATGGTATAGTAAGGCACATAGCACCCATATACGACAGCAGACTGCTCGGTTATGATTCAGCTTTAATAGCCTTCAAGGTTGACAGACAGAAATTGGAGGAGGTAGCCAACTTTGTGAATGCCTGCCCGGGTGTCAGCCACAACTACGAGCGGACGCATGACTTTAATCTGTGGTTTACCTTAGCAGTCCCACCAGAGATTTCGGAGCTTGAAGATGTCGTAAGACTGATGGCTGAAAGGGAAAGAGTTAAGGACTACCTGGTTTTAAGAGTAGTAAGGCTCTTTAAGATAGGTGTGAAGCTTGATTACGAATCTCCCGCTGAAAAGGAAAGCGTTGATACAAAGGTTTACACTTATACTCCTCTTACAGAGGAAGAGAAAAGGATAGTGAGTATTACGCAGGGAAGCTTTCCTCTTGTGGAAAGACCCTTCCTTGAGTATGCCAAAAGGCTTCGCATGTCCGAGGAAGAGCTTTTAGAAAAGCTCAGCGCACTAAAAGAGAGGGGAGTACTAAGGAGAATTTCCGCGGTACTTTACCATAGAAGAGCGGGATATGTTGCCAATGCCATGAGTGTCTGGGAAGTTCCCGAAGATGCCATAGAAGAGGTAGGCAGATACATAGCAGGCTTTAAAGGTGTTTCCCACTGCTATCAGAGGACAACTTCCGAAAAGTTCAGGTACAATCTCTTTGCCATGATGCACGGGAAGGGGCAGGAGGAGATAAAGCTTCTTGCGGAAACTATAAGCAGGGAGAAGGCACTCAGTAAGTATGCTCTGCTTTTTAGCACAAGGGAGTTCAAAAAGGTCAGGATAAAGTACTTTTCTGAAGAGTTTGAGAGATGGTTTAAGGAGCTTATCTCAGCTTGAGGGTAGATACGGTGAGTATGCCAAGGAGCAAGGAGATTATCCACATTCTTACCACTATCTTAGGCTCAGGCATGCCCGAGAGTTCTAAGTGGTGATGGAAAGGAGCCATTCTGAAGAGTCTTTTTCCCCCCGTAAGCTTAAAGTAAGCCACTTGAAGGATCACACTTAGAGTTTCAAACACAAATATACCCCCAGCAATGGGAAGTAATAGCTCTGACTTGGATATGAGAGCAATAACTCCCAGCGTTGCGCCCAACGAGAGGGAACCCACATCACCCATAAAGAGCTGGGCAGGATAAGCATTAAACCACAGAAAGCCAAGACCAGCACCCACTATAGCAAAGCACAGCACCGTGAGGTCTCCAGCATAAGGAACATAAGGTATGTTGAGATACTTAGACAGGGTGTAATGTCCTACCACATAGGACACTGTACCAAGCGAAGCAGCTGCAGTCATAACGGGTCCTATAGCCAAACCGTCAAGCCCGTCCGTTAAGTTTACCGCATTGGAAGTAGCTATGATCACAAGCACAGCAAAGGGTATGTAAAAAATGCCAAGGTCTATCTGCAGGTCTTTAAAAAGGGGAAAGTATAGCTTGGTATTCACTTCAGTGAAAGTGTGTATGAGCATTACGGTGATAAAAGACACCAGCACCTGAGCGGTAAGCTTTACTCTGGCGGATATGCCCTTTTTATTTCTCAGCTTTACATAGTCATCTGCAAAGCCTATAAAGGCAAAACTTAATGTACAAAAGGTGATGATCCAAAAGTAGGCAAGGTCAAGTCTCATAAGAAGCAGGGAAGAAAGCAGAAGGGAGAGAACTATGACAAACCCACCCATACTGGGTATATATCTCTTAGTAAGATGTCCTTCTGGCGTGTACTCTCTTATGTATCCTTTAAAGAGTCTTTGAAGCGCTTTCATCTTCTTTACGAATATGGGAGTGATGATGAGGGTTATGAGAAAGGCAACAATAACAGCCGAAAGGGACCTGAAGGTAATGTACTTAAAAACATTGAAGGCAAAGAAGTGATCCTTAAGCCAGAGGGAAAGGTGGTAAAGCATCTTAGCACCTATTTTTGCTTAAAAGTCTATCTAAAATTATAGCAACTGCGTTCCTCACAGAGAGGTGATTCCAGTCGCCTGCACCGTATATGGGTTCAAGCACATAATCAAAGGTAGCCATAAGGTCCGGGGGAATGCCATAACCTGTTCCAAAAACTATTAAAAAGTCCCTGTCTCTATTTTCTATCTCTCTTCTTAAAAACTCGTAAGACACCGCGTTGGGGTAGTTTCTTGCATCAGTCCCCACTATCACAGGTCTTTTTCCTCTTATATTTGTGATATCCTCCACAACTTCTTCAAAGGTGTACATGAGCTTTACAAGCTGCACTATCTCGTTCCGCGTGGGATTTGTCCTTTTACCCTCTTCAGAAAGCCAGTAATCCAGCTGTTTTTTTATCACAAGGCGTTGACCATCAACCGGCTGAACTATGTAGTAGGTGTTTATCTCGTAGGCTCTTGATGGTCTTGCAATGTCGTGAAGGTCCATAGTCGTGAAAGATGTGACTATTATCTTACCGTGTCTGTCTAAAGCCGGATAGTGTAGAAGAGCTATAAAAACATTTTGGTTTATCATAAGTCTTTTATTATACTAAAGAGGCGTGGAAGGCCGCACCTTTATTATGATAATCATCATAAAAACGAAAACGCGTAAGTTTTTAAAATGATGGTTATGAGCGTAAGACATCAAGTTAGAGGTTATGTGGAGAAGCTTTTTGAAGGACTAAAGGAAAAGCTGCATGGAGGAGAGTATTTGGTTTTTAATGTTTACGCCAAGGAGGGAAATATTTTGGAGATGGTAGACGTAAGGGTTGATTTTTCCGACGGAGAAGCCATAAAGAAGTTTCTGGACAGAACTACCAGGGAGACATTGGAACAAGAGGTCAAGGGACTTAGACTTATAGCTATGGTGCTGGAAAAAGATGGAGATTATGTGTTTTCATCTCAAGAGGAGATCTCTGAAGAGCTGAAGGAAGAGATAAAAGAAATGATAGAGCAATTAAAGGAGGAATGATCAGCGTTATCCTGCTATCTGCGGGGGAAGGAAGGCGCTTTGGAAGAAAGAAGCAGTTTGTAGAGCTTGCAGGCAAGCCTATCTATCTTCATTCCCTTGAAAAGGTAATAGGCAGGTTTGAAGATATTCTGCTGGTGCTTCCAGAGGAAGACATAGAGAGAGTAAAGGTGCCTTCGGGCGTCCGGAAGGTGAAGGGAGGGAAAGAAAGGCAGGATTCGGTACTGGAAGGCCTGCTACATGCTAAAGGTGAGATAGTTGTGATTCATGACTGTGCAAGACCCCTTGCGGATGCTAAACTCTTTGAAAAAGTCTGTAAGCTAAATGATTATCACGGAAAGATCACCGCAGTACCTTCAAGAGACACCCTTAAAGAGGTGGCAGGTCATATGGTAATAAAAACCATAGACAGGAGCAATGTGTGGCTTTCCCAGACTCCACAGGCTTTTGTTAGAAAGGTGCTACTTGAGTGCCACTTTAAGGCAAGGAATGAAGGCTTTTATGCAACGGATGATGCTGCTCTTTTGGAAAGGTACGGCTTTAAGGTAGGAGTAGTGGAAGGCTCTTTCTGGAACATAAAGATCACTTATCCTGAAGACCTGTACGTGGCGGAGACCCTCTTAGAGAGGATGAAAAGAGGCACTAAGGAGATGATCTGACAGAGGACTGAGAACGTCATAAGATAAGCTAAGGATACTTGATAAAGATAGCCCAGGATGGCGCTTCCTATGAACCAAAAGAGACCGTAAAAGAAATGAAAAATACCAAAGGCTTTACCCCTTGCCTGAGGTGGGGTGAGTTTTGCTATGGCTGATCTCATGATGGACTCCTGAATGCCCATACCAAGACCCCACAAGGCTATGCCTATACACACGGCTGGAACACTTAATGAAAAGGCAAAGAGTGAAAAAGGCGAAGCGAGAAGCACTCCTAACATAAGAGCATAAAAACCTATCCTGTCAAATAGTACCCCAAAGAGTAAGGCAAAGATGGCATCCACCCCCATAGCTGCGGCATAAAGGAGAGGTACCCAGCCATCAGGCAGTAGGGCGCTTGTTTTGATGTGATAAGCCATAAGGGCAAAGTCTGCATAGCCCATTGCCACAAGGGAGGAGGCAAGTATATACAGAAAAAATGTAGATTTTAGCTGATCCCGCTCCTCCTCTGCGTCCTTCTTTACACTCTCTGTGTAGCTTATTCTAGTGTATATGAGTGTCAGAAGAGCCATGAAGGCAGGAACACCCAGAAGAGCAAAGGCAAGGCGGTAATTTCCAGTAAGGAACATAACAGCACTTACCAAAAGTGGACCCGATAAAGCACCTATCTGATCAAAAAACTCATGCACGCCAAAACCTAAACCGTGTCCCATCCTTTTGGTAGCAAAGGAAAGAAGAGCATCCCTTGATGGCGCTCTTACAGATTTTCCCATCCTTTCCAAAAGAAGTAGAAAACCTGCCCACTGCCAACTGGGAGCCAGAGCCAACAGCGGCACAGAAAATAGGTTTATAAGATAGCCCGTTATGGTAATACCCCAGTAAAGTCTCGTTCTGTCTGCCAAATAGCCAAAGACCAGTCTCAGAGCATACCCTACAAACTCACCCAAACCAGCAATAAAACTCACCGCAAAAGCCGAAGCCCCGAGCAGAGACATGTAAGGACCTACGATAGACCTGGCTCCTTCGTAAGTCAGGTCTGCAAGAAGGCTAACTATTCCAAAAAGGAGAACTATTCTGTAAGCTCTCTTTTTAAGTGTCTTTTCTTCCATAGGTCAAAACTTCCTTTATTTTATCAGGAATAGAGTATAGCTTTGAGTTTTTGAGAAGGCAGTGCTTGGTATAAGCTGTAGCTCTAAGCTCTCTCTGGACAACCACCCTGTAATCAAAGGAGAAGGTAAACCTATCCATGTGTGTGAGAGAGACTTCTATGTGCACCTCCTCATCATAAACAAGGGGTTTTTTATACTTGCAGAAGGCTTCCAAAAGTACAACTTCGTAGCCCTCCTTTCTGAGCTGAGAATAAGCAAGTCCTACACTGCGAAGAAGATCCCCCCTTGCCTCCTCAAAGTATTTAAAATAGTTAGAGTGGTGTACGATGCCCTGAGCATCCGTTTCATAAAACTGTACCCTCCTTACATATGTGTGCTTCATCTGCCTTCCCTCATCAACTCTTCTATGCTCCTTCTGGTCTCTTCTACTATCTGCTCGTAGGACCTGCCTTCTGGATGTATGGGCTTTCCAAAAATAACCTTTATCTTCTTAGGCTTTGGGAATCTGTCTCTAAGAGACATGGAGTCATAGGTTCCCACCAGAGCAACAGGCAAGACAGGAACATTTAGCTCCTTGCTTAGCACTGCAAAGCCCTTTTTAAAGGGTAAGAGTTTGCCATCGCGAGTTCTTGCACCTTCGGGGAATATAACTACAGCCTTTCCAAGCCTCAAAGCCCATGCAGTTTTCTGGAGAGACTCTTTGAGCTTTTTGTCCAAATTCACTGTGATAACATGTGCCAATCTTCCAAAAGTGGATGTAATAGGATTTCTAAAGTAAGCCTCTTCTCCCAAAAAGTAAGTGTTTTGAGCCATGCTATGGGGCAGAGATGCAGCCAGTACAAAACCATCAAGATAGCTGGCATGATTGGATGCCAAAATGAAGGGGGGATTGGGAAGATACTCCGAGTTTTTCACCTCCAGCCTGTTATAAAACTTGAAAAAGAGAAGCAAAAGCAAGCGTCCCAATCCAAAGACAAGAGGGTAGTGCTCCAGCCTGTAAGGTGGTGCGGACCTGAGGATTGTTCCCCAATCCACTTGAGCTATTTCAATTTTTTCCTTTTTTTCCGAGATGAGACTTACAAGCTCATGGATTAGGCTATGACTTAAAAGCTCCTCCTCATCAATCTTCACACCGAAAGCGCTCTCTATGAAGCTTATGAGCTCAACCTTTGCGAGAGAATCAAGACCTAAGTCTATCTCAATGTGGTCCGAAGGGCTTACCTTCCTGCCAGATAGCCTAAACAGGTAATCAGAAAGCACTTCCCACTCTTTTGTGCTTGGCATTTGCAGTTTTTCCTCTTTGACCTTTTCTTCTTCAGAGTATAGTCTGGGAAGCAGGAACCTTCTTATCTTTCCCAGCCTTGTTTTGGGAAGCTCCCTGCTGGTGAGTTTAAAGCCTGTTATTCTCTTCCACTCGGGAAGCTCCCTGTTTACTCTGTCTAGGACAGTCCACTTTATATACTCCCTTACATTGAGAATACCCATCTTTTTTGCCTTCTCCATGTCAGGAAGTATAAGAGCGTGCAAAAAGCCATCCACTTCCAGAACACCCACCTCTTTTATAAGGTCGCTTTTGCTGAGTATAAGGTTTTCTATCTCCTCTGGGTTTATATTTTTCCCACCTGCCAGAACTATGACCTCCTTCTTCCTGCCCGTGATGTAAAGATAACCGTCTTCGTCCATGTATCCTAGGTCCCCTGTGAGAAGCCAGCCATCTTTGAAGGCTTTTTCTGTCTCCTGAGGCTTTTTGAAGTAGCCTTGCATCACATTCACACCACGCACCATAATCTCACCATCCTGCGCTATCTTTACATACACTTCCTCTATAGGTACTCCAACAGAACCAAGCTTTACTCTGTGAGGAGGATTAAAAGAGACTATGGGTGAGGTTTCGGTAAGTCCATAGCCTTCTATGACGGTAAAGCCGAGTCTATCAAAAAAGCAAGCTGTATCTATAGGTAGCTTGGCACCTCCGCTTACCAAAAATCTTATGTGTCCGCCCAAGCTCTGATGAACCTTCCAAAACAGCCACTTCCTTAAAGCCTTTGGTAGATAAGCAGAAAGTTTAAAAAGTATTGACGCTAAAGGGTTCGTGCTTATTCTCTCTTGCACTTTCTTTTGCATAAGCTGGTAAAGCCTTGGGACTCCCACCAAGATGGTTACTTTATAATCCTTTAAAGCCTTTATAAGCTCCTCTGAGCTGAGCTTTTCCAAAAAAACCACCGTTGCACCTATATAAAGAGGCACCAGCAAGGTTACCATAAGGGGGTAAGAGTGATGAAAGGGTAGCAAGGCAAGAGTTATATCTCTTTCAGTGGCTATCTGGAGTTTTTCTATTGCTTTTATGTTAGAGAGAAGGTTTTTAAAGCTTAGCATCACACCTTTTGGCTCTCCTGTGGTTCCAGAGGTATAGAGAATAAGAGCTGTATCGTGAAGACTTAGCTGAAAAAAGTGTTCAAGCTTTTTCTCGGGCAGAGCTATGCTGTCAAATTCAAAAAGCTGGGGAAATTTATCTGAGTTCTCAAGGGCTTTAAGCAGGTGGGCACGGGTGCTTTGCGAGAAGAAAATGGCAGAGGGTTCTGTCTCTTTTAAGATGTATTCAATTTCTTGAGGTGATGACATAAAGTCTATGGGAACTGCTATAGCTCCTCTTTGCCACACAGCAAATAAGGCATAGACCCACTCGGGGCGGTTTTCTGAAATTATGGCAACCTTATCTCCTGGCGCTACATCCAAAAGGTAAGCGAAGGATTTTATATTTTCTATCAGCTCTCTGTAGGTGATGCTTTTAGCTTTGTGTATTAGGGCAGTTTTACCCCTTTCCCTCAGCCTTGGGACCACCGTACCTTTCTTCAGGTCAACTTCCATCAAAAGTAAGTTAAGCCTTAAATTGGCAGTTCTCCTCGTTGATGGTAGAGTAAAGGGGTTTTACTTTTCCTTCCGGTGTGCTGTCTTCAAAGTCTCTGGGGACACCTAGCTCCTCTATGCAGTGTACAAGGTCGTGATAGAATTCTGCAACTTTTACCAATCCCGTTATCTTACCCACCTCGTTAAAAGCTCTTATTTTGTCAGTGGCTTTTCCTTTGCCCCTTTCCACTATGGCACCTGCATGCCCGAAGGAAACCCCCTCCAAGCTCTCTTGGAATCTTCCTGCTACAAAGGCCGCAACAGGCTTGTTCCATCTGCCTTCCTTCCAGAGTCTGAGTATGGTCTCGGCAGCTTGCTCTTCGTATGATCCTCCCACCTCACCCTGTATGATAACGCCCTTCACATTAGGATCATCCGCTAAATTCTCTATGGCATCTGCAAATGTGGTACAAGATATGACATCCCCTCCAAGTGCTAAAGCCATATAAACACCCCAACCCCTCCTTTTGAACATCTCTGCTGTTGTGGTGGTAAGTCCGCCCGATTTGGAAAGTATCACCAGCCCTCCATCAGCGTAAGCCACCGATGGGTCTTTTCCACCTATGGCACCTATCCTGGCAGGTATCTTCGGTATTATACATCCCAACGAGGTAGGACCTACTATGATGGTGCCTCTCTCCTTTGCATAGTGGTAAAAGTAAACCGTGTCCCTTATGGGTACATGTTCCGTTATTATAAATATGACGCCAATGCCGGCATCTATAAGCTCTATAACTGCGTCTTTTACAGATGCAGGTGGCACATAAACTATTCCCGTATTTATCTCTGGATGCCTCTCTTGTGCCTCTCTTACCGTATTGTAAACTGGGACACCGGCAACTTCTGACCCTCCTTTACCGGGTGTCACTCCTGCTACCACAAAGCCGGGGTAAAGTGCCTCTGACTCTGCCACCACTTGGGATGCTTCCCTTCCTGTTATCCCCATAACTATGATTCTTGTGCTGTCGTTGAGGTATGGCGTTCCTATCTTCCACCTTCTTTCCATGCTTACCTCCGTAGATATTATACCTTATCTCCATGCGATAAAATCAAGAGGATTTATAGGCCTGTTGTTTTTTATCACCTCGTAATGAAGGTGTGGTCCCGTACTTCTTCCCGTAGACCCAACCCTTCCTACAATGTCCCCTGCTTTGATCTTCTGACCTTCCTTTACATCAATCTGCGAGAGGTGTCCGTATAAAGTAATGTATCCCGATGGATGTCTTATTATGACGGCTTTTCCATAATCAAAGTATCTGCCTGCAAACTCCACCACACCGTCCGCTGTTGCCTTTACCTTGCTACCTATAGGTGCTTCTATATCAATACCCGAGTGAAACTCATAACCTCTTCCAAAGGGGTTTTTCCTCCAGCCCATATGGGAGGTGATCCTGCCAAAGATAGGATAGCCTAGAGGGGTAGCTTTGACCTTTGAAAGAAGATATTCTGCTCTATCTTCAAGAAACTCAAGGTAAGAAACATCTCGGTAAGAAACATCTTTGTAGCTTGCACCTCCCACCGCTAAGGTCTTTCCTATCACCCCCCTCTTGGACAGATATTCTTCCACTGTAGCCATTTTAGTTTCAATAGCTCTCAGTTTTTCTTTCATAACTTCCTTCTCCTGATTGAGCCGTTCCTTTTGGGTAAGGACCATTTTCTTTTCTTCAAAAAGCTTTTTTGCCTCTGCTTTGAGCTTTTGCCTTTCGGAAAGAAGGTGCCAGCTTGTGGCGTAAGATAAAAGCGACAGAAAACAGAAGCTCACAGCAGATGCAACAAAGGCTTTCAGGTGGCTCTTGCGTATCTTCAGCGTTTTGGGAGGCTTTCCTTCATGATGAGCTATTATTATGGTGATGTACTCCCTCATAATTTCACCTCCTTGGGAGTTTCAAACATTGTAAACTGGAAAAGGATCATATTGCAAGTTTCGTGCAGTGAAAGATATTTATAAAACCATTTGTTAAGGAGGTTTGGGCATGTTGAGAGCTGAGTGGATAGAAAGACGGAAGCATCTGAAAAATAAATCTCAGATGTACCTTGCCAGAGAAGGTATCATAACAGAGGAAATGAGGTATGTGGCAAAGAGAGAGGGCTTGCATCCCGAGTTTGTGCGTCAGGAAGTGGCACGAGGAAGGATGATCATACCCGCCAACATCAACCACCTTCACTTAGAACCCATGTGCATAGGTATAAACTCAAGGGTAAAAGTTAATGCCAACATAGGCAACTCGGGCTTAGCTTCTGACATACCCACCGAGATAGAAAAGGTGAGGGTAGCCATTAAGTACGGTGCGGATACCATAATGGACCTCTCCACGGGTGATGCCATAAAGGAAACCAGAGAAGCTGTTATAAAGGAAAGCACCGTTCCCGTTGGCACCGTTCCCATATACGAGGCTCTAAAGAGAGCAAAGGGGCAGGTTAAAAACATGACGGTGGACCTTATCCTTGATGTCATTGAAGAACAAGCGCAGCAAGGGGTTTCTTACATGACCATACACGCAGGTGTTTTGAGAGAGTTCCTGCCTATGGTTCAGCACAGGGTTATGGGTATAGTATCAAGAGGTGGAGCCATAATGGCTCAGTGGATGGTAGAACACGGAAAGCAAAACCCTCTATATGAACACTTTGACCAGATATGCGAGATATTCAAAAAGTACGATGTCTCCTTCTCTCTGGGAGATGGACTAAGACCCGGAGCCATAGCGGATGCCTCTGATGATGCTCAGCTTTCAGAGCTTAAAGTTTTGGGAGAACTAACGGAAAGAGCCTGGAGACATGGTGTGCAGGTGATGGTGGAAGGTCCGGGGCATGTACCTATGGATCAGATAGAGTTCAATATAAAGCTGCAGCAAAAGATATGCCACGAGGCACCGTTTTATGTGCTGGGACCGTTGGTTATTGATGTGGCACCCGGATACGACCATATAGCTTCTGCTATAGGTGCGGCTATGGCTGGTTGGTATGGTGCGGCAATGCTTTGCTATGTGACACCTAAGGAGCATCTTGGTCTTCCTAACATAGAAGATGTGAAGCAGGGAGTGATAGCTTACAAGATTGCCGCTCACGCTGCAGATGTTGCCAAGAATTGGCCCGGTGCGAAAGACTGGGATCTTGAGATGTCAAAGGCTCGCTTTGCCTTTGATTGGAACAGACAGTTTGAGCTTGCCATAGATCCAGAGACGGCAAGAGCTTACCACGACGAGACGCTACCTCAGGAAGGATACAAAACTGCCAAGTTCTGCTCCATGTGCGGACCCGAGTTTTGTGCTTACAGGATATCTCAAAATGTGTCTGAGAAGATGGAAGAGGTGATCCTTCAGGACAACTGGCCCTCACCTTAAAATATAATATCCTTATTAGGAGAGGTGGCCGAGTGGTCTAAGGCGCAGCACTGGAAATGCTGTGTACGGTTAATCGCCGTACCGCGGGTTCGAATCCCGCCCTCTCCGCATCAATCAGTTTCTAATTCTATAATTTCTGGTGGCTCCTTCTCTATAACTAACTGACAGGTGAGCCTTCTGTTTTCATCATATTCACCTATTCTCCAGAGGGTCTCCTCTTCCGCTTCAGAAGGTTCTGCAAGGTACTCCAAGCCCTTCTTTACAGTGCATACACATACACCGCACTGTCCGTCTGTACAACCAAATTCAACACCTGCCTTTTCTATCTCATGGTGAAGCTCACCAAACCTAACTCCTACAGGGATCTCAATGATCTTCTTGTTTATTTTTACCTTTGCCATAGGTTTTTATTCTACACTAAAGTAAGTATATCGCACTGACTTGGCTCATCTTAGTCCAGCTTTCCCAGATAAGCCAATAAAGAGGTTATGGTGGCAGGTGTTATACCGTCTATGCGTGATGCCTGTCCCACTGTGATGGGTCTAAAGCGCTTTAGTTTCTCCTTTGCCTCTTTGCTTATACCTTGTATTTTATCGTAATCTAAGTCTTCTGGAATTTTGACATCCTCCAGTTTCTTTAGCCTTTCGTTAATTTTTAGCTCCCTTTCCATGTAAGGCTCATACTTTAGCTCTATCTCTACCACCTCCTTGACGAAAGGATGCGTGGGTACATCAAAGCCAAAAGTTTTAAGGTCATCCAATGTAAAGTCAGATGTGAGTAGCTGTGAAGGTGTATAGCTCTTTACTTCAGAACCTATAGCCAAAGCTGTTCTTTGGGACTTGTAAAAGCTCATCCATTCTTCTATCTGTCTTTGAAGCTCTTTTATGATTTTGTATTGATCCTGTGTTAAGAGGCCCAGCTCATAGCCCAGCTTAGAGAGCCTCAGGATGGCATTATCCTGTCTCAGGTGTAGTCTGTATTCAGACCTTGAGGTGAAGAGTCTGTATGGTTCTAAAACCCCCTTAGTGGTAAGGTCGTCTATCATTATGCCTATGTAACTTTCGTCCCTTCGCAGATATATAGGTTCTTTTCCAAAGGCTCTGAGAGCTGCGTTTATACCTGCAACAATGCCCTGACCCGCCGCCTCTTCATAACCTGTGGTGCCGTTAAAGTTCCCCGCATGAAAGAGTCCTCTTATTTTCTTTGTCTCCAGAGTAGGATAAAGCTCTGTAGGTGGCACTACATCGTACTCTATGGCATAAGCTGGTCTTATCAGCTCTACATTTTCAAGCCCGGGTATGCTTCTGTATAGCTCCCACTGAATCTCCTCCGGCAGTGATGTGGAAAGACCGTTGGGGTAAACTTCTATCGTATCTAAGCCTTCAGGTTCTAAAAAGACCTGATGTCTGTCTTTGTCAGGAAACTTTACCACTTTATCCTCTATGGATGGGCAGTACCTTGGACCTATGCCTTTTATGAGTCCACCGTAAAGTGCTGTTCTGTGAAGGTTTTTGCGTATTATCTCGTGAGTTTTTGGTGTTGTGTATGTAATATAGCAGTTTATCTGCTCTTTACCTTTGGGAAACCAGTAAGTGCCAACAGGCTCCGTCCAAAAAGAAAACTTGGGTGGAGGATCATCACCAGGTGCTATCTCAAGTCCTGAGTAATCTATGGTTCTTCCATCAAGCCTTGCAGGAGTACCAGTTTTGAACCTCATGAGTGGGAAGCCGTGCCTTTTGTAGAACTCCGCAAGTCCCTCTGACCTTGGTTCCCAAGCTCTACCTGCGGGAAAAGTCTTGTCTCCTATGTATATGGTGCCGTTTAAAAAAGTGCCAGTTGTGACCACCACCGTCTTAGTTTTGTATTCCAGACCAAGCTTGGTTTTTACGGCTACCACCCTGTTGTCCTTTACTATGATATCTACCACCTCATCCTGCTTTATGTATAGATTTTCCTGTCTCTCACAGACTTTCTTCATATACTCCCTATAAAGTTTCTTATCCGCCTGAGCTCTTGGAGACCATACCGCCTTGCCTTTGCGAGTGTTTAGCATCTTAAACTGTATGCCCGTGCTGTCTATGGCTTTACCCATCTCACCACCAAGAGCATCTATCTCCCTGACTACTATCCCCTTGGCTATACCACCTATGGCAGGATTGCAAGACATCTGCCCTATTGTGTCTGCGTTAAGGACAAACATAACCGTCTTTGCACCCATTCTGGCAGATGCAAGAGCTGCCTCTATGCCAGCATGACCCCCACCTATTACCACTACATCAAACTCATCCACCAGCATCAGTTAAATAAGATAATATAGTCTTTCATAGAAAGCCAAAGCAGACTCAATATATGAGCTCTTTTATTCCCGTCTCCTGACCGGGGTTTACCTTGTCCAGATAGTTAGAGTTTCTTACGTAGTTTATTATCTCCTGGTCGGAGATAGAATTTACAAATGCTGTTTTGTCTATGAAGAGATTAATGTATGGATTCTTTAGCATCTTTTCTGGAAAATTAAAAATTATAAGATTCTTGAAGATCTGTATCGTTCCAGAAGTTAGGAGGAGTTCCCTGTGTGTGGCAGGTGTAGCAGGGATTGTGAACCGTTCCATCAGAATCAAGGGTTTTAGTGTAGCACTGTGGTGGTATGTAAGCACCGAAGTTCTCCACTTTTGTATAGCTGATGTTATTTTTTTGCTCTAACTCTTTTATGAAGCTCTCCTTGTCTCCCCCACCACATGAAGTTATAAAAGCTAGAGAAAGAAGAAGGTACTTTTTCATTTTAGTGAGTTAGTTTTAAAAGCCCTGCTGGTATACCTTTGATGATGCCAAGTATACCTTTTCTTTTGTCCTTGTTCTGGTCGTTGTAGGTTGAGTTTACTGGATTACCATCTGCATTTCTGAAAGTGTCTACAAATGGATGTTGGATGTTTAGAGTCATGGTGTAGTTGTTTCCTACCAGTCCGTGGGCAAATACACCAGTAACTTCAGCTCCTGTAGGCACCCAAGCTATTCTGGTAAGCTTGCCAGTTTTTACGTTGTAAGCCCACACCATGTTGTTTATGTGATAAGATGTGTCCTCACCTATTAGGAGGGTGTTGTAGCCTATGTATTTGAGGTTGTCTGGGTTGGCTACGTAGTCAGGGTGGCATGCCCATTTTTGTCCGTACTTTTGGTAATCAGGGTCGTTTGGATCTCTATTTATTGGTTTACCTATTACAATACCTTCCATTTTGTAGGCGTTGTAGTTTTGGTCTAACACCAGTCTGTAAACAGCACCGCACATGTTATTAGGTAGATTTATATCTCCTTTACCATCGGCCATAGAACCGCCTATCTCGGTGATGGCATAGTAGAGTACGTTGTTATCTGGGTCGTAGGCAAGCCCCTCACCCTTTCTAAACTCTATGCTGGCACCAAGGTAAGCTGCATACTTTCTGGTCTCTAGGAACGCGGCAGCCTTTTTCACCTCATCATCGGAAGCAAATTTAGAAGACCTGTACTGACCTACCTTTAGCCTTAAGCATTCATTTATTCTATCTTCTGTTATAAGTTTAAAGCCTTGGTCGGTAGGGCATGCGCTGGGGTCTTCTACGTCAAATATGTCAGTAAGAAGGGGCTTTTTGTCTATAATGGCTTTTACTTCACTGTCGCAGGCTTTACCCAGCTCTATCCAGCTTACATCAAAGGTACCACCGTTTTGGTCTGATAGTTGTTTTACTTTTGCTGCATAAAGTGTTCCGCACCAGTTTTTGTTAAAACCGTTTTGCGGTTGGTTTAAGACCAGCTTGTAGAGTCCCTTGTAGTCCCCGTCGTCACTCATATAAAGTGTTTTCCTGTCTGGCATCACTACTGCCATCTCTGGTGTGTATTTGCCAGTAATGTAGTGTTTTGCCACATCCCATTTTCCGTTTGTGTAAGCCACTTCCACTATATAACCGTAGTTGTAGAGGTTAAACTTATCTCCCAAGTAGCCATTGCTTGGATCTATGTTAAGGTCTTTAAGATATCTTTGTACCCCACCTACATAACCACAGAAGTAATTAGACTTACCATTTACATCGTTTCCTGTAAAGTAGCCGTTGCTATCTTTTGTACACTGAACATAGGCTGGGTTTTTACCCCCTGCGCTGACTGAGTATATGCTGTTTAAGTCGTAGTCTTCTTCACCTCCTAAGTGAGTGTTCCAAGGAGTTTGTGAACCTGCACAGTTGATGATAGTACCACCTACTGAGCTAAAGTCTATGGGAGTGATGCTTTTTACCTTGAGAGTGTTAGGGTCTAATTCTGAGGCGTATAGCATGCCGGGAGGCTCTTCAAAGTGGGTAATTATGAAGTATTTACCATCAGAGGTCTTTATTAGGCTGTTGGCATCAGGGTTCCAAGATATTTCACCCTTTGTGTAAGCTATGTTAGACATGGGTTGCGCGTTTACATCCAGCAGCTGTCCCCACTTATAGCTTCCCATCTGGTCCCCAGACTGGAGAAGCACCTCGTAGCTAAGAGGAAACTCCTTCTTGCTTCCGTCGCTGTAAGTGACTATAAGCTTGTCCGTCACCTTGTAGCTTACATGCTCCTGGTCTGTGTTTGGTATGCCAAGGGGTGCAAAATCTATGGCAATGGGCTGTGCAGAACTACCTCCACCGCCACCGCAGGCGGAGACGGCACCAATTCCCAACACTGCGCTGAAAAATATCATTCTCTTCATTTTTTTACCTCCTTTGATCTTGGCGTTAGTTTACGGATAGAGCGTTAAAAACAGGTTAAGGAACGGTTAAGAAATGGTTAAAAACTCACACCAGTGTGTTTACTGCTATAATGTTGATTATGTCAAAGAGGGTTATTTTAGCTTATTCGGGCGGACTGGACACTTCTGTGATGGTAAGATGGCTCACAGAAAAAGGTTATGAAGTCATAACTTATACGGCGGATGTGGGGCAGGGAGAGGAACTAAGCCATATACCTGAGAAAGCAAGGCAGGCTGGTGCCGTTGAGGCAATAGTGGAGGACCTCAAGGAGGAGTTTGCCAGGGAGTACTGCTTACCCACCTTGAGAGCTCTGGCGCTTTATGAAGGTAGGTATCCTCTCAGCGCGTCTCTTTCAAGACCTCTAATATCCAAAAAGCTGGTGTATTATGCGCAGAAGTTCAAAGCGGACTTTGTAGCTCATGGCTCAACCGGGAAGGGCAACGATCAGGTGAGGTTTGAGCTTTCTGTTTGGGCGCTCGACCCCAACGTGCAGGTGCTGGCACCCGTGAGAGAGTGGGAGTTTAAATCTCGTGAAGAGGAGGTAGAGTACGCACTAAAGCACAGCATCCCCGTAAAGGTCACCAAGGAAAAGCCTTATTCCATAGATAAGAACCTTTGGGGTGTGTCAATTGAGTGCGGACCTATAGAGGACATCCTCAGAGAACCCCCAGAAGACGCCTTTGAGTGGACTACATCTCCAGAAAAAGCACCCGATGAACCAGAGTATGTGGAGATAGGCTTTGAGGAAGGACTGCCTACATCCATAAATGGAAAGAGATACGAATTTCTAAGCCAGCTTATCTCTGAGCTTAACACATTGGCAGGTAGGCACGGTGTTGGAAGGATAGATATGGTGGAGAACAGATTGGTAGGTATAAAAAGCAGAGAAGTTTACGAAGCTCCGGGTGCTACGCTGCTCTATCTGGCATACAGAGAGCTTCTCTCTTTGACCACCGACAGATTTACCTACCACTACTTTTTGAGCCATGTGCCCCACGAGTATGCAAAGATAGTTTACGAAGGGCTTTGGTTCTCCCCTCTCAGGGAAGCCTTGGACGCCTTTACATCAACCTTATCAAAGCTGGTAAGTGGGAGTGTAAGAATAAAGCTTTACAAAGGCTCTGCAGTGGTGGTAGGAAGAAGCTCACCCAACTCCCTTTATGTGGAGGAGCTTGCCACTTACTCGGAGAAAGATGCTTTTGACCACAAAGCTGGTGCTGCTTTCACCAAAGTGTTTGGATTACCGCTTAAAGTATTGGGAAGAGTAAGAAGATAATCATGCTCATAGCCGTACCTCTAAACGACAGAAACTTTCAGGAAGGTTTGAAAGCTTGTCAAGAGGCTGGAGCTGACATGGTAGAGCTCAGAGTTGATATGTTTGAAAAGCTTGATGTAAAGCGCATAAAAAATCTCATAGAAGAGGTGCATAAAGTAGGACTGAAAACCATCCTCACCATAAGGAGCGAAAAAGAAGGTGGCACGCACATAGAAAATCGCGAGGAGCTCTTTAGAGAGCTATCACCTATCAGTGATTACACAGACATAGAGCTTTCCTCGCAGGATATAATACCTGTTGTAAGGCAAGCAGTAAAATCCTCAGGCAAAAAGCTCATCATCTCTTATCACAACTTTGAGATGACTCCATCCGATTGGATCCTCAGAGAAATCTTTAGAGAAGCAAGACGATGGGGTGCGGACATAGTCAAGGTGGCTACCAAAGCAAACTCCTACCAAGATGTGGCAAGGCTTTTATGTGTAGGTCATCAAGAAGAAGGAGAGAAGATACTCATATGTATGGGTAAGATGGGTAGCGTATCAAGACTTGCAGGCTTTGCTTTTGGTTCAGTGATATCTTACGCTTTTGTGGATGAGGCGGTGGCTGAAGGCCAGATACATCTAAGGGAGATGGTAAGGCTCAGAAGTCTCTTCTATGGTTAAGATAAAGTTTTGCGGGCTCAAAAGAATTCAAGACTTGGAAAAGGCTATATCTCTAAAAATTGATTATGTGGGTTTCGTGCTTTATCCCAAAAGCCCCAGATATGTAAGCTCTGAAGAGCTAAAAGCTCTGGTAAGCCTTTCAAACTCTGTTAAAAAGGTGGCGGTCATGGTCAATCCTGACTATCAAGATGTAAAAAAAGTTCTTGATATAGGTGTTGATCTCATCCAACTTCACGGTGAGGAAAGCTTTGACTTTGCAAAGAAGGTGGGATTTGAAAGGGTTATAAAAGCTTTCAGAGTCAAGGAGAAGATTTATATATCTCAAGAGTGGAGACAAGTTCATGCAGTGCTTTTGGACACTTACTCACAATACCTTTACGGTGGGACTGGCAAGACTTTCAACTGGAGCATAGCAGAGGAGCTTGTCAAAAATGGGTTTCGCATAATTCTATCTGGTGGCTTAACTCCTGAGAATGTGCAAATGGCAGTAAGAAAGGTAAATCCCTATGGAGTTGATGTCTCATCAGGTATAGAAGTGCAGCCGGGCACAAAGGACCACCAAAAGATGGAAGCTTTTGTGAGGGCTGTCAGGAGTAGTCTATCTTGATCTTATCCAATAAGCTTTTAAAGTCCTTCCAGTCTATGGCAGGCCAAGTTTCTGTGGTAGCATGACCAAAGGATCTTATTATCATGGCAACCTTTGCCGCTTCTTCATCGCTACTGGCTTCAAAGATGTCAAGGTAGTCATAAGGACCGAAAACCACCAAATTCATAAGCCACTTCACACCCGGGCAGTTCTCCTCAATAAGCTTTTCGGCGTGCTGTTCTATCTCCTTTAGCTTTTCCAGATTTTTAACTGCGTACGGCGATATTTTAGTCAACATTACATAAATACCCATATTACCCTCCTCCTTTACAACATTAAATATATGCCCAACAAGCATCATGGATATGAGCAATTTGATAATTCAAAGCTTTAGTATTAACTATGGAGTATTCTCTACCAAAAAGGAGGCAAAGCCGTGTGTGGTGAATCCTGCATAAGAGACCTTCTGCAGTTTCTTCTTTTTATCTTAATCCTCCTCATAACCACACCCCTGCTGGGTAGTTATATGGCAAAGGTGTTTGGTGCAGAGTCCCTGCCGGGTGAGAGGCTCATCTACAGAGTCCTTAATATAGACCCATCGGATTGCTTTCAACGTGATAGGTCTGGTGGTTATGTTTCTAGTGCTTTTCTTTCAAAACCTGCTGCCTCTCAATCCGCAGGGCTTTAATGGTTTTTCGTGGGACATGGCTCTCAACACAGCAGTTAGCTTTGTCACCAACACCGACTGGCAGGCTTACTCGGGAGAGAGTGCAGCCAGCTACGCATCTCAGATGCTGGGTCTTACTGTCCAGAACTTCCTTTCTGCCTCTACGGGCATAGTGGTAGCTGTGGCTCTCATAAGAGGGCTAAAGAGAACAGAAACGCCATACATAGGCAACTTCTGGGTGGACATGGTCAGAGCTACCCTTTATGTGCTTTTACCCATATCTATAGCCGGCGCGCTCTTTCTGGTAAGTCAGGGGGTTATTCAAAACCTTGACCCTTATTTGAAAGTGGAGCTATTAGACCCTGCTCTTAAAGGTAAAGAGCAGATAATACCTATGGGACCGGTAGCTTCTCAGGAGGTTATAAAGCTCCTTGGAACCAACGGGGGTGGATTTTTCGGGGCTAACTCTGCTCATCCCTTTGAAAATCCCACACCCCTTTCCAACTTCTTTGAGTGTCTTCTTATGCTTCTGATTCCCACCGCCCTTACCTACACCTTCGGAAAGCTAACAGGTAGGCAAAAGCTTGGCTGGGTGATATTTGGCGTCATGCTCTTTTTCTTTACAAGTGCGTACCTTACAGAGTACTGGGCTATGAGCCAGCTTCCACCCAGCTTCGAAAAACTTGGCATAAGCGGTCCATATGTGGAAGGTCAGGAAACGAGGTTCGGCCTTGGTGGTTCTGCTCTCTTTGGAGTGGTCACAGACTCTACAGAGACGGGTGCGGTAAACGGTATGTTTGACTCTTACCTTCCTTTAGCGGGTATGGTTCTCCTTATGCTTATGGGTGCGGGTGTGGTCTTTGGAGGAGTTGGAGCTGGTCTTTATGGAATGCTTGCCTATATGATAATAGCCTCCTTTATAGCAGGGCTTATGGTTGGAAGGGTGCCTGAATTTCTCCAGAAAAAGCTCTACCCAAAGGACATGTGGGCAAGTGTAGTGACTGCTCTTACTCCTACTCTCCTGGTTCTGGTTTTGAGCTCCATAGCTCTTTTAACTAAAGCGGGAACAAGTTCTATCCTTAACCCTGGTCCTCACGGCGTTTCCGAGGTGCTTTATGCTTATACCTCCACTGCCAACAACAACGGCAGTGCTTTTGCAGGACTAAACGCCAACACTGTATTTTACAATCTAACCACCGCCTTTGCCATGTTTGCAGGCAGGTTTGTGGTGATATTTGCGGTGCTTGTGCTGGCAGGAAGTTTTGCCCAGAAGAAGCTGGTTCCAGTGGCTTCCGGAAGCCTGAGAGAAGACAGCCTTACCTTTGCGGTGTGGCTGGTCTTTACCGTGCTCTTACTCAATGTGCTGGGATTCTTCCCTGCGCTCTCTATGGGTCCTGTGCTGGAGCACTTTCTGCTTTATGGGATGAGGTAGCCATGAAAAAACGGGATGTATCTGTATTTAACAGGGATATTATAATAGAGGCTCTGCTGGATTCCTTCAGGAAACTAAATCCCTTAGAGCTCTGGCGCAACCCCGTAATCTTCCTCGTTGAAGTGGCAAGCCTGATAATAACTATTGAGTTCTTCCTGGAGCTTTCCGGAGTTAAAAAAGGTCTTGCGTGGTTCAGTGGATGGACCGCTTTCTGGCTGTGGCTTACTGTGATATTTTCTAACTTTGCGGAAAGTCTTTCAGAAATCAGAGGTAAGGCAAGAGCAGAGTCTCTAAAAAGTTATAAAACCACCATCATGGCAAAAAAGCTGGAAAGTCCTGATCCAAACGCTCCCTTTGTGGAAGTACCCTCTACAGAGCTGAAAAAGGGAGACTTTGTGCTGGTGCAGGAAGGAGAGCTAATCTCCGGCGACGGTGAGATAGTGGTGGGTGCTGCCCTTGTAAATGAGGCAGCGGTCACGGGAGAGTCTGCACCAGTTTTAAGAGAGGCAGGCTCTGACAGGAGCGCAGTTTTGGGAGGCACCAAGGTGGTGGCCGGAAACATAGTGGTGCGTATCACCGCAAATCCAGGAGAGACCTTCCTGGACAAGATGATAAGCATGATAGAGGGGGCAAAACGCAGAAAAACACTCAATGAGATTGCTCTTGAGGTACTTTTGGTATCTCTGACCGTTGTATTTCTCCTGGTAGCCTTCAACGCTCGGGCTATTTCAGAGTATCTTGTTGCTGTCAGCAATAGGGGAGAACCCATGTCTCTTGCTGTGCTGGCTTCCCTTTTTGTGAGTCTTGCACCCACCACCATAGCGGCACTCCTGCCAGCCATAGGTATTGCGGGTATGGACAGGCTGTTTAGAAGAAATGTGATAGCTCTCTCCGGAAGAGCCATAGAGGCAGCGGGAGATGCCAACGTTTTGCTCCTAGACAAGACGGGAACTATAACCCTTGGCAACCGTATGGCTTCAGAGTTTATACCCGTTGGTAATCACAGCTTTGAGGATTGTGTCTGGACAGCTATGATAGCTTCCATAGCGGACGAGACTCCAGAAGGTAAGAGTATAATGGAACTTGCCAAAAAAACCCTTGGAGTGCGCTCAGATGCGCTTCCCAGAAATGTTAAAGTCATCCCCTTTACACCAGAAACCAAGATGAGCGGTGTGGAGGTAGACGGACACAGCTACCGTAAGGGAGCCTTTAGCGCGGTAAGAGACTACATCCAAAAACTTGGAGGAGAGGTACCTCACCAGGTGGAAGTTGTGGTGGCAAAGATAGCCATGTCGGGAGGAACCCCTCTGGTGGTGGTAAAGGACAAAGAAGTAATTGGAGTGGTGGCTCTAAAAGATGTTCTCAAACAAGGCATAAAGGCAAGGCTTGCCAGACTCAGAAGCATGGGCATAAAGTCCATAATGATTACGGGAGACAATCCCCTTACTGCTGCTGCCATAGCCAAGGAGGCGGGAGTGGATGACTTTGTGGCTGAGGCAAAGCCGGAGGACAAGCTAAAACTCGTGAAAGAGCTTCAGGCTCAGGGTTATGTAGTTGCCATGACGGGGGACGGGACCAACGATGCTCCCGCTCTTGCACAGGCGGATGTGGCAGTTGCCATGAACGCAGGAACTCAGGCTGCAAGAGAAGCTGCCAACATAATAGACCTAGACTCAGACCCATCCAAACTCCTTGACATCGTGGAAGTAGGCAAAAGCATGCTTATCACCAGAGGAACCCTCACCACCTTTTCCATAGCTAACGATATAGCCAAGTACTTTGTAATAGTTCCTGCATCAGTTGCACCCATCTATCCAGACCTTAATAAATTAAACATTCTGCATCTTGAAAATCCATACATAGCCATCCTGTCTGCGGTCATTTTCAACGCTCTGGTGATTCCAGCTTTAACCCCTCTGGCACTGAAAGGAGCCTTTTACAAGCCTATCTCTCCCGGCAGGCTCTTTCTCTACAACCTTCTGGTCTACGGTCTTGGTGGGATAATAGCTCCCTTCGTGTTTATAAAGCTCATATATCACCTTATAGAACTCTTTGTGAGGTAAGCCATGTGGAAGACCTTTAGAGTTTATATCTTCTTATTCGCCATAACTGGGTTGATATACCCTCTCGTGATTACCGGTCTTGCCCAGCTCCTTTTTAAGGAAAAGGCAAAGGGAAGCATAATTTATAAAGATGGCAAACCTGTGGGTTCTGAGCTCATAGCTCAGCCCTTTGTCAGCAGAGGTCTCTTCTGGAGCAGACCGTCCGCAGTGGACTATAACCCCCTCAGCAGTGGGGGTTCCAACTTAGCACCCACCAACCCCGAACTTTACAGACGGGTAAGCCAGAGAGTAAAGCTTTTCAATGAAATGCCTGTGCCTTCTTACCTGGTTTTTGCCTCAGGGAGCGGTCTTGACCCACACCTCCCACCTTCCGCTGTATACTTTCAGATAAAGAGGGTTTCAAAAGAGACAGGATTGACGGAAGAAGAGCTGAAAAAGCTTATAGAGAAGCACACTGAGGGTAGGACTCTTGGCATAATGGGACAGGAAAGGGTAAATATACTGAAGCTAAACATGGAACTTTTAAAACTCATGGAGATTAGCACTCATGGAAGACCTTGAAGAAAGACCAAGTCCCGAAGAGCTCCTTGAGCTGGTAGAGTCCGTTGAAAATGTGGAATTTGATGTGGGTAAGGGCTACCTTACCGTTTACTTTGGATACGCACCGGGAGTGGGCAAAACCTATTCTATGCTTTACGATGCGCACCTTCTGCTTGAGAAAGGCATTGACATAGTGGTGGGTTATGTGGAAACTCATGGCAGAGCGGAAACTGAGGCTCTTCTGAAAGATTTAGAGATTATAGAGCCGGTCATTTACGATTACAAGGGACTAAAGCTGAGGGAGGTAAATTACGAGAAGATAATCCAGAGAAAGCCCCAGATAGTTATAATAGACGAGCTTCCCCACACTAATCCTCCGGGCTTTTCAGAGGAGAAGAGATACCAGAGTATAAAGAGAGTTCTGCAGGCTGGCATAGACGTTTTTACTGCCATGAACGTCCAGCATCTTGAGAGCCTAAAAGACCTTATATATCAAATAACGGGAGTAGAAGTCAGAGAGAGTGTGCCTGACC
The DNA here is from genome assembly GCF_000010785.1 of Hydrogenobacter thermophilus TK-6. GTDB lineage: Bacteria > Aquificota > Aquificia > Aquificales > Aquificaceae > Hydrogenobacter > Hydrogenobacter thermophilus. Next base: position 189,314 of record NC_013799.1, on the reverse strand, counting down.
CGTTTATAAAGGATGCAAAGGAGATAAAACTTATAGACCTTCCGCCTGAGGAGCTTCTGGTGAGACTGAGCGAAGGTAAAGTGTACGTGAAAGATATGGCGGAGGAGGCAAGAAGAAGGTTCTTCAAGATAGGCAATCTCATAGCTCTAAGGACATTAGCTCTGAGAGTTGTGGCGGACCAGCTTGACCAGAAGCTGAAAAACTACCTGCGCAGGAGAGGTATCACCACTCCTCTGGGGCTCAAAGAGAAAATCCTTGTGGGAGTTTATGCAAGTCCGTATGCCAGCCAGCTGGTGAGAGCTACATACAGAATTGCTTCTGAGCTTGGGGGAGTTGAATGGATAGCGCTTTTTGTAGAAACCGAGAAAAGCAAGGACTTTACAGAAGAGGAGAAAAAGTGGCTGGAAAAGGCTCTGGATTTGGCAAGAAGGCTCGGGGGCAGGGTGGAGTGCATAAAGGGCAAAAATGTGGCTCAGGAAATTATAAGCTACGCCAAGAGAGAGGGTATAACAAAGATAGTTCTTGGAAAGCCCAGAAGAGAAGGAGCACTCACGGGAAGCATTTACAAAAATCTCATCTTAGAGACGGAGGGAATAGACATTTATCTTATAGCACCAAGGGTAAAAGCGGAACTTCCTAAAAGCATAGAAAAGAAGGGCTTTGATAGATATCTTGACATTCTCAGGAGATACTTTGGATAAAATTCTCGGTCTTGATCTTGCAGGAAGTCCCAAAAGACCAACCGGCTATGCCTTTTGGAAGGATAAAAAGCTGGAAGTTGGGTGCGTGTATAAGGACGAGGAGATTCTGAGCCTTGCTCAGAGTTTTGACCTCATCATGATAGACGCTCCTCTATCTTTACCCGAAGGTAGGAAAGACTTAGAAACGCCCGGACCTCACTTTAGAGAGTGCGACATGGAGCTAAGAAAAGCAGGGATAAAGTTTTTTCCCCTATCCCTAGGACCCATGAGGATGCTAACCAAGAGAGCCATTTTCCTTGCAAACCTTTTCAAAAAACAGAATAAGAGAGTCTTTGAAACCTACCCGGGAGCCTTTTATGATAGTGCTGGAATAAGTAGAAGGGACAGGGAAGCCATAGTAAGGTTTTACAGGCATATAAACCTGAACTTGGAGGTGAGAGAATACCTTCAGGACGAGCTGGATGCGGTTGCCTGCTGGCTTTCAGGCGTGTGCTACACCTTAGGAAAGGCAAGGCTTTTTGTGGGCAAGGACGGTCAGATAGTGCTTGCCAGTGAGGAGTGTGTTGAACTTTTAAAATATACTTTATGAAGCGTTTGTATTTGGTCAGGCATGCGCAGAGCGAGTATAACGAGAAGGGCATATTTCAGGGTAGGCTTGATAGCGACCTTACGCCTCTGGGCTTTGTTCAAGCAAGACTCTTGGCACGGGAATTTTTAAAAAAGAAAGTGGATATTATTTACTCTTCACCTCAGAGGAGAGCTTACAAGACTGCTTTAACCATAAGTGATATGCTGGGTACTCAGTTGGTGGTAGATGAGCGCCTAAGGGAAATGTCTTTTGGAGAATACGAAGGAAAACATTTTTGGAGTATGTTGGAGGCTCATAAAGATGTATTTTTAAACTGGCTTTCAAACCCTGTAAAGCATCCCTTACCTACACAGGAGAGCATGGAGGAGTTTGAAAAGAGAGTAAGAAGCTTTCTGGAAGATGTGAAAAGTAGCCATTACCAAAACATGCTCATAGTTGCACACGGTGGGACGCTTCACGCCATAGTGTGCCTGCTTACGGGCATAGGTCTTGAAAACCTCTGGAACATTCACATGGACAACGCGGGTATAACCGAGATCCACATGGAAGGTGAAAAAAGCACACTGGTTTATCTAAACAAACTTTGCCACACAAGACAGCTTACCTGATTTTAATGAGCCTACCCTGTGGTACAAACTCAATGCTTATAGTTATGTCGCAACAATTTATATTCTTTGCCCACTCTATCACCAATACTCCCTGTCCTATGAACTCCTTTATGTCAAAGTCATTGACTCTATAAAGGTCTATGTGTATGAGTCTGCCCTTTTGGGTAGGATACTCATTAACAATGGTAAAAGTGGGACTCCTTACCTGATAGCCTTCCAGCAGACCCATACCTTGGGCGATACCTTTCACCAGGGTGGTTTTGCCAGCTCCCAATTCCCCCAAAAGGCATATAACTTCGTTGCCTTTTAGCGACTTCCCGAGTCTTCTTCCTATTTCAATAGTTTCCTTATCAGAACTGGAAATTACTTCCATGTGTGCTATATTATAAAAACTATGGAATTTTTCTTCTTCACAGATGTTTATGCAGACAGATACCTTATAGATTACTACATAGTGTCTTTTAAGCTCCTTGACGAGAGCGTAGTCAGCACCAAAGAGTGGGAAGGTAGAAAGTATATAACTGACATAAAAGATTGGGAGGCTTTTAAAGAGAGCGCTTACGACATAGTGCTTTACGAGTTTGGCGACGAGGTGGAAAGGTTCAACGACATAGAAACAGCTCTGAGGACAGCATACAGAATGGCTTACACGGAAGCCTCAAGAAGAGTTCCCAAAAGTACATTACCGTCCATAGGCATAGGAAGTCCACCAATTGATGTGATAAAAAGAGTTTTTCCTGTGAGCTTTGAGTTTGAAATTTTTCCTGAGGACCTGGACCTTTTCCTTGATAGGATAGTGAGAGAAACAGAAGAGGAGATAACCAGGAGCGAATTTAATGATGATGACGAAATCCCTTTCTGACCTTCTGGAAGAATTAACACCCAAGAGGATCGTAGAGGAGCTGGACAAGTACATAGTCGGTCAGGAGCAAGCAAAAAAGGCGGTAGCCATAGCTCTCAGAAACAGATGGAGAAGGCAAAAACTTCCCCAGCACATAAGGGAAGAGGTAGCACCCAAAAACATACTTATGATAGGTCCTACTGGTGTAGGCAAAACAGAGATAGCCAGAAGACTGGCTCAGCTTATAAAAGCACCCTTTATAAAGGTGGAGGCAACCAAGTATACAGAGATAGGTTATGTGGGAAGAGATGTAGAATCTATGGTGAGGGAGCTGGTAGAGGTATCCTACCAGATGGTAAAGCAGGAAAAGATCCAGAAGGTAAAAGAGAGAGCCAAAAGAGCTGCGGAAGAGAGAATACTGGACTATCTTGTCCCTCAACAGCTCAGCTTTGGTGTAAGGGAGCAGCAGGACACAGGTAAAAGAGAGCTAATGAGGGAAAAGCTAAGAAGTGGTGAGCTGGATGAGAAGGTTATAGAGATAGACCTTCAGGAGAAGATGATGCCTATGATTGGTATCGCAGGACCGCCGGGACTTGAAGAGCTTGAGGAACAGATAAAGAGCATGCTGGGTAACATGATGCCAACAAGGAAAAGAAGAAAGGTGAAAGTAAAAGAAGCTCTATCTTTGCTTGAGCAAGAAGAGGCAGAAAAGCTCATAGATATGGAAGAGGTATCCCGTGATGCTATACAGAGGGCTGAGAACTTCGGAATAATATTCATAGACGAGATAGACAAGATAGCGGTGAAAACTCCTGGTGCAGGACCCGGAGTTTCGAGAGAAGGTGTGCAAAGAGACCTTTTACCCATAGTGGAAGGCACAACTGTCAAGACCAAATACGGACCTGTGAGAACGGACCACATCCTCTTTATTGCAGCCGGTGCCTTTCATATGGCAAAGCCTTCGGACCTCATACCGGAGCTTCAGGGAAGGTTTCCCATAAGAGTAGAGCTAAGCCCCCTCACTAAAGAAGATTTTGTGCGCATCTTAAAAGAGCCAAAAAACGCTCTTACGAAACAGTATATAGAGCTTTTAAAAACAGAAGGTGTAGAAATAGAGTTTACGGACGATGCTATAGAAGAGATAGCCAGAATAGCCGAAGAAGCTAACACAAAGACGGAAAACATAGGAGCCAGGCGCCTACACACAGTCATGGAAAAGCTCCTTGAAGACATATCCTTTAACGCACCAGAAATGGAAGGACAGCACATCATAATAGATACCAAGTTCGTCAGGGCAAAGCTGGAAAACATAGTAAGAGATGTTGAGCTTTCCAGGTATATACTATGAGAGACATTCCCTTACGCATGCTCATAGAGAGGCTTGAGGAGCTCATTACAGCTCAGCAAAAATTGGCAAGCCTAATGCTGCTTACAGAGGATAAAAAAGCTAAACTGTCTGTATCCACAGCTATTGATATGTTATACACTCACATGGAGATGCTGGATATTACATTGGAGATAATAAATGCTCTTCAGGATACATCTGATGACTACACAAGAGAGTATGCAACCATGATCACTGCGGAAGCTCTCTCTTGGACAGGTTTTATGCTGCCTTATATAGAAGCCTCTTCCCCCATATTTATAGAACACATAAAGGTGGAAAGCCAGCCGATAATATCAAGGATAAAGAGCGTTGTATCCCTTATGGAGAGGCTGGGGTCAGAGATGGATGTTTTCTCTTCCGAGGAGATAATAAGAACCATAGACATGGTTTCAAGAGCCATAAAGTATCAGCTTTTTATGGCGAAGAAATCTTACGAAACTATGGCGTGATGCTATGATGAACCTTAAGTTTGACCAAAACGGGCTCATTCCTGTGATAGCTCAAGATTACAGAACGGGTGAGGTACGGATGTTTGCTTGGGCAAATGAGGAAGCTGTGAAAAAGACTCTTGAAACCGGCTATGCTCACTACTACTCAAGGTCAAGAGGGTCCATCTGGAAGAAGGGCGAGACTTCAGGAGAGCTTCAAAGAGTTGTAGAGGTCAGGGTAGATTGCGATGAAGATGCTCTTATATACATGGTGTATCAGGAGAAAGATGTGGCATGTCATACGGGAGAGAGAAACTGTTTTTTTAGAGATATATGGGGAGAGAAAGCAAATAAGGTCTTGCCTTTTGAGGTGCTTCAAAGACTTCAGGATGTTATAAAGAGCAGAATAGAGGAGAAAAAGGAAGGCTCTTACACTTACAGTTTATTCTTGCAGGGTGAAGACAGAGTCCTTCAAAAGTTTGGAGAGGAAGCGGTAGAAAGCCTTATAGCCCTAAAAAACGGAGATCCGGAAAGTATAAAGGCAGAGCTCTCTGACATGCTCTATCACATGCTCCTCGCTCTAACCATAAGAGGCGTTGACATATCACAGGTGCTTGAGGAGCTGTGTTCCAGATTTAAGTAAATTACAACCTTGCTTCCTTTACATTTTTTCTCTTCCATACATTTCCCACAATTTCGTAAAAGGCTCTCTGCAATTCTATGAGCTGAGATATACCTGCAAGAGCCAAAGATAGCATCCTGTCAAACTCCTCTCTGCTAAAAGTGTTTTCCTCTCCCAGCGCCTGGATCTCAGATATTCTTCCCGAGCCTGTTGCTACAACATTCATATCCACACTGGCAGTTGAGTCCTCTTCGTAGTTTAAGTCAAGAAGTATCTGTCCGTTTACCGTCCCAACGCTCACAGACGCTACAAAATCCTTTATAGGCGTGCTACTCAAAATACCCTCATTGTATAGTTTTATAACCGCATCAGCAATAGCTACAAAGGCACCCGTTATGGAAGCTGTCCTTGTTCCACCATCTGCCTGTATAACATCGCAATCTATCCAAAAGGTTCTCTCCCCTATCTTGGTAAGGTCAAGGGCAGTTCTCATAGCTCTTCCTATCATGCGCTGTATTTCGTGGGTTCTACCGCTTATCCTTCCCTGCACTGATTCCCTTACGTTTCTGGTGATGGTTGCCCTTGGGAGCATGGAGTATTCCGCAGTGATCCAGCCTTGACCTTTCCCCTTCAAAAAGGGTGGGACACCATCCTGAACAGATACGGTGCATATGACTTTAGTGTTTCCAAACTCAATTAAACAAGAGCCTTCGGGATGCTGCAAATAATCCCTGACTATTCTTATGGGTCTTAGCTCGTTAGGCTTTCTGCCGTCCTTCCTCAAACCTTTGCCCCAAGAGCCTTGGCTTTCTCCACCACCTCTTCTATGGTGCCTACCATGTAAAAAGCCATCTCGGGAAGGTGGTCGTATTTGCCTGTGAGTATCTCCTTAAAGCTTCTTATGTTATCCTCAAGTCTTACATATTTGCCCGGCATACCGGTAAACTGCTCCGCCACATGGAAGGGTTGAGCTAAGAATCTCTGTATCCTCCTTGCCCTACCTACTATGGCTTTGTCCTCTTCGGAGAGCTCTTCCATACCCAGTATAGCTATGATCTCCTGAAGCTCTTTGTACCTCTGTAGTATTCTCTTTACCTCCATGGCTACCGTGTAATGCTCTTCGCCTACAAACTCGGGAGCTAAGTATTTGGATGTGGATTCAAGGGGGTCCACAGCTGGATATATACCAAGCTCCGCAAGCCTCCTGGCAAGAACGGTGGTGGCATCAAGGTGAGCAAAGACTGAGTAAGGTGCAGGGTCCGTAATGTCGTCAGCTGGCACATACACTGCCTGTATGGATGTGAGAGACCCCTTCTTGGTGGAAGTTATCCTCTCCTGAACCTCACCTACATCGGTGTTTAGCGTAGGCTGATAACCCACTGCGGAAGGAAGCCTTCCCAGAAGTGTGGAAACCTCAGACCCTGCTTGAACAAACCTGAAGATGTTGTCTATAAACACAAGCACATCCTGACCTTCCACATCCCTGAAGTACTCTGCCATAGTTATGCCTGTTTGAGCAACTCTGAAGCGCACGCCGGGTGGTTCGTTCATCTGTCCGTAAACCATCACCGTGTAGGGAAGGACGCCTGACTCTTTCATCTCGTGCCAGAGGTCATTACCTTCCCTCGTCCTCTCTCCAACCCCTATGACTACCGAAAAGCCCTTGTGAAACTTGGCTATGTTGTGAATAAGCTCCTGCATAAGGACAGTTTTGCCAACACCCGCACCACCAAAGAGACCTACCTTACCACCCTTGACATAAGGTTCAAGAAGGTCCACTACCTTTATACCCGTCTCCAATATCTCCACTTTGGTAGATTGCTCCTCCAAGGGGGGAGGTTCTCTAAACATGGGCCAGTAATCTTCAGCCTTTACTTCTCCTGCCTCGTCAATAGGTTGTCCTACTACATTGAATATCCTTCCTAAGGTGGCTCTCCCTACGGGCACTTTTATGGGACCACCCAAGTACTCAACTTCCTGACCCCTCACCAATCCATCTGTAGCTCCCATGGCTATGCATCTGACCCTTTTCTCTCCTATGTGCTGTGCCACCTCAAGGTAGAGGTCCTCCTCTGCCCAGTTGCCCCTGTCGTCAATGAATCTCCTCCTGGTCTTCAGTCCGTGTCTGACAGGTGGCAGATCCTCACCTTCAAACTCCACATCAATAACAGCCCCTATGATCTGAACTATCTTCCCATTCATACCTTTCCTCCAGAGAAGTTTATAAAGCTCACTTCATAGCCTCCACTGCGTTTACTATGTCAATAAGCTCGGAAGTTATGGCTTCCTGCCTTGCCTTGTTGAATATGAGCGTCCAAGTCCTTACAAGCTCGTCCGCATTCCTTGTAGCATTGTCCATAGCCACCATCCTTGCGAAGTGTTCGGCAGCATTAGACTCCACCATAGCTCTGTATATTTGATAATTCAGATAAAGGTCCACCAGCTTACTTACAAACTCCTCTTTCTCTACTTCAAACTCATAAACGCCGTAATCCTCCCTTCCATCCTGTGGCTTTTCAAAGGGAAGGAAGGCGCGCATCATCGGTTTATAACTTACCCTGGTGACCATTTCATTGTTTAAAAGATACACGGCATCAGTTTCCCTACTGGCGTACCTGTCACGCACTATCTTCCCTACCTCCTTTACCACAGAAAAGTTTATCTCCTTTCTAAATACCTCGTCGTAGCCCTTTATAACTTGGTATCCCCTTTTGGAAAAGTATTGAAAGCCCTTTCTTCCTATGAGTATCAAGCTCACACCCACACCCAAGGAGCGCTTTTCGTTTATGAGTTCCTCAGCCCTCTTTATGAGGTTTGAGTTAAAAGCACCTGCAAGACCTCTATCCGCGGTAATGATTATAATATCCGCTTGTTTTTCCTCTCTTCTTTCAAGAAGGGGATGTGTTTCTGGGTCTATATGTCCAGAAAGATCCCTCAGCACCTGATAAAGCCTTTCTGAGTATGGTCTTGATGCGTAAAGAAGCTCTTGAGCCCTTCTGAGCTTAGCTGCAGAGACAACCTTCATCGCGTTGGTGATCCTACGGGTGTTTTTTATGCCCTGTATCTTTCTTCTGATGTCTCTGGGTGACAGCTTTGGCATGGAAAAAATTATAGCACATTTTGCTATAATGATAAAGCTATGGATCAGGAGAGACTCAAAAAACTTGAAAAATTGAAAGAACTTGACAATCCGTATCCTCACAAGTTTGAGGTAGATAGATTCATAGAGGATATAAGGCAGATGTTTGAAAAAGACCCATCGGGAGAGGAGGTGTGTATAAAGGGTAAAGTCAAGAGGGTATCCAAGATAGATGAAGGCTTTCTGGTGAGAGTTGCTGACCAAGAAGGTGTTGAAATGCTCGTTATCACAGCGCACAATTTGAATCAGGGAGAGGAGTACATCCTTAAGGGTAAGCTGGTAAGATACGAAGGGAAGCTAACTTTAAAGGATGCTGAACCTTCTGATAATCAGGCGATAGACATAAAGAGTTTAAAAGAAGCTTACGATTTTGACCCCAACTTTTATCAAGTCAGACTTGCTGGGAGACTTGTATCTCTCAGAAGTATGGGCAAAGCCATCTTTGGACACCTTCAGGATGCGACGGGAAAAGTGCAGATATACATAAAAAAGGATGTAGTTGGAGATGAGAAGTTTAAGGTGTTTGATGACCTTTTTGACCTGGGAGATGTGATAGGAGTTGTGGGAAGGCTTTTCAGGACCAGCACTGGAGAATTAACTGTTGAGGTTCAAGACTTTAAAATGCTTGCCAAAAGTCTCCATCCCTTACCAGAAAAGTGGCACGGACTAAAGGATGTGGAAGTTCGCTACAGACAGAGGTATCTGGACCTTATATCCAACGAAAAGGCAAGAAGAATAACCCTGCTCAGAAGTAAACTCCTTTCGGAGATAAGAAAGTTCCTTGAAGAGAGAGGATTTATAGAGGCGGAAACGCCAGTCCTTCAACACATTGCCTCTGGTGCCAACGCCAAACCTTTTATCACATATCACAACTACCTGGAACAGAACCTATACCTAAGGATAGCACCCGAACTTTACCTAAAGAGGCTTATTGTTGGAGGCTTCAACAGAGTTTACGAGCTTGGCAAGAACTTCAGAAACGAAGGCGTGGACACCACTCACAATCCAGAATTTACCATGCTGGAGTTTTACTGCGCTTACTGGGACTATAAGGACCTCATGGAATTCACCCAAGAGCTTTTCTCTCACCTTCTTAAAAAACTCGTGGGAAGCCTTAAGATAACCTATCAGAACTACACCCTTGACTTTACCCCCCCTTACAAAGTATACAGATACTTTGACCTTCTTTTGGAAAAAACCGGCAAAGACAAGGATTTCTTTTTAAGGCACGAAAAAGAAGTCAGAAAACTTGCCGCCGAGCTGGGCATTCCCAAAGCACAGGAGCTTACTCACGCTAAGCTTCTTGACAAGATATTTGATGTGCTGGTGGAGGACGAGCTTATAGGTCCCGCTTTTGTGATTGACTTTCCCAAACTGCTCTCACCGCTTGCCAAAACCCACAGAGAAGATGAAGACCTGGTAGAAAGGTTTGAGCTTTTTGTAGCCGGAAAAGAGATAGCCAACGCTTACACGGAACTTAACGATCCCATAGAACAGAGAGATAGGTTTTTACAGCAGATAAAGGAGAAGGAGATGGGGGATGAGGAGGCTATGCAGATGGACGAGGACTTTATTACCGCCTTGGAGTATGGCATGCCCCCCACTGCTGGAGAGGGCATAGGTATAGACAGATTAGTGATGCTCCTTGCGGATGTGGACTCTATAAGGGAGGTTATCCTCTTTCCTGCTTTACGGCAGCGATGATATCTATCTCCACCATGGCTCCTAAGGGAAGCTCACTCACGCCTACGGTAGTCCTTGCTGGCTTTACCTCAACATCTTTTAAAAACTCCTGATAAAGGGCATTAAAGGTGGCAAACAGTGAAAGGTCTTTTAGATAAACCACCACCTTGGCTATGCTATTTTTGTCCGCACCTGCGGTTTTTAAAATCCCTTCTACATTTTCAAAAATCTGCCTTACCTGCTCCTCAAAAGTGTCTTTAATAAGCCCCGTCTGTGGGTCTATACCTATCTGACCTGAAAGAAAGAGCCAGCTACCGCATATGACCGCCTGAGAATACGGACCTACAGGTTTTGGAGCCTTTTCTGTGTAAACACTTTTCATGCGGACGCTCTCAGCACCTCCTCCGGTATATCAAAGTTAGATATCACGTTCTGTACATCATCAAGCTCATCCAGGGCGTCAAGAAGTTTTATGAGTTTTTTAGCAGTTTCTGGGTCAGTTATCTGCACTGTGCTTAGAGGTTTGTATGTTATGGTTGCATTTTCAACAGGTATATTTTCCTTTAAGAGACTGTCTTTTACCGTGTAAAACATCTCGGGCTTTGTGTAAATTATATAAGAGGTTTCACCCGTTTCTATGTCTTCTGCACCTGCTTCTATAGCCTTTTCGTAAAGCACATCTTCTGACAGTCCCTCCTTTGGCACTTCCATATACCCAACCCTTTCAAACATGTAAGATACACAACCCGAAGACCCAAGATTACCACCGTGTTTGGAAAAGACATGTCTTATTTCCGCAGTTGTTCTATTTCTGTTGTCTGTGGTAGCCATCACCATTATGGCAGCACCGCCAGGACCGTACCCCTCATATAGCACCTCCTCGTAAGACTCACCCCCCAGCTCACCGGCACCCTTTTTGATGGCTCTTTCTATGGTTTCCGCAGGCATATTTACCCTTCTTGCGTTCTCTATGGCAGTTCTGAGTCTTGAGTTGGTTTCCGGGTTTGGACCCCCTTCTCTGACTGCAACGGTGATCTCCCTTATGATTTTGCTAAAGAGCTTGCCCCTCTGTGCATCTACCTTGGCTTTTTTGTGCTTTATCTGTGCCCAATGACTATGTCCCGCCATAGGATATAATTATAACCCCACTGAAGTTATGATACTGCTAATAGGCGGACCTACAGCCAGCGGTAAGTCTTTTATAGCCTGCCAAGTTGCAAAGGTGCTAAATGGAGAAATAATAAGCGCCGATTCCATGAGCGTGTATAGACACATGGACATAGGCACTGCAAAACCTCTGGATTGCATGAAGGTGATAAAACATCACATGATTGACATAATTGATCCTGGGCAGACTTTTGATGCAAAAACCTTTGAGGAGCTATCTTGCAAAGCTATAGAGGACATAGAGAGTAGAGGTAAATTGCCCATCGTGTGCGGAGGCACATATCTATACATACAGGCGCTTCTTTATGGTATAGACGAATCTCCGCCACCTGATTGGTCTTTAAGAGAGAGGCTCTACAGGATAGCAAAGGAAAAAGGGAGCCATTACTTATATGAAAAGCTAAAAGCCATTGATAAAAGGTATGCCTTGAAGATATCACCCAACGACAGCAGAAGGATAGTAAGAGCCTTAGAGGTATTTATTCAAACGGGGAAACCTTTCTCTTCCTTCCACCATTGGGGAAAACCGAAGGTAGAGTTTAAAGCCTTTTACATAAAGCGCAGTTGGGAGACCCTTTCCAGAAGAATAGAGGAGAGAGTGCACCAGATGATAAAGGATGGTCTTGTAGAAGAGGTAAAGAGACTGGTGGATATGGGTTTTGAGAGTTTTCTTACCTCTCCGCAGGCTATAGGCTACAAGGAGCTTTTGCCCTACCTGAAGGGTCTTATAAGCCTTGAGGAGGCTGTGGAAAGCATAATAAAGAACACTAAAGAGTACGCCAAAAGACAGATAAGGTGGTTCAGAAGACAGGGATGGGAAGAGGTGGATGCGGAAAGACTTGGCATAGAAGGAAGTGCGGACTACATAGTCAGAGCTTTGACTCCACTCTGTAAATGAGCCAGAAGACTACACCAAGCGACAGCGTCACCACTGAGAGGGTTATAAGCTCCTGAACTTTTTCCGGTGAGAGGGATATGATGAGTATCTTTCTTATAACCGCAGCAAGGGCAACACCTACAAAGACCTTCAGGCTCAGGGCGGAGCCTCTTATGTGCTTTATCTCCTCCGCCAGAAGCTCCGATATGGCGTAAAGCACAAGCACTGAACCCAGTATGCTAAGCCCACCCCTCTCAAGAGGGAAATCACCCTTCAGAACAAGCCCTATCTCATAAACTATCCAGAAAATGAGAAAAACGCCTACCACTGCCAAGGTGAGAATTATAAAGGTGTCAAAAAACCATGAAACTCTCCTTACATTTTCAATGAGCAGCCTCTGATACTTTCCAGATGCGAGGTAAAGCCTTAGCTCTTCCTCTCTGAAGGAGTTTATCATCACATCAAGGTTTATGTCCAGCGCCTTGTTTATGGATTTTAGTATGCTGTTGGCTTCTAGAGTAGAGCCCATCTCCATTGTAAGTTTGTCCGCTATGTAATTCCTCACAAAGTTCATGGAAGCTTGCACATAGTGAGGTGGCAAGCCTATCCTCACATGTGTCTCCCCTATTCTGTAGAGCTTTCTCAGGTACTGAGCATCATACTTGGAGGTAAAGAGGGAAGCAAACCAGCCCTTTACCTTTTCCTTGTGTCTCTTCCTTACCTCTTCATCAGGTAAATACTTGCTGGTATCTGAAAAGTTCTCAAGGTATCTGTAGAACTCCTCAATAAAGTCCTCCTTGTACTTTTCTCCCAACCAGGAGACTTTGGCTAAGTTTTCCTCGTCTTCCTCCGTCCAGCCGTAATGTACCTTAAGCTCCTCTATTGTCTCCATATATCTGATATTTTATCCTGTCCCAGAGCTTGTCCATCTTTTCTTTTACTTCCTTTGACATTTCTATTACCTTGGGCCACTCTCTGGTGTATCCTTCCTCCTTCCACTTGGTGGTGGCGTCTATGACCATCTTGCCCCCAACTCCCACCTGGCTGGTAGAGTGGTCCAGCACGTCTATGGGACCCTTTAGTATAAGCACATCCCTTGATGGGTCCATGTTGTTGCCCCAAGCCCACAGAACCTCCTCCATGTTGTGGACATTGACCCACTCGTCAAACACCACTATGACCTTTTCCAGAGACATAAGCCCAAGACCTAAAAGCGCATAAGCCACCTTAAAGGCATGCCCGGGATAGCGCTTTTTTATGGAAACAAAGCAGAAGTTGTGGAAGCACCCTTCCGCAGGCAGGTGGTAGTCCACCACTTCAGGCAGGTTGAACTTGATAAGAGGCAGGAATATCCTCTCGGTTGCCCAGCCTATGTACTTGTCCTCCTGAGGTGGTCTTCCCACCAGCGTGGAGAGGTATATGGGGTTGTCTCTGTGGAGTATGGCGGTTATGTGCATTCTGGGATACTTATCTACGGGTGTGTAAAAGCCCGTGTGGTCTCCAAAAGGACCTTCGTCTACAAGCGGCTCCTGTGGGTCCACATAGCCCTCTATGGCTATCTCCGCGTGCGCAGGGTATTCTACTTGCACCGTCTCGCCCTTTACCAGCTCCACACCTTCTTCTCTTATGAGCCCTGCAAAGAGGTATTCGTCCACTTCAGGTGGGAGCGGTGCGGAGGCTACATAAGAAAGCACCGGGTCCCCTCCTATGGCTATGGCTACCTCCAGCTTTTTACCAAGCCTCTTTGCCTTCCAGTAGTGGTGGTTTCCGTCCTTGTGTATCTGCCAGTGGAGGGCAAGCTCCGTAGGAGAAAGCACCTGCACCCTATAGAGTCCCACGTTTCTTATACCGCTCTCTGGGTCCTTTGTTATAACCTGTCCAAAGGTGATGTACCTACCCCCGTCCTCGGGCCAGCACTTGGGTATGGGAAAGTCCAGCACATTGATTTTTTCTTTTATTATGTTCTCCTTTACCGGTCCCTTTCTGACAATTCTGGGTAGAGAGTCATTTAGCTTTTTTAGCTCCGGGAGGCGCTTGAGCTTTTCCAGAAAGGTGTTTGGTATCTCGGGTCTTAAAAGTCTGTAGAGCTTCCAGCCTATGTCTTCTAAGTTTTCATAGCCAAGAGCCAGCTTTATTCTCTTTTCTGAGCCCAGCATGTTGGTAAGCACAGGCACCGAGTAGCCTTCTACTTTTTCAAAAAGCAGAGCTTTACCTCCTCCGGGAGTTTTTGAAACTCTGTCGGTGACCTCGGAGATCTCCAAGATTGGTGATACAGGCTCCTTTATTCGGGCGAGCTCACCCTCTCTTTCCAAAGTCTTTAGAAATTCTCTAAGGTCTGTGTAGGGCATATAAATAATTTATGACTTAAGGCAGGTAAGCTATGGGATTTTGCCTTATGCCGTATCTTATCACCTCGTAGTGCAGGTGCGGTCCTGTGGTCCTTCCCGTCATCCCCACCCTACCTATTATCTGTCCTTTAACTACCTTGTCTCCGTAGCTTACCGATATATCCGAGAGGTGTCCGTACAGAGTGACAAAGCCGTATCCGTGATACACTATAACAGTTTTTCCGTATCCACTTAGCCATCCTGCGTATATAACCCTGCCGTCAGAAGCCACACTTACAGGTGTGCCGTAAGGCACAGATATGTCAATGCCAGGATGGAACTCCTTTACTCTTCCCATCCTTCTCCAGCCGTAATCGGAGGTAACAAGTCCAACAACAGGCCATATATCGGGTTTTATCGTGTCAACGGTTTTCACGTCCAGAAGCTCCTTCATGGCTTTTTCTACTGAAGATTCAACGGATATTATCCTGTCAACGCTCTGCGTATCAAAGTCCTCCTTCTGAAGCTCTTTTTCGGGTGTGAACTCAAAGGTGTCCTTTGCAGGTCCGCCAATACCTAAGGGGGAGCTGTCAACGGCAGGCTTGCACAGGACACCTCCGAGCGCAAACGCAAGAAACAGCTTTTTCATGATCACACCTCCGCTCGGTTTTAGAATACTTTAACACCTGTGCGAGCAGGGTGTCAAGAAAAAGTGAGAGAATATCACTCCACCCTACAAAAGATTTTTCTTCTTTAATGCCTTTAGCAGTCTCTTTCTTGCAGCTCTTTCCTTTCTCTTCTTCTTCTCGCTGGGCTTTTCGTAAAACTGCCTTCTTTTAACTTCTGTAAGTATTCCTTCCTTCTCAACTATCCTTTTGAACTTCTTAAGCACCTTCTCAAAGGATTCGTTTTCACCTACCTCAACTATAGCCAACCAATATCACCTCCTTGTATGGTTATTATAGCACACTCTGTTTTGTAAGTAAAGCAAGGTCAAAAACTTCATCAAGGTTGCTAACAAAGTGAAGAGTCATCTTGTCTCTCACATACTCAGGCAGGTCTTCCAGTACTTCATCCTTGTTCTTCTCCGGAAGTATCACCTGATATATACCCGCTCTCTTTGCTGCGAGTATCTTTTCCTTTAGCCCCCCCACCGGCAGGACTCTTCCTCTCAAGGTCACCTCCCCTGTCATAGCAATGTCCATCCTTACAGGCCTTTCCGTAAACAAAGAGATAAGCGCTGTAGCTATGGTTATACCTGCGGAGGGACCATCTTTGGGTACAGCACCTTCGGGTACATGTATATGCACATCAAAGTTGGAAAAGGCATCCGGATCTATGCCGTAATCCTCAGCTTTGGACTTTATGTAAGAAAGAGCCGCCTGAGCAGACTCCTTCATAATATCGCCCAAAGACCCGGTTAGCAACAGATTGCCCTTGCCTTTGAACTTGGTAGCCTCTATGAGCATAATCTCGCCCCCTACCTCCGTCCATGCGAGCCCAACTGCAATACCCACCATAGGTTTTTCTTCCTTTTCTATGTAGCGTCTTGGAACACCCAAGTAGGTTCTTATGTCCTGAGCGTTTACCATAAAGGGAGGGTTCTCCCCTTTTAGCTTCTTAAGAGCCAGCTTTCTGAGCACGCTTCCCAAATACCTCTGGAGGTTTCTGACGCCTGACTCTCTGGTATAACCTCTGATGACCTCAAGTATGGCATCATCCGAGAGAGCCACCTCATCATCTTTAAAGCCATGAAGGGGTAAAAGCTTAGGCAAAAGGTGATTTTTGGCTATGAAGACTTTCTCCTCTTCCGAGTATCCTGCAAGGCTTATAACTTCCATCCTGTCCAACAGAGGTCTGGGTATGGTGTCTATGCGGTTGGCTGTGCATATGAAAAAGACATCCGAAAGGTCAAAGGGCATACCAATGTAAAGGTCTACAAAGTTCTTATTCTGCTCAGGGTCCAAAACCTCCAAGAGGGCTGCAGCTGGATCGCCCTGAAAAGAGATGGATATCTTGTCCACCTCGTCAAGCACTATGAGAGGATTCTTCGTTCCCGCCTGCTTTATAGCCTGTATTATCCTTCCTGGCATGGCACCCACATATGTTCTTCTGTGGCCTCTTATTTCAGCCTCATCCCTTATACCACCTAGAGAGATTCTTACAAACTTCCTTCCAAGAGATTCCGCTATGGACTTTCCTAAGGATGTTTTTCCAACACCCGGTGGACCAACAAAGCAGAGTATCTGAACTGCAGACTTCTTGCCTTTGGTTAGCTTTCTGACAGCAAGGTACTCTATTATTCTGTCCTTTACCTTCTCAAGGTCGTAGTGGTCTCTATCCAGAACCTGCCTTGCCTTTTCAAGGTTGTACCTGTCTTTGGTTTTTTTGTTCCATGGAAGGTCAAGCACCCAGTCAAGCCAAGTTCTCAAAACACCCGCCTCTGCAGACTCTGGATGGAGCTTCTCTAATCTATTTATCTGCTTTTCTATTTCACTTTTTGTAGCTTTCTCCAGTTTAAGCTTAGAGAGCTTCTCTCTGTATTCCTCTATCTCCGCCTTTCTCTCATCACCCTCACCAAGCTCCTCCTGTATGGCTTTGAGTTGCTGCCGCAGGAAGTACTCTCTCTGCTCCCTTTCCATCCTCTCCCTTGCTATGTTCCTTATCCTGCTCTGCACCTCAAGAAGTCCCACCTCGTTAAGGGCGTGCTGATGCACCAGCCTGAGTCTTTCCCTTGGGTCCAGTGTTTCCAGCACAGCCTGAGCTTCCTTCGACTTTATGTCAAGGACGGAAGCTGTTATGTCAGCAAGCTTTCCAGGGTCTTCTATATCCCTTATGAGCATAAGAAGGTCTGGAATGACCTGCTTCCCCAAAGACACAGCTCTGTCTAAGAGCTCTTTAAGGGAGCTTATGTAAGCTCTATCCTCCTTGCTGAGCTCTTCGGGCTTTATCTCTTTATCCTCTAACACCTCAACGAGGGATGCATAATAACCATCCGCTTTCTTGTAGTCTATCAGCTTTGCCCTTTTTAGTCCCTGCACTAAGATCTTGAGCCTTCCTTCCTCTATGGGTGCTGTTCTGATAATATGCGCTACAGTTCCTACGCGGTAAAGGTCTTCTATGGAAGGCTCTTCCAAGTCCCTTTCCCTCTGAAGCACTAAGAAGATGAGCCTGTCTTTTTTGAGAGCTTCCTCTATCGCTCTTATGGAGAAGGCTCTTCCCACAAAGAGGGGCATAACCATGGTGGGAAACACCACCAGGTCTCTGAGTGGCATGGTGGGAAGTTCAAAGCTTCCTGCAGGAATCTGCGGCACCTTTATAAATTCCTCTCCTATCATGTCCTCTCCTCTTAAAAGATATCACACCTGCCTTTGAGCAGTATATCCTTTATAGTATCATCTTTGACGAGCTTTTCTATGTCTTTAAACACCCTCTCCTTTGTGTGTCTGTAAGAATTTACTATGTGCTTTATGGCTTCCACAGCCTTGTCAAGAAAATCGTTGACCACTATGTAATCAAAGTGCCTGGCACAGGCTATTTCTACTTCCACTTTCTTCTCCCTCTCCAGAAGGTTTTCCTCCGCATACCCTCGTGTGATGAGACGCCTCTTTAGTTCCTCAAGAGATGGAGGCAGAAGGAAAATAAGAATACTTTCCGGGAGTTTATCCTTTATGCTCTTTGCACCTTGCACATCTATAACCAGAAGAGCGTCAAAACCCTCCTCTAACACCTTTTTTACCTGCTCCTTTGGAGTGCCGTAGTAATTGCCATACACGGAGGCATACTCAAGGAAAATGCTATCCTTTATACCCCTCTCAAACTCCTCCCTGCTCATGAAAATATAGTCCACACCTTCTCTCTCTCCTTCCCTTTTTGATCTTGTTGTTGCAGTCACCACCCTTTTAATACCAGAAACTTCTCTGATGAGCTTTTCCGCCACAGTGGTTTTGCCTGCTCCAGATGGTGCTGAGAGAACAAAAAGACAACCCATAAGAAGATTTTAGCAGAAAAGGTGGCACAGCGTGTAGGGTGGGTCAGGATTATAAGAAATACTTATAACTTGACAAAAAAATCCTTATACCTTATATTAAGTTTTATGAGATTGATCACACAGGAGGTGCAAGATGAAAAAGGCTTTCCTGCTCATTTCCCTTTCAGGTCTTTTGCTCTTTTCGTGCAAGGAAAAACCGCCGGAGGCTCCTGCTACACCACCAGAGAAGCCAAAGGAGGAGGCTGTAAGCGATAAAGGTATAGGTCCCATAAAAGAGGTTCAGCTGGGACCCGTAGACCAGAACCTAGTTAAGAGGGGTAAGGAGATCTTTGATTCCAAATGTGCCACATGCCACAAGCTTGAGGAGAGGTATGTGGGACCCCCTCTCAAAGGTGTGACCAAGAGGAGAAAACCCGAGTGGATCATGAATATGATACTAAATCCTACCGAGATGGAACAGAAGGACCCAATAGCCAAGCAGTTGCTCTCCGAGTATCTTACTCAGATGACTTTCCAAAATGTGTCCCAAGAGGATGCGAGGGCGATACTTGAGTACTTAAGAAGTGTTGACGAAAAGTAATTAAACCTTATAAAAGGAGGTGACACCATGTTGGGTAAGAAGAAGCTTCTGGTAGGAGGGCTTTCGGCTCTCGTGGTAGGTGCTCTTTTGGCAGGATGTCCACCCAAAAAGGAGCTAAAAACTGAGGTGGGTACTGCAGAGGTTGCCCAGAAGGTTTATGTTCCTCCGGGCAAGTACGATGAGTTTTACGCTTTTCTGTCGGGAGGTTTCAGCGGGCAGGTTTCCGTCTACGGGCTTCCCTCTGGAAGGCTCATAAAGATCATCAAGGTTTTCTCTCAGGACCCGGAGACTGGCTACGGCTACACACCCGAGACAAAGCCTATGCTTATGACTTCGCACGGCTTTGTCCCATGGGATGACTCTCACCATCCAGAGCTTTCCCAGACTGACGGAGTGCCGGACGGCAGATGGCTCTTTATAAACGCCAACAATGTACCACGGATAGCTAGGATTGACCTCTCCACCTTTGAAACAACAGAAATAATTGAAATACCTAACTCTGCTGGAAATCACGCATCCCCCTTCATAACACCCGACTCTAAGTATGTTACCGCTGCAACCCGTTTCTCCGTACCCATACCCCAGAAGGATGTACCCATAAGCTCTTATGCGGAGAACTTTAAGGGTACCTTATCCTTCATAAAGGCTAACGAGCCGGGAAAGATGGATGTGGCCTTTCAGATACTTGTACCCGGATACGACTATGACCTGGCGCACTGTGGAAAGGGTCCTTCGTACGGCTGGTGTTTCTTCACATCTTACAACACGGAGCAGGCTTACACCCTTCTTGAGATAAACGCTTCAAAGAACGACAAGGACTACATAGCGGCGGTCAACTGGAAGAGGGCGGAGGAGTGCATAGCACAGGGCAAGTATCAGGAAATACCTGCAACTTACTACCACAATTACTATGATGAGAAGAAACATATGGCTTTCTCCGAGGTCAAAAAGTCGGTGAAAGTCATAATCCCCAAGGACTGCCCGGGTGTTATGTATTACCTTCCCACACCCAAGTCCCCCCACGGCGTTGATGTATCCCCGGACGGTGAGTACATCATAGGTGGTGGAAAGCTTGCCACTGTCATACCAATACACTCCTTCTCCAAGATGCTGAAAGCCATAGAGCAGAAAGCTTTTGAGAAGGAGGTGGACGGCATACCTGTTTTGAAGTACGATGCGGTGCTTCACTGTGAGGTACCGAAGCCATGTCTTGGACCTCTTCACACAGAATTTGATGGAAAGGGCTTTGCCTACACTTCCTGCTTTGTCTCCTCGGAAGTGGTCAAGTACGACTACAAGCAGTGCAAAGTGGTTGACAGGGCACCCACCTACTACTCCATAGGACACCTGATGATACCCGGTGGTGATTCTGCAAAACCTTGGGGCAAGTACCTCCTTGCCATGAACAAGATTACAAAGGACAGGTACCTCCCAACAGGTCCGGAGCTGTTCCAGTCCGCACAGCTTTACGACATAACAGGTGAGAAGATGCAACTGCTTCTTGACTTTGCCACCATAGGGGAACCCCACTACGCGCAAGGTATACCTGTGGACATAATAATGAAAAATGTCAAAAAGATCTATCCCCTTGCTGAAAATGAGCATCCTTATGCGGTAAAGGCTGAAAAGGATGCAAGGGTGGAGAGGAAAGGCAACGAGGTTCATGTTTACATGACCATGATAAGGTCACACTTTGTCCCCGATAATATAGAGGGCATAAAAGTGGGAGATACCGTTTACTTCCACCTTACTAACCTTGAGCAGGACTGGGACATACCTCACGGCTTTGCGGTAAAAGGCTCGGAAGATGCGGAGATTCTAGTCATGCCCGGTGAGACCAAGACCCTTGTGTGGAAGCCGAAAGCTCCTGGCGTTTATCCCTTCTACTGCACCGACTTTTGCTCGGCTTTGCACCAGGAGATGCAGGGTTATGTGAGGGTATCTCCTGCAGGATCCAATGTCCCCCTAAAGTACTACACAGGCACACCCACAGCTCAAAAGTAAGGAGGTAATGACATGAGCATCTTTTCAAGGGGGCTTTTAGCCCTCGCTTCTTTATTACTTGTTCTTACTTACTTTTTCCCCCTCTGGAGGATACAGCTGATAGCTCCCCAGTATCCGGAGGGGCTTAGGATGTTCATATGGGTAAACAGGATAACCGGCGGTACGGAGTTTGACCTTTACAACATAAACCTTCTAAACCACTACATAGGCATGAAGCATATAGACCCCAACGCGATACCGGAGCTTAAAGTGCTTCCCTTTATAATGGCTTTCCTCATAGCCTTTGGGCTTATCTCGGCTCTTCTGGCTAAGAGGATACTCCTTTACGCGTGGGTTGGGACTTTTATAGCTCTTGCTATTATAGGTCTTGCGGATTTCTACAAATGGGAGTATGATTACGGGCATAACCTTGACCCCAGCGCACCCATAAAGATACCCGGGCTTGCCTACCAGCCACCCCTCATAGGTAGCAAACAACTGCTAAATATGACGGCAAGTTCCTTCCCTGACATCGGTGGCTACATAGCCTTAGTCTCTTTACTGCTTGGTATAGCTGCGGTTGCTCTGGAAATTAAACTATCAAAGACTGCAAAGATGGAGGTAAAACCTGCATGAGATTCCTACTCCGAGTGCTATGGGTCTTCCTGCCCCTTCTTCTTTTTTCCTGTGCCACCGACAAGCCACAGCCCATAAAGGTGGGTGAGGATGTGTGCGAGCAGTGTAAGATGGTCATAGCGGATAAGAGGTTTGCCTCCGAGGTGATAACTAAAAAGGGAAAGGTTTACAAGTTTGATGCCATAGAGTGCATGGTGGGATATTACAACGAGAACGAGGAGGAGATAAAAAGAGCTTATGTGATAAACTTTCTAAATCCTGAGGAGTTTTTACCTGCACAGTCCGCTTACTATGTGAGAAGCCCTCAGATAAGGAGTCCCATGGGTATGAACCTGTCTGCCTACAGAAGCAGGGAGGATGCTCAAAAGGCTCTTCAGGGCAAAGAGGGTGAAATACTTGATTGGCAGGCTCTGAGGGAGTTTATAAAAAGGGAGTACAGGTTCTCTCACTGACATGTTTAGCTTTATGCTTTCCCTTCTCCTCGTCTGCTCAACCTGTGAATTCAAAGACATACAGAGCGCTCTGAAAAAGGCAAGGGAAGGCGACAGGATAGTGGTGAAATCTGGAACATACAAAGGTGGTATAGTTATAGACAAAAAGGTGGAGCTTGTGGGAGAGGGAAAGCCAGTGGTAGATGGCGAGGGGAAACTGCAGGTGATAACTGTAAAGGCGGACAGCGTAAAGATTGAGGGTTTTATAATAAAGAACTCCGGCATGTCCTACAGCGAAGATATAGCCGGACTCAAAGTGATAAATTCAAGAGACTGCGTTATAAAAAACAACAAATTTCTAAACAACTTCTTTGCTATTTACCTTGAGAGGGTGCAAGGCTGTCTTATTGAGGGAAACAGCATAGTGGGCTTTGCAAGGTCCGAAGGCTCTTCAGGTAATGGAATACATGCTTGGAACTCGGAAAAAGTTATAATAAGGAACAACTATGTGAAAGGACACAGGGATGGTATATACTTTGAGTTTGTAAAAGACAGCCTGATAGAAAACAACAGAAGCGAATACAACCTCAGGTACGGACTTCACTTCATGTTTTCCAACGACGACACTTACAGGAAAAACTACTTTTATAAGAACGGTGCAGGTGTGGCGGTTATGTATTCAAAAAACATAAGGATGGAGGAAAACACCTTTGCCAAAAACGAAGGACAGGCAAACTACGGGCTTCTTCTGAAGGACATATATGACAGCGTCCTCTACGGAAACAGGTTTATCAACAACACCCACGGAGTTTATTTAGAGGGATGCAACAGGACAGAGTTTAAAGGAAACCTCTTTGAAAACAACGGCTGGGCGGTTAGGATATACGCCAACAGTGAGGACAACCTGTTTATCAAAAACTCTTTTTTGGGCAATGCCTTTGATGTATCCACCAACACACTCTCCTACTTTAGGAACACCTTTGAGAGCAATTACTATGACCAGTACGAAGGCTACGACATAAACAGGGATGGATACGGAGACATACCTTATAGACCTGTGTCCTTTGTAGCTGTACTCTTTGAGCGGTATCCCCTTTCCCTTCTTCTCTATGGGAGTTTTTTTGCTCACATTATGGATGCTGTAGAGAGATACATTCCCTTGCTCAATCCCCAATCTCTTCTGGATAGTAAGCCTTTGGTGAGGAGACCGTGATAAGGTTTGAAAGCGTTTATAAGTCCTTTAAGGGAAGAAGGCTCTTTGATGGCCTGAACCTTGAACTTAAAGAGGGAAAAACCACAGCCATACTTGGACCGAACGGCTCTGGAAAGACCACCTTAGTAAAGATGATCCTCGGTCTTGTAGTGCCTGACAGAGGGAGGATACTTGTAGATGGACGGGATGCTCGTAAGGATGCGGAACACAAGAGGTTAATAGGCTACATGCCTCAAATTCCAGAATTTCCAGAGAATCTCAGCGTTAAAGAGATAGTTTCCATGGTCAAAGATATAAGGGGTCAGGAGGCTGTCAGGTTTAAAGAACTCATTGAACTTTTGAACCTTGAGATGGAATTGGACAAGAGGTTTTCAAGCCTTTCGGGAGGTACAAGGCAGAAGGTAGGAGCCTTAGTATCCTTAGCCTTTGACCCTCCTATGCTCATACTGGACGAACCTATGGTAGGCCTTGACCCCATATCAGCTTACAGGTTAAAGAGATTTATCCTTGAGGAGAAACAGAGGAATAAAACTGTGCTCTTTATATCCCACATAATGAGTGAGGTGGAAGAGGTGGCTGACTATGTGGTGTTTTTAGCGGAGGGGAGAAAAGTCTTTGATGGTAGCCTTGAAGAACTAAAAGAAAGGACAGGTAAAGAAAGGCTTGAGGAGGCTGTGCTTTGTTTGTTAAATTAACCAAGTATATCTTCTATGACCTCTTGAAGAGTAGATGGGTTTTGGCAACCTTTTTCTTTTATGCCTTGGTAGTATACATACTGCTTGAGTTTGGGAGGAGCGTAGAAAAGGCTGTGGTGAGTTATGGCAACCTCTCCTCTCTTTCTCTTTCCCTTTTCTCCCTTCTTCTTTCTACCACATACCTTTATAGTAACAGGAACTTTTTTGAGTTCCTCCTTTCACAACCCGTAAAGAGGTCTACCCTAATGCTTTCCATTAATGTCAGCTTAAGCCTATCCCTCTCCATCAGCTATCTGCTTGGTTCCCTGCTTCCCTTTTACTACTTGGTGGGCTACAACCAGGGTTTTTTTAGGTGCGTACTTCTTAACCTCTTTTTGGTACCGCTTTTTGTAAGCTTAGGTATCCTTTCATCCTTACTGGTGGAAGACAGGATAAGAGGATTTGGCTTTTCCCTCTTTCTTTGGCTTTTCTTCTGCGTATTCTATGACGCTATACTTTTGTACCTTGTAATAGCTCTTTCCGACTACCCTGTGGAAAAGATGCTTCTGACCCTCACACTTTTAAATCCTATAGACCTGTTGAGGCTCACTCTTCTTATGGAGGTGGGACTTTATGAGCTTATGGGCTTTGTGGGAAGGTGGTTGGCTAACTACCTTAAAGACCTCTGGTTTCTACCTGCCTTACTCTCTGCCCTTTACACTTTATTAGTATTTCTTTTGAACCTGAGTGTCTTCAAAAGGAGGGATTTTTAAGATGTGGCTTTTGCTTGTTTTTCTTTTCGTGCTTTCCTGCGAGAAGGCAAAGGTGGAAGAAAAGCCAAGCCTGGCAATAAACACGAAGGAGCTTATTAGATGGAGAGGATGCACTGACTGTCACGATACTAAAAGGTCCTTGGTAGGACCTTCCTTCTTTGACATATCCCAAAGATACGAAGAGAAAGATATACTTGTGAAAAGCATACTGGAAGGTTCCTGCGGAAAGTGGAAGGCAAGGTGGGAGTGCATGCCTCCTCAGAAGGTGAGCAAGGAGGAGGCGGAGAGGATGGCAGAGTGGATCCTTCATCTCAGAACAACGAAGCCCCCAGAGTCCTCGTCATAGGTTATCAGCAAGCTATCCTTTGCTTTCAGATGAGCGTCAAGCTTGACCTCCTTTACCTCTCTCTTACCTTTGGTCTCCTCAAGGCGCACCCTCAGGCTATGCTTACCTGGTGGTAAAAGTAGCTCCTCGTAAACAAAAACGGATGCATCCTTCCTTATCCCCCTCGGGTTAAATACCTTGGAATATACGAGCTTCCCACCTTCATAAAACTCAACCCTCACGGGAGACCTCTCCTTCACTATAGCCAGCTGAGTTTGCATGTGCTTAAGACCTTTTCCCTCCTCCTTGTAGACCTCCACAACGGGTGAGGACCTGTATTTGAAGCTTAAAACCACTGCGGACTTCTCTTTGGGATAGAAGGATACCTTATGGGTGGTAAGTGGATAAAAGAGGAATATGGGTAGTGATATTACAAGGCTTGCAAAAGCGTAGTTCAGTCTGCCGGAAGGTACAACCTTAACCTCACGCCCTTCCTTAGACGAGTTTATAAATTCCTCCACCTCTCTCTCTATGGACTTTACATAGGGAGCCTCAAGCACAAGAATCCTTCCGCCTTCCACTCTCTTCCTGAGAATGGGTCTTCTCTTCCTTTCATAGCGCTCTTCAAGCCACTTGTTGCCCTCTCTAAAGTAGCAGTCCTCGTACTCACAGGAGATGATCACTATGCCTTTTACTCCCCTGCGGAGTATCTCCTCTGCGTAGTAAGTGTTCAAAGCTCCTGCACAAGGGAGGGTAAAGGTGAGCAAATCCTTTCTCTTTGGCGGCAGTGCGCTGAAGGGACACCTGAAGGCTACATAGGAAGGGCTTTCTTGACTCACTCCCTTAATAACTTCCTCTATGGGGAAAGTGGGAATGTCTATTGCCTGCACACTGCAAGAACCCACGCATATACCACAGCCGGCACACTTGCTCTCGTTGAGGACAGCCTTCTTTTTATCCTCAAAATCCTTCATGGTTATAGCCTCGTAAGGGCAGTCTATATAGCACTGTTCACAGCCTGTACACTTTTCAAAGTCTATATGCGCAGGAGGATTTCTCTTGCCTTTGATAAGCCAAGGGAAGAGGAAGAGAAAGGCAAAAAAGCCTAGGAAGAACAGCCAGTTGGCAGACATGGGTATGTACTTGAGCAGAGGGTATCCAAATAGATAAAACCAGTCTACGCTCATCTCAAAGGGGAGCTTGTTTATGTAGGCGGGCGGGTCGCTCTTAGCCGGGAAAATTATGGAAAGTAATATTAGAAGTAAAGTGATGGTTATGTAAAGGAATCTGGGAGGTATGAGCCTTGGTCTTGCGTTTCTCATCACATGTATCCACAGGGTAAAGACGATGAGTATGGTTAGGGCTATGTGGGCAAAGAGGAGTATTCTGAAAAGACCCCCCAGGTACTTTATATCACTCCCCAAGAAGGCGCTCATGAGGGCATCACCAAAGACCGGCAGGAAGGAGAAGAACTTGGCGGTAAGGAGACCCGTAAGCTGAGCTCTTGTATCCCAGACAAGTATGTACCCAGATACACCTATGGCTAAGAATATCAGAAGGGTTGCCACACCAGTTACCCAGGCCACCCATCTGAACATCCTGAAGCGGTCCGTTATTATCACATGTATCATGTGGGCTAAAGTGGTGAGTATGAGAGCATCAGAAGAGTACCTGTGAATACCTCTCATTATGTTCCCTATAAAGCTACTGGAGATAGCTTCTACAGAAGCGTGGGAGGTCTGAGGGTCTATGCTGTAAAAGAAGAAAAGGTATATACCCGAAAGAGCATCTACCACCAAAAGGAATACTGCTATTGCACCCAGATGATACAGAGGATTTAGCCTTGAGGTAAAAAACGTACTAACCGCGTAGGACAGTCTCTGAAAAGCCATGTAAAGAGGAGAAACCTTCTGCAGAGTTTCCATCTATCATGCACCTCCTTGCAAGTGATTACTTACTAATTAATGTAGCATGCGTGCGCGATTTTGTCAGATTTTAAATTATCTTAATATTGTGGTAAATTTAATTCTTGCTTTATTTACCTTCAAGTATTAATATTTTCAAGTAAGTAAATCCTTACGGAGGTGCCACTATGGAGGAAAGAAAGACACCCTTTCTTCAACTGGTGTTGGACGATTTTATGCTTCTGCTCTTTTTGGGAGTTACCATCTATGCGGTCTCCTATCTCATATGGGGGCTCATAGAGTTGGCGTGGCTCTCGCCAATACCCGCAGAACTAAAACAGTCTCTTTTAGGAGGTAAGTGAGATGGCTCTTTTACCGCCTGAGGAAGGATGGTACTACAAGAGGGTGGCAAAAGACGAGAAGATGTGGATAGCCTTAGCTCTGGTGGTTTGTCTTATCCTCTTTTTCTGGATGATAGTGTGGCACATCTACGGCAGACAGAACCCCTCCTTCACCACTTACAGGACTACGCCTCAGGAGTTTAACGCTCTTGCCAACGCTTTTATCAACAAGTACAGGACGGGTGAGATGAACGGCATACCGGTTGTTGAACCTCCCCCAAACAGTGATGTGTTTCTGGTGGCTAAGATGTGGAGGTGGGAACCAGTGCTTGTGTTAAAGAAGGGTCAGGAGTACAGGTTTCACATATCCTCCCTTGACCTGCTTCATGGCTTTTCTCTTCAGCCTGTGAATATGAACTTTATGGTGTATCCGGGCTACGACTATGTGCTTACCTTTAAGCCCACTTCCACCGGAGAGTTTGCCATAATTTGCAACGAGTTTTGCGGTATAGGACATCATACGATGATAGGCAAAATCATAGTAAAGGAGTGAGGAGGTCTGGTCATGTTTAGAACATGCGATATAACGGGTCTAAAGGTGGATTTAAGGGCGGAGAGACTTATACAGCTAAACGCAGTCATGGCCGTTGTCTCTCTGCTAGTAGGTGTCATAGCGGCTCTGCTTCTTGTTCTCACGAGGTGGCAGGTGGTTCACCTCCTGCCTGTGGAGTGGTACTACCGAATCCTTACCCTTCACGGTCTTAACGCTCTCATATTCTGGATAATCTTCTTTGAGGTTGCGGGTCTTTACTTTGGTTCCACCGTCGTTCTAAACTCCCGTATGTCCTCTCCCAAGTTTGGCTGGCTTGCCTTTATCCTTATGGTTCTTGGCTTTTTGCTGGTTAACTACACCATTCTTACCGGCAGTGCGGATGTGCTCATGACCTCCTACGCTCCACTCCAGGCAAGCCCTATTTACTACCTTGGCATAATTCTCTTTGCGGTAGGTGCCTTGATAGGCGTCTTTCTCTTCTTTGCCAACCTGCTCATAGCCAGAAAGGAGAGGACTTACGGTGATTCCTTACCCCTTTTCACATTTGGTCTTGTAGCTGCGGCTATAATAGCCACCCTTACCCTCGCAACAGGTGCCATCATATACATACCTACACTCCTCTGGTCTTTGGGCATCATAAAGAGCATAGATGCGGGGGTTTATAAACTCGTATGGTGGGGTCTTGGACACTCCTCCCAGCAGATAAATGTGACCGCTATGATAGCTGTGTGGTATCTGGGAGCCTTCTTAACGGTAGGCGGTGCGTCCATAAACGAGAAGGTGAGCAGATTTGCCTTTGTGTTTTACGTGATAGGTATAAATGTAGCTTCCGCTCACCACCTTCTTGTTGACCCTGGACCCAGTCCCGCGTGGAAGGTGTTTAACACCAGCTACATCATGTACATAGCAGTCCTTGCTTCTATGATACATGCTTTCGCAGTACCTTCTGCAGTAGAATCCGCCCAAAGGAGGAGAGGCTTTACCAAAGGACTCTTTGACTGGCTTAAGAACGCACCCTGGGGCAATCCCGCCTTTTCCGCAGTATTCCTCTCCATAATCATCTTTGGCTTCATAGGTGGTGTCACAGGTGTGGTCAACGGCATGGAGCAGACTAACATCATAGTCCACAACACACTTTCCATACCCGGACACTTTAAGGGTACTGTTGTAGGTGGAACTACTCTCGCTTTCATGGGAGCTACCTACTACCTGATACCTCTCATATTCAGGAAGAAGATTGCTTTCTTTGGGCTTGCCAAGGCACAGCCCTGGGTCTTTGGGCTCGGCATAGCTGTCTTGGCTGTTTCCATGTACATCCTTGGAGCCTTCGGTGTTCCAAGAAGGCATTACGACATAACCTTCTCCGGAGGTCCCTTCACTTACACCTTTAACCCTGCGGTTGACTTCTTCTGGGTTCTCTTTGCCATAGGTGGAATAACCGCAGTTATAGGTGCTTTGATGTGGATACTTATAGTGGTCTTTTCCGTCTTCTTGGGACAGCCTGTCAGGGGTCCTCAGGACATGCAACTGCAGATCGCATCACCACCGCCTCCCGCTAAAGAGCATCACGGCTTTGAAGCACCGGGAACTTTAACCCTCACTCTCCTTTTTATGGGTGTGTTCCTCGTGTTCCTGCTTCTAAACTGGGGTTGGCTCGCAGCCATGTGGGAGGTAAAGTGATGCGCCTCTTCTACCTCTCCCTCTCCCTTCTGTCTCTTGTTCAGGCTGGAGTTTTTGGACTTCTCATAGCTCTAACGCGCGCGCCCGCTTTTTCTCTCTTGAAGTCCCCGAGCCTCTTTTACCACTTTCTTGTTGGACATGTAACCTTCTCCATAACTGTATGGCTCATGACCTTTACTCTCGCCTACTGGCACTATAAGGAAGGCAGGAAGGGAAGAGTTGCACCTCCAGCCACCCTACTGGGTATGCTTCTTCTTTCCCTTTCCTGCCTTTTACCTTACGGTGAACCTTACCTGAACAATTATATCCCGGTTATTGATAGTCCAATCTTCTATGCTGGGCTTTTTGTCTTCTTCCTTGCCTTCTTCTTTGAAGCTCTCAGCAGGGTCAAAAAGCTCAAGGAAATAACCTCCTTTGAAAACATACCCCAGCTTTATGCCATGTCCGTGGCACTGGGGCTTGCCACACTTCTTTCGTTAATCCCCTCCTTCTTCATAGCAAATGCGGAAGGTGGGCAAAAGCTTTACTTTGAGAGGCTCTTCTGGATTCCGGGGCATCTTCAGCAGTTTCTTTATGCCTCGGTGATGCTGGCCGTCTGGCACGAGCTTTTAAAGAGGGGCAACGGAAAGGAGGTCTCTTCCCCTCTTCTGAGCACGGTAAACTTTCTCCTCCTTGTCTTCCCATCTTTGCTGATGGCAGGCTTCTTTACCGATATCTTTTCACGGGAGTTTAGACTTCTAACAGTCATGTCCTTCGGGCTTGGGACAGGTGTGCCAGTGCTTATCCACACTTACTATGTACTAAAAAACATCAGGCTAAGTGCAGATGTCCCCAGCTTAGCTTTGCTGTCCTCTGTAAGCGTTTATTATGCTGGGGTGGTGGTGGCTTATGCAGGCATGCAGAGCGACCTGAGAGTGCCGGCTCACTATCACGGGGTTGTGTCTGCGGTAAGCATAGCTTTTATGGGTCTTGGCTACAGTATATTAAAGGAGAGGCTCGGATACATATGCTGGGAAAGGGTCGCAAAACTCCAGCCGGTAGTTCTCAGCATGGGTATAAACCTTCTGGTGCTTGGCTTTTATATGGCAGGAAGAATGGGAGCGCCAAGAAAGACTTACGGTTTTGAGTATGTTATGAATACGAAAGTGCTCATCGCACTGAACATAGCAGGGCTGGGAAGTCTTATGGCAGTCCTTGGAGGTCTCCTCTTTATTCTTTACGCAGGGCAGTCCCTGCTCAGTATTTATAAACATGCTAAAGCTTATTAGTCTTCTGATTATAGTATGTACTGCCTTCGGAAGCTTTCTGCCGGACGAGAAGAAGAGCATAGGCACTTACATACCTGACATACCTTTGGAGATACATACGGGTGAAGTCTTGAGGATAAAGGAATTTGCGGGGGGTAAGGTAATTATCATCAATCCCATATACACCAGGTGTAGCTCCGCATGTCCTCTGATGACAGAGGGTCTCAAAAGAGCTATAAAGGATTTAATGAATGATGTAAAGGTTATATCCCTTAGCTTTGACCCAAGGGACAGCATAGAAGACCTGAAGAGGTTTGCCCGGCATCAGAGCCTGCCGGAGAACTGGGTGGTGGCAAAAAGTGAGCAGGTGGACAGCTTACTGAAATCTATAGACTTCCGATACAGGTACGATAAAAGTCTTGAAGAGTTTGAACATCCAAACATCTATGTGGTCATAACACCCTCCGGAAAGATATCCAGATACATATACGGTGTGAATCCAAAGGTAAGGGACATAAAGCTGTCCGTGCTTGAAGCAAAGAGAGAAAGCTCAAAACTCTCACCGGTTGAGGGTTTCTTTTTGAGGTGCTTCAGATACGACCCCGATAGAGGCGATTACCAGATTGACTGGTTCTTCGTCTTTGATGTGATGGGCGGTCTTCTGACTTTTCTTGTTGTCCCTGCCTTAGTGTGGGGGAAGTCTGCCTACAAAAGTTTACATGATTTTATAGTAAAAAAATCTTGACATGTGGTAAGTGTTTACTTATAATTATAATCTATGTCAGTGATTTATTTCATAAAGGAGGTAGGACATGAGAAAGAGGAAAAAGGTGCTCATAGGTGGAGCTTTAGTTTTTGTCCTTTTTGCAGGTACCTATGCACAGCAACAGCAGAAGGAGGAGCTTCCGCCTCCCCCACCTCTAACCAAACAGGAGATGGAAAGGGCTAAGGAGATCTACTTTGACAGGTGTGCGGGATGCCACGGTGCCCTCAGGAAGGGAGCTACAGGACCTGCTCTCACACCGGATAAAACGAGAAAGCTGGGGACAGAGACGCTCAAGACCTTCATCACTTACGGTACACCCGGTGGTATGCCCGACTGGGGAAGGCAGGGTATACTGACGCCTGAAGAGGTGGACCTGATGGCAAGGTACATACAGCACGACCCACCCCCACCCCCTGAACTGCCCTTAGGTGAGATGAAAAAGTCCTGGAAGGTATATGTTCCGCCCGAAAAAAGACCCCAAAAACCCGAGCACAACAGAAACTGGCAGAACTTCATGGCAGTCATACTCAGGGACATAGGTAAGGTTGCGATAATTGATGGAGATACTAAGGAGCTTGTGAGCACAGTGGATACAGGTTATGCTGTCCACATAGCCAGATATTCCGCATCGGGAAGGTATCTCTACACCATAGGTAGGGATGGCAAAGTTGTCCTCATTGACCTCTGGATGAAAAAGCCTGATAAGGTTGCTGAAGTAAAGACCTGCTACGATGGAAGGTCTCTTGACACATCCAAGTACAAAGGACCAAAGGGAGACTTCCTTGACAAGCTTGCCATCATAGGATGCTACTGGCCTCCTTCTTTTGTCATAGTGGATGGGCAGACCCTTGAACCGCTCAAGATAGTTGCCACCAGTGCCTACACTTACGATACCAACGAGTTTCTCAGAGAAGCTAGGGTAGCTTCAATAGTAGCCTCTCACTACGACCCCGAGTGGGTGGTAAATGTCAAAGAGGCAGGTCAGATATGGCTTGTAGACTACTCTAACATACACGCACCCAAGATAACCATGATAGATGCTGAGAGATTTCTCCATGACGGAGGATGGGATGCTTCCAAAAGGTACTTCCTAGTGGCTGCCAACTTCAGAGACACCATATCCGTTGTGGATACAAAGGAGAAGAAGCTGGTAAAAAACATAAAGGTGGGTACAAGACCCCACCCTGGAAGGGGAGCCAACATAGACCATCCCAAGTACGGACCTCTATGGTGTACTGGACACTTGGGAGATAACACCATCCGGTGCATAGGCACAGACCCCGTAAAGCATCCTCAGTACGCATGGAAGGTGGTTGTAAAGATGGAGATGCCCGGTGAGGGTGGAGGGAACCTCTTTATAAAGACCCATCCCAAGTCCCCTCACCTCTGGGCTGACAGAGCTTTAAACAACGACCCCAAACTCCAGAGGTCCCTCTTTGTCTTTGACAAAAACACCTTCCAGATTAAAAAGGTAATAGAGATACCACCTGAGTTTCAGGGAAGGGCTGTGCACCTTGAGTATAACAAGAACGGAGATGAGGTGTGGGTAGCAGTTTGGAGTAAGAAGAACGAGCCAGAAAAACAGGCTATACTCGTTTATGACGATAAAACGCTTACCCTCAAGAAAGCCATAACGGGCAACTGGGTGGCAACACCTACCGGACACTTCAATGTTTACAACACCATGAAGGACATATACTGATGAAGTTAAAAAACCTTCTACTACTCCCTCTGCTCTGCTCCCTCTCCTTTGGGGGAGGGGCGGAGCTGTATCTTAAATACTGCTCCTCCTGCCACGGAGAAGACAGGCTTGGAGGACACGCACCTCCCCTTTTCCCTCCCTTTTTTAATATACCAGAAGAAAGGCTTTACAGAATAATAAGGGAGGGTGCTGTGGGTATGCCCTCCTTTAAAGAGCTAAAAGAGGAGGAAGTAAAACAGATAGTGGAATTCATAAAAAGTCCCGTTGAGAAGGAAAAGCTAAGGTGGGACGAGGAGAGGATAAAGGGTAGTGTAGAAAGGGTTTATACAAAGAAGGTGGAAGTTAAAAACTTGAAAGATTACACCCTTGTAGTTGAAAGGGGTAAAAATCTCGTATGGGTTATGGAGGGGGAAAGGCTTCTGGACAAATTTGCCTTTTCCAGCATGCATGGTGGTATAAAGTTCTCAAAGGAGGGTGTGGCATACATACCCTCACGGGATGGGTGGATAGGGAGGTACGACCCTACAAAAGGTGAGCTAAAGAGGGTAAGAGCCTGTATATACTTGAGGAACATAGCCTTTTACGGTGGTCTTCTTGTAGCCTCCTGCTGGGTTCCCTCACGGCTGGTGGTTTTTGACAGTCAGCTGAATTATGTAAAGAGCTTTGAATTGCATGGTAGAATAAACGCAGTTTACGAGCTTTACATTCGTGATGGTTTTATCTTCACCTTTAAAGATAAACCTCTTGTAGGCTTTTTGAACTATAAAGACCTGAAGCTTACGTATGAAAACTTAGGGGTAGCGCTAGAGGACTTCATCATAGATCCCCTTGAGGAGTATCTTATAGGAAGCACAAGGAGTGGCTTAGAGATATACTCTCTCAACGACCTGAGACTGGTGAAGGAGCTTAAAGCTCTTGATATTCCTCACCTGGCTTCCGCCTACTTCTGGTACTCAAAGGGTGATTTTTACTTTGCCACACCCCTCCTTAATAAGCCTGTGCTTTCTGTTTGGAAGGCATACTCGTGGGAGCATGTGAAGGACATTCCCCTTGACGGCAATGGCTTTCTGGCAAGGAGCTCTTACGGGACACCTTATGTGTGGGTGGACATGTCAACAGACAGCATGCTTTTGCTGGACAAGAGGAGCCTTGAAGTTAAAAAGTTCATACCTGCGCCGGGCAAGAGGGTAACGCATGCTGAATTCACAGGCGATGGCAGGATAGCTTATGTAAGCGTGTACGAAAAGGAAGGCGCTCTGATGCTTTACGACGGGGTGAGCCTGAAAAAGCTTGGAGAGTTTCCTGCAAACCTTCCCGCAGGTAAGTATAACTTTGTAAACAAAAGCAGGTACTTTGAGGGGGCTCAGCTCGGTTATCAGGTTTTTATGGAGAAGTGCTGGGGCTGTCATCACACCACGGAGAACGCCTTTGGTCCTTCCCTCAGGTGGTCTATTCAAAACAGAGAAAAAGCACTCGTAATAGCTCAGATACTTAACCCAGAAAATACTTACAGGCTTTTGGGATACAGCAGGAATGCCATGCCCAGAATAGAACTGAAGGAGGGGGAACTGAAAGCCCTGATGAAATTTATGGAGGCATTAAAAGATGGCTGGATGGATTGAGACGCTGTCGCAGGTGAGAAGACCTCACCTGGGTGAAGATGTGCCACTTCTCGTTTTCAGAGCCTTCAGGGTCTTTACAGGCATGTACCTTGAAGATGTTCTGGGGCACAAGGGAGCAACAGCCCTCATACAGAATGCAGGAAGGGAACTCGGAAAAGAGGTTGGAGAAAGGCTCCAGGACAGTAGCCTTGATAGATACATAGGTAAAGTCATAGACTTTGTGAAGGATGCAAAGATAGGGCTTTTAATACCTGTTGATTTGAAGGAAGGCAGTTTA
Organism: Hydrogenobacter thermophilus TK-6; assembly: GCF_000010785.1. Classification (GTDB taxonomy): domain Bacteria; phylum Aquificota; class Aquificia; order Aquificales; family Aquificaceae; genus Hydrogenobacter; species Hydrogenobacter thermophilus. Next base: position 154,247 of record NC_013799.1, on the reverse strand, counting down.
GTAGTCGCTCTTGATGAGTGTATTACATGCGCAGGTATGCCCAACATAGGAAAACGCATATGCCACTTTGAAGCAGGTTTTGTAGCAGGCATAGTTGAAGCCCATACGGGTAATAAGGTAAGAGCTTACGAAACCAAGTGCAACGCTCATGGGGACGGTATATGCGAAGTGGTGGTGGAGATGAACTATGCTTAGGATGACGGAGTACATAAGGAATACTCTTGAGGGCAAAAAGCCAAAAGCTTTTGAAGGTGTGATACTCATATGGAACCTGACCAATGCATGCAACCTCCACTGCAAACACTGCTACTCTTCCGCCAACAAGGATAAAGAGGAGCTAAGCTACGAAGAAGCGATAAGCCTTGTCCACAGACTGCCAGAAGCTGGTGTGAAGTTTACCATCCTTTCAGGAGGTGAGCCACTTTTAAGGGAGGACCTCTTCCATATAGCCAGACTTTTAAAGGAGAGGGGCATAAGGACATACCTTTCCACCAACGGAATTCTGGTTAAGGAACATTTGAAAGAGATCAAGGAGTGCTTTGATTATGTGGGCATAAGCATTGACGGAAAACAAGAGGTACATGACCTCTTCAGGGGCAAAAGGGGAGCCTTTGAAACTTCTTTAGAAGCTATAAGGATGTGTTTAAAGGAGGGTATAAAGGTAGGTCTCAGGTTTACCCTTACTCCCATAACTGCTGAAAGTCTTCCCTTTGTCTTTGAACTTGCGGAGAAAGAAGGAATACCTAAGGTATACATATCCCACCTCGTCTACGCAGGCAGAGGCAGGAAGCTCTCCCACCTTGAGAAGAAGGACTACAGAAGGTGGGTAGAGTTTATAGTCCATAAAGCCTTTGAGTATGTGGAGAGAGGGCTACCCATAGACGTAGTGACGGGCAACAACGAAGCGGATGCTGTACTTTTATACAGGGAGTTTGCAAGAAGGCATCCAGAGCTTGCAGACAAGCTTTATGAAAGGCTTCTGAAGTGGGGAGGAAATCAGGCAGGCGTTAAGCTCATGAATATAGACCACAGAGGGAATGTAAAGCCAGATCCCTTTTTCTTTCATAGCGTTGGTAATGTAAAAGAAGAAGACATAGTAAAAATCTGGCAGGGTAACGGTCTTTTGGGTTTTCTCAGAGAGAAACCAAGGAAGCTCAAAGGTAAGTGTTCTAACTGTGGTTTTGTAAGTATCTGCAACGGGAACTCAAGGGCGAGGGCTTACGCAGTTTTTGGGGATTACACAGAGGAGGACCCAGCATGCTACTTGTAATGCTTTTCATACTGATTTTGCCCTTCCTTTCCATTGCGGAAAAGCTCTATGTTGTGGAGAGAGAAAGGGGAAGTCTGGCGGTGGTGGAGGAAGGTAAAGTGGTCAAAGAGATAGAAGGTTTGGGGAACCTCAGTCATGCAACGGTAAAAGTATGGGAGGGTTATGCCTATGTGATAAGCAGGGATGGGTATCTGTCCAAGATAGACCCGAAGGAAGACAAGCTTTTAAAAAGGGTGAAGGTGGGAAACAGCACTATCGGTCTGGACTTTACTGACAACCACATAGTTGTTGCTAATTATGATCCCCATACGGTTGTGGTGCTGGATGAAGAGCTGAACATCTTAAAAACACTAAAAACGGGGTCAAGGAATGTGGGGATTAAGGGCTTTGAAGGTGGCTTTGTCTTCTCTCTGATGGACAAGGACGAAGTTTGGGTCGTGGAGAGGCAAGAAATTAGGAAGTTTAAGGTGGGAAATATGCCCTTTGATGCCCTCCTGAGTGGAGACATATACCTTCTTGGCTTTTTCAAGGAGTCGGGCATAGGCATGATAGACATAAAAAACAAGCTTTACAGGAAGCTGGATTTTAAGGCACAGGGGAAGGAGGTCGTTTTTAAGATACCTCACTTTGGCACATGGGGGATTGTAGGTGATGAGGCTTTTATTCCTGCTGTAGGTGAAAAAAGACTATACAAGGTGGATCTCAGGAAGATGGAGATTTTGGGTCATGTGGAGCTTGGAGGTCTTCCTGTTTTTGCCTCTGTTTCTCCCAACGGCAATTACTTAGCAGTAAACTTCAGCGGAGATAGAGAGGATTACCTGGCTCTCGTAGATGTAAAAGAGATGAAGGTTCTGAAGGAGTTAAAGCTGGGTCAGAGGATCATGCATCTTCGCTTCTCCCAGGATGGCACGAGACTGTATGTTTCTTCTTACTTTGATTCCAAGCTCAGAGCCTTTCAAGTACCGGATTTGAAGCTTTTGTATGAGCTTAATATACCACACCCCTCCGGGGTATTTTTGATAAGGAGGAACCATCATGGGTAAAGTGTACATAGTAGGTGCGGGACCTGGAGATCCGGAGCTTTTAACCCTAAAAGCTTACAGACTTATAAAATCTGCGGATGTGGTGCTTTACGACAGACTGGTAAATCCAGAGATCCTTCTACTGGCTAAACCAGAATGCCAACTCATCTATGTGGGAAAAGAGGAGGGAAAGCACACCATAGAGCAGGAGAAGATTAACGAGCTTTTGCTCCACTATGCTCACACAAAAGAGGTTGTGGTAAGGCTAAAGGGTGGAGACCCCTTTGTCTTTGGAAGGGGTAGTGAGGAGGCTCTCTTTTTGGCTCAGCACGGGGTGGAGGTGGAGGTTGTGCCAGGTATAAGCTCAGCCACAGGGGTGCCTGCGTATGCGGGCATACCCATAACCTTTAGAAGATTATCTTCTTCCTTCGCAGTCATCACAGGGCACGAAGACCCAAAGAAGGGAAGCTCAAGCGTAGACTGGGAGAGCCTGAAAGGTATAAATACCTTAGTCTTTCTGATGGCGGTTTCCAACAGGAAGGAGATAGCCAGGAGGCTCATAGAGGTGGGTAGGGACCCAAAGGAGCCTGTGGCGTTTATAGAGAGAGGCACCACCAGGGAGCAGAGGGTGGTGATAACAGACCTTTATGAGCTTGCCAACGACCCACCTGAGGTAAACCCTCCTGCTGTTATGGTGGTAGGTCAGGTGGTAAGACTTTCTCCTTATTGCGGGCAAGTTTCTGCAACCTGGCAGGCTATTTAGTTCTGTCTCTGACTTTGGGCTTTTTACTTGTGGACTGAAAGCTTTCTAAATTTCTCACCCAGCGTATTAAAATAAAGTGATAATAAGATGGCAAACAAGTTTGTCCAGTTTTTGGGGTTTGCCTTTGAGGGGGCTTTTAAGCTTGGTTTTTTAAAAGATCGTATAGAGGACTATCAGCAGTTTAAGGAAAGGCAGGTGTTTGAAAAACTAAAGCAGGAGTTTATACATGAACACTTTCAAGAGCTTGAATACATCTGGGAGCTTCTTGAAAGAAACATTCCCTTTGATCCAAAAGTTGAACAGCCAGAGGAGTTAAGAGAGCTTGGCCTGCAAGATGATCATAAAACTCATTTACTCTTTGTGTTTCTGGTAGGCTACTATGAAGGATACTTTTATGGGCTGAGCTTTGGAGACTTAGAGCTAATCAAGTATACCATAGGTGAAGAAAGCTCACAGGCAGGTGTATACTACAATGCGGACCTGATTTTTAAGAGCAACAAAACTCTCTATGTGGCTGACTTTAAGCTAAGCGGAGTTCGTTCCCAGCTTACCGATATAATAACCAAACAAATAACCCAACAAAAGGTAGCTATACCATTTAGGAACTACGGACTTCCTGTGAATTTAGCTCTGGGTGAGCTAACCTTTGAGGGCTTTTTGAAAAGCTTAACTCTGCTGGAAGATGAATTGCTTTCTTTGCAAGAAGCCTCACCTGAGCTAAAGGGCTTTCTGCAGGTGGTCTCTTATGCAGTAGATTACCTGCACAAAGAGAAACCAGAAGACATAAAGGAGGTGTGTTTATCCTTACTCTACCCGCTTGCGGAACCCTTTATAGCGAGATTTTACCTGAGAGGGGAGGACCTCAGTCAATACAGGGAAAAAATTATCAGCCTATATGACAGGATAAGACGACTGGAATTAGAATATAAGCAGGTAGAGAGCCCATCTCTTGCGAGAATAGAAAGATTAAGGGAAGAGATACCAAAGGAGATAGAAAACTTAAAACAACAGATAAAAGTTAGAGAAAAACAAGAAACTGTATTATCTCCAGATAGCATATATGCCTCAAGGGAGCATGTGAGTAAAGTCCTTGACAGGTTTTTTATGGACCCTGACCCAGTAAAGGCAGTATGTCTGTTTCACTCAGCAGGAAGCGGAAAAACCACCCAAACAAGGAAAAAGATTCTTCAGATGGAAGGAAAACACATAATCCTTTATATGGCAACCAGGAAGATACTCCTGGATAGAGAGCAAAAAGAACTAAGAAAACTCAAAGATCAATATAAAATAGAGATAGTTTATGAGAAAAGCGCCAAAAAAGACAATGAATGGGTTAGAAACATTGGAGATACCTATAAGGACTTGCCCAAAGATAATGCAGGCATACTTAAAAAAACAGTAGAGAAAATAAGAGAATTAACTACAAAAGATCACAACTTTATATGGGCTTTTGCTACACAGCAAGCTATAGTAGGAACTCTTTATAAAGATAGCACAGCAGAATACTTAAAAGAGCTACTCAGTAAAAGGATAATAAATCAATACACTTTTCACTTTATACTTGATGAGTTTTTTGGACACAACAACGGACTGTTTGCGATAGAAGAGTTTTTCAAAATTCTGAATTATGTAAAAAAAGAAGGAGGCAGAGTCAATCTTTACCTTTTTGATGCCAACGGCTTTGCACCGCCACTTTTGGAAAAACTTTTGGAAGAGTACAAAGAGTTTCAGGTTATGCCAGATGCTACTATACTTTGCGAATACAGTTCTGGAAATGTTTTTAAAGAAAGAGATATAAAAGTTTATGTTAGCGCAAAGCACGGATATCCCTCCCCTCGGATAAATCTGGTAAAGAAGTTTATATTTTTGTCAGAGGAAGAAGTGAAATTAAAGAAAAAACCAGAAGATGAGCTTATAAATAAAAAAATCGCAGAGTATATAGAAAAAACCTTCAAAAATTACAAAGAAGAAAGCACAGCTTTAGTATTTGTCCAGAACAGAGGACATATAGCTCGTCTTAGAGAACTCTTAGAAGGAAAAGGCTTTAGCTCTATGGTAGCCACTGCCAATTCCAAAAGAAGCCAAAGGGAAATAAACGAAGGTAATCAAGATATCATACTCTCCACATCCGCTATATCAAGAGGCATAGACCTATCAAGACCACACAAGCCTGTAAATCACATATACACAGTCATATACGATTGGGGGATTGAAAAGAATATGGTAGAGCTAATACAAGCCGTATCCAGAGCAAGAGGAGACAAAAAAACAGAATCAGAGCCCAAGACCATACACCTCATCTACTTAGTTTATCCAACAAAAAATGAAAACATCGCCTACCTTGAAGAAGATACTATACATAAGGACCTTATTAGACTTCTTAACGAAAAGATAAATCTACGAGAAAAAATCTACCTTGATGATGTCATTACTCAGATAATAACCCAGTTTATAAAAACTCCAGAAGAAAAAAGCAAAGTATTGGTGCCTTTGGGCGAGCAGTATAAAAGCGTATACATTCCCAACAAGATATCAGAAATAGAAGGATGCCTTAGTTTTCTGAATGACATATTGGAATTAGAGAAGGATGATGAGATAAAGAAAAATATACTAATTCTCATAGAAGTGCTAACCGAAGCTCTTTATGTCTCAGTTGTAGATATAAGCTTTGATAAAGAGATGGAGTATTATCATCCTTATATACTCTTCAACAACCAAAGGGTAAGGTTTGGATTTGATAACGAAAGCAGAGGTCGGGCAAAAAGTCTTTTTTATAAGGTAAAAGAAAAATTAGAAGAGCATAATCCAGAAAAAACCGAGGATATTGAAGAAATAATAAATAGCTTCCTACCAGTCCAAGAGAGCGCACTGCCTGTTTTGGTACCCATTTATTCAATTGTTTTGGTTAAGCACTTCTTAAAAATCAATGAATTGCTTGGGTTTACTATTGATAAGCGTATAGGAAGGGGGAAGGCGGAAACTCTGCTGGGAAGCGAGAAACCAAGAACTTACTGCTTTAACGGAGAGCAAGATAGGGAGTATGCTTGTATACCTTTAGGAGAGGAGTATCCTTATAAAGAGGTTTTGAGTGGAAGGTTTGTTAAATTTCCTATAGAATTTATAAAGTACCTTCTGGAGGAGAGGAATGGTGGAGATAAGGGGTAAGGAAACGCCTAGTTGTATGGAATACTTTGCGAAAGGCTTGCGAGTTTCTGAGAATGGCTTTCTGTATGGCGGTGTCTTTTGGTGTGGTGATGAAAATTACGCAGAGAGTCTTTCAAAACTTCTATACAAGATTATAAAGAAAAAAGACAAACTGGAAGAATGCAAAAAGATGTTTAAGGAATTTTTGGAAAAGGTAGATTTTTCTCTGCAAGGAGAAGCTATCTATAAGAAGGACAGAGTAATATGGTTAAAACCTCGGGAGCTTTTCAGAAAGGAAAGAGAGGCTGTTTTTGAAAGGTTCAGGAAGGATAAGATATTCCGTCTTGCGGAAGGTGTTGTGTCAATTGCCAGCCAAATAGAAAAAAGTTCTGGACTTGCTTTCTTGAGAATCTTGGAAGCTCAAGGGGAAGATATTACCAAGGAGAGTGTATGGAAAGGTAGAGAAGATCTTATAGACATATGGAAAAATAAAACAGAAGATGGGGAGATAAAGGAGTATCTTTCAAAAGTTGCACAGATAGGGTATATAATAAAAACCTATCTTGCACCCGAGGATTTTAAAAAACCTTCCATTTTTAAGCTGTTTAGTTATCTTGCACCCTTTGATTTCAAGATTTTTGAAGATGCGTATTTGGTAAGCAGAGCAAGGCTTTTTGAGAGGAAAACAAAAGCTGAAGACCTTATAGAAGAGCTAAAGCAGGAAAAAGTTATCTGGGAGGATCTTCTGTATGCTTTTAAAAAGGAAGGTATCACAGAAGAGGAGCTTAAAAAGGTATTGGAAAAGGCTTTTAATGAAAAATTCCTGAGGAAGCTTCGCCAAGATTGGAAGGAGCTATTGAAGGATATTATTAAAGGAGAAGAAAAGAAGGCTATAGGTAGCTTTGTGAAAAAACAGATGCGTGAGGAAGGTTGGGTCAGCTACGGCAGTTTCAGAGTTCCCAATAAGGAGATAAGTCTTTATATTTTTTATGAGAAAGGTGTAGAGAGTAAAGTTGAAAAGTTCAAAGAAGGCTTGGAGAAGTCTGCTAAAGCGTTTAGCAGATTCACAGGCAACATAGGCATCAAAATTGAAAGATCACTCCCAATAGATGGGTTGATACCGGACTTTGATAAATTGAAGAACATGAACTTCTCAAACCTTCTGCACCAGGACTCTTTTGAACTTCTGTTTAACCTTGCGTATTTCAACTGCAGGTTGAAGGGTTTCGTTGATGTTATGCAAAATAAGAATCCTGTGGGCATTTTACTCTTGCTTGATACGGATATAAGAGAAGATGGCGGAGGTTATTCTTTCTGGGATGCTTTTAACTTCATTTACGAGTTTTTTAGCTTGCCTGTGCAAACGCTAAATAAGACTACTATAAATCTTTTCTGTGGTTTTTCTGAAGGGAAGATAAAGGAAAAAGAGGTGCAAGGCGTATATAAAAACCTATTCATTAGCCTTTTGAAGGATTTAAAGACTTTGGAGTTTGAGTTTGAAGGATTCAATCTCCCAACCCAACTGAATGTTTTTGCCGTTCTTGAAAAACCTTCTACAGGATTTTGCTACAGAAGGGGAGATCCTACTCAGAAAGCTTACAGGCACTTCCTTTATGAGATATACAAGATCAGTGTGAATGGAAATAGGGCAACGGTGGAATTGGAGGATAAATACCTTGTCCTCACGGGTGGCTTGGACTTTGAGGCTGACAAGTTCAGAAGGTGGATAGAGGAAAAAGCGAAAGATGGGGAGACTAAGTTCTGCTTTATAACCGCAGGTGCTTGGGAAGACTCTTACATGAATGAGATAATAAGTAAATCCGGAGAGAGCAGTAATATAAAGTCCAAAAGTTTATTTGTAGAGTATTCTGAGCTTCCAACCGCATACATATCCGACAAGGCTCAAGAAGATTGTTTTGTTATATACACCAGCGAGTTTGAGAAGCTAAAGGAAAGCTTAGGAATTAGCAAAGAGAGTAATAAGGTTAGCTTAGCTATAAAGCCAGCTGATATTAAAGATGAGAGTAGGTTTAGATTAGATGATGGGGAATTTTTCTATCACTCTTCGCTTCAGGTGTTTTCTACCGATGGTCTGGGATGGGAGAGGGATGATGTTTATTCGGAGCGTAGAAATCTATTTCTTTTTACCCTTCTGGCTCTATCTCAGTATGAGAGCGAATCTTTTCAATCTCCCTATAGCAAGCTGGACCTTTGGCAAAAGCGCAAAAGTCTTTATCTGAAAATCAGGAGGAATCAAGGAGAGTACCAGATACCTCTGAACGCAGTACTTTATGAGATGATATACCTCATAAGCAAAATTCCAGCGGATAAGAACTTAGGTTAAATATCAAAGATCACCTCCGCCATGTATCCCTCTGAGGTTTTTTCCACCTTTAGTCTGTGGTAGGTTGCCGCTTTTATGACCAACTTAGATTCGTTCTTTTCGGGATCAAACTTATCTCCCATGAGTTTAACTTTTATGTGCTTCTCTGAAAGCTCCAGCACATGACACTTGGAAGCTACAAACTTTTTAGTTTCGTGCAAAACTATAGCTTCATTTATTATATCTACCAGTAAATAGGGAAAATTAGCGTGCACTTCAAGGATATAACTTTCTCTGCTTTCTACTGTGTCTATATCCGTCATTTCATTGAAGGTGGCAAGTATAGCTTTACATATTAGCTCTTCAAGGGTTTTTGCCCTTACCCGCACACCAGCATCCGCTGTGATGTCTTCTATAACTTCATAAAAGCTCATAGTCCAAGCACATCAAACATGGAGTAAAGTCCTGGTGGTTTGTCCTTTATCCATCTGGAAGCTTCTATAGCACCCTTTGCAAAGGTATCTCTTGATGTTGCCCTATGAGTTAGCTCTATCCTCTCTCCAAAGCCAAGCAAGTAAACGGTGTGATCTCCCACCACATCCCCACCTCTTATAGCAAAAACGCCTATGTCTTTATCCTTTCTCGGTTGAATGTCCTTCCTTCCAAAAACTGCATGGTCCTTTAGAGGTACTCCCAGCTCCTGCGCCACTATGCTTGCAAGTTTTAGAGCAGTACCGCTTGGTGCATCCTTTTTAAACCTGTGGTGTATCTCCGATATTTCCATATCAAAGTTTTTGTCTTTGAGAGCTTTTACCGATATCTGTACCAGCTTGAAAAGAAGATTAACGCCCAAGCTCATGTTGGGGGAGATCAAAAGAGGAGCATTTTGGGAGCACTCCTCCATCTCTTTCATTTCCTCTTCAGAAAAGCCTGTGGTTCCTACTACTGCAGCTTTGCCAGCCAAAGAAGCTATCTTAGTATGAGATACTGCAGCAGAAGTATTTCCAGAAAACTCAATCACCACATGGCAAAGAGACACCACTTCTTCCAACCTTGAGGTCAAAACCTTCCCTCTGAGTTCAGGTATTCCTGATGCCTCCCCCAAATCGGTGCTTCTTACGCAATCTGGGTGCTCTACACCTGCTACTATTTCAAAATCTGAGTACTCAAGGGATAGCCTTAGGATGGTTCTTCCCATCCTTCCAAGCGCACCGCAGAGTACCGCTTTAGTCATTCCTCCTCACCCTCTCCAAACATCATATCTTCAAGCTCTTCGAGAGCTTCCTCTGCCTGATCGGGTGGTACCACAGAAGGATAGAGGGCTATCTTTATGTCCTCAGTAAAGAGGAAGCGGGCAAGTATCTCCTGAAGTTTTTCCATTTCTTCTGGTGTAAGATCGCTCCTGATGCTCTGCTCAATGGGCTTGCTGGTGAAGAAAAAACCTACTAAACTGAAAGGGACTGCGTACATTTGTTCTTCCATGATACTCTCCTTACCAAGATTTTCACTAAAAATATAACATATTTTTCTCCCTCATAAAGCCTGTGATTTTTTCCCTCCACTTTTTGGCTATGTGCAAAAGCTCCTCCATATCTATAGTTTTTAGCTCTCTTCTTTCCATAATTACTTTACCTCTGCATATAACCGTGTCTATATCGGATGATTTTGCAGAGTAAACTATCTGAGCCACTGGGTCATAAAGGGGTTGAAGGTGAGGCTTTTGTGTGTCTATAAGTATAAGGTCTGCTTCGTAGCCCTCTTCTATCTTGCCAGCCTTTATTCCACAAGCTAAAAACCCATTTTCGGTTGCTATCTTTAAGGCTGTTCTTGCATCCATGGCTTTTGCTGATAAGCTGTAGCCTTTTTGAAGCTTTGCCATCAGCGACATTTCTTCCAGCATGTCCAAGTTATCGTTGGAGGCAGGCCCATCTGTTCCCAAGCACACATGTATTCCCATACTTATGTACTCCCATACCGGTGCTATACCAGAAGCAAGCTTGAGATTGCTCTCCGGACAGTGAAGCACTTTGGCACCTCTCTCTTTAACTATGGCTTTCTCCTCCTCGTCAAGCCAGACCATATGTGCCATAAGCACCCTGTCTGAGACAAATCCAAGAGATTCAAGGTGCTTTACGGGAGTTTTTCCGTACTTTTCCTTTACGCCTTCCACCTCGGACTTGGTCTCTGCCACATGCGTATGTATAAGTACTCCTTCCCTTTCTGCGAGCTCTTTCACTTTTAAGAGGGTTGTAGGTGAGCATGTGTAAGGAGCGTGCGGACACAGAACGGGAAAAACAAGCTCCTCACCTTTGAAGGTTTTTATAAACTCCTCAGCCCTTTTTAGATATTCCTCTGGACCTGATGCCACCTTTGTTGGAAAATCAAGGATGCCAAAACCCAAACCTACCCTTATGCCTGCGGAAAGTGCCACCTGTGCTACAGCCTCTTCAAAAAAGTACATATCCATAAGAAGAGTTGTGCCCGACATGATGCTCTCCGCTATGCCAAGGAGCGCACCGTCCCTTACGAACTCTGGCGATACAAACTCAGCCTCCAACACCCATATAACCTTCTGGAGCCAGTCCATGAGCGTAAGGTCTGAGCCTATGCCGCGCAAAAGGCTCATGGAGATGTGCGTGTGCATGTTGGCAAAGGAGGGTATGGCTATCTTGCCATCGGCTCTTATGGTATGTCTGGCTTCTTCCTTTATATCCCTTTCTATTCTTATTATCCTGCCTTCCTTTATGGCTATGTCAAAAATTCCTCTATCCGGGACGATGGCTTGCTTTATAAGGATGTCTAACATGGAATTATATAATAACTCAGGAAAAGACCCTCTCGCATATCTCTACTCCTTCAACAGACCTTATGGTATCTAAGAGTCTCAAAAACTCCGCATAATTGCTTACCTCTACTAAAAACTCCATAAAGGCTTTACCTGTGCTGGTACTTTTGGTTTTTGCCTCCAGTATATTAGCTCCAACCTTAGAGATGCTGGATGTGATCTCCGCCAGCACACCCACTTTATCCTTTACCACCACCCTGATCCTAACTGGATGCTTTCCACCTGATACTCTCCACACTACAGGAATTACTTTTTCAGGCAGATTCCTCTGTATGTACTGTAAGTTTGGACACAGCTTTGAGTGGACAACTACACCTCTTCCTCTGGTTATCACACCGTAAACCTCCTCACCCGGTATGGGAAGACAGCAAGTACCAACCGAGTGAAGAACGCTTCCCAAGCCATCTATGATAAGCAGGTCTTCTTTCCTCTCCTCTTTATGCTTTTCCTTTATCTTTTGCTGAAAGAGGGAGTATATCTTTTCCTTGCTTACTTTACCGCTACCTACTGCTACCAAAAGATCTTCCTCACTTTTAAAGCCAATCTCTTGCAATAGCTTTTCAAGGATGGCTTCCTTAGAGAGTTCCAGCTTGTAGGTTATTTTATCCAGTATCTGCCTTCCTTCCTGAAGGTATCTCTCCTTTTCCAGCTGTCTTAGGTACGCCTTTATCTTGTTCTTTGCCTTTGAGGTCACAACGAATTTGAGCCACTCGGGATTAGGTCTTCTGCTGGGATTTGTGATGATCTCCACCATATCACCGTTTTGAAGCTTGTAGTTTAAAGAAACTATCCTGCCGTTTACCTTTGCACCTGCACATTGATTTCCTATATCCGTGTGTATGTGATAGGCAAAATCAACAGGTGTGGCACCTTTGGGAAGCACCAGAAGGTCTCCCTTGGGAGTAAACACAAACACCTCCTCGGAGAAAAGCTCCATCTTCATGTTCTCTATAAGTTCTTGTGGGTTTTTGCTACCTTGAATGCTCTCCACCAAGCTCTTTAGCCAGGCGTAAATGCTGTTATCTTTTAGAGTCTTCCCCTCTTTGTAAGCCCAGTGAGCTGCTATGCCCTTCTCTGCTCTTTCGTGCATCTCCCAAGTGCGTATCTGCACCTCCACCATTCTCCCTTTAGGACCTATTACTGCGGTGTGAAGGGACTGGTAGAGGTTGGGTTTGGGAAGGGATATATAGTCGTCAAATTTACCCGGCACAGGCTTAAAAGTGCTGTGTATTATACCCAGTACCAGATAGCACTCCTGAGGTGTGCTTAGTATCACCCTAACACCTAACACATCGTGAACATCCTCCAGCTTTATGCCTTTTCTGACTGTCTTCTGCCATATACCGTAAAGGTGCTTAGGTCTGTACATAATGTGTGCGTCTATGTTAAATGTTCTAAGAGCTTCTTTTAGCTTGGGAATAAAGCTCCTTTTAAGATATTCCTCCAGGTCCTTCTTACTCCTGCCTACAAAATTCTTTACCCTCTCGTACTCAGCAGGATACAGATACATAAAGCACAGGTCCTCAAGCTCCGTCTTTATCTTCCAAACGCCCAATCTGTTGGCTATGGGTACATATATCTCAAGGGTCTCCTTTGCTATTCTCACCTGCTTATCCTTTCTGAGATATCCAAGGGTTTTCATGTTGTGCAATCTATCCGCAAGCTTGACGAGTATAACCCTCAGGTCCTTGGCGGTAGCCAAAAGTAGCTTTCTGTAATTTTCTGCCTTCTGCCTCTCCATATCTTTAAACTCAAACTTTCCAAGCTTGGTAACGCCCTGCACTATATCCGCCACCCCTTGACCAAATTTCTCTTTTAGCTCTTGGTAAGTGGTGGGTGTGTCTTCTAAAACATCGTGCAAAAGAGCTGCTACTATGGTATCTGCGTCAAGACCCATTTCTGCTAAGGTGATGGCTACCTCTATGGGGTGCATAATGTAAGGCTCGCCAGAAGCTCTAACTTGATGCTCGTGTCTTTCCTCAATAAAATCTATAGCCTTCCTTACCTTCTCTCTATCCTCACCTTCAAAGAATTTTAAAAGCCCCTCAACCTTGAGTTTTTCAGCAGCTGTGTGCATACTAATAAGTTAATGTCTTTTTTGATAAAATGTTTTAAAGGAGGAGATATGCTTGATAGACTCATGTCTCTTTTAGGTTTTTTCTCCAACAACATAGGTATTGACCTAGGTACCGCCAATACAGTCATATATGCAGACGGTAAGGGTATAGTCCTCTACGAGCCTTCCATAGTAGCCATAGACACAAGGACAAAGAGGGTTATTGCGGTGGGTAGAGAAGCCAAGGAGATGCTTGGCAAGACTCCCGAAAGCATACAGGCAATAAGACCTCTCAGAGACGGCGTAATAACGGACTTTGAAGCTACCCAGGTTATGCTCACCTACTTCATAGACCGAGCTATCGGCGGTGGCATATTCAGACCAAAACCGCGCATAATCATAGGAGTTCCCTCAGGGGTCACCCAGGTGGAAAAGAGAGCGGTTATTGACGCAGCAAAAGGAGCGGGAGCACGGGAAGTCTACCTAATCCCAGAACCGATGGCAGCAGCAATAGGGGCTGGATTGCCTATAGAGGAACCCATAGGAAGCATGGTCGTTGATATAGGTGGGGGCACTACAGAAATAGCGGTTATATCCCTTGCGGGTATAGTGGTTTCCAACTCCATAAGGGTGGCAGGGGATGAGATGACAGAGGCTATCATACAGTATATAAAAAAGAAGTTTCACATGTTTATAGGAGAGCAGACCGGAGAGAGGATAAAGATAGAGCTGGGAAACGCCATATACGAAGAGGAAGAGCGTGAGATGGAAATAAAAGGAAGGGACATCACAGGTCTTCCTAAAACTGTAAGAATCACCAGCAGGGATGTGGTAGAATCTCTTGAAGATGTTATAAGTTCCATAGTAAATGCCATAAGGATAACGCTGGAAAGAACACCCCCTGAGCTTGCATCAGACATAGCAGAAAGGGGGATTGTGCTGGCAGGTGGTGGCTCCCTTCTGAAAAATCTCAACATAAGGATAGAAAGAGAAATAGGGATAAAGACATACTACTGCGATGACCCCCTGACTGCGGTTGCAAGAGGCGTGGGGAAAATTTTGGATCAGATAGACTTAATAAAGAGAATATCTATGGAATGAACAAAAAGAGGCTCCTTCTTTACCTGTTTCTTTTCTCTTTAAGCCTTCTCACTTACTTTTTAAATATCTCCTCCAGCAGATATACATCTTTTCTTTTTGATACTCTCTACAGTTTGATCCTGCCTGTCATTGAACTCAAAACCGACATAGCCAATGCGGTCAAGGAGGGAGTGAGCAGATATCTTTACCTTGTAGAGGTGGAAAAGAAGAACAAGAAGCTATCAAAACAAGTGCAGGAGCTTTACTTTTACAAAAGTCAGCTGAGAGCATGCCAGATGTCTTTAAAAAGCGTCTCGGAACTTTTAGGCGTAAAAAGTGAGGAATTTGGAAGGGGTCTCATCTTTGCAAGCGTTTTAGGATACGACCCGTCTGGAAGAGACACTTTTATCATCATAGACAAGGGTAAGGATCAGGGTGTGGAGGAAGGCTTTGTGGTTTTTTACAAGGATATGTTTGTAGGTTTTGTAGAAAAAGTCTTTGGTAGCTCTTCACGCATAAGAACCGTTTACTCCAGGGATCTTACAGTATCTTCAACTACAGAAGCTACAGGAAAGAGCTACATATACAGAGGGGGATGGATGTACGGTCAGCTCCTTTATGTCCGGCTTGAGGACCAGGTCCAGAAAGGTGATGTGGTGCTTTTGAGAGATACAAAAAAAGCTCTCCCAGCTTTTGTAATAGGAACAGTCTTTAGCGTAGAAGAAAAGGGTGATCAGTTTTTTAAAAGAGTTTGGGTAAATCCCTCCATTGATATAAGACAGTTGGAGTATGTGGTAATAGTAAAGGAAAAGCTATGAGATTCTATGTGCTTTCTTTAATTTTGGCTTTCTTGCAGGCGTCAGTGATAACTGGCGCCTTTGTGTCAAATCTCTATGTACCTGACCTTGTTCTTGTATACCTCTTTCTCCACCTTAGCAGAGAAAATGCCGTGGACATAAAAAAGCCCTTGCTATCTGGACTTTACCTTGACATTATGTATGACTCCTTTGGATGGAACACCTCAGGAAAGCTTTTTAGTGCTTTTATTCTTGAACTTCTCAAAAGTAGGTACATATTTGCAACTCGCCTGTCTGTAATAATATCTTACAGTTTGATAGCGCTGAGCGAACACCTCCTCAGATATGCCATCTTCAGGCTAAAGTATTACTATCCCTTTGAGCCTTGGCTTTTTTTTGCTGGTTTTGTAGTAGAGCTTTCTCTCTTGTTTTTCCTCACTTTCTTTATAATCAAAGGAGATGCCAAGACGTAGATTTATCTTTCTTGCAGTGCTTGGCTTAGCACTCTACTTGGTGGTGCTTTTAAGGCTCATACATCTGCAGATTTTTAGAAGGTCATACTACGCAGAGCTTTCCAAGAAGAACTATCTTAGATTAAGAGTGCTTTATCCCCAAAGGGGGGACATCTTAGACAGAAATGGAGAGAAGATAGCTTACGATGTGCCCAAATATATACTGTTTTTAGACCCGCAAAAGCTTGAAGATGCTGTATCCTTAGGGGATCTTCTCTTGGAGCTTAAAAACCTCTTTGGTGTGGACCTAAAGGAGAGTGATTTAAGACAAAGAATGAAAGGCTTTGAACCCATACCAATAAAAACTCTTGAGAGTCAGGAGGAGATAGACAGGTTTTATAACAACAGCTACAAACTTCCTGGAGTATTTATAAACATGGTCCCTCAGAGGTACTATTCCTATGGAGAGATAACAGCTCACATAACAGGGTATACGGGTTATCCTACTCAGGAGGAGCTCAAAAAGTACAAAGGAAGAATATATACGCAAAGCTCCGTAGGTAAGTTCGGTATAGAGAGAGCGCTGGACCATCTCCTTTTGGGTTTTATTGGAGGTGAGGAGATCATGATAAATGCGGTGGGAAGACCTATAAGGGTAGTAAGGAATATACCTTCCAAAAAAGGTGATACAGTGGTTTTGACTATTGATGTAAGAATTCAGAGGATAATTTACCAAGTTTTTGCGGAATCTGGACACAAAGCAGGCGGGGTTTTGGTGCTTCATGCAAAGACAGGAGAGGTGCTTGGCATGCTGAGTTATCCTTCCTTTGACCCAAATGCGGTTTCTGACAGATGGAAGGAGTATGCCTCAGACCCTTACAAACCTCTATTCAACAGGTGTCTTTTTGCCAAATATCCACCCGCCTCTGTAATAAAGCCAGCTCTTGCTATAGCACTCCTTGAGAAGGGACTTTCTGTTAAAGAGGGTGTTGTATGTACTGGCGAGTTTCAGCTTGGTAACAGAACTTTTTACTGTTGGAACAGACACGGTCACGGTTGGGAAAATGTCAAAACCGCCATAAGGGATTCCTGCGATGTCTTCTTTTACCACTACGGTTATTACAAGTTGGGACCCAGGGGCATAGAGGAGATTTTAAGAGCCTTCTCTTACAGTGAAGGTATCCCTTTTGAACTTCCCTGTGCCAAAGGCTTTATACCAACACCTGCTTGGAAGAAAAGAAGATTTGGAGAAGCCTGGTATGGAGGCGACACGGTAAACATGTCCATAGGTCAGGGCTATATAACAGCTACACTGTTGGAGCAGGTGCTTATGATGAGCGGTATAGTCAATAACGGCGTGATATACAAACCTACTCTACTGAGGGAGATAAGGGATCCGTCTGGAAAGGTGGTGTGGAAAAACAGAAAGTCAGTTTATAAAGTGATAAAAGCTTCACCGGAGTACTTTAGTGTGGTAAGGGAAGCATTAAGGGATGTGGTAAGAAGGGGAACAGCTCAGTTAGCTAACTCTCACATAGCGGAGATAGCTGGCAAGACTGGTACAGCGCAGGTGTCTCCCTTTAGCACAAGGAGAAAGCACCTACCTTACCATCTGAGAGATCACGCGTGGTTTGTAGGCTTTGCACCTTATAGGGACCCTATCTTCATAGTAGGTGTTTTAGTAGAACACGGTGGTTCCGGAGGGGCAGCCGCAGCACCCATAGCTAAAAATGTTATAGAGAGAATATATGTAGAAGGCATAAACAAGGAGTTTATGTGATCTTTCTACCAACAAAAGTTGATACATTAAAGTTTTCCGCATGATAAATGAGCTCAAGGTCCTTGAAAAGGTCCGGAAGTTCTCCACACTTAAGAAGGTAAAGGGGATTAAAGTCCTCCCTTAGGATGATGTGTTTTTCGTTGTAAGTTTCAAAGATGAGAATCCCACCTGGTTTTAAAGCCTTCACTATAGCTTCCGAAAGTTTTCTGTTGAGGTAATAAAAATTTATTACAAGATGGTAAGTATCAGTGGAGAGCTTGTATTCATCAAGGTCAGCGCATATAAAGTTGACTTGGACACCTTCTTCCAAAGCTCTCTGTTTTGCCTTATCTATGGCTACGCAGGATACGTCAATGGCATCCACATTAAAACCTACCTTTGCAAGAAATACAGCGTTTTCTCCTGTACCGCACGCCAGCTCCAAAGCTTTTCCTACAGGGGCAAGATGATAAAACTCAAGAAGCGTCCTGTGGAGCTGTGTTTTCCAACCACCTGCATACCTTTTATCCCATCGCTCTCTATCTTCAACGGACATCAATATAAAGTTATTCTTTGAGTTTTTTTATGCCTATCTTCCAGAAATCCTCCTTAACTTCTACATACCTCCATCCCACCTTCTTGGGAAAGGCAAAACTCATCTGGAAATAAAGTGGTAAAGGGTCATGGTCGTTGATGATGTAAAATCCTTCACCCTTTTTTAGCTCTGAAAACTTTTTCATTACAAGGGGATGTCTTGCTCCGTGTTCCACAAACCTCAGATCTATAGTTTCACCTTCACACTCCTCATCTTTTCCAAGGCTTATCTCAAGAATGCTTGCTCTGTCTACAGGTATAAGAGCAAAGATGTCACCCTCTTCAACTCCAAAAACACACGGAGACTGAGATATACCAAACTTTTGACCCAGCATGTACTTAGCACTTCCCTCCAACAGTATGTAGATCCTCCTATAGCCCCTTGCAGATGGTAAGATTCCCTCCTGAGAAAGCATCACATACATATGGTTGAAACTACCCACCTGATTTATAACCATCTTCTCCTCCTTTTGGAAAAGGTTAGCCCTGTCGTTTTAGTATGTAAATGATTACAATCATAGCAAAACTTGACAATAATATACTAAAGTTTATTATGTAATGTAAAGGAGGAAACTATGGCACAATCTGCGAAGAAGGATTATTACGAGATACTGGGAGTACCAAAAAATGCGACGCAGGAGGAGATAAAGAAGGCTTACAGAAGGCTTGCGCGTAAATACCACCCTGACTTTAACAAAGACCCATCAGCTCAGGAGAAGTTCAAGGAGATAAACGAGGCTTATCAGGTGCTTTCGGACCCGGAAAAGAGAAAGCTTTACGATCAGTATGGTCACGCTGCCTTTTCAGCACAAGGGACAGAAGGTTTTTCACAGGAGGTTTTTAGCACAAATATAGGTGATATACTTGAGGAAGTTTTCAGAGGCTTTGGCTTTGAAGACATCTTTGAGAGGGCAACGAGGGAAAGAAGGAGAACCTACAGAAGACCGGTCAAAGGTGAGGATATTTACTACACAGCACAGATAACACTTGAGGAAGCTTTCACAGGCACCATCCTAAGGATACCTCTTCTTAGGGAAGTGTCTTGCCATGTATGTCAGGGTAAAGGGTACGATCCTTCTAAAGGTGAGAAGGTATGTCCTACCTGCGCTGGTAGAGGGGAGGTATATCAGAGGCAGTTCTTTATAACCATATCTCAAACCTGTCCCACCTGCGGAGGTGAGGGTGTCATAAGGGAGGTTTGCTCCAACTGTAAAGGTAGGGGAAGCGTGCCAATAAGAGAGGAGCTAACTGTGCGCATACCACCGGGAGTGGACAACGGTTCTAAGGTGTTATTTGAGGGTAAAGGACATGCAGGTAGGAATGGTGGTCCGTACGGTGATCTCTATGTAGTAGTTAAAGTATTACCTCACAAGCTTTTTGAAAGAAAGGGTGATAACCTGTATCTGGATGTAAACCTAAAGTTTACTGAGGCTGTTCTCGGTACAGAGATAGAGGTGCCTACTTTATCTGGAGAGAAGATAAAAGTCAGAGTGCCCCCAGGGACAAAGGAGGGAGACATTATTCAGGTGCCGGGACAGGGTATGCCTAAGCTTAGGGGTAATTCAAGGGGTGACCTCTTTGTGAGGGTACATATAGATGTGCCTAAGCTCAGTTTTATGGACAAAGTCTTTGGAAATGGGAAAAAGATAAAGCAGATGCTTGAAGAGCTTGACAAGCTTCTTCCAGAACCAAGCAGGATAAAGGAGAAAGAAGCATGAAGGAGAGAAGGAGATATTACACCATAGGTGTTGTCGCTCAGATGTATAGTATACATCCTCAAACCCTGAGACTTTACGAAAAGGAGGGGCTTTTGAAACCTTCAAGAACAAAGGGAAAGACAAGGCATTACACGGATGAGGACCTGAAAAAGTTAGAATTTATACTCACCCTCACGCGGGATCTGGGCGTTAATCTGGCGGGCGTTGATGTGATACTCCGCATGAAGGAACAGATGGAGGAAATGGAGAGACAAATAGAAAAACTCGTTGAGTTTATACAGAGGGAGATGTCAAAAATTTATGCGGAGGACGAAAACATCAAGTCCATAGTGTTATCGGAAAGAAGGGGGGTGTTGGATATAATAGGAAAAAATGAAGGTAAGAGAGACTGACCTGCCAGGCATAGGAAAAAAGTACGCTGTGACTTTAGCGGAAGGGAGGGACCTGGTTATCATCATATACAACACGGGCAAAAGAGAGATTTACCTCATGGAGCAGGAAGAACCCATTTGCTCTTTTGAACTCACCGATGAGGAAGCAAAAGAGCTTGGTTTTCTCGTTGCGGGGGTACTTTACCAACCCGTAAAGGTTGAGAAGATGGAGCTGATACTTAAAGAGGTTCTCATTGAGTGGATAAAAGTGGAACAGGGTTCTAACTTGGTAGGTAAGACCATAGCAGAACTCCAGATAAGAAAGATCACAGGGGCATCCGTTATAGCTATAGACAGGGGCGGGAGGATAATACCCAGTCCAGACCCTTACAGGGAGAAAATAGAGGTGGGAGATGTTCTTATAGTGGTAGGCACACGCCAACAGATAAAGCACTTCATAGAAATTTGCGGTAGGTGTAGCACTTAATGCACGCAGGAGCCGAGCTTGTATATGCGGGCTTTATTCTACTTTTTATGTTCTCCTTAGCCTACGGTCTAAAAACTCTCAAGTTCCCCTACATCATATCCTTTATGTTGTCGGGCTTTCTTTTAAAGTCCGTAGTGCCAGAAGATGTTTCAGGTATTCTTCTAATATTTGAATACTCAGCAGTGGCTCTTCTTTTTTTCTTCGTGGGTCTTGAGTACTCCTTTGAAAAACTTCTGGGTATGCTTAGAATACTAAAGGCAGGCTTTTTGGACTTGCTTATCAACTTTTTACCTATCTTTGCCATATCCTACGCGTTTACCAAGGAATTTATTCTCTCTTTGGTGCTTGCCAGCGCTCTCTATCCCTCAAGCACAGCTATAACAGTAAAGCTATTTATGGACTATAAAAGATTGATAAATCCAGAAGTGGACCTTCTTATTGGCATCCTCATATTTGAAGACCTCATATGCATAATTCTCCTCTCGCTTTTGACAAGCTTTGTCCGTTTGGGAAACATAAACTATTATGCTATAAGCAAATCAATCTTTATATTGACCTTCCTTTTTCTGCTTTTTTACCTTATCAGAAACCCTGTCAAAGTGTTTTTTGAGTTTGCAGAGAGAAAAGTTGATGAAAATCTTTTTGTTTTTCTTATCTTTGGTACTCTTTTACTTTTGTGCGGATTGGCTCTGAAGTATGATGTTTCAGAGGCGCTGGTCGCTTTTATATTTGGGGTACTCATACCAGAAAATTCCAGAGCTTTCAAAATTGTGGAGAGCTCTCTATCACCATTGAAGGAACTTTCTGTAGGTTTATTTTTCTTCTTTTTTACTTACAAGACAGATATAAACAGCCTTGAGCAGTTATCCTTTGTGCTCCTTTTAGTAGCCACGGCTCTTGTCTTTAAGCTCATCTCCACCTATATATCTTCCCTTGTTTACGGTTTTGATAAAAGGGTCTCCATGAGGGCATCACTATCCTTTTTGCAAAGGGGTGAATTTTCCCTGGTCTTCTCAAGCTTGTATCCACCTGCACAGATGATTACCTTCTTTGTGGTACTTATCACATCCCTTCTGGGAAGCTTTAGCTTTGTCTTTGCTCCAAGGTTAACCGACTTTCTTTTCCCAAGGAAGAGATCCTCAAAAGCTCCTCCTCAAGCTCCTTAGTTTTTTCTTCTATACTGTCCTGCTCACTTACCTTTATAGGCTTTCCTATATGCACCCTTCCTCTGGCAAAGGGGAGGGGTACTGTAAAGCCGTCCCACGAGCTTAGTCTTATGCATCTGTCAAACTCCGCAAAGGCGGGGATGATGACGGAAGAAGTCTTTTGAGCCAGAAAGACAACTCCCTCCTTTACCTTAAAGGCCGGTCCTTTTGGTCCATCAACGGTTATGGCTACATTATTACCATCCTTTATAGCTTTTATGAGTTTTATAACGCCACTCCTCCCACCCTTCTCTGCCCTTCCCTCTTCCGTTGAACCTCTTATTACATGGTAGCCGAGCTTTTTTAGTATGTAAGCAGCTATGTCTCCGTCTCTGAACCTGCTCACCAGCGTGTAAATGCCTCTGTCCATACCAAAGAGCGCTATTCCCAAAGCGTTTCCGTGCCATATGGCGTATATCTTGCCTCTGTCAAGGTTAAAGTCGTATCTTTTTTCCCACCTTATAGTTCTTCCCAAGATGCGCACCAGAAGAGCTATAAAAGGCAGAAGTATCTTTATGAATAAAAACCTTATTCTACTGCGCATCAAGCACTCTTTCTATTCTCGTTTTTATCCATCTTGCATCAAGCCACTCCTTTGGATTTACCTCAATGCCATGCACCAGCACGCCAAAGTGCAGATGGTCGCCCAAGGCTAAACCCGTATTACCCGTATTTCCTATAATTTCACCCTTCTTTACCAACTCCCCCTTCTTCACTTTAATCTCCGAAAGGTGCCCATACAAACTCATAAGACCAAAGCCGTGGTCTATTATGATGGCATTCCCGTATATACCTAAGCTTCCTGTAAAGACAACTATACCGTCGTTGCTGGCAGGGATGAGAGCCTTTTCAAAGGATGCAAAGTCGTAGCCCATGTGTCTGCTGGTGCTTACTTCCTCCCCTTGGTAGTAGTAATACCTTATATCCCCAAAGGTGGAGATGACCTTGCTGTTAGGAAGCTGTAAAAAGTTCCCCTGCCAAAGCTTTTTCCCTTCGCTCACAGAGCCTATCTTTTTTAATTTTTCTACATCTCTGTTCCTCCACATTTCATTAACTTCTTTAAAGGCTTCTTTTGGTGGAAGATGCTTCCCAAGAAGCGGTATTATAACCTTGTCTATAAACTCCTCCGTTAGCCGTATTTTATCTATCCTAAAATTAACCTTTGCTATTTTTGTCTTCAAAAGCAGTTCAGAGACATTACCTGCATCGTCGTAAGCTACCACTTTAATGGGCGTAGAAGGGTCTTGGTCTACCCTTATAGGAAACAGCGTAAAAAAGTAGCCTTTTTCCAGCCGGTACATGGGATATCTATCACTTCCCACATACACAAAAGCTTGAGTACCATCTTTTACTCTGACTTTTACAGCACCTGCTCCTCCCTGCACCACATACTCGGTGTAGCTTAAAGGCTCTATTTTTGGTGGTTGAGTGTCTATAAAGGTACTAACTCGGTAAGTTTCTCTGCCAAAGAGTCCGTATCTTAGGCTGATGAGCACCTGCCCTTTACCATCCTCAATTCCCATCTTCTTCGGAGATATACTCAGATATACCTTGCCATCTTTTGAAGGTTTACCCTCGTAGAGTATGAACTCTTTCTCTCCTTGGATCAGCTTTACCTTCACCAGCTTTACATTAGGTGATCCTTTAAGCTTTAGCGTAATGTCCTTTTGAACGGGTATTTTTGCAAGAGCCTCCAAGTTTTCCAACTGCGGTTTTTGGACAAAAAGCTGGAAAGTAATGTAAAGAACAAAGCCAAAAACACCTAAAAGCAATAACAACTTTATAAACTTCCTACTCCTTGGCTTCTTATCTGTCTTTCTCTCTATCTTATACTTTCTGTACTTCATCTTTTTACCACCACGGCATACCAACCTTTCAACTTCTTTATTTTAACCACCCTCAGATCCGCCAAAAAAAACAAAAACTCCTCCAGCTCCTCTTTTCCATATATGCCCGAAAAAATGGCAAGCTTTTTAAACAGAGGCTTTATATGGTCTATCTCCCTTTTGAATATACTCAGTTCAAGATTAGCTACCAAAAAGTCAAAGCTTTCCTTTATATCTTCCGGCTTTGCTTTAAGGCAGGTTATTTTGAGACGGTTAAGACTTGCATTTTTCTCACACTCCTCTATAGCTCTCTCATCTATATCTATAGCTAAAACCTTTCTGGCAGATAGTTTTTTCAGAGCAAAAGCAAGTATACCGCTACCACAACCTACATCTATGGCACTCCATCCTCTTTTAAAGAACTCCTCTATAAGCATAAGGCTTAGCTGCGTTGAGGGATGAAGTCCTGTGCCAAAAGCCATTCCCGGATTTATGATCAGTGTTTTCATGTTAGGTGGCACTATAAGAAAGCTTCTTATGCGTATGGGTCTTAAAAAGCTCTCGGGTGGTTTTACTTTTATCTTTTCAACCTTTAGGGGCTTTAGCCACTTTAACTCTGTGTAAGTGGCAAATTCTACCCTGTTATCTTGCCTTCTTATGACTTCTACACCTTGTGGCTGGTCTGCCAAAAATTGGTAAAATTCTTCCTCCTCCAAGGAGTATATGTATCTTGTGTATATCACTTTATGCGCTGTGATATGACTTTGAACTCTGGAGTTCCTGCAACTCCAAGGTGCTGAAAGAGCACCGTTTCTGTGCAAGTTATCACCGCACCCGCATCTCTCATAAACTCAAGACCTGTAAGGTGATTTTCATAAGAGCGTGAGCATACGCCATCCGCAACTACATGCACATTATAACCTCTTTTAAGGAGACCCAAGGCAGTCTGGAGGACGCATATGTGGGTTTCCATACCTGTAAGGACTATATTTTTCCTTCCGTAGCTCTCTATTGCCTCAAGAAACTTCTCCTCGTCGCAACAGTTAAAGCTCATTTTTTCAATAGGTTTATACTCAGCAATAGCGTTCCTTATTGCTTCAACTGTCTGTCCCAATCCCTTTGGATACTGCTCGGTAAGGACTACCGGAATAGAGAGGAGCTTTGAGAGTTCTATAAGGTGGAGCACATTCTCAATTACGCTCTCCCTTCTTTCCATCACTTTGGCAAGTTTCTCTTGAATGTCTATGATGACAAAAAGACTGTTCTCCCTGTTTAGGAAAAACTTTTCTAAGCTCATGTGCCAACCTCCCACGATGACAGGTATTTAACTTGTTCCGACGTAAGGCTATCTATCTCTACACCCATACTTTTTAGCTTCAAGTGAGCTATTTGCCTGTCTATGGACTCGGGCACTCTGTACACATCCTTCTGCAGCTTATGGTGATTTTTAAGTATATACTCCGCACAGAGAGCCTGATTGGCAAAGGACATGTCCATCACTGATGCAGGATGTCCTTCGGCGCTGGCAAGGTTTACGAGCCTTCCCTGTGCAAGGAGATAAATCCTCCTTCCGTCGGCAAGCTGGTACTCCTCCACAAAACTTCTCACTTCCCTTTTGCCTACGCTTAGCCTCTCAAGAGCAGGAATGTCTATCTCTACATTAAAGTGTCCTGCGTTGGAGATTATGGCACCATCTTTCATCACTTGAAAATGTTCCTCCCTTATGACGGATGTGTTGCCTGTGACTGTCACAAAAAAGTCTCCCATTTTAGCGGCTTCTATCATAGGCATCACTATAAATCCATCCATTTTTGCCTCAAGAGCTTTTATGGGGTCAACTTCTGTGACTATCACCGTTGCCCCCATACCTCTTGCCCTCTGTGCTATACCTTTACCGCACCAACCGTAACCTGCCACTACAAAGTTGGAGCCAGCTATGAGTTTGTTGGTAGCTCTCATGATGGCATCTATGGTGGATTGACCGGTTCCGTATCTGTTATCAAACATGTGCTTGGTGTAAGCATCATTGACAGCTATTATGGGAAACTTCAAAACCCCCTCTTTTGCCATAGCCTTGAGCCTTATGACACCTGTGGTGGTCTCTTCCATCCCTCCCAAAACTCTCTGTGCTATATCTGAATACTCCTTATGAAGAGTTGAGATAAGGTCCGCACCATCATCTATTACTATGTCAGGCTCTCTTTTTATCACCTCACGCAAGTGCTGGTAGTAAGTCTGTGTATCTTCACCCTTTATGGCAAAGACAGGCACACCGTAGTATGCCACCAAAGCTGATGCTACATAGTCCTGAGTAGAAAGGGGATTGGAGGCAGTAAGATAAACCTCCGCACCACCTTCCTTTAAAGTGATGATGAGATTTGCCGTCTCGGTAGTCACATGAAGACACGCCGATATTTTTACTCCTTTGAGAGGCTTCTCTTTTGAGAATCTCTCCCTTATGCTTCTGAGTACAGGCATGTCTTTTTCAGCCCACTCAATCCTTTTCTTTCCCTCTTCCTTAAGACTTATGTCTTTGATGTGATATTCCATCTTTTTCCTCCGCTAAAAAATTATACCTAAGAGTGCCTTTACTTTTTTCATGTCCTCCATAAATTCCCTGTCCGCTGAGGGATTTCTAAGCACATAGGCGGGGTGATATGTAAGCAACACCTTTATGTTTCTGCTATAGGGATACTCAAATACCTGTCCGCGATACTTGGTTATTGGAAGAGCCTTTCCAAGAAGACCCTCAAGGGCAGTAGACCCCAGGCACACTATGAGCTTGGGCTTTATTATCTCTATCTCCTTTCTCAGATAAGGAAGGCAGCTGAGCATCTCCTCCTTTGTAGGCTTTCTGTTGCCGGGAGGTCTTGACTTTACCACATTGGTGATGTATACATCCTCTCGTCTCATCCCCACCTCTTGGAGTTTGGCATTTAAATACTTGCCAGCCTTCCCTACAAAAGGTTTCTTCTGTTTGTCCTCTTCCTCACCAGGAGCTTCTCCCACAAAAACCACCGCCGAGTCTGGATTCCCATCACCAAAAACGTATCCACTGCTACCCTCGTAAAGTATGCACTTTTTCTCTTTGCTTAAAGTTTCATAAAGCTCATGGAGCATCCTTCTTTTATCTGGTTTGCTTTTTTGCTCTTTAAAACCGTAAATCTCTGCTATTCCTATTTCCTCAAGAGACTTTATTGTTGCAAGAATCCTTCTATCCACGGCTTTTCAAAACATTTAACACCTTCATCGTAGCTTTTGCTCTCTTCTATGCACTTTTTGACCTGATCAAGTCTATAAAGTGTAGCCTTTTTGCACAGAAACCATGCGTATTTGCACCAGGAGTGGTCCCTCAGAGGATTGGTATTGCAGTCCTTTTCCTGAGCGTAGGAAAATCCCAATACAAGTACTACACAGAAACTAACTTTCTTAACTTTTCCCATTCTTCTGGAAACTTCTTCATAGTTTGTCTTATGAGTCTTCCTGCTACTGCACCCAAACCGCATATGGAAGTGGGCTGTATATAGCTATTCACAAAATCAAAGCCTTCCCAATCTCTTTCGGTGGCTGTACCTTTCATTATTTTCTCAAGTAAGTTGGCTTGTTCGTATGTGCCCACTCTACAAGGTGTGCACTGACCGCAGCTTTCGTGAGCATAAAATTCAGCCACCTTGAGACACATTTCCACTATACTGTCTTCTTCTGTCAGCACTATGACTGTGCCTGTCCCACCAAAGCCCAGAGGTGAATAGTCCATAGGAGTGTCCAACTCATCAGCGGAAAAGCAATCAAGCGCACCCGAAAATACCGCCTTTACCTTCTTGTTGTTTATAGTTCCTCCTGCATACTTGTAAACTACTTCCCTTAAGGTGGTGTTCATGGGAAGCTCGTAAACACCAGGCTTTTTGACTTTACCACTTACAGGAAAGAGCTTGGGACCTGGATAATCGCTGGGTCCTATGTACCTGTAGTCTTCCCATCCAAGTTTAATGATAAAGGGTATGTTGCAGAGCGTCTCTACATTGTTTACCACGGTAGGTCTTCCAAAAAGACCGTACTGCACAGGAAAAGGTGGTTTAGTCCTTGGAAAGCCTCTTTTACCTTCTAAGGACTCTATAAGAGCGCTCTCCTCACCGCATATATAAGCACCTGCACCCTTTGCTACATATATCTCAAGGTCAAAACCGCTTCCCAGAATGTCCTTTCCCAAAAAGCCCTTCTTTTTAGCTTCCTCTATGGCGTCTTTTAGTATGTAATAGGCTGCTGGATACTCTCCTCTGATATAGATAAAGGCTTGGTTTGCTCCCAGAGCATAAGCTGATATGATCATACCTTCTATGAGAAGATGTGGGTCTCTTTCAAGAAGCACCCTATCCTTGAAGGTCCCCGGCTCGGACTCATCTGCGTTGCATATAAGATACCTGGGGGCTGGGTTTTGAATGGCAAACTTCCACTTTTTCCCTGTGGGGAAACCCGCACCACCACGACCTCTTAGCTGACTTTTATCCACCCAGTCCACTATCTCCTCGGGCGACATGTTGATGGCTTTCTC
This sequence comes from Hydrogenobacter thermophilus TK-6, assembly GCF_000010785.1. Taxonomy (GTDB): domain Bacteria; phylum Aquificota; class Aquificia; order Aquificales; family Aquificaceae; genus Hydrogenobacter; species Hydrogenobacter thermophilus. Next base: position 125,983 of record NC_013799.1, on the reverse strand, counting down.
AAGCGCCTGATAGCCACCATCCTTCAGGTATTCTTCTATAAGATGCACCCTTGGCTTTTTTGCTCTTCTTAGGAGCATGTCAAGGGTTGTCTCTGCGTATATGTTAGGCGTAACGGGATAGGACCTCATTTAACTTCTCCTTGTTTTCAAACTTATAAGCGTCTTCGTCTACCATGAAAAAGGGAGCTTCTGAGCATGCTCCCAAGCATTGAACCGCCAAAAGCTTAAATCGCCCGTCTTTTGTAACCTGCCCAAAGTCTATGTTTAAAAGCTCCCTTAAAGCTTTTATAAGTTTGTCCTTACCCATAAGATGGCAAACAACACTTACGCAGACTCTTATCCTGTGTCTTGCAGGCTCTCCTCTATCAAACATATCGTAAAAGGACACCACATTTTCCACATGATTGAGAGGCAAGTCAAGGATCTTTGCCACCTCTTCAAGAGCAAATTCTGGAATGTGTCCGTAGTGGTTTTGAACCTCATGAAGACAGAGAAGTATAGCCTGCTCCCTTTTGGGAAAGTATTCCGCATGCTGCTTGAGCTTTTCCAGAAGGCTTTCTTCCAGCATGGCTTAATAAATTATAACTTCATAAAGCTTACAAAGCATTTATGACCCAAATCATAATAACAACAAAAGGGATAACAGCTGTGGTATCTTAACAGAAAGACATGGAGAAGAAGGTAAAGATAGTTATAGATGGAAGAGAGATAGAAGCTCAGGAAGGGCAAACCCTCTTGGAAGTTGCTCTAAAGGAAGGTATAAGCATACCTTACTTTTGCTATCACCCAAAGCTTAAGATCATAGGTGCCTGTAGAATGTGCATAGTCTATAACGAAAAGACGGGAAGACTGATAACCTCCTGCAACACAAGGGTGGAAGATGGCATGATCATATCCACTCAGCACCAGCTGGTTAAAAACAATCAGAGGTATCTGCTTCAGGCTTTTATGACAAGACATCCCCTTGACTGTCCTATATGCGATAAGGCAGGAGAGTGTGACCTTCAGAATTACGGTGCGCTCTTTGGACCCCAAAGACAGATAGTGCCAGTATCTGCCCTTGAAAAGGAAAGACACTACATAGATTGGGAGAGTGATTTTCTTGAGTATTACACCAACAGGTGTGTGGTGTGTTATAGATGCACAAGAGTGTGCGATGATGTAAACGGAGCGCGCGCCCTTTATGTTGAAGAGAGAGGCTTTCATACCAATATAGTGCCTACCGTAAGACCCATAGACACATCCTCCTGTGAGATGTGCGGTCTTTGTGTGCATGTCTGCCCAGTTGGAGCCATCATCTCCAAACCTTTCAAGTACTGGACGAGAAGCTGGCTTTTGAAAAGAGAAATAACTGTTTGCAGTGTGTGTCCTGTGGGATGCCAGGTGCAGGTGGAGTATGGCATAGGCGACTGGAGGTCAAAGGAGAAGGTTTACAGAACCAAGCCTACGGATGACCTTGAAATATGCGCAAAAACTTTCTTTGGCTACGATGCACTAAACAGGGATAGACTCTTAAAACCTCACAGATACGGAAAGGAAGAGAGCATAGGGAATGTAATAAACCATCTTGCCTACATGCTGAAAAGCAAAGGAGAAGAAACAGCTATTTTACTCTCTTCTTATCTGAGCAACGAAGTTTTAGGTGTGCTAAAAGAAGTAGCTACGAGGGTGGGTGCTTACATAACATCACCTCTAACGGTGGACTTTTATGCCTTCTTGGAGGGCTACGGTGATTATACGCCTCTGCACTTGGAGGACATAAAAGGAGCGGACCACTATGTGCTTGTGGGTGATGACATTACCTCCAGTGCACCAGTCCTCTCTTACTACATAAAAGGCAAAGTTTATAAGTATGGCAGGACATACAAAGATGCCAAGCTAAAACCAATAAACTTAGAAGGACTTGACCATCTCCCCGGAGGGGGCATCATAATAGTAAATACAACAGGGATGGCTTGCGAGGAGGCCAGAAACCTCGGAGCCAAGATAAAGAGAATATCTGAGGAGAAAGGCTATCGGGTGCTTATCCTTCATAGAGATGCCAATTACTTGGGAGTTTATGGCATTTTTGGCAGAGATATGCTTTCTGACCTGGGGAGTATAATGGAGGAGGTTAGAGAGAGGAGGATAAAAAACCTCTTGGTGTTTGGTGAAGACCTCCCTGACTATTATCAAGAAGAGGATATTCAGGAGATTTTTAGAAAGCTTGAAAACTTGGTAGTCTTTTCACCCTTTGCGGATGGACTTGCCAGATGGGCAAGCATTGCTGTGCCTATGAATCTTTACGGTGAAGCACAGGGAAATTTCCATACCCTTAAGGGTTTGAGAAGCTCCAAGAGATTCCTTCCCTGGTCCTTTGATGAAAGGAGCTTTTACGAAGAGCTTTTAAAATCTCTGCCTCAGGAGTTTAAAGAAGTAAAGGTTTTAAGGGGCAAAAACCCCACACTACGCAGACATCTCCACATATACAGAAGCAACTGGATAACCGATAGAAGCGAAAATCTCACAAAACTTTACGAAAAAAACGCCAAAGCTGTATCTTTTGCATCTTAATAGTATGTTGGAGGCTGGCATGAACAGGGATGATACTGTCATAAACACTATACGGTTTCTCAGCGTTGACCAGGTAGAAAGAGCCAAGTCAGGACACCCAGGAATGCCACTGGGTGCCTCCCACATAGCTTACCTCATCTTTGACAGATTTTTAAAGTTTAATCCCAAGGACCCTAATTGGATAAACAGAGACAGGTTTGTCCTTTCTGCAGGGCACGCAAGTGCCATGCTTTACTCTTTACTTTTTGTTATGGGCTATGATATTAACCTTGAAGACTTAAAGTCCTTTAGACAGTTAAATAGCAGAACGCCGGGGCATCCAGAGAGACACCTAACCCCGGGTGTAGAGGCAACCACTGGACCTCTCGGTCAAGGCATTGGCAACGCAGTAGGTATGGCTATTGCGGAGAAGTATCTGTCTAACTTCTTCAACAGAGAAGGTTTCCCCATAATAGACCACTACACCTTTGCCTTAGTAAGCGATGGAGACCTTATGGAGGGAGTCTCCTGTGAGGTGGGACAGCTGGCAGGACACCTCAAACTCGGCAAACTTATAGTCATCTGGGATAACAATGGAGTGTCCATAGATGGACCCACATCTCTTGCTTGGTCGGAGGATGTGTTAAAGAGATTTTCAGCTTTTGGCTGGCATGTGGCTCACATAGAGGACGGCTACAACCTGGATGAGTTAGAAAGAGCCATAAAGTCTGCCATGGAGGAAAAAGAAAGACCATCTTTTATCTCCGTCAGAACCCACTTAGGTTATGGCAGTCCAAAGCAGGACGATGCCAGTGTGCATGGTGCTCCATTGGGCAAAGAATTAGCTCTTGAAACCAAGCGAAGGTTTGGCTGGAGCGAAGAGGAGTTTTATGTGCCTGAGGAAGTATACAACTACAGAAAAGAGAAGATAGAAAAAGGATTGAAAGCACAAGAGGAGTGGAACAGACTCTTTGAGGAGTACAGAAGGGCTTACCCGGACTTGGCTCAGAAGCTTTTAAAAGCTTTCAAAGGGGATTGGGGGGAGGATTACAAAATTCACATACCAGTATTTACAGAGCCAATGGCTACCAGACAAGCAAGCGGTAAGCTTCTAAATGCTATAGCCAAGCACATTCCCACTATGATAGGTGGCTCTGCTGACCTTTCCGAGTCCAACAACACCTACCTTCATGGTATGGGAGACTTTCTTGCTGAGAATCCTTTGGGGAGAAACATACACTACGGAGTGAGAGAACACGCCATGGGCACCATACTAAATGGCATGGCTTATCACGGAGGAGTACTGCCTTACGGAGGTACTTTTCTGATATTCTCCGATTACATGAGACCCAGCATCAGGCTTGCTGCCATGTCAGGACTGCAGGTTATATATGTCTTTACGCACGACTCTGTAGGTTTGGGAGAGGATGGTCCAACGCACCAACCCATAGAACAGCTTTGCTCCCTGAGACTCATACCAAACCTGTGGGTTTTAAGACCAGCTGATGCCAACGAAGTAGGTATAGCTTGGGACATGGCTATTCAAAGAAAGGATGGACCAGTAGCTATAGTGCTCTCAAGACAAAAACTTCCCATAATAGATAGAAACAGATACGCATTCTACGAGAATGCAAGGAGGGGAGCTTACATAATTGCAGACACGCAGGGCACGCCTGACCTTATCATATTTGCCAGCGGTTCGGAGGTTCACCCTTCTCTGTCTGCCAAGCACATATTGGAAGAGGAGGGTATAAAAGTGAGAGTTGTAAATGTCCTATCCTTTGAAGTTTTTGAACTGCAAAAGGAAGATTACAAAGAGTATGTCCTATCACCACAGGTCAAAAGGAGGGTGGCTGTTGAAGCCGGAAGAGGACTTTGCTGGTACAAGTATGTGGGGATGGATGGACTTGTTATCAGCATGGAGGAGTTTGGAAAATCCGCACCTGGAGATGTTCTTATGGATCACTTTGGGTTTACAGGTAAGAAGATAGCTCAGAGAATAAAGGAGTTTTACTTTAAACAATAGGAGAGTTGCAGAAGTTCATGGCGTCCTCTGGAGAAAACTCTACGCATCTTATGAGGCACTCTCTTGAGCGCTCCAGCACCCTGTAAAGTAGAGTCTGCTCATCCTCACTGAAGGGAGATAGAACATAACTGACCACCTGATTTTTGTCCTTTGGTCTGCCTATACCTACCTTAAGCCTGGGGAACTTTTCGGTTTTTACCTCCCTTATGATGGATTCTATACCGTGGTGCCCACCGCTACTGCCCTCTAACCTCAGCCTTATCCTCCCCAGAGGTAAGTCCAAGTCATCGTATACAACTATCATCTCGTCAGGCAAGATACTGTACTCTTCAAGCAGGTTAATCACTGCAAGTCCCGAGTTGTTCATATAAGTTTGTGGTTTTGCCAGCAGAACATCCCTTCCGCCTATTCTTGCCCTGTAAAGATGTGAAAGGCATTCCTCTCTGTATTCTCTTAGCTTCAGTTTCTTTGCCAGCTCGTCTATCACCATAAAACCCACATTATGGCGAGTATGCTGGTACTTTTTACCGGGATTTCCAAGACCTACAAGAAGTTTTATCATCAGGTGGTAGTTTCTTCGGTAGGCGTTTCCTCCACTTCAGGTTCAAGGACTACTGCAATAACCTCCTCGGGTGAGTCCATGATAACACAGCCTGAAGGTGGTGTTATATCTCTTACATGAAGCACATCACCAACATTCATAGCACTTACATCAACAGTTATCTTGTCGGGTATGCTATCCACCGATGCCTTTACCGTTAATGTGTGCATCATAACTTCAAAGGTGCCACCAAGACCTACGCCTGCAGGTGTACCAACAAACTCCAGAGGCACTTCTATCTCTATCTCTTTCGTGTGAGAGATGTCATAAAGGTCCACATGAACAGGGTCATCACCCAGATAGCCCACCTGAATGTCTTTTAGGAGACACACTCTCTTCTCTCCGTCCACATCCGCCTCAATGAGGAAGGTCTCGCCGTGAGGTAGGCTCATAAGGTCTTTTAAGCTTACATAAGCGTGCCTGTTCTCCACATCCTTACCATAAACCTCCACAGGTATATAACCTTCCCTCCTCATTCTTTTAATCTCACTTTTTTTACCTAACTCTCTTGGGATCAGTTTGAGCGATACTTTTCTCATATCTTACCTCCTTCTTCTTTATACAAAAAGCGAGCTTACCGACTCGCCTTCGTGTATTCTCTTTATGGACTCGGCAATTAGAGGTGCTACAGAAACCACCTTTAGCTTATCACAAGATTTGCCCTCGGTTGGAATGGTATTGGTAACCACCACTTGGGTAAGAGGTGATGTGTTTATTCTCTCTATGGCTGGACCGGAAAGCACGGCATGGGTTGCAACCACGGAAACTCCAGATGCACCCTTTGACATGAGCAGGTTGGTTGCAGATACTATAGTTCCTGCGGTATCTATCATGTCATCCACTATGATGGCTTTCTTGCCATTTACATCCCCTATGATATCAAGTACTTCCGCCACATTAGGTTCCGGTCTTCTTTTGTATATGATGGCTATACCGCATCCGAGTTTGTTGGCAAGCCTTCGTGCCCTTTCCACACCTCCAGCATCCGGTGAAACCACAACCGTATTTTCATCCACCTTATCCTTGAGGTAGTCGTAAAGTACATTCAGGGCGTAGAGATTGTCTACGGGTATGTTAAAAAATCCCTGTATTTGTGGGGAGTGAAGGTCAACCACTACAAGCCTCTGAGCACCAGCAACAGTTATGAGGTCTGCAAGGAGTCTTGCACTTATAGGTACGCGCGGTCTATCTTTTCTATCCTGCCTAGCATAAGCGTAATATGGGATAACCGCGGTTATCCTTCCTGCGGAAGCTCTCTTTAGGGCATCAAGTATCAGAAGTAGCTCCATGATATGTTCATTCACAGGTGGGCACAGGGATTGGATGATAAAAACATCCTCACCTCTCATAGATTCGTTTATCTGAACTCTTATCTCACCGTCGCTAAAGCGAGAAACTATCATATCAGATATGGGTATGCCAAGATAATCAGAAACTTCTTTAGCCAAAGATGGATTGCTGTTACCTGTAAGGAGCTTTATTATCATTGCATCACCTCATTTGATGTAAAACTGGGGTGCCTGGACTCGAACCAGGAACCCCCGGATCCAAAGTCCGGTGCTCTGCCAGTTGAGCTACACCCCATTATAGCTTTTGACCTCATATAAGCGCCATCCTCTAAGAGCAGCACCCTTCTTTACTTGCTCAGACGCTTCACCTATATAAAATACGCATGACCCGCTACCGCTCACCACAGGTCTGTAGCCCAAATACTCTAAAAACCTGTAAGCTTCCTTTATCTCCGGAAACAGCTCCATAGCCACCTGCCCCAGGGTATTCTCCAGCACCTCAAACTTACCTTCTAAGAGACAGCTTATTATTTTATCATCTTCAATTTTATCTGTCAATGATGCATCCCTTACCGCACTATAGACTCTGCGTGTAGAGGCCACTACATTGGGATAAACCAATGTAATTTTTAAGTCAAGGTGTTTAATAGGTTCTACCACATCACCCCTACCTCTGCCTACCGCTGTACCCCCATAAAGGAAGAAGACAGCATCAGAGGATACTTCTTTTGCTATGTTTTCCAGGTCCTCAACACTTAAAGGTTCACCCAGTAGCTGGTTTACCACCTTTAGCACAGTAGCACAGTTGGAAGAACCACCACCAAGACCCGCACCTTCAGGAATGTTCTTTTTAATGTATATGCTAAAATCTATATCTCTTCCCAAGTATTTCTCCATAAGCCTGAGGGCTTTGTATACTAAGTTCTTTTCCTGTGGTATTAAGCTGCTGGTTTCTACCTTTAGCGGACCCTCCTTTATGAAAATCTCGTCAAAAAGTGATACAGCTTGGTATATGGTGAATATTTCGTGATAACCATCAGCTCTCCTTCCTAAAAGCCACAGACCGAGGTTTACCTTAGCTGGAGACAAAACACGCATAACCTAAAATTATAAATCAGAGTATAATTTACATGGTGCGTAGAGTTTTGGTGGTTTTTCTCGGTGCAGTGTCCTTAATCTTTGCATTTGTGCTTTTTGCCCTCTTTATCCTATCTACTGACCTTCCTTCCGTTGAAAAGCTCAAAGACTGGAGACCTCCCGAAGCAACACTCATATACGATTACAAGGGAAGGGTTTTTGGTGATGTTGCCGTTCAAAGAAGATACTATGTTCCTCTCAAAGATATACCCCTTTATGTAAGGCAGGCTTTCATCGCTGCTGAAGACAGGAACTTTTACAGTCACTTTGGTATAGATCCCATTGCCGTCCTCAGGGCTCTTATCGCCAATATAAGAGAGAGGGAAATAACGCAGGGTGCATCCACCATAACTCAACAGCTGGCAAGAAACCTTTTTCTTACACCGGAAAGGAGTTTTAAAAGGAAGGTAAAAGAGATGCTTCTTGCCATTAAGATAGAGAGAGCTTTTAGCAAGGATAAAATTCTGGAGATGTACCTTAACTACATATACTTAGGGCAGGGAGCTTACGGTGTTGAGGCTGCTTCAAGGATATACTTTGGAAAGCATGTAAAGGATCTGACCTTGGACGAGGCTGCCTTGCTGGCTGGACTTCCCAAAGCACCTACCAAGTACAATCCCTTCAGAAATCCCGAAAAGGTAAAAGAGAGAAGGAATTATGTGCTTCAAAGGATGTACGAAGATGGATATATAACTCAAGACGAGCTCAAACGCTACTCCTCTGTGCCTATAAGGGTCAAACTGGAGAACAGGTATTACGGTATGGACTACTTCCTTGATTATGTGAAGGATTACTTGGTGGAGAAGTACGGAGAGGCTATATTAGCTGGTGGCTACAAAGTTTATACCACCATAGACAGGGACCTTCAGATGCATGCAAGGGAGGCAGTAAAAAGGGGCGTTATGAGAGTGGCAAAAGCCAACGGCATACCCTTCCTACCTGATGACCCTTATGAAGTACAAAAGAAATACGAAGAGCAGCAGGTGGAGTTAAAACCCTGGAGAATTTACATAGGTAAAGTTTTGGATGTAGGCAGTCAAGAGCTTAAAGTGGCGGTAAAAGATTACCAGTTTACCGTGCCAAGAAACCAACTCCCCGTAGAAAAAGGCGATTATGTGCTTGTGAGGTTTGTAAAGAGGGGCAAAGATATAAGCGCAGAAGTGCTGCCAGACTTAGAAGGGGCGTTGGTAGCTTTGGATGCAAAAACGGGAGCCATAAGAGCAATGGTGGGTGGTTACTCTTATCTGAGAAGTCCATACAACAGAGCTGTTTATGCCAAGCGTCAGCCAGGCTCTGCCATAAAGCCCATCATATATCTTGCCGCTCTGATGAAAGGATACACGCAAGCTTCCACCATAGATGCCACACCCAAGAGCTTTTTTGACCCTTCAAAGGGTAAAGAATGGACACCTAAGAATTACGAAGGAGCAGAGTATGGAGTAGTGACTTTGCGCACCGCCATTGCAAAGAGCATAAATACCGCAACCGTTAACCTTCTTTCAGAAATAGGTTTTGACATGCCTATGCAAGTGGGTAAAAGCTTAGGTATAGACCTTAAGCCCTACTACTCTATGGCTCTTGGTAGCATAGAGGTTACACCTCTTGAGCTTACATCTGCTTATCAAGCTTTTGCGGATTTGGGTATTCGCTGCGAGCCTTACTTTATACAGAGGATAGTAGCCCCGGACGGTAAAGTCATAGAAGAAAACAATCCCAAGTGCGAACAGGTTTTGCCACCTCAGGAAGTTAGAGTTTTAGTGGATATGCTTAGAGCTGTTGTCCTTGAAGGAACTGCAGCTTCTGCCAGCTCTTTTGGTAGGATAGTAGCAGGAAAGACAGGTACTACCAACGATTACATGGATGCTTGGTTTGTAGGCTTCTCTCCTTACATAGTTGCAGGTGTGTGGGTGGGGTATGACATAAAGAAGAGCATGGGGAAGGGTATGGCAGGAGCAAGGGTAGCCCTACCTATATGGCTGGACTTTATGTCCGTTGCAGCTTTCATGTATCCTAATGAAGATTTTCCAGTTCCCGACGGAGTTGTTGTTGTCAACTGCCCTACACCCATGTATTTCGTTGATGGCACACAGGGGATATGTTCAGGAGAGCAAAAGCAGGATGAAACAAATGAACTCAAAGGTATAGTTGATCCCAATATACTCAAGAAACTTGAGGAGGAACCAAAAGTAAAGGAAATTCCGTAAAATATTACTGTGCTAAAGGATGTAAATTTAATACTCCTGACCATCAGATTGCTGTTGGCTTTTCTGTTTTTTGCCATAGCTTTTGAAAAACCTATACATCAGAGAGCCCTTCTTGTATTTCTCACCACCCTATATGTAAGCTTATCTTTGCTCTCTTACCTGCATCCTACCAAAGCAAGATTTCTCAAAAGGTTTCTTGACGCACTTGTGCTGCCTCCCATTTGTTTTATAGCAGGCGATGAGATACTCACCCTATCCCTTTTCGTGCCGGCTCTATTTTATGCCAACAGAGACACGGCTGTTTCTCTTACCCTCTTCTGGGCAGGCATACTTCTTTTTCTCTACACGGGGGGAATGTCCTCCCTGTATTATCTGCCCCTCCTCTTTGCCCTCTTTCTGGCTTCCCTCTCACCTGACCTTGTGGAAAGTATAAGGAAGGAAAGATACTACATCAGAAAGCTCAGAGCATCATACAGAGAGCTTTCTAAGGACCTTTCAAAGCTTGAAAAAGAAAGCAGGGAGAAGGATTATCTGTCTTTCATAATAGATAAAGCTGTAGAGGACAGATCTCCCGAGGACTTTCTTTTACACATAAAGGAGAAGTTTTCCTTAAAGAGGATTGCCATAGTGCCCAAGGGAGAGATCACCCACAAAGAAGCCATCATAGACAAAGAAAACACAGCCCTTTATGTTCCAGTCTTTTTTGAGAAAGGCTGTGCTTATGTGATCTTTTACTTTAATACACCTTTTGAGCTTTACGATAGGGAGATTACCACCACACTTGAAAAGTCTGCCAAGCTGCTAAATTTATATATAGTTGGTTTTGATGACCATGTCAAAAAGGATAGCGTTAGACTTGCAGTGTGAGGTGGTAAAATGAATGCAGTGCAAGAAAAACAGGAATTTAAGGTACTTGACCTTTCGGGTCTCATGTGTCCTCTGCCCGTAGTCATGACCTCAGAGCAGATGAAAAGGCTCAAAGATGGGGAGGTCCTTACCGTTATATCTACTGACCCTGGCTTTGAGCTGGATATAAAAAATTGGTGTGCCCAAACAGGCAACGAGCTTTTGAGCGTTAAAAGGAATGGCAACCAGGTGGTGGTGGAGATAAAAAAGAAACCCTTTTCGGTGGAACCATCCCTCTGGTACTGGATAAAGTTCCATGCCCTCGGCGTCAAACTGCATCTGAGACACATCCTTATGCAGCTCAACCCACTTATAAAAAAGCCCGACCACTTTATAACATTCACCGCCATATCCGAGGGAACCCGAGCCGAGAAGTTTCTGAAGGGAAAGGCTAAGTTAATACCAGTACCAGACGAGATAGACCCCAGATGCGGTGTTGTTTTGGCAGTTGCTGGCTACCAAAAGGCAAAAGGCATATACGAAGAGCTTTTGAAAAAGGGCTTTGGTGTTGAAGCCATATACAAAAAGGAAGGTAAGTCCTACAGGAGAGTTTATCCTTAATGGGATTTCTCAAAGAGATATTGGAACGCAAAAGGCAGGAGGTAAAGAAGACAAGAGAGCTTATCAAAAACCTCCCTTTGACTCCCAAAAGGGAGAGAAGTTTGGCATTTGAAGATGCGCTCTGTGGCAAAGGCACAAAAATAATAGCGGAAGTTAAAAAGGCTTCTCCATCCGAGGGAAAAATAAGAGAAGTTTCGGCTTGGCATCAGGCTAAGATATACGAGAGTGCTGGCGCTGTTGCCGTTTCGGTGCTTACAGACAGCACTTACTTTGATGGCTCTCTTGAAGACCTATATCAGGTAAGAAGAACTGTAAACATACCCATCCTGAGGAAAGACTTTATCATAGACACTGTGCAGATAGAAGAAGCCAGAGCTTTTGGTGCGGATGCTGTCCTTTTGATAGTCCGCATTCTTGAGCCATCCTTACTTAAAGACCTTATTGAATACTCTTATGCGCTGTCTATTACACCCCTTGTGGAAGTTTTTGACCTCAAAGAAGCTGAAATAGCCCTAAGAGCCGGTGCAAAAGTTATTGGCATAAACAACAGGGACCTTGACACCCTAAAAGTGGACACAGAGCTCTCCAAGAGACTCACACCTCTATTAAAGCAGATGGGTGCTAAGTACGTAATAGCAGAAAGCGGTATAAGTGAGAGGGAGCAAATACTTGAACTTGAAAGCTTAGGTGCTGATGCCTTTTTGGTGGGGACTGCCCTCATGAAGAGCCAAGACCCAGCAAAAAAACTCAGGGAGCTTTTGGGTTATAATGATGTTTAAGGAGGTATTCCATGAAAAACACCCCTCTTGATGTTCATCTGCTGGAAGAGCTTTCCCATCTTGAGTACTTTATTGTAAAAAGCCCTGTAAATTCTCCGGACTTTTGGAAAGAGTGGCAGGAGAAGTTCTCAAGAGCCTACATGTCAAGAATTGCGGTAAAAAAGATACTCAAAACAAAAAAGCCACCTTACGAAGAGCATAGCAAATACAAAGCTCAAATTCTCCTTTATGAGGATGTGCTTTATTACCTTGAAACTTTGAAAAACATAGCCCTAAACCTAAGGGGTATATTTACATCTGACCAGAATGTGGAACTTGACGACGAGGACATAGACCTGGACCTCTAAGGCGGGGGGTAGTATGGTTCTGGGTAAAAAAAGACTCAAGGATGTAAATATCACTGGCAAGAGGGTGTTGGTAAGGGTTGACTTTAATGTACCCATTGACGAGCAGGGAAACATAGAGGATGATACAAGGATAAGGGCATCCCTTCCCACCATTGAGTACCTTTTGGATGCCAAGGCAAAGGTAATACTTATGTCCCACTTGGGAAGACCAAAAGGAAGGGACTCCAAGTACAGCCTCTCACCAGTTGCCAAAAGGCTATCAAGGTACATAAACAAGGATGTTATTATGGCTGATGATTGCATAGGTCCAAGTGTTAAGGCGCTTGTGGAAAAAATGAAGGAGGGGGATGTTTTACTCCTTGAGAATTTAAGGTTTCACAAAGAAGAGGAGGAAAACGATGAGGAATTTGCAAAAGAGCTTGCAAGCCTGGGAGAGATATATGTGAGCGATGCTTTTGGTACTTGCCACAGAAAGCATGCATCCGTATACACCGTGCCAAAGATACTCAAGCCTGCAGTTATGGGGTTTTTGCTTGAAAAGGAGATATCGTATTTTGAAAAGGCTATGGTGAACCCTCAAAGACCCGTGGTTGCCATCTTAGGTGGGGTTAAGGTCTCTTCCAAGATAGGTATAATAAAGAACCTTCTTAAAAGGGTTGACAAGATATTTGTGGGTGGTGCTATGGCTTTTACCTTCATAAAGGCTATGGGCTATTCAGTGGGCAACTCCATAGTGGAAGATGGCTACATAGAGACTGCCAAAGACATAATGGAAGTTGCCAGAAAGCTTGGCGTCAAGTTTTACCTTCCTGTGGACTTTCTTCTTGGTAGAGAACTTTCTAACAACACCCCAACACGCCTTGTGCCTTGGCAGGAGATACCTCAGGGCTGGATGGGGCTTGACATTGGGCCTGTATCTATAGCTCTGCTCAGGGAGATAGTATCGGATGCTCAAACCATAATATGGAACGGACCTATGGGTGCTTTTGAGCTGGACAGGTTTGAGGATGGGACATACGAAACTGCAAAAATTCTTGCTAACTCTTCCGCTCTTACCATAGCAGGTGGGGGGGATACTGACCACGCTATACACAGAGCGGGTGTTTATAACTCCATAGACTTCGTATCTACGGGCGGAGGAGCTTTTCTGGAACTTCTTGAAGGAAATACCCTTCCTTGCATAGAGGTGCTTGATAACTCAGAGGAGTAAGATGGCTCTTGTAAAACCCTACAGAGGCGTTTACCCTCAGATACATCCCAGCGTTTATCTTTCTGAGAATGTTGTTATTGTAGGAGATGTGCACATAGGTGAAGATTCAAGCATCTGGTTTGGAACTGTAATAAGAGGAGATGTAAACTACATAAGGATAGGCAAAAGGACCAACATACAGGACAACTGTGTGGTGCATGTGACTCACAACACTTATCCCACCATAGTAGGAGATGGCGTGACAGTAGGACACAGGGTGGTCCTGCACGGATGTACCCTTGGAAACTATGTACTGGTAGGTATGGGAGCGGTAGTTATGGATGGGGTGGAGGTAGAGGATTATGTGCTGATAGGTGCAGGTGCTCTTTTAACTCCCGGTAAAAGGATACCATCAGGTGTGCTGGTGGCAGGCGTACCTGCCAAAATAATCAGAGACCTAAAGCCCGAGGAGGTAGAGCTAATAAAGCGGTCTGCGGAAAATTATGTAGCATACAAAAACTCGTATATGTCAGCCGACGCTCAAAAGCGCTGAGCCAAGCAGCATAAGCAGGACTCCCGGTAGTAAGTGTTTCACAGGCTCACCAAAAAATATCCTTCCGTAGACCATACTGAGCAGTAAGGAAGCCCTTTCAACGGCTGCCACATAGGATGCAGGTGCGTAAACCAGAGCTGTGTTGTAAAAAACGCCTCCCAAAGCAAATAAAATACCAAGTATAAGTAATTTTTTATCCGTGTAGTTTCCCCTTTCTATTATGTGCTTTGGACTTACAAAGATGAGTGTTGCAAAGGACATACAGAAGGTATAGTACCAACTAAAGAAGAAGGGATTACTGCTTATTATAACCATCTTCCCGATGACCACATTAAGACCAAAGAGTAATGTAGAAATTAGCATATAAACCGTGCCTATGTGTTTTCTAAAAAATTCCCCTGGAGAAAAACCTGTCAGAAAGAGCGTGCCTACAACCATCAGGCAAATGCCTAAAAAGCCCTGCAGGCTAAGAGCTTCACCCAAAAGCAGAAAGCCAAAAACCGCGGAAAAGAAAGGCATAAAAGAGTAAAAGGACATGGCTACCGAAAGGGGTGTGTATTTGAGAGCCTTTACAAAAAAGACACCTCCCAGCACCTCAACAGGTAGCCACAGAAAAGTGCTAAAAAGCACAAAGGAGCTAAGATCCCAGAAGTATATACCTATTGGCAAAAGGATAAGGGAAGATACGGGAAACCTTATCCACAGCACAAAGTATTCGTCCAAGCCTTTGTGTATAAGCTTTTTCGTAATAAGGTCGTTGGTAGCCCAGAAGAAGGATGATAGAAAGGCAAGCACCAGACCAAACATTAGGATAAAATAGTTTAACATGTATCAGGAAAGGCTCTTCACACCAGGACCTGTTGAGATCCCCGATAGAGTAAGGGAAGCTCTGGGAAGGCAGATTATCCATCACAGGACAGAAGAGTTCAGGCGCGCCTTTTTGGAAGTGCGAGAACTCCTCAAGAGACTGCTGGATGACCCATCAGAGAACTTCGTCTTTTTCTCATCTTCGGGCACAGGTGCCATGGAAGCGGCTATTCTGAACTTCTTTGAAGAAGGTCAGAAGGTGCTGGTGGTAAACGGCGGAAAGTTTGGCGAGAGATGGTTTTTGCTGGCAAAACACTGGGGGCTTGAGGTTGTGGAGTACAGACTGGACTGGGGCAAGTCCGCAGACCCCGAAAAAGTCAAGGATCTGCTTAAAAAGCATCCCGATTGCAAGGGTGTGCTTCTTCAAATATCAGAAACATCTACAGGTGCTTACCACCCTGTTGAAGATATAGCGGAGGTTTGCAAAAGTGCAGACGCTCTTTTGGTAGCTGATGCCATAACAGCCTTGGGAGTTTATAACTTAAAGCCTTCGGTGGGCATTGATGTAATGGTAGGTGGGTCCCAGAAGGCTCTTATGCTTCCACCTGGACTTTCTCTCCTCTGGTTCTCTCAAAAGGCAAAAGAGAGATTAAAAGACAGAGCCTTTTACTTTAGCGTAAAAAAGGAGCTTGGCAAACAGCAAGAAGGACAGACCGCGTGGACTCCTGCCATAAGCCTCCTTTTAGCTCTGAAGGAGTCTCTTAGTCTTCTTTTGCAAGAGGGAATGGAGAGAGTAGAAAAAAGGTACAGAGCCATGTCGGAGGGAACTAAGAGAGCGATAAGTGCCTTTGGTCTTGAGGTCTTCCCAGAAAGACCAGCCATATCCATAACGGCTGTAAAAAGCGACGATGCGGAAAGGATAAGAAAGGAGCTCTTAAGACATGGTATAAGGATTGCTGGAGGACAGGACCACCTTAAAGGTAAGATTTTCAGGGTTTCCCACATGGGAGTAAGTGAAAAAGATATGCTCATGCTGATAGGTGTGCTGGAGGTAGTACTAAAAAGGCTTGGTTACCCTGTGGAGCTTGGCAGCGGTGTTTGTAGATACTCACAAACTCTAGTAGAATTTGGGCTATGGTAAAGCTTATACTGGTGCGACATGCGGAGAGCGAGTGGAACCCCGTAGGAAGGTATCAGGGACTCTTAGACCCGGATCTATCAGAGAGGGGTAAAAAGCAGGCTAAGCTTCTTGCACAGGAGCTTTCAAGGGAACACTTAGATGTTATATACTCATCCCCCCTAAAAAGGACTTATCTGACTGCCTTGGAGATAGCCGAGGCGAAAAACCTTGAGGTTATAAAGGAGGATAGGATAATAGAAATAGACCACGGTATGTGGTCGGGCATGCTGGTAGAGGAGGTGATGGAAAAGTATCCTGAGGATTTTAGGAGGTGGGTAGAAGAGCCTCATAAGGTAGAATTTCAGGGAGGAGAGAGCTTAGCATCTGTTTACAACAGGGTGAAGGGCTTTCTTGAGGAAGTAAGAAAAAGACACTGGAATCAAACTGTGGTGGTGGTCTCTCACACGGTTCCCATGCGTGCCATGTACTGCGCTCTTCTTGGTGTAGACCTTTCCAAGTTCTGGAGCTTTGGTTGCGATAATGCCAGTTATTCGGTAATTCATATGGAAGAGCGAAGAAATGTTATACTAAAGCTTAACATAACCTGCCATCTGGGAGAGTTTTATGTGGAAGCTCACAAGGCTATTTAGCTTGCTGGCATGTACGCTTTTCCTCATTTCTGCAGATATAAAGAAGGAGTTTGATGTAAGCGTAGAACTTATAGGCAGAAGTGCAGAAGAAAAGCCCAAGAGGTTGCCACCTGAAACTTTGCAAATCCCAGAGGAAGAGCCTTTGGACCTCAGCAGCCGCCTTCTGGAACCCCCCAGTAAGTTTGAGCAGGCTCAGATAAAGCCTTTTAAGGAAGAGGGTGGTATAAGCTGTGGTGAACCCAAAGACCTGGTCTCTTACAGGTTGGGGATTGATTACTACCTTCAAGGCAAGTATGGGCCTGCCAAGGAGGAGCTCTTCAAAGTGGTAGCTATGCCATCACCTTTCAAGCCTATGGCTGAGTATGTTCTTGGTGTTATATATGTAAGAGAGGGTAAAGAAGACAAAGCGACGGAGCTTTTTAAGCATTCCTGCAGTTTTTCCCACATGTACCAGAAGGCAAGCTGTGAGTCTTACTACGCTCTTAGCTTTCTGCTGAATGGTAAAGTACCGCAGAACCAGGACCCCATGTGGAAAGCGGTGGCGGACATAAAGTCGGGAAGAATCACAAAGCCCGTATGCGATGGTGCCATCTTTAAAGAATACTGCCAGTATGTGCACGAGTTTTATGAAGGGAAAGAGGGAAAAAATTACAAGGATAGCCTCAGACTCAGAAAAGCCATAGTACTTTATCAAAGGGGAAGCCTCCTGCAGGCAGAGGAAACTTTCAAGGAGTATTCAAAACCATCAAAACCTTACAGAGATGTAGCTCTTTACTACTTAGGTCTTATTGAAGCAAAAAGAGGCAATGAAAGAAAAGCATTGGATTACGCAAGCATTCTTGAAACTATAAATCCCAAACTCTCTGAAAACCTCTACGCTATTATATCAGCCAAAGACATCCTGCTCTCCAGGCTTACCTATTCCATAACAGGGGACAAGCGCTTCTTAGACAGAGCAGGCATAATAGCTTATAACTCAGGAGACTACAGGTTAGCAGTGTATAACTTCTTAGAGTCAGGGAATGTTCTGTATGCTGTTTACTCCTATGTAAAGCTTGGGGAGTACTCAAAGGCGTATGACCTTTTAAAAAATTTGAGCAGAAAAAACAGGGAGGAGTACGAGTGGGAGCTTGAGACAGCCTACTGGGCTGACAGGAGCTTAGAGCCCATCCTTGAGGAGATAAGAAACAGATACCCTGCTCTCTATAGAGAGTATACAGGTTGGTTTTACTTCAAAAAGGGTGACTGGGAGAATGCTGTCAGGTATCTTGAAGACCCATATTACAAAGCCTTGGCATACTTCAATATGAAGGACTATAAAGGAGTGCTTAATATCCTTGAAAGTAGGAATTCTGAAAGGGATAGGGTGCTAAAAGCTAAATCCGCCTTATTTTTGGGTGATCCCAAGCTGGCAAGGAGTTTTTTGACAGACAAAACAGACGAAGAGCTTTACCTTCTGGGACTTTCCTACTTTCTGGAAGGTGATTATGAGTCGTCCGCCAAGTATTTTAAGTCCATATCATCAAATAGCCCTCTAAAGCCCAAAGCTCTTTTAAAACTGGGGGATGCCCTCTACAATGAAGGAAAAGTAGAATCCGCAAAGGCATACTACTATGAAATTATCAGCAAGTATCCCAACTCTGAGCAGGCTAAATACGCCACCTTGTCTTTGATAGGCATGGGTGGTAAAAATATAGGAGATGTGCAGATGCAACAGCTTCTTGAGGACTATCTGAGGAAGTACCCAAACTCTGCAGTCTCTGAGGATCTCAAATACCAGTTAGCCCAGATTTACATAAAGAACGCACAGGAGGATAAGGCAAAAAATATTTTGCTTGAGCTTATGGACAGTCCTCTAAAGTACAAAGCCATACTCAAGCTGGCACAGCTGGAGAAAGACCCCAGTAAAAAGGCAGTGCTTTTGTACAAAGTTTACAAGGAGGGAAGCTCAGAAGAGAGAAGAGAAGCCAGAGATGAGCTTATAGAGTTTTACACTCAATTGGGAGATAGAAAGAGCTTAGCAGACCTTCTTGCGGAAGGTCAAGATAGTGATAAAGTCAAAGCAGTAGGCATATACATATCTATGGGAGATGACGCCGATGCTCAAAAGGTGGCAAAGCAGCTTATGGCAGAGGGATATAGGGATCAGGAGTTAGAGAGCTATCTTCTGGACCTTTATAAGACCTCAAAAGATAGGGGCTATCTTGATTATCTCAAGCAAAGTAAGGACAGAAATATAAGGTCTCAGGCTGTGTACTTGTCTGCCCTTGATTACCTAAAAAGCGGTGAAAAAAAGAAGGCTCTGGAGGACTTTGTTGATATAACAGTAAATTACAAGGATTCGCCTTTTTACAACCAGGCTGTGATAGAGGGAGCTAAAGTGCTCATTGACCTGAATGCAAGGCACGACGCATCGTGTTTATTAGATAAGGCTAACCTTGATATGGCATCAAAAGAAGAAGTAGCTGTGATAAACTCTCTTAAGAGCAGATTACCCAAGTGTGAGGTGAGGTAAGATGGACATGATATTTGACCTCTTACAGAAGGGAGGATTTGCGGTTTATGTGCTTCTCTTTCTATCCTTAGTCTCTTGGGCTTTGATAATTGAGAGGCTTATAAACCTAAGAGCTGGAAGCATCCTCTCCAAGTCGGTTAAAGACGTAAAATCACTTCTTGCCGGCGGTGATATAGAGGGTGCGCTAAAGCTTCTCTCTTTGGATAACTCTCCAGCAGGTGGCATATTATACCGCATGCTGGAGGAGTATAAGGGTGGTAAGGTGGACAAAAGGACGCTTTTAAATGATTTAAGTTTTGAAGTTTCCCTGCTGGTTCCCAAGGTGGAGAAGAACCTGGCATTGCTCTCTACCATAGCAAGCGTTTCACCTCTCATAGGTCTTTTTGGAACCATAACCGGCTTGATAAAGGTCTTTTCAGCTTTTGCGGTAGCTCAAACAGAGCAGGGAATAGCCCTGCTTGCTGCGGGTATAAGCGAGGCGCTTGTATCTGCGGCAACGGGTCTTGCGGTTGCCATCCCAGCCTTGCTGGCTTACTGGGTCTTTAGGATAATAGGCAACAGTGTGCTCGATAGGGTTGAAGCTGAACTTTCGGAAGCTCTGAGGGTCTTAAAATGAGAAGGAGAAGGCTCAGTTATGATGAGAGGGCATACATAGATGTGGTGCCTCTGGTGGATACACTGCTTGCTGTATTTCTCTTTTTAGCCATACTTGCCTTCCAATCACCCATGACCTTCCTTGCGGTAAAGCTACCCTTTGCCCAGGAGGGAGAAAAAAAAGTGCTCTCAACCATGAGGGTGCAGGTTTTAAAGGACGGCTCTTACATGTACGAGGGTAAGAAGGTGAGCCTTGAGGAACTGGATAAGCAAATGCAAACAAAACAACCCGGCTCCTTAGTTATAGAAGCTGACGAGGACACACTTCACAAGTTTGTGGTAGCTTTGATGGACATAGCCAAAAAGGAAAAAGTTCAGGATGTTATCATAGCTACAAGAACCAGAAGGTGATGTTTTTCCTCAAAAAGTTTCTTTCTGCCCTCCTTTTGCCACCGGGTCTTTTTGTTTTGGCGCTTCTGCTTATAAGCTTCTTTGAGAGAAAGAAAAGACTTACCTACTACACATCGGTAAGCTTAGCTTTGCTCATTTATATGCTTTCTATAGAACCAGTAAAAGATACCTTGCTAACACCGTTGGAGAGCAAATATTCGGTTCCCGAGAAGTTTCAGGCGGATGCCATAGTTGTCCTTGGGGGAGGGTCTTACTCTACAGGCATTCTCAAGGAAGATTCCATGAAGAGGCTTCTAACGGCGCTGATACTTCATAAAAGGACAGGACTGCCTATTGTACTTTCCGGCGGTGCTGAGAACCTTCCAGATGCTGAGATTATGAAGTCCCTGCTTGTGGAGCTGGGTGTTGATAAAAGAGACATAATAACGGAGGTCAGAAGCAGGGATACGGAGGAGAACGCTTCCTATGTTAGGGAAATATGCCAGCAGAGAAACTATAAAAGCGTAGTCTTGGTGACTTCAGCCTACCATCTTCCAAGAGCTGTGTTTCTTTTTAAAAAAGAAGGTTTAAGTGTAATTCCTTATCCCACTGACTTTAAAAGAGACCTAAGGTACAACCTCTACAGCCTCCTACCCAAGATGAGTGTGCTTAACGATTCTGTCAAGGCTCTAAGAGAGTACGTAGCTCTCCTCAGTCTCAGGCTTCCAGAATGGCTCCCTTAGAAGCGGAGGTGACAAACCTTATGTACCTTCTGAGCCATGAACTCTTTACTTCCTTCGTCTTTGGCACGAAGTTTTCCAACCTCCTCTTTAGCTCCTCCTGGCTTATCAAAAGCTCTATTTTTCTGTTGGGAATGTCTATGAGTATCTCATCGCCGTCTTTCACCACGCCTATGGGTCCTCCGGCTGCAGCTTCTGGGGAAATATGCCCCACGCACGCGCCCCTTGTGCCTCCAGAAAATCTCCCGTCAGTTATGAGAGCCACCTTATCACCAAGCCCCATACCCATTATGGCTGATGTGGGTGAGAGCATCTCCCTCATGCCCGGACCGCCTTTTGGTCCTTCATACCTTATAACTACCACGTGCCCTGGCTTTACCTTTCCACCCAGTATGCCCTCTATGGCTTCCTCCTCCGAGTCAAAGCATATGGCTCTGCCCCTGAAGGTCAGCATATTGGGATCAACACCTGCGGTTTTCACAACCGAACCCTCCGGAGCTAAATTTCCAAAGAGTATGGCAATACCTCCCTCCTTAGAGTAAGGGTCTTCCACTCTTCTTATGACGCTTCCGTCAGCATCTGGGG
Organism: Hydrogenobacter thermophilus TK-6; assembly: GCF_000010785.1. Taxonomy (GTDB): domain Bacteria; phylum Aquificota; class Aquificia; order Aquificales; family Aquificaceae; genus Hydrogenobacter; species Hydrogenobacter thermophilus. The sequence goes on along the minus strand of NC_013799.1, from coordinate 104,458 downwards.
CTTCCTCTGCTATTTCTTTGTGAGTTTTGAGGCTTACCGTCATGGCATCAGGATGGGGCAGGTATCCACCCCTTATGAGTTCTTTGAGCAGAGAAGGTATTCCTCCCACCGCGTCCAGGTCCTGTATGTGGTACTCGGAAGAGGGAGAAATCTTGCATATGTTGGGCGTTCTTCTGGATATCTCGTTTATCCTTGAGAGGGGATAGCTGATGCCAGCCTCGTTGGCTATAGCCAAAAGGTGAAGGATGGTGTTGGAAGAGCCCCCCATGGCTATGTCCACCGCAAAGGCGTTGTCAAAGGCTTCTATGGTTAGTATGTCTCTTGGTTTTATGTCCCTTTTGAGAAGCTCCATTATCTGCCTTGCTGCAGCTCTTGCCAGAAGCTCCCTGCGAGGGTCCACCGCTGGAATGGTGCCATTGCCGGGAAGTCCAAGTCCCAATACTTCCGTTATACAGTTCATGGAGTTGGCGGTAAACATGCCCGAACAGCTACCGCATGTGGGACAAGCGTGCTCCTCTATAACCTTTAACTGCCCTTCGTCTATCTTCCCAGCCTTTAGCTGTCCTATACCTTCAAAGACGCTTATGAGGTCCACTTTTTTGCCATTTACCTCACCCGCCAGCATAGGACCACCGCTGATGAATATGGTGGGAATGTTGAGCCTTGCGGTAGCCATAAGCATACCGGGAACTATCTTGTCACAGTTGGGTATGCATATAAGAGCATCAAGTTGGTGAGCTTCCACCACCGTCTCTATGGAGTCCGCTATAAGCTCCCTCGAAGGAAGAGAGTAGTGCATGCCATAGTGTCCCATTGCTATACCGTCATCCACACCTATCACATTGAACTCTATAGGGACACCTCCTGCCTTCCTGACCTCATCCTTGATAGGTTTTACAAACTCCCTCAGGTGCACATGTCCTGGTATGATGTCTATGTAAGAGTTAGCTATGCCGATAAGAGGCTTGTCAAAGTCCTCGTCAGAAAGCCCGCAAGCTCTTAGCAAAGCCCTGTGAGGCGATCTTTCTATTCCCTTTTTTACCTTATCACTTCTCCACATAGTACTTAAAGATTATAGCTTTTTTCACATGGGTTGCAACAAAAGAGGGGGACGCCAGGAGAGGCGTCCAGAAGGCTGAGGTGATGGGAGGTGCTGAGGTAGGGGCTTTAATTAAAGCATATGACACATTCCTTAACGGGGAATTAACATAAGTAAGGCGATTCCGTATAATATAGGTATGCTTGACTTTGAGACCTTAGATAGGTGGGACAAAGAGTACTTCTGGCATCCCTTTACCCAGATGAAGGTTTACAGAGAGGAGGAAAACCTCATATTTGAAAAGGGAGAAGGGGTTTATCTTTACGACATAAAAGGAAGAAAGTTTATAGATGCTATATCTTCTCTTTGGTGCAATGTGCATGGGCACAATCACCCCAAGCTAAATAAAGCCATAATTGACCAGCTTCAAAAAGTGGCTCATACTACCACCTTAGGCTCTTCCAATGTACCAGCTATACTTCTGGCAAAAAAGCTTATAGAAATAGCTCCAGAAGGTCTTACCAAGGTTTTCTACTCTGAGGACGGTGCGGAAGCTGTAGAAATTGCCATAAAGCTCGCTTACCAGTACTGGAGAAACAAGGGAGAAAGAAGGAAAACCTTCATAACCCTCTCGGAAGCTTATCACGGTGATACTATAGGGGCTGTCAGCATAGGGGGTATAGACCTCTTTCACGGCACTTACAAGGATTTACTTTTTGAAACTCTAAAACTTCCCTCCCCTTATCTCTACTGTAAGGAAAGATACGGCAAGCTCTGCGACGAGTGCAGGGATGAGCTTCTTAGTATGGTGGAAGAAATTCTGAAAGAAAGGGGTGAGGATGTGGTGGCAGTCAGTCTGGAGGCTGGCATTCAGGCAGCGGCGGGCATGCTACCATTCCCCAAGGGCTTTTTAAAGGGTGTTAGGGAGCTAGCAAGAAAATACAACACTCTGCTTATTGTGGACGAGGTGGCAACAGGTTTTGGAAGGACTGGCTCTATGTTCTACTGCCAGCAGGAGGGGGTAAGTCCAGACTTTATGTGTCTGGGCAAGGGTCTCACAGGGGGATACCTGCCTCTTGCAGCAACGCTGACCACACAGGAGGTCTTTGAGGCTTTTCTGGGAGAATTTGGCGAGAAGAAGCACTTTTATCACGGACACACTTACACGGGCAACAATCTTGCCTGCGCCGTAGCTCTTGCCAACCTTGAGGTATTTGAAGAGGAAAAAACTTTAGAAAAGCTCCAGCCTAAGATAGAGTATCTGACCAGAAGGCTAAAGGAATTCTGGGAGCTAAAGCATGTGGGTGATGTGCGTCAGCTTGGGTTTATGGCTGGCATAGAGCTGGTAAAAGACAAAGAAAAGGGAGAGCCTTTCCCTTATGGAGAGCGAACGGGCTTTAAGGTAGCCTACAGGTGCAGGGAGATGGGGGTTTTTCTGAGACCTCTGGGGGATGTGATGGTGCTGATGATGCCCCTGGTTATATCTTACGAGGAGATAGACAGGGTAATAAATGCGCTAAAACAAGCCATAAGCTTCCTCTCATGAGCAGGTTTTACTCTCTTGTGTGGCTTGAAGAGGTAAGCTCCACGCAGGACTGGCTCAAGGAAAAGAGTATTAACTGCGTAGTGGTGGCAAGAAGGCAGACAAAAGGGAGAGGAAGGTACGGAAGAAGCTGGCAGTCGGATGAGGGTGGGCTATACTTTAGCTTCCCGCTTACCGAAACCTTTAAAGACGAGCAAACTCTACCCTTAGCGATAGCTCTTTCTGTGTGCCAGATGCTTGAGGACTATGGCTTTCTGGCAAGCATCAAGTGGGTAAACGATGTTTATATTGGTGGCAAAAAGATATGTGGCATCTTAGTTGAAAAGACAAAAGACAGAACTTTGATAGGTATAGGTCTAAATGTGAATCAAAAGAGATTTACCGAGAGCTTGCAGGCAACATCCTTACTTTTGGTATCGGGCAGAGAATATCATTTGGCTGATGTGCTTTTAAAGCTTCTTGACAGGATAGATAAAAACCTTGACCTTTTGAAAGAAAGGGGATTTCAAGTCCTTAGAGAGGAAGTTAAAAAAAGGCTTCTATTTTTGGGTGAGGAGGTTGTCCTTTACACGGACCCTCCCACCGTTGGCATACTCGCAGACCTCTCTCCGGAGGGCTACCTTGTCCTCATGACCGCTCAAGGAGAGAAAAAAGTGGTGAGCGGGGACATAACACTGAGGGGCACTATGTTATCTTGATTATGGTATCTTCCGTATCCGAGTAAAGGTGCACAGCACAGGCAAGGCATGGGTCAAAAGAGTGAATAGTTCTTATTATTTCCAATGGTTCTTTTGGATTTACAAGCTCGTGCCCCACAAGCGAAGCCTCGTAAGGTGATGGTTGTCCTTTAGCATCCCTTGGAGAGCCATTCCATGTAGTGGGAACTACAGCCTGATAGTTGGCTATCTTACCATCCTTTATATGAACCCAGTGAGAGAGAGATCCCCTTGGTGCTTCCATGAGACCTAAACCTTTCGCATCCTTTTCCCATGTAGAGGGCTCCCACTTCTCCCCATTAAAGGTGGTGGAGTCTCCGGATTTTACATTCTGCACAAGCTGGTCATAATAGCTCCTTATTGCGTGAGCGTAGATGTATGTTTCTATACCCCTTGCCAGAGTTCTGCCCATGGTAGAGTACAGAGCATTTACAGGAAGTCCAAGTTTTGAAAGGTAAGAGTTTACCAGCTCTCTTGCACCATGCTCATCCCTCGCGTATAAAGCCAAAATCCTCGCAAGGGGTCCCACTTCGGCAGGGAGTCCCCTGTATCTCGGTGCCTTCAGCCAGCTGTATTTGCCTTCCACATTGAGCTGTTGATAAGGTGGCTCAGGACCTGTGTAGTGTAAGACAGTTTCACCTTCAAAGGGATGAAGACCTCTCTCGTCCCCCACCGAGTACTTGTAATAGCTGTGAGTTACATACTCCTCTATCTTAGAATAGTCCACATCTTCGTAATTCTCCAAATTCCTATCCCTTATAAAAGTGGGAGGGATAAAGAACTTACCTTCCCTGTGGGAGTCGCCTTCAGGCTCTCCAAGGACCAGAAAGTTTTTCACACCCTCACCCTTTTCAAACCAGTCTTTATAAAAGCTTGCTATAGCTATAAGGTCTGGCAGGTATACCTTCTCCACGAATTCTATCATAGAGTCTATGAGGCTCTTTATCCTCCCAAGCTTGTCCATGTTTATGGCTGTATCGCTCTGAAGGTCTATGGGACAAGCCATACCGCCTACCACAAAGTTGGGGTGAGGGTTCTTACCACCAAAGATGGTGTGGACCTGAACTATTTTGGTCTGCCAGTTAAGAGCATCCAGATAGTGGGCTACCGCCATGAGATTGGCCTCAGGTGGCAGTCTGTAATCAGGATGGTCCCAGTAGCCCCTGCTGAAGATACCAAGCTGTTTTCTCTCAACCTGCTGACGTATTTTATCCTGCACCTCTTTAAAGTAGGAAGGTGAGGACTTTTCGTAATCCGAGAGTTTTTGAGCAAGCTCTGAGGTTTTTACAGGGTCAGCTTTCAGCGCCTGTATAGGATTGACCCAGTCAAGTGCGTGAAGGTGGTAAAAGTGCACCACATGGTCGTGCACAAAAAGTGTGCCTATCATGAGTTTTCTAATCAGGGAAGCGTTTCTGGGAACTTTTATTTTTAAAGCATCCTCCACAGCCCTTATGGATGCAAAGGCATGTACCGTTGTACAGACTCCGCATATCCTCTGAGCAAAAGCCCAGGCTTCCCTCGGGTCCCTACCCTTCAGTATTATCTCTATGCCCCTTACCATAGTGCCTGAAGAGTAGGCAGACTTAACCCTGTTTCCTTCAAGCTCCGCCTCTATTCTTAGGTGCCCCTCTATCCTCGTTACAGGGTCTATCACTAACCTGCTCATCCTTCCTCCTCCTTTATAGCTTCCGCTACAAGGTCTACTATGCTCACGAACTTGTAATCCCTTTTTAGCTCCTGAGTACCCATATTGAGGGCAAGCATACAGTTAGCACAGTAACATACTATGGTCTTTGCGCCTGCCTTATCAAAGAGAGTCATTTTGGATATAAAACCCTTCTGTCTATAGTAGTCCGCATCCTTTATGACAAGCACTCCACCCCCACCACCACAGCATATGTTATGCTCCGGTATAACAACGGAATCTTTAAAGTTTTCTGCTATTATGCTCAGTATCTTTCTAGGCTCTCTTAGAACGCCACCCCTTCTGCCTATCTGGCAGGAGTCATGAAGGGTTGCTCTCTCCTTCAGAACCTTCCTTTTTATAGTAAGCTTTCCTTCCTTTATCATTCTGTCTATGAACTCCACTATGTTCAGCACCTCAAACTTCCATTCTTTTGGGAATACATTGGGAGCGATAAATCTCATAGATTGGTAGGCATGTCCACACTCCGGAGCGATTATATACTTAACTTCTAACTCCTTCGCGCCTTCCAAAACTCTTCTTATCATCTCCTTAGTAACTTCTTTACTCTGAGCGAACAATCCAAAGTTTGTGGCTTCGTGAGCAACTGTGGAGAGAGTCCAGCTCACACCAGAACTGTTTAAGACTTTTGCGGCGGAGGCAACGGAGGAGGGAAACTTCATAAGCTCAATGGATGATGGTATGTAAAGATACTCGGAAGGTCTTTTATCAACAGGCATCTCCACCTCGTACTCCTCGGATATGAACTCTATCCTTTTGAGAAAAGTGGGAATGTCCACACCAAGAGGACTCCCCTTCTCTACTGAAAGGTTTGTAGCATCCGCAAGGTCCTTGGGGGTAAGTCCAGCGTAAGTTAAGGCTCCCCTCACTATGCTTACAAGCTTTGGCGTATCTATACCCATAGGGCATGCCTTCGTGCATCTATCACAGTTGGTACATGTATAAAAGGCGAGCTTTATCTGCTCTCTTAAGTCCTCTGGTGTGATCTTTACTCCAAAACCAAGTAAACGCTTTATCCTACCTACAAAAGTGTAATTTTCCTTGTATATGTCCCTGAGCAGGTCCGCCTTATAAGCTGGCGTCAGTGTGGGGTCTATCCTCCCAGATACATTCTCACCCATGTAAAAGAGACATGCTTCTGCACATATCCCGCATCTTACACAAGCTTCTAAGTATGAAGCCACTTCTGTATTTATGCTCTTTTTGCAAAATTCGTAAAACTTCTCTATCTCCTCCTGACCTATCTCTTCCTTTGATTCTACAAGCATACCAAACCTCCTCTAAAAGGATACGCCCCTTTTACCCGCGTTCCATCCCATAAAGCCTACAGAAAGGAAGTAATAGACAAAGTGGGAAAGTCTGCTGAAGGGTATGTAGATGATCAGAAGGTCCGCAAGGAGCATGTGGGTAGAAAGTATCCACACATAAAAGCCTCCTCCCGCCCACTTGGTGGCAAGTAGACCGGTAAAGAGGATTGCTCCTATGAGAAAGTTGGCAAAGTATTCGTCCTTGCCCGTTAGCAGTTTAAGTACCGGATTTAGCATCCTGTGTATAGTAAGAGCCAATAAAGAGCCGAGCGCCGCATAGGCAAGTATGTCTCCCAAAAGATTGGGTATGGTGGGTATGGGTAAACCCGTTATCTCCCGCCACAGAAGAGCATGAGCGGGAACAAAGAAGGTAAGCCCCAGAAAACCCAGGTGAAACAGAAATCCTCCTATGAAGTTTACCGCTCTCCTTGAGAATATTTCGTTGAAAGTCCAACCCATGGTAGGTTTGATGACTATTTTCTTCACAGCCATGTAGTAAGGATTTCCCTTAGGCTTGGCGTAATCTGGTGGAAGTCCCAGAAAAACCACACGGAAGAATCTGTAGGATATGCCTGCAAAAAATATAAACAGCGCAAACCTCAGCAGTGGACCCCTCACCAAGTCGTAAAAGGTGGTATCGCCCATCTTACTTCTCCCTGAACTTTTTGTTTATGGCAGCGGAAGCTGCACCTAAAGCAACACCTGTGGCAACACCTGCAAGAATCCCCTTCCAGCCAAAACCCCCCTCTACCACAGACAGGGGAGAGTATATAAAGCCCCTATCCCAGAAGTTTGGCTCAGAACATCCAAAGCAAGGGTGGCCTGACTGAATGGGAAAGCTGAGACCTCCATTCCACCTTATAGTTGCGCAGGCGTTTCTCGTTATTGGACCCTTACAGCCCAGTTTGTACAGGCAGTATCCTTTCCTTGCACTCTCGTCGTCAAAGGAACCGGCTAACTTGCCTGCATTGTAGAAGGGTCTTCTGTAGCACCTGTCGTGTATTGTCTGTCCATAAAAGGTCTTTGGTCTTCCCATACTGTCAAGCTCTGGAGGTTTTCCAGTTATCACAAAACCCGCTATAACCGCCACCATCACATCGCTTATGGGTGGACAGCCGGGTATGTTTACCACCTGTCTGTCTCCAAGAATCTGGCTAACAGGAACTGCTCCTGTAGGATTGGGTTCAGCATGAGGAATGCCTCCCCAGCTTGCACAGCTACCTACTGCTATTACCAGTCCAGCATTCTGCGCTGCTTCTTTAAGAAGCTCCACATTAGATTTTCCCGATACTGTGCAGTAAACACCCTTGTTCCTAGGAGATACAGACCCTTCAACTATGAGTATGTATTTACCTTTGTATTTTTCTATAGCTTCCCTCTTTGCCTCCTCTGCATAAAAGCCTGAAGGTGACATCAGAGTCTCGTGATACTCAAGAGAGATGTAATCCAAAAGCACATCCGAGGGTAGTATGCTGGTGCTTCTGATAAAAGACTCGGTGCATCCCGCACAGTCCTGAAACTCAAGCCATATGACTACAGGTTTAGGCTTTAACTCAAGAGCTTTAACCGCCTGACCGAAAGAGGTGGGAGGAAAACCCAAAACTGCGCTGAGAAGAAGAACTGATTTTAAAAAATCTCTCCTGGTGTAACCCCTCCGCCTGTATATGTGGTAGAGGCTTTCCATGTTCACCCCCTTGAATAAGTATTCATATATAAATATATACTTAAAACTATGTTGATCAAGATGAGATTTTTTCGCTGACAAGCTCTATGATGAGATAGCCTTTGTCTATCTTAGCTCCAACTGGGTCATAATTTCTGAGCTTTCTGGGTAGCATTATGTGGCTTTTGAAGTTTCTCCACCTTATGGTGATCTCTCCGTCGCTCTTAAGAACTGTAAGCCCCTCCTTTGTGAGGAAGGGCGCTCTGAGTTTAACCAGATACCTGTTTCCTTCCTGCACAAACTCGTAGGGCTTTTCTTTGAACAGCACCCTTGATGGGTCTGTATCCCCATATATCATACTGGCAAGTATGCTAAGTCTTTCAGGACCCACCACCTCGTCCTCCAGCAGGGGAACCCTGAATATAGGTACAGGTGCAAACAGCGCGGACATCTCATTAAGGTACTTTTTCTGAGTCAGCACCCACCTGGATAGATGCTCGCACCCTTCCAGCTCAGGAGACAGCACTTTGTTGATAATAACTGCATCCACGTTCACACCAAAGAGGTTGAAGTACATAAAAGCTCTTTGGCTCTCTTTCAGCACCATCTTTTCTGGATTTGCCACTATTCTCACCGATGTGGTCTCTGGGTCTATGAGAATCTCATCCACTCCTTTTAGCTTCTCATAGAAGTTTTCAAGAGCCTGAAAGTAAGAGTCATCGGGCAGGGGCACATCTGTAAGCCTTCTGGCTACTGGTCTTGCCACCTTTAGTATAGTCCTTTCTACGTTAAAGACCTTCTTCATATACCACTTGAGAACCGTAGGCATGGAGACAAAGCGCAGAGACTCGCCGGTGGGTGGAAGGTCCAGCACAAGCACGTCAAACTCCTTCTCCCTGTAATACTTGTTCACATAAAGAAGACTGGTAACCTCCTCCATGCCGGGAAGCACCGCCAACTCTTCCGAAACCACCTGGTCAAGCCCAGTTGTGTTGAAAAGAAGCTCCAGAAACCTGTAAACATCCCCCCAATACCTATCTAACTCCTCCTGTATGTCTATCTCCTGTATGTATAGCTTTTCGTTTATCTTTATGGGAAGTCCCTTAGCCTTTACCTTTTCGCTCTCCGGAATGTCAAAAGCATCCCCCAGACTGTGAGCTGGGTCCAAAGATACCACTATAGTCTTGTAGCCCAACTGAGAGAGCCTGTAAGCGGTAGCGGCGGATATGGTGGTTTTCCCAACTCCACCCTTGCCGGAAAACAGGATTATTCTCATGGGTTAAATTATAAAACCACTGGCATTTGGCACATGGTCCATTCAATGGCTTTCTATGTACAATCAAACTGTTTTAGGAAAGTTTGCTATAAGATAAGTAGTGCAGTGCAGTGTAAGGCAGGGCATGCAAAAGGCTATTGGGTAAGGCAAGCAGCAGTTTTCGCCATTTCTTTGGGTCTTCTGACGGGGGGATGCTCACAGCAGGATCAGGGCAACAAAGCGCAGGAAAGTCAAGCAAGTAAAAATTCCGTACAATACAGTGCGGTAGAACTTCAGATGGATGTATTAGAAATTGGGAAAGACGAGAAAGTTTATAATATCAAACAAGATGGAAATACGGTAGACAGTTTCTCGGTATCAGTAAAAAACATAGAAGATAAACAAGGCTTAAGAGTAGAGTGCATCCTTAAGCACAGAGATAAATCCATTCATAAGGAGGAAGAGTGCTTTGGCTTGAGTATTAAAAAAGCTTTTAAAGTGGGTGAAAATCTCCTTCTGTTATTAACTTTTGCTACAGGTGGAAATACTTGTATAGTAGAATACGCTTTTTTAACTCTGAAGCCCAACAAAGAAGTTGGATTGAGCCAAAGGTTTGATAACTGCTTTCCTGCAACGGAAGTAAGAACAGAGGATGGCTCCATATTGGTTAAAATACCTTCCTATGATGAGCCCAAGTTGTTTGTATACAAAGATGGTCTGCTGGAAGAAAAGCCAGACCCCGAATTTGCAGAGCCTGATGCTAAAACAATAAAACCAAAAGACAACGAAAAACTAACCTTGGAGCTTCTCAAAGCCGCTTGCCTTAACAAAGTAGGTCGGAGTAAGGATGGAAGGCTTGAGTGCAAGCCCTGTCCGTCCTTTACCAGCTTCGGAAAGGATAGTATGATAGAAGATAGTTTAGTTGTAGAAGAAATATACGGAGGAGACTTCTATCCAGGCAAAAAGTACTACATAGTTAGGTATTCTGGCTGTGAACCCAATTCTAAGGGTGGGGGTGGCTACTACATGGTTGAAGAAACCAAAAGGGGCTTGCGATTTGTGAGCGTCTATAACGAGAGTGCAGGTAAATGCAGAGTGAGGACCAAACAAGGAAGGGACTACCTATACTGCACTCTTGGAGAGTGCTATGTGAAAAGTGCAGGAAGGCTTGGCTGCAGATTTATCAACCTTGACTTTTGACTCACCGAGGAAAGTCTATATTTGTGGTCATGTTTAGGTTATCTCCTCTATGCTCTTTCCCTTGGCTTCCTTGCCCTTTATAGCCCACACCAGAAAAGCTAGGAACCCCAAAAGCCAAAAGAGAGAAAGCCCCAGAACGCCGTAGGCATAGTCCAGAGAGGAGAGTTTTACAAGAAGTACGGGTGAAAGAGCTCCCGAAACCCTCCCTATAACCGAAAACAGTCCTATGGCATAAGCCCGAAGGTAGGATGGGTATATCTCCGTTGAGGAAACATAAGCTACAGAGGCGAAGGAAAAAGCTATTAGGGAGTAGGCAAAGTAAACGTTGTTAAAGTCTAAAGGCGAGAGGAAAAGCAGAGAAAGAAGAAAGGCTAAAAAGCTCACCAAAGAGCCGGTGATTTTGCGCCCCAAAGCATCGTTCATGAAAGCCACTGCAAGACCTCCCACAAGACCACCCAGACTTCCCACCAGAAGAATCCCGGGAATTTCCTGACTGCTAAAGCCAAAGGCTGAGGAGAAGCTGGTTGGTATGAGAGTTATCAGTCCGTAGTATGCAGAGAGTATGGTGATGCTCATGAGAGAGCTAAACACAAAGCGCCACCTGTAGCTAGAAAGTATGAGCTTGGTAGCATTCCAAATGCTTCCTTCAAACACTGGAATATCGCACTTTTGAATGCTATAGCGTCCTCCCGCCATCTTCTCCAACCTCTGGACTATGCTTTCAGCTTCCTGCACTCTTCCTTTTGAAAGAAGCCATCTTGGAGATTCGGGAACATACAGCCTTACGAAGAGAACCGCAAGAGCCAAAACTCCTCCCAACAAGAAGGCAAATCGCCATGCAAACTCTTCATGAAAGTAAGAAAGTATGAGAGATGCGCTCAGTGATGCCAGCACGCTCCCCAAGTTCCAGAGTGCAGAAATTGTACCGTCCACCTTTCCCCTATGTCTTGAAGGCACAAACTCATCTATGGCTGAGTGGATGGCTGCAAACTCACCACCTATGCCTGCACCCGCAATTATTCTAAAAAAAAGAGCTGATTCAAAGCTGTTGGCAAAGCCCGTAAGAAAAGTCCCTCCTGCATATAGCAGAAGAGTAAGAAGAAACAGCTTTTTCCTGCCGTATTTGTCCGCCAGATAACCAAAGAGAAAGGAGCCAATTATAGCTCCCAGAAGAAAACCGCTTACCATAAGAGAGCTCTGGGTAGGTGTAAAGTTCAAAGCTTTAGACATGGGCTTTAGGACTGCGCTGACTATCACCACTTCAAAGGCATCCAGCACCCATGTGATGCCAAGAGCCAGTACGAACATGGTGTGAAACCTGCACCAGGGAAGGCTGTCAAGCCTGCAGGTTATGTCTGTGCTTATAAATCTCATGCGTTAAAATATATTCTCAAATGATAGCTTATTTTGTGATGGAAGTAGGGCTGGAGGAGAGTATACCTACCTACAGCGGTGGACTTGGCACTCTAATAGGTGATACCATACTTACCTTTGCTGACCTTGGCATACCTGCGGTCTGCGTGACTCTTTTGTACAAGAAGGGATATGTTTACCAGAAGATAGCCAAGGATGGAAGGCAGGCTGACTTGGAGGATATTTGGGACTACCAGGAAGTGTTAAGACCTCTATCGGTTGAAGTGGAAGTGCCTATAGGAGAAAGAAAGCAGAAGCTACGGGTGTGGGAGTACACGGTAAAGGGTAAGAGGGACATAAAGGTGCTTTTCCTTGACGGCGACCTTGATGGTAATGATGAAAAAGTGAGAGAAGCCTTTCAAAGGCTCTATTACAGCGACAAGGAGAGAAGGCTCATACAGGAGGTAGTCCTCGGTATTGGGGGTTATAGGGCTCTTAAGGCTCTGGGGTACGATATAGCCCTTTATCACATAAACGAAAGTCATTCTGCCTTTTTGCTGTTTGAGCTTTTGAAAGAGAGCAAAGATGTTGAAGATGTGAAAAAAAAGGTAGTCTTTACCACCCACACCTCCCTACCGGTTGGGCATGACACCTTCCCATTAAGTATGGTGAAGGAATACCTGAAGATGTATGATGGCATAGATTGGGAGAAGGAGGCAACAGACGATGGTCAGCTGGACCTTTCTCTTCTGAGTGCCAGGTACAGCTCCATAGTAAATGCGGTATCCTTAAGGCACAGGTTTATAACCCGCAGGAGCTATGCCTTCAGAGATGTAGACTACATCACCAACGGAGTTTATCACAGAAGATGGGTGTGCGAGGAGATGAAGGACCTCTTTGACAGATACATACTAGGATGGGATGATAACCCTGCCCTTCTCAAACAGGCTCATGACATACCATCCATAGAACTCCTCAAGGCTCACTCAGAAGCTAAGGAGAGACTGATCACCTTTATAAACAAAAATTACGATGTTAGTTTCGTGCCCGAGTGTCCCATACTGTGTATAGCAAGGAGAATAACAGCCTACAAGAGAAACAACCTCATACTCAAAGACATAGACAGGCTCATAAGAATATCCGAGAGGTTCGGATGTCTTCAGGTGGTCTTTGCCGGCAGAGCTCACCCTGCGGACAGCGATGGCAAGGCTATCATAAAGGACATAAACGACAAGATAAGCTATGCAAAAAGTAAAACAAAGAGCCTGAGGATGGTCTTTTTGGAAAACTACGGTATAGGTCTGGCAAAGCTTCTGGTGGCTGGGTGCGATGTGTGGCTCAACAATCCCAAAAGACCCTACGAAGCTTGTGGCACCAGCGGTATGAAGGCTGCCATGAACGGAGTTTTAAACCTCTCCACATGGGATGGCTGGTGGCTGGAGGGTGGCATAGAGGGCATAAACGGCTGGGGAATAGGTCCCAGACCCAGCTGGAGCGATATGTCCGAGTCTAATGACGAGGAAGACCTGGAGGACATATACGGAAAACTCCAGCACATAATACTGCCCATGTATTATAACTATCAGGATGAGTGGGTAAAGCTTATGAAAAACAGCATAGCAACTGTAGGCCCGTGTTTTAACACTTACAGGATGGTGAGCGAGTACTTTGTCAAAATATACTCCGCCGGGTTAAAGCTATGATAGCGTATTTTGTGATGGAGCTTGGTCTTGAGGATAGAATACCCACATACAGTGGAGGACTTGGAACCCTTGCGGGTGATACCCTCTACTCCTTTGCGGACCTGAGCATTCCCGCAGTTTGTATCACCCTCCTCTACAAGAAAGGTTATACGCTTCAAAAGATAACGCATCACGGGATGCAGCTGGATTTTGACACTCTCTGGGATTATAAGAAAGTACTCACCCCCCTTGATGTGGAAGTGAGGATGCACTTTGGCGATAAGGAGCAGAAAGTTAGAGCCTGGGAGTACACACTGAGGGGGCACGGAGACATAAAGGTCATTTTTCTGGATACGGACATTCCCGGGAATGAGCCGGACATAAGGAGGCTCAACGAAAGGCTATACCTTGACGAGGGTCTATACAGGCTCAGGCAGGAGATGCTTCTGGGTATAGGAGGTTACAGGGTTTTGAAAGCTCTCGGATACAACATAAGCGTTTATCACAAAAACGAGAGCCACTCCGCCCTGCTGGTGGTGGAGCTTCTGAGAGAGCTGGGAGACTTCCAGAAGGTAAGAAGCAGATGCGTTTTTACCACTCACACGCCTGTGCCTGCAGGACACGACAAATTCCCCATAGACATGGTAAAGCAGGAGTTAAAGCTCTATGACCACATAGACTGGAACAAGGAAGCCATTGACGGCTTTCTAAACCTGTCCGCTTTTGCCCTGAGATACTCCTGCAAGGTAAACGCAGTATCCTACAAGCACATGTTTGTGACAAAAAACATACTGATAGACCAAGTTCCCACAGAGGGTCCCTGTGAGCTTGAGTATGTAACCAACGGCGTATACCACAGAAGGTGGATACATCCCGAGCTTCAGGAGCTTTTCAACGAATACATGCCCGCGTGGGACGAAAACCCGGTGTTGCTAAATCAGGTCTACAGAGTGCCTTCTGAACTTCTTCTCAAAAAGCACAACAAAGTCAAGAACGAGCTTGTAAACTACATAAACAAGACAACAGGAGCTGGTTTCAGCGATGATGTGCTGACCATAGGAGTGGCAAGGAGGGTCACAGCCTACAAGAGGAACAACCTAATACTCAGAGATATAGACAGGCTCATCTACGTAGCGGAGCACTTCGGGGAGCTTCAGATAGTCTTTGCAGGCAAAGCTCATCCCAAGGACTCGATGGGCAAGGAGATGATAGCGGACATATTCTCAAAAATTCAGGCTCTAAAACAAAGAACCAGCAAAGTGAAGGTTGCCTTCCTTGAAAACTACAGCATAGACATGGCAAAGCTTCTGGTGGCTGGGTGCGATGTGTGGCTCAACAATCCCAAAAGACCCTATGAGGCTTGTGGCACCAGCGGTATGAAGGCTGCCATGAACGGAGTTTTAAACTTCTCCACATGGGATGGCTGGTGGCTGGAGGGTGGCATAGAGGGCATAAATGGCTGGGGAATAGGTCCCAGACCCAGCTGGAGCGATATGTCCGAGTCTAATGACGAGGAAGACCTGGAGGACATATACGGGAAGCTCGCCTATGTTATACTGCCCATGTACTACACCAGCAAAGACCAGTGGGTATTCATGATGAAGAACTCCATAGCCACCGTGGGACCCTTTTTCAACACCCACAGGATGGTAAGCGAGTATATTAGTAAGGTGTACCAAATAGGATTGAGGTGATGAACATGAACAAAAGAGAGCTTATCAACCTGCTTCTTTACGATGTTGCCCTTGAACACTCCGCCATAGTCCAGTACCTCTACCACATCTTCCTCATAACCGACAAGAACATAACGGAGGAGATAGAGGTCATAGCAAGGCAGGAGATGAGACACCTCAAGTGGTTTGCCCAGAAGGTGGTAAGTCTTGGGGGACAGGTGGTTCTAGACAGGCTGGAAGACATGATAGTGGTGGGGGGACCAGACTGGGAGGACATGCTCTCAAAGGATGTGGATGCAGAGCAAATGGCTATAGAAACTTACACAAAACAGCTGGAAGTGGTAAAGGATGAGAGCGTAAAAAGACTGCTGGAGAGGGTCATAAAGGACGAGGAGGACCACAGGATAGAGTTTACAGAACTTAAAGAGCTGGCAAAGGAGAGCCTGCTAATAGAAGGACAAGCCCAAAAGGCAGACCCTAAGACTTTGGAAGTCCTAAACAGGTTTTTAAAGGAAGAGTACCAAACTATAATAAATTACCTTTATCAGTTTTTCCACACCAAGGACTGCACCTACAGGGACATAATGCTGGACCTTGCCATTGAGAGCATGACTCACATGGGGAAGATAGGAGAAAAGATAGGCGAGCTTGGAGGCATGCCCAGCATAGAGGCGGACCTCTCTCCCAAGCCTCTCAGAAAGCTGGAAGAGCAGGTAAAGCAGGAGATGAGCTACGAGCAGAGCACGGGTGAGGATTATAAAAAAGTGGTGGAGAGTTTGAAAGACCCGGACCTTCAGAGGCTTTTCAGGTTTATAGAAAACCAGGAGGAGTATCACAAACACATGCTCTCTGAGTTTTTCAAAACCATGAGGAGGCTCACAGTTGGAAGCCTCAAGAAGGATGATGGAGCTGATAATAAACTCCTTTAAAGAGAGTGCGGATGTAAAACTCGCTTTTGTGGAGCTTTACGCCCAGCAGATCCTTGATGTAGGTAAGATAATAGCTCAGGCTCTTAAAGATGGCAATAAGCTCCTTCTTTTTGGCAACGGTGGAAGTGCGGCGGATGCCCAGCACATAGCAGCCGAGATAGTAGGAAGGTTTAAAAAAGAGAGGAAAGCTCTGCCAGCCATAGCCCTCACCACAGACACCTCAGTGCTCACGGCTGTAGGGAATGACTACGGTTTTGAAACCATTTTTGAAAGGCAGATAGAAGCCCTCTGCATGCCAGGCGATGTGGTCATAGGCATCACCACCTCAGGAAATTCAGAGAATGTGATAAGAGGTCTTTCAAAAGCTCACGCTCTTGGTGCCACCACAGTAGCTTTTACTGGAAGGAAGGGAGGTAAAGTGGTTGATGTAGCACACTACAGCTTTATAGTCCCTTCTTACGATACAGCAAGAATACAAGAATGCCACATAACCCTCGGGCATGTACTTTGTGAGCTTATAGATAACTTGTTATGAAGGTGCTAATTTTTGTAAAAGATAGCCAGACAGCCATAGAGACATCTAGAAAGATAGAGGAGTTTCTGAAGGGAAAGGGAATATCCACGGAGGTGTTTGTAAACCTTAGGGGCAACAGATGCAGGCTAAATCTAAAAGACAAAGACCTCCTTCTGGTGATAGGGGGTGACGGCACCTTTCTGGCAGGGGCAAGACTGGTAGCCAAGCACCGCATACCTATACTGGGCATAAATGAGGGTAGATTTGGCTTTCTTACGGAGGTAGAAAAGGAAAACGCCTTTGAGGTGCTGGAGCTTCTCTTAGAGGATAAGCTCAGTATTCAAAAAAGGATGATGGTCTGTGCATACATAAAAAGAGGAGGGAAACAACACTTCTTAGGCGATTATCTAAACGATGTGGTGGTGTCCAAAAGCACCATAGCGCGCATGCTGGAGCTTGACGCTTATGCGGGGAAAGACTTCATGATGAGGGTATACGGGGATGGAATTATCATCTCAACACCTACGGGTTCAACGGCTTATGCGCTATCCGCCGGAGGACCAATAGTTTATCCCCTCTCGGAAAACCTCCTCTTTGTACCCATATGCCCCCACACTCTCTCCAACAGACCTCTGGTACTTCCCAGCGGTTTTGAGATAAGGATAGTAAACCTATCACCAGATAATATGGCTTTTTTGACCCTTGACGGTCAGAAAGGTATGGCACTCAAAAAGGGTGAAGAGATTATTATTAAAAAGTCAAAGCATTACTGCCTTATGTATCCAAACCCCAAAAGAGGGTTCTTTGAGATCCTGAAGGAGAAGTTAAGATGGGGATAAATTTTGAGGAGTTTTTAGCTTTTAGGTTCAAGGACGGAGAGCTCCAACCCATAGAGCACCCCCACATTCCCAAATTTGAAGACCTTCTGCACATAGAAAGACAGAAAGAGGAGCTAAGGAAAAATACCTTAAAGCTGGTTATGGACCTTCCTGCTCACGATGCGCTTCTCTGGGGAGACAGAGGTACAGGAAAGTCTTCCTTGGTCAAATCTATGCTGGGGCTTTTTGCCAGCAAAGGGCTAAGGCTTGTGCAGGTTTATCAGATGGACATCTTGCACCTTTCGGACCTTTACGGACTTCTCAGGAGAACAAGCCAGAAGTTCATACTTTTCTTTGACGACCTCTCTTTTGAAAGACACGACCAGCAGGTAAATGTGCTAAAATCTCTTCTTGATGGCGATGTGGAAGAGAGACCAAAGAATGTAGTGGTTTATGTGACTTCCAACAGAAGGAACTTAATGCCAGAAAACCTGGAAGAAGAAAAGTTTCCAGAAGAGAGGCGCATTCAGATAGCCTCTTTGGTAGAAAGGTTTGGAATTAGACTGGGCTTTTTCTCCTTTAGCAAGGATGAGTATCTGGACATGGTAAGACACTACGCAAAGGTAAGGGGCTTAAAGATAGATGCAGAAGAGCTTGAAAAGAGAGCCTTAGATTGGGCAAGGGAAAGGTATGGCTTTTCTGGAAGGTCCGCATACCAGCTAATAAAGGACTTAGAAGGGCAGTTGATGTTAAAATCCTTAGGATGGCTACTCTGATAACCCTTCTGAGGTTCCTTATCACCTTCCCAGCCTTTTATGCTGTTATTTTGGGGCAATTAAGGTGGGCTTTGGTTTTGATACTTTTGGGAGCTCTGTCGGACCTGCTGGATGGTAGCGTAGCAAGAAAGAACAAAGAGGAAAGTAAATGGGGTGCTCTCCTTGACCCTCTGGTGGACAAAATTTTCTTCCTGTCTATACTTTCTGCCTTTCTTTACATGCAACAGATAAACCCAGTAGCTTTTCTTCTTTTGCTAATAAGGGAGCTTTTAGTTTCTTTCTTGAGGAGCATGGGTGCGGAGAAAGGTTATACAATGCAGGCCTCATACCTGGGCAAGACAAAAACCTTCTTTGAATTCCTGAGCTTGATCTTACTCTCGGCAGGAAGCCCCTTAGGTGGATGGATGCTATGGATAGCAGTGCTTTTTGCCTATATCTCTATGTACGACTATCTGATAAAATATACTACCTTTGAAAAAAGCTCTTAGGAGAGAAGGTAGCATGCTAAAAGAGTACAACAGGTATCTTGAGTACATAGATGGAGAGCTTCACTTAGAAGGTGTTTCTCTTAAAGCCCTTGCAGAGGAGTTTGGCACGCCTCTGTATGTTTACAGTGCCTCTCACATAAGAGACAGAGTAAGAGCATACAGGGAAGCTTTCCCAGATGCCCTTATATGTTATGCTGTAAAAGCCAACTTCAACCCAAGCATCATAAGAGTTGCAAGAGAGGAAGGTGCAGGTGCTGACATAGTATCAGGCGGTGAGCTTTACGCCTCACTGCTGGCCGGAGTTGAACCAAGCAGAATAGTTTATGCTGGTGTGGGAAAGACCCTAAAGGAGCTTGAGTATGCTATAAAGTCGGACATACTCATGTTTAATGTAGAGTCCCGTATGGAGCTGGATGTTTTGAACCATCTTGCAGAGAGCTTAGGGAAAAAGATAAGAATAGCCATAAGGGTAAATCCAGACGTGGACCCAAAAACGCACCCGTACATATCCACAGGCATGAAGAAAAGCAAGTTTGGAGTGGATATAAAACATGCAAAGCAGGAATACCAATACGCCGGAAAGCTGAAAAACCTTGAGGTGGTGGGCATACACTGTCATATAGGCTCCCAGATCCTTGATGTCTCTCCATACATAGAAGCAGTAGAAAAGGTGGTAGACCTGTATCATGAGCTTGTCAGGTCTGGCTTTGAGATTAGGTATGTGGACATAGGAGGAGGGCTGGGCATAAAGTATAAACCAGACCAATCCAATCCAGAGCCAAAGGACCTGGCAGAAGCTGTCATGCCTGCGCTGAAAGGCGTAGATGCCAAGATCCTTCTTGAACCCGGAAGGTCTATAGTGGGCAATGCAGGTCTTTTAATAACTCGCGTTGAGTTTTTAAAAGACAAGGGACACAAACATTTTGTAATAGTTGATGCAGGAATGAACGACCTTATAAGACCGGCCATGTACGATGCTTACCATCACATAGTGCCCGTTGTTAAAAGAGATACCGGCTACATAAAAACAGACATCGTTGGACCCATATGCGAGACTGGGGACTTTTTAGCTCTTGATAGAGAGATACAAAAGGTGGAAAGGGGAGACTACCTGGCGGTGCTATCCGCAGGAGCTTACGGTTTTGCCATGTCATCACATTACAATGTAAGACCAAGAGCTTGTGAGGTACTTGTAGAAAAGCAAAGCTATAAAATCATAAGGGAGAGAGAAACTTACGCATACATATTCAAGGGGGAGTGAGGATCTTCCTCGCCTTTAGAAGAAAAATTGACTTTAATCACATTTTGTTATATTATTTTAATATGAACGTTAAAAAGGAGGTAAAATTATGAGGTCAATTGCGTTAATCTTAACAAATCTTCTTGCAGTTCTGGTACTTACCATCTACGCTCAGGAAGCGCACGATAAGACTCATCAAGCACAGAAAGAAGGAGCTATCTTGGTAGTGAATCTTACACACGATAGGGGTATAAGTGCAGAGATGGCTCTTACCTTTGCCAACATTTCCTTAGGTAGAGGATACGAAACTGTGGTCTGGTTAAACTCAGAAGGAGTAAGACTTGCGGATGCAAAGGCAAAAGAAACACAGGCGATTAAACTTCTCAGGGAGTTTTTGTCAAAGGGTGGGAAGGTTTACGTCTGCCCTGTGTGTGCACAGAAGTTAAAAGTGGAGAAGATAGCAAGTGGTACCCAGTGGGCAAATCCTGACATAATCTTCCCGCTTATAACCCAAGAGAAAACAAAGATAGTATCTTGGTGAAGGAGGTAAAGACATGAGGGGCATACTCCTTATAACCGCCACTTTGTCAGTAGGTTACGCTCAGGAGCTTCTGCTAAAGGAGATTGAAGTAAAAGCCAAAAGGGAACCTTTTGAAGAGAGCCTTGAGATAAGGGAGGTAAGGGAAAGCTCTGCAAAGGATGTGGGTGAGGCACTTACAAAGTTAGGAGGTATCTGGAAGATAAGAAAGGGAGGTATAGCCAACGACATAGTGCTGAGAGGCTTTTACAGAGATAACATAAACGTACTTATAGATGGGGAAAGGGTTTACGGTGCATGTCCCAACAGGATGGACCCACCCGCCTTCCATGTGGATTTTTCTGAAGTGGAGAAGATAGAGGTAATAAAGGGACCCTTTGATGTGAAACATCAAGGCTCTATGGCTGGGCTTGTCAACATAATAACCAGAAAGCCAGAAAAGGGCTTTCATCTAAAGCTCAACGCAGGAGTAGGCTCCTTTAGCTTTATAAACCTATCTCCAACAGTTTCTTATGCGGATGAAAGATTTTACGGCTTAGCAGGGTATTCTTACAAGTACTCAAAACCATACAAGGATGGAGATGGCAAAAAGTTTACGGAGGTCTATCCATCTGATAGTCCCAACAGATACAAGCCTCAATTTATAAACTCAAAAGCCTTTGAGATAAACACCTACTGGGCAAAGTTTGGATTTAAACCTTTAGAAAATCACCAGCTGGAGCTTTCTTACACAAAACAGGATGCCAGACATGTACTTTACCCTTACCTTCTTATGGATGCCATATACGACAAAACGGACAGATTTAACTTCACTTACGGCATAGACAGCATATCCGACACGCTCAAAAGTCTTAACTTCCAGTTTTATTACACCAAAGTGGACCACTGGATGGATGACCGCTACAGGGTAAGCTCTGGCATGATGCCCTGGTCCATGGCAACAGATGCCAAGACAAAAACTTACGGAGGTAGGCTTGAGGGCAAGATCAGAGACTTTACCGTAGGTTTTGAAGCCTATAAAAGAAACTGGGATGCAGTCAACTATATGATGAGCATGGCGCAATTTGTCATACCTGATGTGGATACTAAAAGTTTTGGAGCTTACGGCGAATACAGGAAAGCACTTTTTGGCAAGCTAAGACTTGTAGCAGGCATAAGGCTTGACACCACAAAAACCGAGGCGGATGCCTCAAAGGCAAATACGGACCTCTACTTTGCTTACAAAAACACCAGAAGTACATCAAAAACGGACACTTATCCCTCAGGTAATTTGCAACTTTTTTATTCACTTTCTAAAGAGACAGAGCTTTTTGTAGGACTTGGACACTCGGTGAGAGTGCCCGACCCTCAGGAGAGGTACTTTGCCCTCAAGCGCATGACGGGGTCTGACTGGGTGGGAAATCCAAACCTCAAGCCTTCAAAAAACACAGAGCTTGACCTAGGCGTAAAGTACTCAACTGGTAAACTCCTTACCAAAGCCACCATCTTCTACAGCTACATTAAAGACTACATAACTGTCCACGATCAAAACAAAGTCAACATGGTTATGGGTGTTATGAATAACAGTGCAAGGTCTTACGAAAATGTAAACGCTCAGTTTTTTGGAGGGGAGCTAGACTCAAGGCTTGCTCTAACGGACAAGGTTTTCCTCTTTGGTGGACTCTCTTATGTGCAAGCAAGAAAGGACACAAAACCCGACAAAAACATATATAGCTCAAAAGTGGCAGAGGTACCACCTCTCAAAGCAAGGCTTGCCCTCAGGTACGATAGAGGTTGGTACTTTGGAGAGATAGAATCTATACTCTCGGCTACTCAGTACAGAGTAGACACAGACTTAAAGGAACAGAGGACTTCAGGATACGCAATATTAAACCTCAAAGTAGGAGGAAGTTACAGAGGACTTTCCATTACCGCAGGAGTTGACAACCTGCTGGATAAGAAATATTATGATTACCTATCCTACCAGAGGGACCCTTTCAGGAGCGGTGTAAAGGTGCCTGAACCCGGAAGAACCTTTTATGTAAACGCCTCGTATAACTTCTAAAAGCCCAACATGGTGTCACCTTTTCAAACCCTCCAAAGGAGGGTTTCTCCTTTTTGTTATATACTACTTACCATGTTCGGTAAAAAGGAGGAAGCGAGGGTCAGCAACCAGGAGATAAGGACACTCATAGGCATAGGTTGTTTGTTTGATGGTAATCTTACCATTCCTGAAGGGCTAACCAGGATAGACGGAGAGATAAGGGGGAACATCAGCGGTAAAGGAGGGCTTATATTGGGAGAGCGCGGAAGTGTAAGAGGGGACATAGACCTTGAAAGGGTGGTGGTGTACGGCAGAGTCCAGGGAAACATAAAGGCACAAAGTCTTGAGATAAAAGCTGGGGGTAGGGTTGATGGGAATGTGCAGGTGAAAGAGCTTATCATAGAAAAGGGTGCTGTTTATAACGGTGAGTGTAAGATGGAGGGGGGAGAAGCCCCCACAGAGCTTCAGTCCTCAAGGGTGGATATGTCTCCAACCGGAAGCCCAAGCTCCTGAGCCTTTAGAACTCTTCTCATTATCTTTCCGCTTCTGGTCTTGGGAAGCTTTTCAACAAACTCTATCTCGTCAGGCACCGCTATAGGTCCCAGCACCTGCTTCACATGGTACTTTATTTCCTCAACGAGCTTTTCAGATGGCTCATAACCCTTCTTGAGTATCACAAAAGCCTTTATAGATTCTCCCTTAACCTCGTGGGGTTTTCCGATAACTGCAGCTTCAGCCACAGCAGGATAGTCCACTATGGCGCTTTCCACTTCCATAGTTCCTATCCTGTGTCCTGCAACATTTAGCACATCGTCAGCCCTTCCCAGAATCATTATGTATCCCTCCTCGTCATAAGAAGCTAGGTCTCCTGTCAGATAGTATCCGGGTATGGTGTTCCAGTACTTTTCGTACCTCTCTGGCTCTCCCCAGCAGGTTCTGAGCATAGAAGGCCAGGGTGTTTTTATAACGAGGTTGCCTATGGTGTTGGGGGGGAGGACATTCCCGTGTCTGTCCACTACAAGAGCCTCTATGCCAAAGAAGGGTTTGCCTGCCTTACCCGGTTTTGCAGGGTAAGAAGGTATGGTGGTTATCATGTGCATGCCTGTTTCTGTCTGCCACCAGGTGTCCACTATGACGCACTTTTCTCTTCCTATGTTCTTAAAGTACCAGTGCCACGCTTCCGGGTTTATGGGTTCACCAACCGAGCCCAATATCCTCAGCGAAGAGAGGTCATACTTGGCAGGCCACTGCTCACCGTACTTCATAAACATTCTTACCGCCGTAGGCGCGGTGTAAAAGATGTTAACTCTGTACTTTTCTACATAGCTCCACCACCTTCCCGGGTCAGGGTAATCGGGTGCTCCTTCCACTATTAGAGATGTGGCACCCACAGCAAGTGGACCATACACTATGTAGCTGTGTCCTGTCACCCAGCCTATATCTGCGGTACACCAGTATATATCATCCTCTTTGAGGTCAAAAACCACCTTTGTGGTGTAGTATGTTCCCACCATGTAGCCACCTGTGGTGTGTAGCACACCCTTTGGCTTGCCTGTAGTTCCAGATGTGTAAAGTATGTAAAGAGGGTCCTCAGCGTCCATAACTTCTGGCTCGCACTTGGGTGAGCTGGTGCTTATAAGCTCATCAAGACTCACAAAGAACTTGTCCTCCCCATTTAGCACATCGCCATCCCTGTCCCAAACTATAACTTTTTCTACAAAGTCAAGACCATCTATTGCCCTCTGTGCAGTTGCAAGCAGGTCTATCTTTTTACCCCTTCTCTTAGTATAACTTGCTGTTATAACCACCTTTGCTTTTGCATCCTCTATCCTGAGCCTCAAAGCACCTTCACTAAAGCCTGCAAAAACCAGACTGTGTATAGCTCCTATCCTTGCACATGCCAACATACATGCAACTGCTTCTACCGTATTAGGCATGTATATGGAAACCCTATCACCCTTTTTAACTCCAAGAGACTTAAGTCCGTTGGCTATACGATTTACAAGTTCCAAAAGCTCTCCATAAGTAATTTTCTTTTCCCTGCTGTCCTCATCAAGGGCTATGTAGGCTACCTTATTCCTCTTGCCATTTTTTACATGCCTGTCAAGGCAGTTATAAGTTATGTTAGTTTTTCCTCCTACGAACCACTTGGCATATGGATAGTTCCATTCCAAAACCTTATCCCACTTTTTAAACCAGTGCAGGTCCTCCGCAACCTTTGCCCAGAAAGCTTCTCTGTCCTTAATGGATTCCTGGTATAGGGTTTCATAATCCCTCACCCATGCGGACTCTACTATAGACGGAGGAGGCATGTACTTTTCCTCAACTTTTAAAAGTGTCTCAGACCTATCTTCCACCATCTTTAGACCTCCTTTAGAGATTTTTAGAAAAATATAGCTTAAATCTATGACCCTTGCAACATAATTTTAAATTTTTATAATTTACATCATACCATTTAAATGTTCCTAAATTTAAAAAAAAAATACATTTACCAATGGTTTAATTCAAATTTTAAAGTATTTAAATTAAACACTAAAACCCTCTTTTTATTGATTTAAAGTTTATTAAAACTATATGATATTAATCATAATTTAAATGGGGGGAAGGAAGGGAAATATAATATACTTATGGAACTTCTCGTTATAGACAATTATGATTCTTTTACCTATAACTTAGTGCAGTATTTTCAGATGCTGGGTTGCCATGTAGCTGTAAGAAGAAACGATGAGATAACTCTCATGGACATAGAGAAGGCAAAGCCAGATGCTATAGTGATATCGCCAGGACCGTGCAGCCCAAAAGAGGCAGGTATATCCGTAGATGTGATAAAGCGTTTTTACAGAGACATTCCAATACTTGGTGTGTGCTTAGGACATCAGGCTATAGCTTATGCCTTTGGTGCTAAAATAGTCAGGGCAAAGAATCTCATGCATGGCAAGACTTCTCTTATATATCACACACAAGAAGGGATATTCAGAGGAATAAAAAATCCCTTTGTTGCTGTTAGGTATCACTCCTTAGTGGTAGAGAGGGAGAGCCTTCCACCTGTGCTGAAGATAACGGCAGAGTCCGATGATGGTGAGATCATGGGGCTTGAGCACAGAGATTACCCCCTTTTTGGCGTTCAGTTCCATCCCGAGTCAGTACTTTCAGAATCAGGAATGGATATACTCAAGAACTTTCTTGAGATATCCCAAGAGATTCGTCTATCCACTTAAGGTAATCCTCGTTGCCAGCTTCTATAGGTATAGCTATTATCTCTGGAACTGTGTAGGGGTGTATTGACTTCACACCGTCAACAAGATCTCTGAGTTTCTCTTTGGCGGTTTTTACCACAAGGAGCGATTCTTTGCCCCTCTCTATATTTCCCTTCCACCAGTAAATGGAGTTTACCTCTCTTACTATGTTTACGCACGCACCTAACTTTTCTTTTATGATGTGCTGTGCCATATCCTCTGCCCTATCCACCGACGTGGTGATAAAAACTACAAAGTACCTGTGCATAGAAGTTATTATATATCTATGGACAGGGTGTTGGTGTGGGGGCTTGGTATAAGCGGTAAATCAGCCATAAAGCTTTTAAAGGCAAAAGGTTATGAGGTTTATGCGGGAGATGACAAGGATGGAACGGATTTTAGAGAGTATCTTGACCTTGTGGATACAGTTGTTTTATCACCGGGCATACCTCCGAGGCATCCCCTTTGGATAGAGGCGCAAAAGAGAGGTTTGGAAGTGATAGGTGAGATGGAGTTGGCTTATAGGTTTTTCAAAGGTAGGGTGGTGGCAATTACCGGAACAGATGGCAAATCAACAGTCACCAGGATGACTTACCTGATTTTAAGAGAGCACTTTGGAAATGTGCTGGAGGGAGGAAATACGGGCACAGCTTTTTCCGAGATAGTTCTCAGAGACCCTTTCTCTTTGGCAGTCCTTGAGGTTTCTTCCTTTCAGGGCAAGACCTTAAAAACTTTTAGACCTTGTTGCGGTGCCTTCCTCAACTTTGCCAGAGATCATCTTGACTGGCACATCTCCCTTGAAGATTACCTTCACAGCAAGTACAACATATTCAAGCATCAGCAGGAGGAGGATTTTGTGGTGTTATATTCAAGACAGGAGGAGGTGGTAAACACTCCGACGAGAGCTAAAAAGTACTTTTTTAGCTCAAAGGATGCGCACGGCTTTTTAAGAGAGGGCAGAGCTTACTTTATGGGTGAGGAGCTTTTTGAGGTGAGTAAGCTCAAGATTTATGGACACCACAACTATAGAAACGCCCTTGCGAGTGCTATGATAGCAAAACTTATGGGTGTTCCTTCGGAAACAATAAGGAAAGTGCTTTACGAATTTTCGGGGCTTCCCTTCAGGCTTGAGCTTTTGGGTGAGTGGGAAGGTGTGAAGGTGTTTAACGATTCAAAGGCTACCACGGTTAACGCTCTGGAATCAGCGCTTAAAAGCATGCCAGATAAGAGCGTCATCCTCATAGCTGGGGGTAGAGACAAAGGTGGGGACTTTGAAAGCCTTTACGACCTTATACTGCAAAAAGTGAGGTTAGCTTTGCTAATAGGTGAAGCTAAGGATAAGATCTTTCAGGCTTGGAGGGGAGCTACAATACTTGAAAAAGTGGAAAGTTTGGAAGAAGCTTTAAAAGTAGCTAAAGCATACTCTCAGAGGGGAGACATTATACTCTTTTCCCCAGCGTGCGCTTCCTTTGACATGTTTAAGGATTACATAGAGAGAGGGCAGCGGTTCAATGAGCTAGTTTACTCCCTGTTTGGGAGAACTTCTCAAGTATGAGTTTTATCATCTGTAGCATGGACGAGGGGTCTGTGGCGGTAATAAGGTTGCCGTCTTCCTCCACAGACTTTCCCGTGTAAATAGCCCCCGCATTCTCAAGGTCATCTTTTATGGCATAAAAGCCTGTCACCTTCCTGTCTTTTACCACCTTAGCGGAGATGAGAACCCAAGGACCGTGACAGACTGCAGCTACTAATCTATCTTCTTCTAGGTGTTTTTTTACCATGCTGAGAACTTGGGGATACCTCCTTAGCCTGTCGGGTGCGTAGCCACCCGGTATGAAAAGGCAATCAAAGAGCCTTCCGGACACTTCTGACAGGGTAGCATCTGGTGTAAAAGTCATACCCTTTTTCCCTCTGTAGTCCTTCTTTTCAGGTGCTGCAGAGATAACTTCAAACCCCTCCTCTTTGAAACGAAGGTAGGGGTATATAAACTCCACATCTTCCACCAGCTCCTCTAAAAACACGCATACGCTTTTCATGCGTAAACTCCCATCTTCCTTGCCAGCTCTTTGAGTCTCTCAATCCTTTTTTCCGTTGATGGGTGCGTAGAAAATAGCTCCCATATACCTTCTCCCGAGAGAGGATTCTCTATGAAAAGGTGAGCTGTACCTTGATTCACCTCCGCTGGTATCTGGTAAACATAGTTGTGGATCTTCTCAAGAGCTCTTGCGAGAGCAAGAGGATCACCGCTTATTTTGGCACCCGTCTCGTCCGCTAAGTACTCCCTTGACCTGGATATAGCCATCTGTATAATCATGGCTATTATGGGTGTGAGAATGATAAGCATAAGACTGCCCACCAGACCCGCCCATCCTCCCCTGTTTTCTTCGTCCCTACCTCCTCCAAAGATGAGCATCCACTGGAACATATTCACCAAGTAAGATATTGCGCCGGCTATGGTTGCTGCCATTGTAGCCACAAGGACATCCCTGTTCTTTATGTGTCCAAGCTCATGAGCCAGAACTCCTCTTAGCTCATCTCTATCAAGCAGATGTAGTATACCTGATGTTACCGCTACTGCCGCATGCCCGGGACCCCTTCCTGTAGCAAAGGCATTGGGTTGTTCCATAGGAACAAGGTATATGGGAGGTTTAGGAATGCCGGCTCTGCTTGCCAGCTCCTCAACTATCTGGTGTAGCCACGGTGCTTCCTCGTAAGGTATTTCCCTTGCACCATACATGGAAAGGACGATTTTGTCAGAAAACCAGTAGGCTATAAAGTTCATGATGCCAGCCAGAATAAGGGCTATAGTCATTCCAGTTTTGCCACCTATAAGGTGGCCTACAAAAAGGAATAAGCCAGTAAGAGCTCCGAGCAGTATAACCGTCCTGAGCATATATCCCATTTTGTTCCTCCTGTGATGGACTTGAAATTCCCGTATTTATCAATATATTTATAAGACAATAGGATGTCAAGCACCGAAAAGTTAGAAGAGAGAGTGGATTTAGGAAGCTTTGACGAGAGCTTTTATGCCATAGTTGGTCGCGGTGATGAAAATCTCAAGTACTTTTCCCAGGTCTTTGGTGTAAAGGTGTTTGCAAGAGGTACGGAAATTATGATAAGGGGAGAGGAAGAAAAAGTTAAGCAGGCTTACGATTTTATAAAGGGCATAATCAAGGAGCTAAAGTCTCATCCTATGACAGCGCAGGATGTGAGAGAAAGGGCAAAGGAATATGTAAGCAAAAGGGAGGCAAAAGAGTTGGAAGACAAGGAGAACATAATCTTTTTAACCCACAGGAGAAAAGCTATACTTCCCAAAACGCATACCCAGAAGATATATGTGGATGCCATAAAAAACAATGACATAGTGTTTGGTATAGGGCCTGCAGGCACTGGGAAGACTTACCTGGCAATGGCTATGGCACTTGCTCACCTTAAGGAGAACAAAGTCAATAAAATAATACTTACAAGACCTGCTGTTGAAGCAGGGGAGAAACTTGGCTTTCTACCGGGAGGCATAGCGGAAAAGGTGGACCCATACCTGAGACCTCTTTACGATGCTCTCTACGACATGGTGGACTACGATAAGGCAAGCTATATGCTGGAGAGAAACATAATAGAGATAGCACCACTGGCTTTTATGAGAGGCAGAACATTGAACGATGCCTTCATAATCCTTGACGAGGCTCAAAACTCAACAAAAGAGCAGATGAAGATGTTTTTGACGCGCATAGGCTTTGGTTCAAAGGTGGTTATAACAGGGGACATAACGCAGATAGACCTTCCCAAAAGGGAACACTCGGGGCTTGTTGAAGCAATAAAGGTACTTCAAAACATAGAGGGTATAAGCTTTGTCTGGTTTACCCAAGAGGATGTGGTGAGACACCCCATTGTGGCGAGGATAATAAAAGCTTATGAGGAATTTGAAAGGGCAAAGGAGGAACAGGATACAGATAAGACTTCACAAGAGGAGTATAAAGAAAGCTCAGATTGAACAGATTTCTGAGCGTATTGCTGAACTTCTTGGGCTTGAAAGGGCTGAGATAAGCATATACATAACTGATGACGAAACTATCAGACACCTAAACCGCGACTATAGAGGAAAGGATGAACCAACGGATGTGCTTTCCTTCCCTATATGTGAAAAAGTAGGCAACTGGTTAATACTGGGAGACATAGTTATATCCTTTGACACTGCGAAAAAGCAAGCATCACAGATGGGGCACTCCCTTGAGGAGGAAATAAAGAGGCTTTTGGCTCATGGCTTTGTGCATCTTCTTGGATACGACCACGAGCTTGGTGGAGAGGAGGAGAGGAAGTTTTTTGAGCTGGAAAGTTATGTGCTGAAAAACCTTTAATCAAGATCAGTGTTTTTTGGAAAAGAGATATATATTTTAAACCTGATGTTTGCCTTAGAGGTTAAAAAGGAGGAGGTTTTAGGCAAAGAGGAGTTAAAGGCTCTGCAGGAGGAAGTGAGGAAACTTGCAAAGGAGAAGAACGCGGTAATACTGGCTCACTACTATCAGAGACCTGAGGTTCAAGATGTGGCGGACTTTATAGGTGATTCCTTAGAGCTTTCAAGGAAAGCATCTCAGACAGATGCGGACATAATAGTTTTCTGCGGTGTGCGCTTTATGTGTGAAACTGCAAAGATAGTAAATCCTACAAAGAAGGTCCTTCATCCGAATCCAGAGTCCGGCTGTCCCATGGCTGACATGATAACTGCCAAGGATGTTCTCAGGCTAAAAGAAGAGCATCCAGACGGTGAGGTGGTAGCGTATGTAAATACCAATGCGGAAGTAAAGGCTGTTTCCGATGTGTGCGTAACCTCTGCCAATGCCATAAGGATAGTTCAGAAACTCCAGAGTAAAAAAATAATCTTCATACCCGACCAGGCTCTGGGAAGCTGGGTAAAGAGACATGTGCCAGATAAAGAGTTTGTGATATGGCAGGGTTTTTGTCCTCCACACTTTGAGTTTACCGCAAGAGAAGTTCAAAAGCTCAAAGAGATGTATCCGGATGCCAAGGTGGCAGTGCATCCCGAGTGCCATCCAAAGGTTATAGATATGGCAGATTTCGTAGGTTCAACTTCCCAGATTATCAATTACGCCACCACATGCGACACTAACAGGGTTATAGTGATAACGGAGGTGGGGCTAAAATACACTTTGATGAGGAAAAATCCCAACAAGGAGTATATATTTCCAGAAGCCATGAATTACTGCGGTAGCGTTTATTGTTGCACTATGAAAGCTATAACACTTCCAAAGGTTTACGAAACACTAAAGTATGAGCTAAACCAGGTAATACTGCCCGAGGAGATAATAGAAAAAGCAAAGAGACCTATCCTGAGAATGCTTGAGCTGTCATGAGCCCAAAAAGGCGCAAGACACGGCAGATAAGCGTAGGCTGGGTAAAGATAGGAGGAGATGCACCCATAGTGGTCCAATCCATGACTTCCACCAAAACCCACCAGGTGGAAGAAACATTGCAACAGATAGAGAGGCTCCACAGTGCAGGTTGCGAACTCATAAGGGTTGCAGTGCCACACGAGGAGGACCTTGAGGCTCTTCCAGATATAGTCAAAAACTCCCCTATTCCCGTTATAGCCGACATACACTTTGCACCATCTTATGCCTTTAGGTCAATGGAAAAAGGAGTGCATGGCATTCGTATAAACCCGGGTAACATAGGAAAGGAGGAGATAGTCAGAGAAATAGTCCAAGAGGCTAAGAAAAAGGGTGTAGCCATAAGGATAGGTGTAAACTCAGGCTCTTTGGAGAAGGACCTTTTAGAAAAGTATGGTTATCCCTGTGCGGAGGCGCTCTTTGAAAGTGCCATGCGTTGGTCAGAGAAGTTGGAAAAGTGGGGTTTTGACAATTTTAAGGTATCCATAAAAGGCTCTGATGTGCTGGAAAACATAAAGTCTAACCTGCTTTTTGCAGAAAGGACAAACATACCTCTTCACATAGGTATTACAGAAGCGGGTATGGGACAGAGTGGTATAGTAAAGTCCTCGGTGGGCATAGGTATTCTCCTTTACTTGGGCATAGGCGATACAGTAAGGGTATCGCTCACCGATGACCCCGAGGTGGAGGTAAAGGTAGCTTACGATATTTTAAGGTCCTTGGGGATAAGAAGGCAGGGCGTAGAGATAGTTGCCTGTCCTACATGCGGACGCATTGAGGTGGACCTTCCAAAGGTGGTAATGCAGGTAAAAGAAAAATTAAAAGATATAAAGGAACCCCTAAAGATAGCCATAATGGGTTGCGTGGTAAATGCAATAGGCGAGGCAAGGGAGGCTGACCTTGGCTTGGCATGTGGGAGAGGTTTTGCGTGGCTCTTCAAAAGAGGAAAGCCTATTCGTAAAGTCAGTGAGGGGGAGATGGCCCAGGCTCTGCTGGAAGAGGTTCTAAAATACAAAAGTGAGTTATAATTATCATGCATGTTTGATATCCTTAGCAAAGAGCAGATAAGCCAAGACTTTATACTCCTTAAGATACATGCACCTCACATACGCCATGCAAAAGCAGGTCAGTTTGTTCTGCTCCAGCTAAAAGAGCACTCGGAAAGAATTCCAGTGTGCGTATTTGAAACCTTTGATAACGGTTTTTCCTGCTTAGTGCAGGTGGTGGGAAGAAGCACGCTTGAGATAAAGGAGGAGGGAGATGCCTTTTATTACATTGCTGGACCGCTGGGAAAACCCTTCCCCGTCGGCAACTATGGAAAGGTGGTCATATACTCCAAAGGTTGGGGGATAGCACCTGCTATAAGTGTGGGCAGAGCTCTAAAGGATCTGGGAAATTATGTAAAGATGGTTTGTTTGGATGAAAGCCTTAGCCATCTTTTGAAAAGGGAAGGGTTTGATGAAGTGGTGTATCAGGAAAATATAGTAGCTTACAGTGGCTTTGACTTGGTTGTGTCCGTGGGTAGCAATATGCTCTCAAAAATCCTTTCGCAGATATATGACTCTACGCCTCACATTACTATGCCAGTGGTTCATATGCTCTGCGCCGCAGGACTTTGTCTTACTTGCAGAGTTAAAAGTGGGCTTGCCTGCACAGATGGACCATGGTTTGAAGCTAAAGAAATAAACTGGGAGGACCTTTTAAAGAGGGAGAGCCTATACAAAGAACAGGAAAAGTTAGCTCTTGAAGAGTATAAAAAGTCGCTTTTGAGAAAACAACTCAGAGAGGAGGTTGAGTATGGAAAGGACGCTCATCATTATCAAACCTGATGCCTTTCAAAAGGGTGCTACCGGTAAGATCATTGACAGGTTTCTTTCAGAGGGCTTTAAGCTGAGAGCCATGAAGCTTTTTAGGTTCACAAAAGAGCAGGCACAGCAGTTTTACATAGTTCATAAAGAAAGACCCTTCTACGCAGAGCTTGTGGAGTTTATGACATCCGGACCCGTAGTTGCCTGTATCTTAGAGGGAGAAGATGCCATAAGAAGAGTTAGAGAGATCATAGGACCCACCGACAGTGAAGAGGCAAGAAAGGTAGCTCCTAACTCCATAAGAGCGCTCTTTGGTACCGATAAAGGCAAGAATGCCATTCACGCTTCAGATTCAAAAGAGTCAGCAGATTACGAGATTCCTTTCATCTTCTCTCGTCTTGAAGTATTTGAATGATACGCTGTGCTATTTTATTAGGTTCATCTGTGGTATCTATGTGAGCGTGAGCTTGGGAGTAAATTTTTTTTCTCTCTTGGTATAACTTTTTTAACTCTCCCAAGCTCTTTTTCAAAAGTGGTCTTTCTTGAACGTCTTTGCACCTTTGCAAAAAAGCATCAAAGCTCACATCAAGCCATACCACCAATCCATGCCTTTTCATAAGCTCCAGAGCTTCCTTATTTGCCCCAAGACCACCTCCCGTGCTTATTACTGCATTGTCTTCTAAAACGAGCAACTTGAGAACTTCCAACTCTCTTTTTCTAAAGTAGTCCTCGCCCTTTAGCTCAAAGATCTCTTTTATACTCATGCCCTCTTCCTTTTGGACCTCTTCATCCAGGTCGCAGAACTTCCAGCTCAGACTTTTAGCAAGCTCTTTTCCTATCGTACTTTTACCGCTACACATAAAACCTATGAGAAATACTCTCTTAAACTTCATGTCTCACAAAAAGTAAGTTAAGAAGGGAGAAAAGACTTCCCAAGAGTATAAGGACAGAAAGCTGTTTGGGTTTTAATCCCCTTACCAGATTCAGATGTACCACAAAGGCATAATACATCCAGAGGATGAAGGTAAAAAGTAGCTTAGGGTCGTTTACCCAGTGCTTTCCAAAGTGAACCCTTGTCCAGAAACTTCCAAAAATCAGGGTAAGAGTAAGAAGCACAAAGGAAAGATTGACCGCAATCCTTTCGGATGTCCTCAAGAGGTTTATGGACAGAGAGAAGGCGGGGAGGTCTTTTTGCTTTAGTCTTCTTTCCAGCAAAAGTCTCAAAAGAGAGGAAAGTCCACCAAAAAAGGCGGATACATACGCAAAAAGGGCTGAGAGTATATGCAGAGAGTAGAGAGGATTCCTATAAGGAGATGGTTCCGAAGGGAGGGCAAGAAGAGCGGACAGAATCCCAATAAAAGAAAAGATGGCTGAAAATCTGAGAAATTGGCTGTTTTTAAGGGAAAAGATGGTCAAGGTAAGCACCATCGTATTACCCAATATGGAAGAAAAACCGTAAGGATTAGCAAAGGGAAAACTGCCCAGCTTAAGGCTTATATGAAGTATGTATATAAAGTAGGATACAATGGCAAACATCAAAGGCGGTAAGACTGCTTTTTGGGCAATTTTACCGTAATAGGAAAGTATGGCAACAAAGAAGGAAAGAAGATAAAGAATTAAACTAAGTGTCAGCATGCCATATAATAGTTTAAAACAATCCCCTTCTTATAACGGACTGAGCCAGTCCTATACTTATCATAGAGAAGAGGAGATTGGAAGTACCGTAGCTGATGAAGGGGAGAGCTATTCCCTTGGGTGGCAGAAGGTTTACCGCCATGCCCACATTCCAAAGAAAGGATAGGGCAAAGTTTAAGGCTATGCCAAAAAGTAAAAGCTTACCAAAAGGTTCTTTTACCCTGTAAGTAAAGTAAAAAAGCCTTCCCACCAGAAGAAGGTAAAGAGAAAAGAGCACAAGCATACCCACAAATCCCAGCTCCTCTGCCAGAAGGGATACCGCGTAGTCTGTATCCGCTGCTGGCAGAGCTCCCATCTTCTGAATACCTTTGCCTATACCTACCCCCCACATGCCTCCGTGAGCAAATCCAAAGAGGGACTGTATGATCTGGTATCCCGATTCTTCAGGGTCGGCAAAGGGGTCTTTCCAAGCTGAGAATCTCTCCGCCACATACCCCGACTTGGAAGTAAGCAAGTAAGCAATAAATAGGAAAAACACACCAATTATTGGCAGATAAACCTTCTTAGGAATACCGCCCACATATAACATAAGACCGCACAGAACTAAGAGAAAGATTGCTCCTCCCTTATCAGGCTGAAGAGAAACCAAAAAGGCATTTAAAAACACTATAAAGGAAGCCCAGAATATGTACTTCCACTGTCTTACAGAACCCTTCTCTACTATGTAGTAAGCGATAAAAATTATCAGAGTAATCTTTGCAAACTCAAGAGGCTGTAAGCTGGTACCTACGAGCCATCTGTCTACCTGTTTGTGAGCTACGAACTTTTTTATCAATACTGCCAGAAGAGAGGCTGTGGATAAAAGCACCAAAGTATAAACCACCTTCTTTTTTTTGAGAACTCTGTAATCTAACCTTGAAAATAGCCAGTTTACTATAAACAGACCCGCAAGAAAGGTAAACAGCTGGTAAAGAGGCTTTTTGTATATGCTGAAGTCTGCATAGCGTTCAAAGATGTAAGGGACGGTATTAGAGCTTACAATAGCGGTTTGCCCCATAAAAAAGAGCAGCACCACTGCATAAAGTATCCATCTGTCCATTTTATAAAAAGTAAAAGCCGTAAGCAAAGCTTATCAGTATTCTGTAAATACCAAAGGGTAGGAAGGAGTGCCTGGAGATAAAACCTATAAAGACTTTTACCGTTATAAGAGCGGTTAAAAAGGCAGACAGAAAACCCACGAATAAAAGATACCACTGAGCATTCGTAAAAGTAGTATGCGATTTATAAACATCGTAGGAGGTAGCAATTAGCATGGTAGGAACAGCCAGAAGGAAGGAAAACTCCGCAGAAGCTTTTCTGTTTAAGCCCATCAGCATCCCGCCTATGATGGTGGATGCGGACCTGGAAACCCCTGGTATCATGGCAAGAGACTGAAAGATGCCAATCATGAAAGCCTTTCTCAAGCTGAGTTTTGACGCATCTTCCATATAGCAAAAGCGCTCACACACTCTATCCGCAAAGAGAAGAAACACCCCGCCCAAGAACAAAGAAGCAACCACCACCTTGTCGTTGCCTACTAAATAATTTTTTATAAATTTGTAGAGCAGAAAGCCCAGCAAACCCGTAGGGAAAAAGGCTACCAGTATTCTCTTCCACACTTGATAGTCCCTTAAAAATCTCTTTGTGTAAAGAAAAAGAACCGCTAAGATGGCACCCATCTGTATGGATATCTCAAAGCTTTTGGTAAAGTTGTCATTTTCAAGACCCATAAGATGAGCGGTAAGTATGAGGTGTCCCGTTGAAGAAACTGGCAGAAACTCGGTTAGCCCCTCCACAATGCCTAAGATGATGGCTTGGTGTATATTCATCAAAGCACCTCCGCGTATATTCCCTTCAGGTAAAGGGTATTTGGCATCTGAAGCACCCAGGGGTGATCAAGGTCCTGAAAGCTAACTCCCACAATTCTTAAGTGTCTTCTTGTATCCTTTGCTGCATCCAGAAGCACCTTAAGAAGGTGGTCCATAGTTATGTGAAAGGAGCAGGAGTATATAACTAAGTAGCCTCCCCTTTTTACCACATGAAGCCCCCTCACGCAAAGCTCCTTGTAGCCACGAAGAGCGTTAGGTACGCTTGCCCTGTTTTTGGCAAAGGATGGTGGGTCCATGAGCACCAAGTCAAAAACCTGACCCTCTTTGTGTAGCTTCCTCATAAAGTCAAAAGCATTTTCTTCCATCCACACTATATTATCAAGACTGTTTAGCTCCGCGTTCCTTTTTGCCACTTCAAGAGCCTGAGCTGATATATCAACCGCCAGAACTTCTCCTGCGCCTGCTTTCCTCATGTTAAGAGCAAAGCCACCCGTATGACAAAAAAGGTCAAGACACCTGTATCCTGGCTTTACTAACTGCCTTATCATGCTTCTGGCTTTCCTTTGGTCCAAGTAAAAGCCCGTCTTCTGTCCCTGAGGTATGTTCACATAGTACTTTAAATCCCCTTCGTATATGGTAATCTCAGGAGGTACCTTTCCGTATATGACACCTTCCTCAGTTTTAAAACCTTCGGCTTTTTGAGCGTATTCGTTCCTCTTTTCGTAAATGCCCTTTGGCTTTAATACCTCAAGAATGGCAGATATCACCCATTCTCTCATGGCATTCATGCCAAAGGTGGTAAACTCCACCACTGCGTAATCGCCATAAACATCCATAACAAGCCCTGGCAGAAAATCACCCTCTGAATGAATGAGTCTGAAGGCGTCTGTGTTTAAAGATAGGCTCTTCCTGTAGTTATACGCCTGCTCTACCCTCTCCTTTATTAGCTCATAACTTATTTTCTTTTCCTTCTCAAAGGATAAAAGCCTTATACTTATGTTTGCCTGAGGGTTTATGTAGCCATAACCAAGGAAGTGTCCGCCAGCATCCCTAACGACTACATGATCACCTTTCTGTGGCTTTTTTGAGTAAGATGTTATCTCAGGCTTGTAAACCCATGGAAAGTAGGACTTTAGCTTTTCCTCCACGCCGGGCTTTACCCTCACCTGGAGCATTACCAATCTATAAGCATCCTTTGAGCTACTTCACGAGCTTTATCCTTACCGGCAAGCTTTTCTGCCAGCTTAAGAGCAAAAAGCAATGCGGTGCCAGGTCCCTGACTTGTTATTACTCTGCCATCCTCCACCACCTTATCATCAACGAATACCGCTGGTTTTATCTCTTCCTTTAATGATGGATAAACGGTTGCTTTTTTCCCTTCAAGAACGCCAAAGGATGCAAGAGCAGTAGGTGCTGCGCAGATGGCTGAAACATACTTATCTTTATCTTTGAGCGCTTTCACAAGTGCTTCTACCCTTTTGTCCTTTTTGAGGTTCTCCACACCTTCCGCACCACCAGGAAGCACCACCATGTCTATTTCCTCAAGATTCACCTCATCTATTGACAGCTCGGGCAGTATCTTTATACCTCTTGCGCTTGCCACAGGCTCTCTGGAGAGCCCAACTATAAGCACTTCCACTCCTGCGCGTCTTAGCACATCAATAGGAGCTACTGCTTCAACCTCTTCAAAACCATCCACCAGAATTATAGCCACCTTTGGCATAGCAAACCTGGTTATCCAAAGCGTGGATATAAAACTCCACACTTTGGGCTGGGGTATTTGTATCCCGCCTCCTTCAGGTATGGACATGTCCCCAGCTGGCGGTATTTGTCCATACCATAGCCCCTGTCCCAAGAAACAGGAGCTAACCTTCTTGCTACCCTATCCCAAGCCCCTGAAACTATTATACCTTTCAAGGGTGATAAGTCCCTGCTTAGAGACTTACCCAGAACAGGGATAGCAAGGGCTACCTTCACAATTTGCCACAGTTTATAACTTGTCCAAGACAAGCCTCTCACCTGCTGCTTCCATCGGTTGACAGGCTCTTGAGCCTGTGGCTCACTGTAAAGGCTTTGGATTATCTTTAAGTTTTTGTTTAGCTCTTTTAGTTTCTTTTGTATCGGTTTTCTCTTATACTGGTTTTTCTCTTCTTTTAAACTCTCTTGTGTTCTCTCTTTCTCCTGTCTTATTCTCTCTTCTGCAAATTTTAAATACTCCTTCTCTGTTATTAGCTTTTCGTAGTTCTTAGGTATTTCTTCTCTAAATCCCAGTGCTTTCCTGCCTATTACAAATGCTCCTGCTGTATCTTTATCTAAACTATACTGTGGTGCATACTTTAATGCTCCTATTACTGATGTGTAAGCCGGGTTTACTTCTATAACTTGAATGCGTTTTCTTTTAGCAAGTGTTTTTATTTTCTCTAACAAACCTTTGTATATCCATTGCTGTAGTCTCTTCCTTAGCTTTCCATTGCCATCTCCTCTTTCTCCTTTCGGTATGTTGGATAATTTTTCTATGGCTATAGCTTTATTCTCTTCCTTAGCCATATCTGTTATCTGATGTGTTATTTGCCAAGATAGATATTCTCTCTGATTTTTTGTCTTGCCTAATAGATGGTGTAGAGATATTCTTCTTATCTTTTCTAAATTTCCATCTGTTTTTACACTTGCCATAGCTATGTGAAATGGGCTTGCATTTATGTCTATCCCTATTACTCCATTGTCTTTTGTTATAGTTGGTTCTTCTATCTTTACGTCTTGGTAGCTTATAAATGCATAGAAATCGTTGTCTATCTTTCTTACCTCTACTGAGTATGGGAAGTACTCTTTTGTTTCTTCTGCTCGTATTAAGTCTGCTATGAAATTTATCCATTTATCGTTTTGTCTGTTTGCTGTTCTTTTTATGTTTGCTTTTATCCAGTTTCTATCTCCTGTGTTTATTCTAAGTGTAAGCTTATCTTTTTCAAGTTCTATTCTTATGTTTAGGTTTCCTTTCTTTGTTTTGTCTCCTCTTGAGTATAGGCAGTGTTTTCTTCTTTCTTCCCATTTTTGTTTTAGCTTATTTCTTCTTTCTCCGTTTATATGTTTGTTTTTGAGGAGCTCAAATAGTCTTCTACCTCCAAATATTACTTTACTTGGGCTTTGGTATGTTGCTATGCAAGAGTTAATCAAACTTTGGGCTTTGAATATTGCGTCATCTACATATCTTGAGTTTATGTTAAATATTTTTTGTAGATGTTTTTTAAGGTCTTTTCTTGAGTGTCCTTCAAGTAGTTTGTTGTAGGCGTATCTAAAACAAGATGAGAATTTTCTCATTATATCCATCAGTGCTTCTTTGTCCTTGTTGTTTTCAAAAGTTAGTTTACAATGTAAGGTTATCATCTTCTTTTTCTGCTCCTTAGTAATATTATTGTGCACTTTTTAACAGTTTTCGTCAAATGTTTTTTACCTCCTCTAAGTTCTATCCAGCTGCTCTCTTATAACCTCTATGATTTTTTCATAGGTGTAGCGTATCTCGTAAGCCATGTCTACCAGCTTGGGAACTTTAGTGGCTTCCGCCCTTCTGACAAGAGGCAGTATAGAGGTTTCCAGCTGGTGGGTATACTCTTTGAGGTCTGCCAGAAGCTCCTCACTGCTGTAGTCTTCAATGGTCAAAAGGTAGGTCCTGTAGAGCATTCTGGCAGAGGTAAGGGTATGCTCCAGCTCCTTCTCTATGTCTCCCTTATCCAGACCTGCCTTGGTGAAGTCTCCCATCAGATTTAAAGTATAGCACACTGTGTGATTAAGTCACTGAAGCTTTAGTCTGTTGAAGTTAGCATTAAAACCATAAAACCTTAAGGAGGTGGAACTATGAGAAGGTATATATTAGGCACACTTGCTTTATTAGCCTCTGCGGGCTTTATGCTTTCTTCCTGTGGGGGTAGCAGCAGCGCTCAATCGCCTTTTGAGAGGCTCGGTGGTGAGGCAGGCATTAGGAAAGTGGTAGACGATGCAGTCCCCTGCCTTGCAACCGACCCCAACATAGGCATATTCTTCAGAGGTCTGTCAGCGGACTCTCTTGAACGTATAAAGGTATGCCTAACAAAACAGCTGTGCGCCGCTGCCGGTGGACCCTGTACTTTTCCAACGACCATAACTTACACAAGTCCTGTTGATGGAGTGCAGAGGACCTTTACATGTAGACCTATGAGAGCGGCACATCAAGGTATGGTAGGACCTGATGGTAAGGGGATAGCCAACGATGATGTAGACAGTTTTAAGGCGTGCGTTCAAAAATCTATGCAGAAAAACGGCGTTCCTGATGACCTACAGCAAGCAGTTCTCAACATACTAGAAAGCCAAAGGAACGATGTAGTTGATGACAGGAATAAGTAAAAGGAGGTGATATCATGAGAAAAACTGCACTTAGCCTTATGTTGGTTTTTGGGCTTTTTGGGGTTGGTTCTGCGGAGATGATGCACAAAGAAAAGACCCTTTATCGGAGGCTGGGCGGTTATGATGCCATATCCGCGGTGGTCAACGACCTGGCGGTCAGACTAGTCACCGACAAACAGCTGGGTGTTTACTTTAAGGGGCTTAGCAACGACAGCAAGAGAAGGCTCATAGCTCATCTTACTGACTTTGTATGCAGTGCAACAGGTGGTCCCTGTATTTATACAGGAAGGGATATGAAGACTGTACACGAAGGCCTCGGTATATCCGACTCAGACTGGAACAGATTTGTGGAACTTACCAAGGAAACCCTCAACAAGTTTAAAGTACCCCCAAAGGAACAGCAGGAGTTTCTGCAGGCAGTAGCACCGCTAAAGGGAGTTATAGTGGAAAAGAAGTGAGCCTTTACTGGGGGCTTGTCCCCCTTTTATAATTTCCTTGTGCTGGGTATAGACATAGTCAAAAACGAGAGGATAAAAACCGCGGTGGAGAGGTTTGGAGATAGGTTCCTGAGTCGTGTATATACACAGAAGGAGTTAGAATACTGCAAGGCGCAGAAGTGTTTTTTTGAGTGTCTTTCCGCCAGATGGGCATGTAAAGAGGCTGT
Organism: Hydrogenobacter thermophilus TK-6; assembly: GCF_000010785.1. Taxonomy (GTDB): domain Bacteria; phylum Aquificota; class Aquificia; order Aquificales; family Aquificaceae; genus Hydrogenobacter; species Hydrogenobacter thermophilus. Next base: position 63,006 of record NC_013799.1, on the reverse strand, counting down.
TTTGAAAGCTTTCTACCAGAGGTTTGGTATAGTTCTTAAGCTCTCCCAAATAGAGGTGCTTGGAGACAGAGGAAAGCCTGCAAAGGTAAACATCTTGGGAGATGACTTAAAGGGTATGCTTGAAAGTGTTAGCATATGGGTGTCTATCTCTCATGAAAGGGATTATTCTGTTGCGGTTGCCCTTATAGAGGCCCACTCATATGGATTACTCAGCCTTTGACTTTATTCCTTTGCCTGTCCTTGTCATAGACGAGAATTACCAGGTAATTTTTCTAAACAGAAAGGCTAAGGAGACCTACGGAGATAGGGAAGGCAAGTGTTATGAAATCACTCACAGCTTCTCTCAGCCGTGCTATACGATGGAAAACTGCCCCTGTCCAGTAAAATCTATAGAGGAAAAGGGACTGGAAAGCTATCATGCGGTGCATGTTCACAGGATGGCAGGGAGGGAGGCTTACTTTTATGTGGTGGCGGGATGCATTCCAGAGAGCAAAACTTATATAGAGCTCCACATAGACCTTTCTCACCTACTAACAGCCCTTGAGGGGAGTCGGCTTAGTTCTCAATTGCTTGTTTCAGAGGGTCCCATAGTGTTCTTCTTCTGGGATAACAGTCCAGGTTGGCCTGTGAAGCTTGTGTCTCCAAATGTTAAGGACCTTACTGGCTACACCGTGGAGGAGTTTTTAAGAGGTGATATAACCTATGCGGACATGGTACACAGGGATGACCTTGAGAGGGTAGCAAGGGAGGTTAAAACCTATACAGAAGGCGGTGCACCTTCATGGACGCACGAAGACTACCGGATAGTCACCAAAGATGGTAAAGTCAAGTGGGTTCTGGACCACACCACAGTGGTAAAGAACGACCAAGGAGAGGTCATAGGATACTACGGCTATGTTATGGACATTACTGAAAAGCACGAAAAGGAAGAGATCATCAGAAATCTCTCTGATGCTTCTCCTGTGGGCATCTTTTTAAGGCAGGGCAAAAAACTTCTTTATGTAAATCAAGCTTTAGCCGAGATCACAGGTTATTCTTCTGAGGAACTTATAGAGCTTGATGATGTGCTAAATATTATCCATCCCAAGGACAGAAAGATGGTAAGAAACGTTATGTTAAAAAGGGATGCGGGAATAAAAGGCGTTGAGCGATACGAGGTAAGAATAAAAAGGAAGGATGGGAAGATAAGATGGGTTCAAATTAGCTCCGAGACAATTTTTTATAAGGGGTCTCCCGCAGGCATAGGCGTGATGGTGGATATAACTGAGAGAAAGATAGCTGAAAAGAAATTGAGAAGACTGATTATGTATGATGGGCTTACGCAGATATACAACAGATATGCTCTTGAGGAGTTCCTTTCAAGGGAGCTTGTAAAGGCAGAGAGATACAAACTTCCCTTCGGTATAGTGTTTTTTGATATAGATGACTTTAAGCGCATAAACGATACATATGGACATAAAATGGGAGATATGGTGCTTAAAAGACTTGCTCGCTTAGTAAAGGGAAACATAAGAAAGGCTGATATATTCGGAAGATGGGGTGGTGAGGAGTTTTTAATTATCTTACCTCAGCTGGAAGACCCTGCAGCCTTTGCTGAGAAGATAAGGAAAATGGTAGAAAGTACCGTCTTTGATAAAGGCATTAAGGTAACCATATCCTTGGGAGTAACCACTTATAGAGAGGGGGATACTGTGGATACCATTTTAAGAAGAGTGGATGCTGGTCTTTACAGAGCAAAGCGCGAGGGCAAAAACAGGTATTATGTAGTTTGATTCTTCAGCTCCTGATTCATTCTCTCTACCTTCTCCTGAAGGCTCTTTCTGTAGTCTTCCAGTTTTTGAGCTATGTGAGGGTACTTTATGGATAAGATTCTCAGAGCTAAAAGTCCTGCATTAACCCCGTTGCCTATACCCACCGTTGCCACAGGTACACCTGCAGGCATCTGAACTATGGAGTAAAGAGAGTCCACGCCAGAAAGATGCTTGGAGGGTACAGGCACGCCTATGACTGGCAGAGTCGTTAGAGATGCTGTCATGCCCGGCAGATGAGCAGCTCCTCCCGCTCCTGCTATGATAACCTCAATACCGTTATCCTTTGCACTTTTGGCAAACTCGTACATCACCTCGGGCGTCCTGTGTGCGGACACCACTCTAACATCACACTCAACTCCAAACTCTTTAAGCAAGTTATGTGCTTCCTTCAGATACTCCCAATCTGACAGGCTACCCATTATGATGGCAACTTTGGGGTTCATACGGTTTAGTATAACCTAACCTTATAGCCCTCATAAGAAATTTGAATGGAAACGCTACAAAAAGTGTATATAATTACACCTGACGATTAAACCAATTTAAAGGAGGTTTGCCATGGGGAAGTTAAGAGAAGTTATTCTGCTAAGCGCTCTTGTAGCTCTGCCATCAGTTTCCAGCGCCGTTGACATCAAGGTAAGCGAAGATGTCACGCTGAGTCTTGGAGCGTGGCTGAAGGTGTGGGGTGGCTATTTGGACAAAGGTATCACTCCCGACCTGAGACTTGACCCCACCAATACGCAAAGGAGCTACAATGTTAACCTTGTATATCCTGCATGGTGGTTCATGGGTAAAGCCTATGATAAGGTGGATTTTGCCTTGATATGGATAGCACCTGGTTTGGTGGATAACAAAAACAACGCTTTGGGGAAGGAGATGCGTCTCATTGATGGTTTTATAAACTTCAACTTGGCTGATGAATTTAAGATAACCGCAGGTCAGTTTAGAGCACCTTACACAAGACTGCACATTACCAATGAAGCAACTTATGTAACGGAAACGGGACCTATATACAGAGGATTTGCACAGGGGATTGCAGTAAGCCCTGTTTACAGAGATAAGGGTGTGGCACTCTGGGGGAACATCGCTGGTGGTATGTTTCAGTATAGGCTAGGATTATTCGACGGCCTTTATAACAAGGGTGATGTTGTAAATGGTCAGAACATAGTAAAAGATAACTTAGCTTATACTGTAAGGGTGCAGTTTTCACCCACCATGCTGGGATTTTCTCCTGAGACGGATTACGTATTAAGCGAAACATACTTGGGAAAGAAAGATGTGCTTACAGTGGGTGCGGGTTATACAGCCCAGAAGTGGGAGACAGCAACTAATTCAAAAACTGCCAAGATGTGGACGGTGGACTTCCAGTTTGAAAAGAAGTTCGGTGATATCGTTCCCAACCTGGGTGCAGGTTATGTGGAGACTAAGGACTTTTTACCCGCATCATCAGTTCCCGCAGATCGTACTGACTGCAGTCAGTATCAAAAATGCAAATTAGCCTATGCTGAAGGACAGATTCTCTACGACCAGAAGGTAGGTGCAGGGAAGCCCGGTTTGGGTTTAAGGTGGGAGTATCAAAAGCCCGAGGGTAACCCTGGAAGTGGCATAAAGCTAAACAGATATCAGGTGTGGCTTAATTACTACCTGAATGGACATGCAGCAAAAGTGATGGTAGGTGCCGATGTGGTAGACCCCAGTCAAGGTTCAACAAGAACCAATGCCACAATAGCTGCTCAAGTAATATTTTAAAAAGCGCATCAGGCTCTTTTGCCCCCAGTGGGGCTGCCCCCTTTTTACCTAATTAATTATAAAGGAAGTTCAGAATTTTTTCAAGCTTATCCCATACTTGCGTATTCTGTAATCAAGCTGCCTGAGAGTATAACCGAGAAGCTTGGCAGCCCTTGACTTAACATAGCCAGTTCTTTCAAGAGCTTTTATTATCTCTTCCCTTTCTGTAAGCTCTATAACGGATGGGAGGTTTCTGGGCTCATCTCTGCTAAGTTCAACAAAAAAGTAAGACGGTAAGTCACTCTCCTTTACAATGCCGTCCTTTAGTATTACCAACCTCTCTATAGTATTTTCAAGCTCTCTCACATTACCATACCAAGGATACTCCATCATAAGCTCCAAGGCTTTGGCATCTATCTTTACATTCTTACTGTACTTTTGATTGAAGGTGTTTAAAAAGTGGTCCACCAAAAGAGGTATATCCTCCTTCCTCTCCCGCAGTGGTGGTATATGTATAGGAAGCACACTGAGGCGATAGTACAGGTCCTCTCTGAAGTCCCCCTTTTGGACCAACTGCCGTAAGTCCTTATTGGTTGCTGATATTATCCTAACATCCACTTTGATGCTTCTCTCACTACCAAGCTTTTCTATCTCCTTTTCCTGAAGAACTCTCAGTATCTTTGGTTGTAATGAGAGGGGCATATCACCTATCTCATCAAGGAATACCGTACCACCATTAGCTATCTCAAACTTTCCTTTTTTAGAAGTGTAAGCACCCGTAAAGGCACCCTTTTCATAGCCAAAAAGCTCAGCTTCAAGGAGTGCCTCAGGTATAGCAGAGCAGTTTATGGTAACGAAAGGCTTTTCCTTCCTATGGCTCAAAAAGTGTATAGCCTTGGCTATAAGGCTCTTACCAGTTCCACTTTCACCAGTTAAAAGAAGCGTTATATCCGTCTGAGATACCCTTTCTACTAAGTCTATGAGATTCTTTATAGCAACACTTCTGCCTATTATGCCCTCAAGACTATACTTTTTACCAAGCGCCTGCGTCAGAGCCTTTTTCTCCTCTTCCCACTCCTGCCTTTCCATGTTTATTCTTTCTTCCAACTTGTAAAGCATGCCAATCATAGTCCCAAGTATTATCAGAAGCTCAACAGCTTTCTCCACGCTTTCCTTTTTATCAAAGCTCTTAAAAAGAGCAAGCACACCTATGATCTCGCCACCTATTCTTATAGGTACCGCTATAAAGGACTCACTTCCTTCCAATCTCTCTTTTAAACCTGTCCTATTCAGGTAGGAGTTAGTGCTGAGGTCTGAAAGTACCACAGGTACACCGCTTTTATAAACCTTGCCTATAATACCCTCTCCTCTCTTGAAAAGACCTCTCTCCACTTCCTCCTCTTTCAAGCCAAAAGCTTTCACTATTTTGAGAAGCTTAAGATCCTTTCTGTAAAGGGCTACATAACTGTATTTAACATCCCAAAAGGAGTAAAGTATTTTAAGTACCTCCCCTGCACTTTCCAAAAAGTTCATACCCTTACTTAGTATCTTTGCAACCTCGTTTATGATGGTGACCTCTCGTGTGCTAAGCTGTCTTTTCGTTTCCATGTATCAAAATATTATAAGCTGGCATAACCTCGCGCAAAGATAAACAAAATAGAACTTGCTTATGGTATATAATAATATATTTATATTCTTATTTGGAGGATAGCCATGACTATGGATAGAGCATTGAGGCTTACATCAGGTGTGTTCCTTTTGATAGTGTTTCTCTTTGGCATAAGAGGCTCGGATGTTCACTGGTTTTGGAAGCTTTTCCTGCTCTTTATGTCTCTCAACCAAATACAGTCCGCCTTCACCAACTGGTGTCCCGTGATGAGCCTGTACAGGAAACTGGGCATAAAAGAGTGTTAAGCTGCAGAAAAACTGGGTTTTAAGTTTCAAACTTGTTGAGTTAACCCAGTTTTTCATATATAATATTTTAGCACTTTGAATATTAGTCTGAGACTTCCAGAAGAGTATTACGACAAGGTAAGGGCTTTTTTAAAGGACAGGGGCTTTGAAGAGAGAAAAATAGAGTATGCCATCTGGTCGCTATGCAGAGAAGGCACCTGCGCTACTTTGTATCGCTCTGGCTCTTTGCTCTTGCAGGGAAATGGGGCGCTTTTTCTAAAAGAAGAAATACTCTCTTTGATGGAAGAGCCGTCAGGGGTGCAGATAGGTTGCGATGAGTCGGGGAAGGGGGATGTGTTTGGTCCTTTAGTGCTTTGCTGTGTAATAATACCACCCTCCCATTACAAGAGGGTGCTTTCGTTAGCGCCAAAAGACTGCAAACTTTTGAAGGATGAGGTTTTACTTAAAAAGGTGGAGGCACTATCTCCTCTAGTAGAGGCAAAGTGCCTTGTGTACGAGCCTGAGCAGTTAAACGAGCTTTACAGTGAGGTGAGAAACCTCAACAGAATAATGGACAGGGCTTACCGCACACTTATAGAGGATGTGCGCAAGCATTACCATGTGGAGATAACCATAGATGCTTACTCAAGCCAGAGTCCCTTCGGAAAGGGTGTGGTGTTTAAAAAGAAGGGAGAGAGGGATGTTGCGGTGTCCGTGGCAAGCATGTTTGCAAGAGCCAGGTTTCTCCTGTGGATAAGGGAGCATAACCTTCCAAAGGGTGCAGGCAAAGACGCTATTACAAAGGCGAGAATTATGCTCAAGGATGAGCCTCATAAGGCTAAGAAGTTTGTGAAAGTCTTCTTTTTAGAAGGGTGATGCCTTTCCATAAGGTAAGGATCAAAAAGATAAAGACCATGCAGAGAATTATGGTGGCGCTTGGTGGCGCATCAAGCTCCAAAGATAGCAGCATGCCCAGCAGAGTTGCGCTCAAAGATAGAAACAGGGAGAGCGCTAAAGTGGAAAAGAAGGAGCCGGCTACTAGCAGTGCGGACATGGGAGGAATGGCTATGAAGGAGGAAGCCAGTATGAGACCTACAGCCTTTATGGCAAAGACTATGTTGGCGGATGCTATGCTGATAAGTAAGTAGTTTAAAAGGCTAACTTTTACCCCCCTCAAGGTGGCAAGCTCCTCGTTAAAACTAATAAGCAACAGCTTTCTGTAGTAGGCAAGTACAAACAGAAAAGTCAAAAGTGAAGTGGCTAAGGCGCTATAAAGCTCCCTGTCGGAGACGGTAAGCACGCTCCCAAACAGGTAAGAGTATACATTACTGCCGAGGTTTTGTGTTATGCTCAGAACAAGTATAGCCAGGGCAACACCCAGGGAGAAAAAGAGGGAAATAACAGTGTCCGCAGGCAATCCCCTCTTTTCTATCAGAAACTGGAGAAGAAGTCCAGAAAGCACCGTGTAAAGGAGCGTAAAAAGTGTTGGGTCTGCGTTAAAAAGAATAGCCAGAGCTATACCGCCAAAGGCTGCGTGAGAGAGTCCCGCACCCAGAAGGGAGAGTCTCTTCATGAGTAAAAACACACCCACTAAGGATGAAGAAGCGCTTATAAGAAGACCCCCTACCAAACCTTTCCAGAGGAAAGCATATTCTAAAAGTAGCATTTCAGTGAAGTCTGTATAGCTCTTTCAGCATGCCTTCAAGCTCCTGAGCCTTTATAAGTCTGCACTCTTGCATGCCAAGGCACAAAATTCTGTCCGCGTTCCGAAGCACAAATCCCACATCGTGAGACACCACTATCACCGTTCTCTTCCTGCTTATCTCTTTTAGTATGCTCTCTATGTGTTCCTGTGCGTGTATGTCAAGACCTGTTAGAGGCTCGTCAAGCAGGATCATGTCAGGGTTTGTGGTGAGTGCAAGGGCAAGAAGCACCTTCTGTTGCTGACCACCTGATAGCTTGGTAAACTGTTTTTTTAGAAGATCCTCCAGATGAAGGTAAGCTATTATCCAGCCTACTTTCTCTTTTGGCGCTAAAGCTCTGAAAAGCTCACCCACAGTGCCGGTAAAAGCCTTCTCCACATGAAACCTCTGAGGTACATACCCTACCTTATTCCACCTTTTAAAAGTCCTGACATCCTCGCCAAATAGCTCTATGCTACCGCTCAGAGGTTTTAAAAACCCCAGTATGAGTCTCAAGAGCGTTGTCTTGCCAGAGCCGTTGGGACCCAGTATGCCAAAAAACTCCCCCTCAAGCACAGAAAAGCTAAGGTCATCTATCAGAGGCTCGTCCCGCCTGTAGCGAAAGCTCAGGTTTTTGACTTTTAGCGCCTCCTTTACCTGCATCCCAGCCCCTCTCTGAGCGCTCTTAGGTTCCTCTCCATTATAGAAAAGTAGTCATCAGAATTGAGTTGTGGAAAGAGTGAGGAGTTTAGCATTAATACTCTGGTGCCTGTCTGGCTTGCTATAAAGTCCGCCACCTTCCTGTCCTGTCCCACCTCCGCAAAGATGTACTTTAAGCCCTCTCTCTTTACAGTTTGCACTATAGCCTTGATCTCGGAAGGCTTTGGCTCCTCCTCCGCATGAACTCCCGAAAGGCTCAGAGTCTTAATCCCATAGTCTCTTGACAGATAGTCCCAGGCTCTGTGTGTGGACACAAGCGTTCTATAACTGCATGTCTTCAGCGTGCTTTCCAACTTCCTGTCTAAGCTGTTTAATCTCTGAAGGTACTGACTGTACCTCTCCTGGTAGTAAGCCCTTTGGGAAGGGTCCCATCTTACCAGCGCATCCTTTATGTTCCTTACCACAACTCTGTACTCTTTTGGGGAAAGCCACACATGTGGATCCGGAAAACTGCCTCGCTTTAAGAGGTTTATTCCTTCGCTTAAAGTGACCACCTTTCCCTTTGGCAGGTTTTTTAAAAGACGCCACTCCCAGCTTTCAAGACCAAGGGTCATCACCAAGTTAGCACCCAGCAACCTTTCAGCGTCCTTTGGTGTAAGCTCGTAGTGATGAGGGTCAGCCTGAGACCTGACTAGCACTTCTAGTCTGTGCTTTTCTCCCACCAAATACTTAAGGGGGTAGTAGACAGGGTATGTGGTGGCTACTATCTCTCCGCAGAAGGAAAGACTTAAGACGGAGAGCATTAGGAAAATAAGCTGTAGCATGGGTAGTAATTTTAGCATATCTACTCTATGATGCGCCTAAAGCTCAAGGAAGAGAGGGTAAACATCAGGATGTCAAAGGTAATTAATACACCTAAGTCAAGGTAAAGCTTTGAGATATCGCCTGTGATGAGAAGCCCCCTTACCGCATCCACCGCATAAGTGAGGGGGTTTATTATGGATAGCTCCCTCAGTATAGGAGGCATAAGGTTAACTGGGTATAGTGCGTTGCTGGCAAAAAACAGGGGCATTATGATAGCCTGCCCTATGCCCATAAATCTCTCTCTGGTCTTCATAAAAGAGGCTACCAGTATAGATACGGAGGCAAAACCTCCTGATGAGAGGAATATAACACCCAGCGCAAGTACAAAGTAAAGGGGGTTTGGCAGGAATCTAACACCTATTATGTACGCGACTGGCAGAATAATAAAGACCTGAAGGAGGGACCTCAAGCCGGAAGCCATAGACCTGCCTACAACTACCGAGTACCTCGGTGCGGGTGTAACGAGGAGTCTTTTAAGTATTCCCACATCCCTCTCCCAGACCATCATAAGTCCGTAAAAGATGCTCACAAAAGTGGTGGACTGTATGAGAACACCCGGAGTTATGTAGTCCGTATAGGGTACACCGTTTGTGGGTATGGCTTTCACGCTACCCATAACTGGTCCGTATATGACAAGCCAGAGCATAGGCTGAATGGCTCTGAAGTATATCTCCGTTCTGTCATGCTTGAGCCTTCTTAGCTCTAACTCCATCATCACAAGAATACTCTTAATTGCATTCATGGCTACATCCTGCTGAGCATCTTCCTTGTTTGCCTCACATCGCTTATCCTGTCTGCACTTTCAAACTTTGTACCCGCATACTTTAGAAACACATCGTCAAGCGTAGGCTTGGATACCGACACCCTTCTTATGCGTACTCCAGCCTTTCTGAGAATGTCCAATAGCACGGGCAGGAAAGCTTCCGCATCATCAACGAGTATTTTTATCTCATCACCTTCGGTATGCACTTCTCTAACCGCAGGCACATGCTTAAGCAGGTTGTAGTTGGCATGAGGGTTTTCCGTCTGGACCAGCACAGCCTCTGCAGCTACAGAACGCTTTAGTTCCTCACACGTTCCGCTCACCACTATCCTCCCCTTATTTATGATGGCTACACGGTCTGCGTACATGTCCACCTCATCCATGTAATGGGTGTTAAAGAATATAGTCACGCCCGAGTTATCCCTAAACTGCTTGAGCTTTTCCCATACCCTCTTTCTGGCAACCGGGTCAAGCCCAATGGTGGGTTCATCCAGGAACATAACCTTTGGTTCTATGAGCATGGCACAGGCTATTTCAAGCCTCCTTATCATACCTCCCGAAAGGGTGTTCACAAGGTCATCCCTTACCTCCCTTAGTTCCATATCCTCCAGCGCTCTTTCTATGGCTCTGTTTCTATCCTTCCCCGAAAGACCGAAGAGTTTTGCATATATGAGGAGGTTTTCGTAAACGGTTATATCCGTCCATACGCTCATCTCCTGTGGCACATAGCTTATGAGCTTCCTCACCTGCGAGCTTTGTCTCTCTACGCTGTAGCCGTATATGTATGCATCTCCGTGCGTAGGTTTTATCTGGGTTGTAAGGATGCGCATGAGGGTGGTTTTGCCAGCACCGTTGGGACCAAGAAGAGCAAAAGCCTGCCCAGTTTGAACCGTTAGGCTCACACCGTCAAGAGCGCGAACCTTCCCATCGTAAACTTTGACCAGATTCTTTACCTCAATGGCGTGTAAAAGCATCGTGCTGATATAATGATAATATGAAAGTCCCCTATACGTGGCTTATTGAACTTGTGGATGTGCAGGACATCTCTCCGGAGGATATCGCCCGTGAGCTGACCCTTAAAAGCGTTGAAACTAGTGTGCAGAAGTTTGACGCTGACCTGGATGGAGTAGTCTTTGGGAAAGTTGTGGAGATGAGAGAGCATCCTACTAAGAAAAACCTTCTGGTGTGCAGGCTGGATGTGGGTGGGGGATACCATCCTACAGTCATAACAGGTGATAGGTCTCTGAAGTTGGGCGATGGAGTGTTTTTGGCGCTGCCCGGTGCAAAGGTAGGGGAGCTCTGCATAACAAAGAGAGAGTTTGACGGTGTTGTTTCGGAGGGGATGCTCCTTTCGGCTCAGGAACTTGGGCTTGAACCTCACTCTGAGGGTGTTTTGAAGATATGGGAGGAGATAAAACCCGGCACATCCGCGTATGACCTTCTGGGTTTTGGTGAGTACCTGCTGGAGCTGGAGATAACTCCCAACAGGGGAGACCTTCTGAGCGTGAGGGGTGTGGCAAGGGAGGTATGCGCCATATTCAGAAGAAATCTGAAGAAAGATAAGGAAGTTAGTTTTGAGGAATTTGGGGAGCTGGACATACAGATAATTGACAGGGACTGCAAAAGGTATAGAGGAGCACTAATAGAAGGGGTGTCTGTAAAAGACTCTCCTCTTTGGCTCAGGAGAAGGCTCTGGCAGTGTGGTGTAAGAAGTATAAACAATGTGGTGGACATAACTAACTACATAATGCTGAGAGACGGTCAGCCGCTTCATGCCTTTGATGCGGACAAGCTTAGCGGGGGCATAAGGGTAAGGAGCGCAAAAAAAGGAGAGAGGATAGCTCTCCTTACAGGAGCGGAGAAAACCCTTACCGAGGACAACCTAGTTATAGCGGATGAGGAAAAGCCCCTGGCGGTAGCAGGTGTAGTAGGAGGTCAGGAAAGCGGTGTGAACCACAGCAGCAGGAGAATACTTTTGGAATCTGCCTACTTTGAGCCTTACAGGGTGAGAAGGTCCTCCAAGGCAATCAGCACACAAACGGACAGCTCGTACAGATTTGAGAGGAATGTGGACATAGAAGGTGTAAAAAGGTATCAGGATTTGGCTATAGAGCTGATACTTGAGGTGGCTGGGGGAACTCTTACTGCCCTGAGAGATGCTTATCCATCACCTTACCAGCCCAAGACCATATTTCTGAGCCTGGAAAAGTACAGAAGGTACGCGGGAGAGACGCTAAACAGGGAGGAAGCCTCTGAAATTCTTACAAAGCTGGGCATTCCCAACAGTCCCATGAGATGCGGTGTTGAAGTTTATGTACCATCTCATAGAAGCTACGACATGCAGAGAGATGTGGACATAATAGAAGAGATTTTGAGAATAAAGGGATACAACAGCCTACCCTCTGAGGTGCTTAGCCTTCCTTCTTTACCTTTTGAGCACAAAAGTATTACTGACAAAGTAAGAGAGCTTCTCAAAAGCAGGGGACTTTTAGAGATCATCTCTTTCTCCTTTGAAGACCTCAGCCTTTACGAGCTTTTAGACATAGAAAAACCTACCATAAGCATCACAAATCCCCTCGTCAAAAACCAGGCTTACATGAGAACCTCCCTTATACCTTCTCTCCTAAGAACCTGTCTTTACAACCAGAGACAGCACAACTATGACATGGCACTTTTTGAAGTGGGAAGAGTGTATACACACCAGGGAGAGGAGGAACGGGTGGGAATTTTGCTCACTGGCGTGCGCAGGCTCTATCCACAAGAAGTGTACACCGCTTACGATGCCCTCTCCCTGCTTATTGATGTAGGGAGGATATTGGGTTTAAAGATGGAAAGCCAGTCATCTTCTTATGGCTTCCTACATCCTTATGTGCAAACGGACTTGGTTTTGGAAAATGAGAAGGTGGGCTTTGTGGGACAGCTAAGTCCAAGGATAGTAAATACCTTGGAGCTAAAGGGAAAGGTCTTTATTGGAGAGCTGAGACTATTACACATCCAACAAAAAACTAAGTTATACAAACCATTTTCTAAGTATCCTCCAGTCATAAGGGACCTTTCGGTGGTGGTGGACAAAGGGGTAGCTGTGGATAAATTAATATCTCATACACAAAACCTGCTTAAGGAGAAGTTAGAGGAAGTGAAGGTGTTTAGCATTTATACAGGCTCAGAGCTTGGGGAAGGCAAGAAGAGCGTGAGTTTTAGGTTGGTATTTAGAAGTTTTGAAGGCAGTATGTCCGATGGGGAAGTAAACGGTTTGGTAAACAAGCTGATAAGTTCCCTTGAGGATAGTTTTGGAGCAAGGCTCAGATAGAGCCTGCCCTGCCGGTGGTAGAGAGGTTTAAATTGGGGTCCACAAGGTGAGCCAATTGGGAGCTCGGTCTCCGGAACTGTCCTGAGGGCGTTTCGGGAGAGCACCCACCTAAAGCTTAGGGGCCCACCGTAGCCTCCTTGCCACCGCACGGGTGGGTTTCTTGCCTTCCCCTCCTAAGAAAGGAGGCGGAAGATGAAGGTTTTGAAAAAGAGCGAGTTAAGAAGGGCATATTTAAATAGAAGAGAGGCAATGGGAGAGGAGGAGGTGTTTTTATATTCGGAGAGGATAAAGAGGGGAGTAAAGAGTTTGCCAGACTTCAAAGGTGCCAAAAAGATACTCTTCTACTGCCCCATAAAAAACGAGCCAGACCTTACATCTCTTATATGGGAGTCCATATCCTTGGGGAAGGAAGCTCTACTTCCAAAAGTAGATGGGGACAGACTGAGGATTTACAAAGTTGAACATTCAAATCAGCTAAAGCCCGGGTCTTTTTGTATATTGGAGCCTGAGGATGGCACTCAGGTGGAGCCAGAAGAAGTGGGCCTTGCCTTAGTGCCGGGGATAGTTTTTGACACAAAAGGATACAGGATAGGTTTTGGGAAGGGCTTTTACGACAGATTGCTTAAAAGGGTGAAGGGAGTAAAGGTGGGAGTAGCTTATAGCTTTCAGGTGCTTGAAGAGATTCCCGTTGATAGCTGGGATGAGCCGGTGGATCTTCTCATCACCGAAACTTACATCTTAAAAGGAGGTAAAAAGTATGAGTATTGAAGTGCTGTTAATGGTTTTATTGGTAGCTTCTGTATTTTCTGGTTTAGTAGGCTTTTTTCTCTCAAAACTCCTTAGGAAAGAAGAAAGCCAAAGAGTGCCACAAGTGGACTTAGAGAAAGTGGAGCTTGAGGCCAAGCACATACTGCAAAGAGCACAAGCACAAGCAGAAAAGATAAGGCAGGATGCCAAGGAAGAGACAGAAAGGCTCATAGGCATAACCAAGGAGGAGGCAGAAAGGTACAGAAAACTTGCCAAGGAAGAGGCGGAAAGTTTGCTTCTGAGAGCTAAGGAAGAAGCCCATAGGATAAAGGAAGAGGCGGAGAAGAGAAGGAGAGAAACCGAAGACTTTATAGCGGAAAAGAGGGCTGAGCTTCAGAAGCTGGAACAGAGTCTTATCCAGAAGGAACATCAATTGGAGAGAAGGCTTGAAGTTTTAGAAAGGAGAGAGGAAGAGCTCTACAGAAGGGAAAAGGATACAAGAGAAACGGAAAGACAGCTGGAGAGACTCCAGAGAGAGTTGGAAGAGAGGCTAAACGGCATCTTGCAGAAGGAGAAGGAAGTAGAATCCCTCAGGCAGAAAGAAATTCTTGAGTTGCAGAGGATAGCTTCCATGAGCATGGAGGAAGCAAGGGCGGAAGTTTTAAAAAGAGCGGAGGAGGAAGCCAGAATAGATGCCATAAGGGTCATGAAACGCATAGAGGAAGAGGCTAAGGAAAAGGCAGAGTTTGAGGCAAAGAGGATAATAACCACAGCTATCCAGAGGCTTTCGCCGGAAATAGCCATAAACTACACCACAACTACGGTAGAACTGCCCAGCAACGAGTTCAAGGGCAGAATAATAGGAAGGGAAGGCAGAAACATAAGAACCTTTGAGCTTTTAACTGGCGTTGACCTCATCATAGATGATACACCGGATGTGGTAACTATATCCTCCTTTGACCCCCTCAGAAGGGAGATAGCCAAAGAAGCTCTTCAGATACTCATAGATGACGGGAGGATACATCCCGCACGCATAGAGGAGGTGGTCAATCAGGTCAAGAAGGAGATGGATGAAAAGATAAGGAAGATGGGGGAAGAAACCTGCACAGAACTTGGGCTTTACGATATAAACCCAGGTCTTTACTACTATATAGGTAAGCTTTACTTCAGGACCAGCTACTCGCAGAATGTTTTGCTTCACTCAAAGGAAGTTGCTTACATAGCTGGACTTATGGCTGGAGAGCTGGGACTTGATGCAAAAATGGCAAGAAGAGCAGGACTCCTTCACGATATTGGAAAGTCCATATCCCACGAGCTTGGTGGCTCTCACACGGACATAGGCATAGAGCTCTGCAAAAAGTACGGAGAGCCGGACCCAGTCCTGAATGCCATAAAGGCACACCACAACGAAGAGCCAGTCAGATACCCCGAGGTTGCTCTCGTGTGCGCAGCGGACGCTCTATCTGCTGCAAGACCCGGTGCAAGAAGGGAAAGCCTTGAGACTTACCTCAAAAGGCTTGAAAAGCTGGAAAACATAGTAAAGTCCTTTAAAGGTGTTGCCAACGCATACGCAGTGCAGGCAGGAAGAGAGGTCAGAATAATAGTCAATCCGGAAGAGCTAAGCGACGAGGAGGCGTATGTCCTTTCCAAGGAGGTAGCCAGAAAGATAGAGGAGGAGATGGAGTATCCGGGTCAGATAAAGGTGGTGGTAATAAGGGAGACAAGACATGTGGAATACGCCAAGTGAAGGCGAACTTACTCCCATGCTATCTCAGTACCACCACTTTAAAAGGCTACATCCCGACTGCCTTCTCTTTTTTCGCCTTGGAGACTTTTACGAGCTTTTTTACGAGGATGCACACATAGGTTCAAAAGAGCTAGGACTGGTGCTAACTTCCAGACCCAGCGGAAAGGGCAAAGAGAGAATACCCATGTGCGGAGTCCCCTACCACTCTTCTACCAATTACATAACAAAGCTTGTCTCTAAGGGCTACAAGGTAGCCATATGCGAGCAGATGGAGGATGCAACTCAGGCAAAAGGTCTTGTCAGGAGGGAAGTCATAAGGGTTATAACACCGGGGACTTACTTTGAAAAGGACCTTTCTGGCTTGGCATGCGTCTATGTAAAGGGCAAGAGGTACTTCTGCGCGTATCTGAACCCATCAACCGGTGAGTTTGTAGCGGGCAGTTTTTCTCAGGAGCAGGTTTACGAGTTTCTCTGCAAGTTCTCTCCCAGAGAAGTTCTGCTTCAGAGAGGCACACACTTAGAACCGGAAAAGTACATAAGAACCTACAAAACAGAGCTGGACGAGGAGTACTTTTCAAGAGGTCTTGAGGAGCTAATCAGAGATTTTAACCTGCACAGTTACAGGTCTCTGGGCTTTGAGACGCAGGAGGAGCTTATCCCTTGCGGATGTGCTTACCTTTATCTCAAAAGTACTCAGAGAGGCTTTACACCCTTTGTGTCAAAACCAAAACCCTACTCGGATGAGGGGTATGTCCGTATAGACTACAGAGCAAGGCGTGGGCTTGAACTCCTTGAGAGCTACGAGGGAAGAGAAGATATTTCCCTTTTTAGCGTCATAGACAGAACCCTCACGGGAATGGGAAGAAGAAGGCTTAAATTTCACCTCCTTCACCCATTTAGAAGCAGAGAGAGGATCCTGCAGGTGCAGTCCGCAGTGGAAGAGCTTACAGAGAAAAGACAAGCTTTGAAAGAGATAAGAGAGTATCTTAAAGACATGCCCGATATAGAAAGGCTAATATCCAGAATAAGCGGAAATGTAGCAACGCCCAGAGACTTTGTACTTCTCAAGAAAGCTCTGTTTTTAGCAAGCAGGCTCAAAGAGGGTTTTTCGGGTGCTGAGTTTTCCTCAAGCCTTCTGAAAAGCCTTTTTGAAGATATGCAGGACCTTAGGGAGCTTGCTCAGGACATAGACAACACCCTTGTGGATGACCCACCGCTTCATGTAAAAGAAGGAGGACTCATAAAGGACGGGGTGAGCCACGAGCTTGACCGCCTGCGATACATATGTCAGAACTCGGAAAGTCTTCTCAGAGAGTACGAAGAGAAGCTAAGAAAGGAAACAGGAGTGCAGAGCCTTAAGATAGGATACAACAGAGTGATGGGTTACTACATAGAAGTCACAAAACCCAACTTGAAGTATGTGCCCTCTTACTTTAAAAGGAGGCAGACGCTCAGCAACGCAGAAAGGTTCATAACAGAGGAGCTCTCCAGCCTTGAGGAAAAGATTTTGTCCGCCCAGGCAAGGATAAAAGACATGGAGTATGAGATATTCGCAAGTTTAAGGGAGAGAGTCCTTTCAAAAGTAGAAGCCATAGCAAGAAGTGCGCAGAAGGTGGGTTTTTTAGATTATCTGCAGTCCCTTGCTTATGTGGCTCTTGAGAAAGGATGGAAAAAACCCCAAATAACAGACGAGAAGGTCATAAAGATAAAGGAGGGAAGGCACCCCCTCATAGAGGCTTTTGTCAAAGACTATGTTCCCAACGATACCAGCATAGACGAGAGGGAAAACATAATGATAATCACAGGTCCCAACATGGCAGGAAAGTCCAGCTACATAAGACAGGTGGCGGTGCTCACACTCCTTGCTCACATGGGAAGTTTCATACCCTGTCAGGAGGCAGAAATAGGCACAGTCTCTTCCATACATGCACGGATAGGGTCGGGTGATATCTTGGCTCTTGGTGTTTCCACCTTCATGAACGAGATGCTGGATGTGGCAAGTATATTAAACAGTGCAGACGAGAGGAGCCTTATAGTGCTTGACGAAGTGGGGAGGGGAACTTCCACTTACGATGGTATATCATTGACAAAAGCGCTGGTGGAATACATAGCCAAGAGGGTAAAAGCCAGAACGCTCCTTGCCACACACTACCTTGAGATCACCAAGCTGGAGGAGGAAATAAATGGCATAAGAAATTACCATATGGCTGTGTCCAGGGAGGGAGAAAGGGTCAATTTTCTCTATAGACTAAAGAGGGGGAGCGCCGAAGGCAGCTTTGGCATAGAAGTTGCAAAGATGGCAGGACTTCCACAAGAGCTTATAAACCGTGCCAAGGAGATCCTATCAGAGTACGAAAGCATGCTCCAGCTTCCCTTCCTTGAGAGAGTTTACGCAGAGAGTGTCAGAATTGCCAATGAGAAAAGCTGGCAGGAATTTTTAGATTACATTGAATCCATTGACATTGCCAACACAACGCCCCTGCAGGCTCTTTTAGTACTCTCTCAGTTAAAAGAAAGGCTTAAAATGCTCAAAGATGCTTCTCCTTAAGTCTAAATATGGCAATGGGTTTTAAGGGATTTGTTGGCACCTCAGAGTAAAACCTGAACCACTCCCTTGGCAAAAGCTCCCAGAGCTTCTTCCAGTTTTCTACCCAAGTTTTGACAAAGTCCCAAGGTGGAACGGTGGGACACTTTAAGGATATGGAGATGATAAGATCCCCCCTTTCGTTTACGGAGGGGACTATCGGGAAGCTCCTGCAGTCTATGGGGTGCTTTCCGTGAATACCACAAAAACCGTCCATGTTAAAAGGGCAGTCCTGCTCGGGAGCCAGAAAGCCTATGCTAAAACCGTTCACGCTTATCTCGGGAAAGCATGCAGAATTGAGCTTCTTAATAACACGGTTTTCTGTGGGCAGAAGCACAACTGCTTCTTGGAGTCTCTGGCACTCCGCAGATTTTTTGCCACCCTTGGCGCACAAAAAGCAACCCAGCTCAGAGCACCCTATGTCAAAGTGTCCCGTAGAGCGGTAGATGTCCTCAATGATGGCTTCCAACCTGTCTTCCCTCTCTGTTTGCAACTCTTCCATAATGCCTGTATATTTTATATTCTTTTACATGAATTTATCTATGATCACAGATTATGACATTTATCTTTTTAAAGAAGGTAGCCACTGCAGGCTTTACGAAAAGCTTGGTGCTCACCCATTAGAAGGAGGTGTTTACTTTGCGGTCTGGGCACCTAACGCCAGGTATGTTTCCGTTGTAGGAAGCTTCAACAGCTGGGACAGAGGGGCAAACCCTCTAAAGCTCAGGGAAGATGGCTCTGGCATATGGGAAGGATTTGTAGAAAAGGCAAGAGTGGGGGACCTCTACAAGTACTTTATAGTGTCAAAGAGCGGTTATGAAGCGGAAAAGGCGGACCCTTTCGGTTTTTTCTTTGAGGTTTCTCCCAAAACCGCCAGCATAGTGTGGGACCTTAGCTACCAGTGGAAAGACCAAGAGTGGATGAAAGAAAGGCACAAAAAGAACGCTCTGGATTCACCTTGGTTGATTTACGAGGTGCACCTTGGCTCGTGGAAAAAGAAAGGGTGGGAGTCTTTGAGCTACAGAGAGCTGGCCGAGGAGCTGGTGGAATACATCAAGGAGATGGGCTTTACCCATGTGGAGTTTCTGCCTGTCATGGAGCATCCCTTTTATGGCTCGTGGGGGTATCAGATTACTGGCTACTTTGCTCCCACCTCCAGATACGGAACACCGCAGGACTTTATGTATCTCATAGATAGATTACATCAAGAAGGTATTGGTGTAATTCTGGACTGGGTGCCTTCTCACTTTCCCACGGATGGACATGCGCTTGCATACTTTGATGGCACGCACCTTTACGAGTATGAGGACTTCAGGAAGAGATACCATCCTGACTGGAACAGCTACATATTTGACTACTCCAAGCCCGAGGTTAGGTCCTTCCTTCTCTCTTCAGCGCATTTTTGGCTCGGCATTTATCACGCGGACGGCATAAGGGTGGATGCGGTAGCCTCCATGCTCTACCTGGACTACTCCAGAAAACCCGGCGAGTGGGTGCCCAACATCTATGGCGGTAAGGAAAACCTTGAGGCAATTGAGTTTATAAGAAAACTAAACGAGTGCCTCTACAGGGACTTTCCGGGCATTCAGACCATAGCGGAGGAGTCCACAGCCTGGCCCATGGTGACAAAACCCACATACCTGGGCGGTCTTGGCTTTGGTATGAAGTGGAATATGGGTTGGATGCACGACACCCTCTTTTATTTTTCAAAGGACCCCATACACAGAAAGTACCATCAGGACAAGCTCGCCTTCAGTCTGTGGTATGCCTTCTCAGAAAACTTTGTGCTGGTTCTTTCTCATGATGAGGTGGTGTATGGTAAGGGGTCGCTAATAAACAAAATGCCAAAGGACTGGTGGCAGAAGTTTGCCAATTTAAGGCTTTTACTAACTTACATGTACGCGCATCCGGGTAAAAAACTTCTCTTTATGGGAGGAGAGTTTGGTCAGTGGGATGAGTGGAATCACGATAGGGGTCTGGATTGGTTTTTGCTGGAGCACTCCACCCACAGAGGAG
Organism: Hydrogenobacter thermophilus TK-6; assembly: GCF_000010785.1. Classification (GTDB taxonomy): domain Bacteria; phylum Aquificota; class Aquificia; order Aquificales; family Aquificaceae; genus Hydrogenobacter; species Hydrogenobacter thermophilus. Next base: position 43,204 of record NC_013799.1, on the reverse strand, counting down.
TGCAGAAGTTGGTAAGGGACCTAAACAGAGTAGTGAAAGAAAATCCAGCTCTTTATGAGCTTGATTTCAGTCATGAAGGCTTTGAGTGGATTGATTTTTCTGACACGGATCAAAGTGTGATAAGCTTTCTGAGGAAGGACAGGTCAGGTAAAAACATCTTTCTATCAGTCTTTAACTTCACTCCTGTGCCAAGATACAACTACAGAATAGGTGTTCCCTACAGGGGCTTTTGGAAGAAGATCATAAACAGCGATGCGCTGGAGTACGGTGGCTCTGGGCATGGAGATACGGAAGCGGTTCACACGGAAGATGTACCTTTCCATGGAAGACCTTACTCTATTTGCTTGACGCTTCCATCTCTTGCAGGGCTTTACTTTACAATAGCTCTTTCATAATCTCTTCAGGTACGCCCACATTGTCCCTTAATTGCCCATTTCCAAAAATTATGAACTTCTGAATGGTAAGCTCCTCAAGAGCCATGGGACCCCTTGCGTGCACTTTGTCGGTGGATATGCCCATCTCCGCACCAAGGCCAAACTCGTTGCCGTCGGTGAACCTGGTGGAAGCATTCACATAAACCGCCGCCGAGTCCACCTCATTTAAAAACTTCATAGCCTTAGTGTAGTTTTCGGTTATTATGGCATCCGAGTGCTTTGAACCGTACTTTTCTATAAACTCTATGGCTTCCTCCAAGCTTCCCACCACCTTTACCGCAAGGATAAGGTCCAGAAACTCCTCGTAGTAATCCTCCTCTCTTGCAGGAGTAGCCTTTACAAAAGAAAGCCTGGGGTCTGACTTTATCAAAGAAAGACTCTCCTCATCGCACCTTAGCTCCACACCTGCTTTGCCTAAAATGTAAGCCATGCGTGGGAAGAAGTCCCTGAGTATCCTTCTGTGTATTATGAGATTTTCCACCGCATTGCAAACAGAAGGTCTTTGAACTTTTGCATTATAAACTATGTGATAAGCTTTGCTCAGGTCCGCCTCTTCGTCCACATATATGTTGCACACGCCCTTGTAGTGCTTTATAACTGGCACCTTTGCCTTCTCAGCCACAGCTCTTATGAGGCTCTCGCCTCCCCTTGGTATGGCTACATCTATTTTGCCCTCCATCTGCAAAAGTTCCCACACTATCTCTCTTTCGGGTCTGTCTATAAACTCAATAGCATCCTCTGGAAATCCTACCTCCCTTGACGCCTCTTTTAATATGCTTACCAGCGCCCTGTTGGAGTTTATCGCCTCCTTTCCACCTCTTAGAATAACTGCATTGGATGACTTCATACACAGAGATGCAGCTTCCACCGTTACATTAGGTCTTGCTTCATAGATTATAAATATCACTCCCAAAGGTACTCTCATCCTTCCTACCTTTAAGCCGTTGGGAAGAGTCCACATTCTTGTAATCTCACCCACGGGATCAGGCAGAGAAGCCACATCCTTTAACACCTTTATTATGCCGTCTATTCTCTTATCGTTGAGGACAAGCCTGTCAATAACTGCTGAGGATAAACCAATGCTCTTTGCGTACTCTACATCCTTTGCATTCTCCTCTTTAATAAAAGACCTTTTGCCGTTTATGAGTTCTGCGGCAGTAAGCAAAGCTCTATTTTTTACCTCCGTCTTTAAAGCTACAAGCTCGCGTAGAACCCTTCTTACCCTTTCTACCTTTTCCTCCGCGTAGCTTTTAACTTCAATGCTCATAACGGCTTAATTTTATCCCCTTTAAAATTAAGCGTCAAGAGCCAAAAGTTCCTTTGCCATCCCTTCTACAGCTGCGATATCTGGTTTATCTGTAGGTTTTGTGAAGAGATAACCCTGACCGTAATCCGCTCCAGCATACTTTACCCAATCAAGCTCTTCCTTCTTTTCTATACCTTCACACACCACCTTAATACCCTCTGAGTGTGCCATCTTAATAAGATGTCCCACTATCACCTTCTTAAAGTTATTCCTGTGTATATCCCTTATTAGCTCCATATCTATCTTTATATAATCTGGCTGTAGCTCAGAAAGATAAAAAAGCCCAGAGTATCCACTTCCCACATCGTCAAGGGCAACCTTTACCCCTTCCTCTTTTAGAAAGTTTATAAAACCTCTCACGCTACTGAGTTCTAGCTTTTCATGTTCGGTAAGTTCAATCACTATTCTTGATGGCTTGAAGTTATAAGATACTGCCATAGATATAAAATCCCCGAAAGTTCTAAAGGGATCCGTTAAAAATCTCGGATGGAAGTTTATAAAGAGCTTTATTTCCCCATTAAGCTTTTCTCCTGCCTCTTTTATAGCTTTACTTCTGCAAAATTCTTCCGTGTATGTAGAAGTGGACCTCCCCACCTCAAGGAGGTCTGTAATTTTTATGGGTGGTCTGCAGAGAGCTTCGCAAGCAAAAACTTTACCATTTTTGAGATCAAGTATGGGGTGGAAAGCAATCTTTACATTGTAAAAAACATCTCCTATGACGCCGTATATAAGCTTATCAAGAAGTTCTTCCAAATTTAGCGTGTGGGGTACTTCCCTTAACAAAAAGTCCGTGGAAACCTCTATGGGTTTTTCTGAACTGAGCAGTAAGTACCTAAAACCTTTCACCATCTCCCGGTCCGCATCTAAAAGTAGCTCAAGGATATCCTCTTCGTTATCCGCAGATAGTAAAGCAACGCTGCTTATAACCTTACACTTAAGGCTATAGCGCTCTGCTATTTCTGAAAGCATTTTGGCTGTTTGCTCCGAATCTGTGAAAACAGCCAAGACCTTCTTTGCCATACGGAAACTCAGAAATTATACATCAGAAGCAGTTCTTTTATTTGTCTTTTTATCTCCTTATGGCTCATCTTTATACTTCTGCCGTGACCTGGAAGCACCCACTCAAACCTAAAATCAAGTAGCCTTTTTATGGACTTTAACTGATGGCTCCACGAGTACCAGCAGTACTCTTCTGAAGCCCACAGCCTTTTTCTTTCGGGAGAATACCACAGATGGTCTCCAGTAAAGAGAAAGTTCTTGTAAAGGAGTACCATATGACCTGCTGTGTGTCCGGGTGTTGGTATTATGGTAAAGTCGCCCATGTTGGTGGGGTCATCTCCGCTGACTTTTATGTCCGCCTTGGGATATGCGTGTGCGTCCCTTTCGTGTATAATGACCTGTGCGTTAAAAGCCTTTGCATAAAACTCAGCATCCGCCACATCGTCCTCGTGCGTCAAAAATATGTATTTTAATCCTCCTAAGGATGCTATGTTTTTGAGAAGGTGGGCGTTTTCTCTTGGGCTATCTATCATCCAATTGCCGTCAGGGTGCAAAATAAAGTAGCTCATGGCACCGTAGGACTTTTTGGAGGATAGCCCACATCTGTATACGCCATCTTCTATCTTTGCTGGGAACTTTTTTATAACTTCGCGCACTCCTTCCTTGCTCCTTGTACCTATGGCTCCAACAGGGCATGAAAGAAGAGCCATGAGAGCTTTTTCTTCTTCTTCCTTAGCTTTAGGTTGTTTTATGACGCAGGCACTATCTTTACCTTTGCCAAATATGGCAGGTGCTATCTCGGTACATATATCGCAGTCTATACAACTGGCATCCACAAAAAAATCTCCCGGGACATTGCAAGGAAGCCTCTTTTTTATATCAGCCATAGTTTAATAATTTATGCTTCACAAAGTCTTAAACTCATACTCGCAGTATTCTCTTATGGGACATACACCACACAAGGGTTTTACAGGCTTACACAGTGTTTGACCAAACGCCACCAGAAGTTTGTTAAACTCTATCCAATATTTTTCAGGTAAGATCTCTGTAAGCTTCCTCTCTGTCTCTTCGGGATCCTTACTCTTTATAAGGCACCACCTGTTGGTGATCCTGTGAACATGCGTATCTACACATATGGCAGGTATGCCGTAGCCCTCAGAAAGCACCAGATTTGCCACCTTTCTTCCAACACCCTTTAGTTTTAGCAGGTCCTCCAACTTATTAGGGACTTGTGAGCTATAGTTCTTCTTTATTTCCTCCGCTATGCTTTTCAGGAACTTAGCTTTGTTTTTGTAAAAACCTACAGGATAGAGAAGTCTTGAGAGCTCTTCCTCGTCTATGTTATAAAGGTCATCCACATTTTTTATTCTTTCAAACAGCCTCTTGCAAACCATTGCTGTAGTTTCGTCTTTTGTTCTAGTTGATATTAGAGCACAGACAAGCACTCTGAAGGGGTCTCCGGTCTTTTGTGCTATCAGACTAACCACAGGTGCATTCCACCTGGGAAACTCTCGCCTTAAAATGTCTATGACTTTTTCAACATCCTCTTTTCTCATTGCATGAGAATTATATAACCAGTAATCTGTGAAAACTCTTGATAAAATTAAGCGGTTCACCTTCTTTTGAGTTTTAAGCCGTCAAAGAGCTCATAAACTATGGGAAGCACAAGAAGGCTCAGAGGAAGCGCTGTAGCTATACCACCTATGACAGCTATCGCCAGGGGTTTTCTCAGCTCAGAGCCTGCGGTAAGACCCAATGACACGGGAAGTAATGCAAAAACTACGGTTAAGGTGGTCATGAGGATAGGTCTTAGCCTTTCGCGCCTTGCCTGAAGAATGGCCTGCCTCGTCTGGTAGCCCTCTTTTCTAAGCTGTATGATTCTCTCTATAAATAGGACAGCATCCCGTACCACTATGCCTATGAGCAGTATTATTCCAAAGTAGGAAGGTACACTCAGAGATGTGCCTGTCAGATACAAGAGTCCAAAAGTGCCAGAGAGGCTAAGAGGGACCGTCAGAAGCACGGTAAAGGGATGCCTGTAGCTTTCAAACAGGCTGGCAAGCACCATGTATATACCTACGAGAGCTACCGTCAGCGCAAAAGCAAGACCTTTAAACGCTCTGGCAAACTCCCTTGTCTGACCGGTGGGCTCGAAGGAGTATCCTGGTGGCAGGTTGCTTCTTAGCCACGACTCTATCTCCGCAGTGGCATCTCCCAAGGCTTTACCCGAGAGGTTAGCAAAGAAGGTAAAAGAGTACTGTCTGTCGTACCTGTTAATTACATGATATCCGGGTGCTATGGTAAGGCTCACCACATCCGTCAGAGGAACTAAAGAGCCGTCCTTTGCTCTGAGGTATACCTTCTTAAGGTTCTCCCAGTTTTTGACAAACTCGGGCTGTGCCTTTATGTAAGCATCGTAGCTCTCACCACCCACCTCGTAGGTGCCAAACTTGTACTTGCCAAAGAGTATGTTAAGAGTTGTGCCCACATCCTCAACGCTTATACCCAGGTCTCCCAGCTTTTCCCTGTTTACTTTTATCTGAATCTGTGGTTCGTTGAGACGAAGGTCCGTGTCCACATCCTTGTAGCCGGGCTTTTGCCTGAACTCAGCCACCATCTTGTTGGCTATCTTCTGAAGCTCCTCAAGAGATGAGCCTCTAATGGCATAAGTTATGTCCGTCTGCCTTCCCGCACCTGCAACTATGGGGAAGGCTTCCACGCTTACTGTTATACCCTTTATCTTTGCAAGCTCTTTTCTAAGCTGGTCCATTATTACCTTCTGGTGGGGTCTTACCGACCTGTCTTTTAAGAAGATAAAAGCCTGTCCGCCGTTCACATCAGGTCTTCCCGCCACTCCCTGACCTATGGCTATGCCAAACCTGTCAATGTAGGGATTCCTTGACAGCACCGCCTCCACCTCCTTAGCCTTCTGGTCTGTGTATTCAAAGGAAGAGCCTATGGGGGTTTCAAACCTCACTATGAAAGCCCCCTCGTCGGTAAGGGGGAAAAACTCCTTATTGGTGGCTTTAAGAAACAGAAAGCCAATATAAACGGTGGCTATAGAGAAGAGAAGCACCACCAACTTGTGGTCTAAAGACCACCTTAGGACTCTATCAAAAAACAGCTCAAACTTTTCATAAGCTCTCATGAATACATTTTCCTGAGTTTGGGTTATGAGCCTTGCACCCGCCATGGGAGTAAAGCTTATGGCTACTATGTAAGAGACTCCTATGGCTACCGCAAGGGTCAGAGCAAAGCTTCCAAAGAAGCTACCTATAACACCTTTTAAAAATATTATGGGCAAGAAGACTATTACCAGAGATGTGGTAGAGGCAAGGAGGGCAAATACTACTATACGTGTGCCGACCTCTGCGGCTTCAAGAGGTGCAAGTCCCATCTCTCTCCTTCTGTATATGCTCTCTATGACCACTATGGCATCGTCTATGACTATACCCACCGCCACAGCAAGGGCAAGGAGGGTAAAGGTGTTAAGAGAGTTTCCCGTGTAGTAAAGGAAAATTATGGCACTGAGCAGTGTAACCGGTATGGCAAACACTGGTATGAGCGTGAGCCTGAGACTTCCGAGAAACACAAAAACCACGAGCGCAGTTAAAAGGCTACCTATTATGATTTCTTCCACTGCAGCATGAGCACCCTCTTTGGGAAAGACACTGGCGTCAAAGGTAATGTCCATACGCATGCCGGGAGGAAGCTCCCTGTTTAGCTCAGCCATCCTTGCCTTTACCGCATCCGCCACCTCAACGGTGTTAAAGCCAGACTGCTTGTAGACTATCAGGGCTACGGACTGCTCTCCTTTGAACCTCGCTATCCCCCTCTTTTCGTCCTCCGTAAACTCCACAAAACCCACATCCCTGAGCCTGAGATTGCCCTTTAGATAAGTATTTTCCAGCTCTTTGGGGTCTTTGACTTTGCCGTAGAGCCTTATGATGTACTCCTTGTCCTTGCCGTAGATGGTGCCTGTAGGCACCTCCAGATGATTCTTAGAGACTGCGCTGAGAACATCCACGGGAGTAATACCGTAAGAGTAGAGCCTTTCGGGATAGAGCCTCACCCACAGCACATTGTCCCTAAAGCCCCCAAGTCCCACATCGCCCACGCCGTTTACCTTCTGAAACTCTCTCTTTATCACCTTGTCCGCGTAGTAGGCAAGGGTCTGATAATCCACGCTCTTAGAGTGCAGGTGTACAGCCAGAATGGGAAAAGAGCCTGTGTCCACCTTTCTTACCACAGGAGGATCCACACCTACAGGCATGCGCCTGTATGCCCTCTGGACTGCGTCTCTTACCTCCTGAGTTCCTACGTCTATGTTCTTGTCCAGGGTAAAAACTATCGTCACCCGGGAGAGTCCTGCATAGCTCTGGGAGACTATGGCATCTATACCGCTGATGGTGGACACCTCGTCCTCTATGTATCTGGTGACATTTGTATCCACCACATCGGGGTTGGCTCCTGTATAGGTAGTGTTTACGGTAACTATAGGAAAGTCTACATTGGGAAGCCTGTCAACGGGCATCTTGGTGTAGGTATAGAGTCCCAAAAGCACAAAAGAGAGCATGAACATGATGGTGGTTACAGGTCTGTGTATAAAGAACTTGTACATGGCTTATATTATATCTGACTAACTGGTCAATATGCTATAATTATGAGTATGATAAGATGCCTTGCTCTTATATCGCTTTTGGTGCTTCTGAGCTGTCAGAAAAAGGAAAGTCCTCCGCCTGCTCCGCAAGCTGTGCAGATAAGCGTCTATACGGTAAAGCCCGAGAGTGTGGAGGTGTTCTACACAGCCAACGGCTACTTTGAAGCCATAAAGGATGTGGTACTAAGACCAGAGGTGAGTGGCAGAGTTCTGGAGCTTCTCACCGACGAGGGACAGTTGGTAAGACAGGGACAGCCCCTTTTGAAGATAGACCCCTCGGACTACCAAAACACCCTCAGACAGCTGGAGGCAAACCTCATGCAGGCAAGAGCAAACTACGAAAACCAGAGAGCCATATACGAAAGGAGGAAGTTCCTCTACGAGCAGAACCTGATAGCAAGGGAGGACTTTGAAAACGCAAAAACACAGCTAAAGGTTTACCAGGACCAAGTTTCCGCCATTGAGGCACAGCTAAGAAACGCAAGGCTCCAGCTTTCAAGAACAACCCTGAGAGCTCCCTTCTCGGGATACATAGCCCAGAAGTTTGTGAATGTAGGAGACTACATAACCCCCCAATCCCAAACCTTTCGTCTGGTTACCCTTGACCCCATAAAGGTGGTTTTTGAAGCTCCCCAAGAGCTCCAACCCAAGCTAAAGCTCGGCTCTTTGGTCTACCTGCAGGTGGAAGGTGCGGGAAACTACGAGGGCAGGATAAACTTCGTATCACCAACAGCAAACGCCAGCAGGATGCTAACCATCAAGGCTTTGGTGAAAAATCCCAAAGGAGAGTTAAAGCCTAACATGTACGCACAGGTGCACGTGCCTATATCCTCCACTGAAGCCTTCAAGATTCCTGAAACCGCGCTGGTACTTATAGGCAACCAGAAGGCTGTCTGGAAAGTGGTGGGTGACAAGGTCTTTCCTGTAAAGGTGGACATAGTAAAACAGGGAGATGGATATGTTTATGCGAAGGCTGACCTCAAAGAGGGAGATGCTATAGCGGTAGAGAACGCATATCTTCTTAACCAAACCAGCAGGGTGAAGGTAAGATGAGATGCTTTATGGTAATACTTTTGTTGGTATTGTCTGTTAGCTGGTCTATGACCTTAGAAGAAGCCATAAATGTAGCTCTGAAAAATAACACACAGGTTAAACTCTCCGAGCTGGACCTCAAAAGGGTAGAAGAGGACATAAGAAAGGCAAGGGCGGGTATACTTCCTCAGGTTAGCCTTTCTTACTCTTACACTAAGCTGGATAAATCTTTAGCTTTTGGCTTCACACCTACGGAAAGGCAGTCTTATGTTTTTGAAGTCAATCAGAGTATCTTTGATAAGGCTGTTTTTGACGCCATAAAACTGTCTAAGCTGGCAAAGGATCTTCAGGCATATATATTGGAAGATATCAAAAGAACTGTGGAAAACCAAACCAAGCAGCTCTTTTATGCGCTCCTTTACAAAAAGGAGGTGGTAAAACTCTACCAGGATAACCTTAGCTACTGGGAGGAAAACTACAAACTTACTAAAGTCCAGTATGAGGCTGGAGTGGTGCCTATGGTAAATCTCCTAAGAAGTAAAGCTCAGCTCCAGACTGCAGAGGCTCAGTATCAACAAGCTCTGGCGGATTACAAAAAGTCCTTAGAAGACTTTAAAGCTTATCTAAGATGGGAGGGTGATATACAGCCCGAGGGAAGCCTTGAGTTTAAGCCCTTCCAAGAAGACTATCCAACCCTTAGAAAACTCCTCTTGGAGAGAAATTCCACTCTGCTGGTAGCCAAGAAGAGTGTGGAGGTTTACGAGAAGCGCATAGATGTGGCAAAGGATGCCTACTACCCCACCATATCCGGCTTTGTCACCTATCAGGGAAATACTGGAAGGCGCAGTCTCTCTGGTGGTACCGAGTGGATAAGAGGCTACACCTTTGGCTTTCAGCTAAATTACCATCTCTTTGACGGATTTCAGAGGGAGGCAAACATAGCCCAGGCTAACATAGATTATCTTAAGCAGAAGGAGGTATACATAGATACTCTCTACACACAGGATGCCCAGATGAAAAAGACCTTAGAAGACATAAACTCCCTTAAGGCACAGATAAGAGCGTTGGAGAGCTCCTTAGAGGCAGCAAAAGAAGCCCTCAGGCTATCCACCGAAAGGTACAGATACGGAGTGACCAATCAGCTTGAAGTCCTTGAGTCAAGAGCCAATTACAATCAGACTTTACAAAATTATTATCTCCTACTTTACCAGTATATGAGTGACCTTGCCAACATAGAGAGGCTCACCAAGTGATGGACACAAAGGAAAAACTGCTCAACTCAGCCAAGAAGCTCTTTTCAAAAAAAGGCTATTACGAGACGAGGGTCTCGGACATAGTGGCGGATGCGGGGCTTTCTCAGGGTGCCTTTTACTTATACTTTAAGAGCAAAGAGGACATATTTATAGAGCTTGTAAAGAGCATGTCCAATAAGGTGGTGAAACTATTAAAAGACTACGCATCAATGGAGATGGATCCGGAAGAAGTCATAAAAAACTCAACCTTTGACTTTTTCAGGGTCATGTATGAAGAGAGACCTATAGCCTACATATTCCTATTTCAATTGGTGGGGACTAATGAAAAATTTAGAAAGCTCTATATGGATAAGAACAAAAAAGTGAGAGAACTTCTTCATATAATAGTAGAAAAAGGTGTGAAAAGTGGTGTATTCTCATACAAAAATACGGAAAATATAGTTAACATTCTCATGGGGTATGTAAGAATAGTATACCTGGAGTATCTTCTAAAGGATAATATACCCCTTGAAGATATACTTTCCCTTGTAAGTGAAGGTATAGATGTTATCCTAAAGGGGGTAAAAGGATGAAACTTATTGTGTTTTTCCTTACCTTTTCCTTTGCATTTTCATTGACGATGGAGGAAGCCATCCAATCCGCTATAGAAAAAAATCCAGAGATAAGATCCCAAAGACATGCGGTAAGTTCTGCTTTCTACTCCTACAGAGCGGACACAAACCTATACCTTCCCAACTTTTTTGCAAGCGCTTCTTTCAGCAGGCTATCCCAGAAGCAGAGCCTTCATATACCTCCCTTTGGTCCCTTTCCTCCCCTTTCGGTAGAATCCGCTAAACAAAATTACAGGGCTTTCAGCATAGGGCTGAGGGAGGTTCTCTACGACGGGGGTGCAAGGGAAGGAAGGGTAAACATATCGTCCTCTGAGGTGAGGCTACAGCAAGACCTATACGGGGAAAAGCTGGAAGACATAAAGCTGCAAGTGATAAAGGCTTACTTGGATGTACTCTCAAGCCAAGAGATAGTTGATGTTTACAGAAAACAGCTGGAGGCTATAGATTCTCAGTACAGGCGTGCGGAGGCTTTTTACAAAGAAGGTCTTGTAGCCATCACCGATATGCTCCAGGCTAAGGTAAGGCTGGCAGAAGTCCAGAGAGATCTAAGAAAGGCAGAAGGAGATTATAGCGTAGCTCTGGCAAATCTCTCAAAGCTCACAGGCATACCTCAGGAAAAGCTAAAGGACCTACAGCTACCGCAGATAGCAGATTATCAAGTTCCAGACCTGGAGAGCTTGTACCTAAAAGCCTTAGAAAGAAGACTTATCCTGCGCGCTTACTCGGAAAGAGTTTATCAAGCGAAGAAGCTTCAGGATATAGAAAGAAGCAAATATTTACCAAAAGTCTTTGCTCAGGCGGAATATACTTACAGCGACCAGAACCCTGTGATATCTCCCAAGGGTGTCTATACGCTGTCTTTGGGTCTTAGCCTTGAGTTCCAGACGCTGGAGCCCTACTACAGGGTGTTAAGCAGATTGGAAGAGGAAAAGAGAGCCAGGTGGGAGCTGGAGAACCTCAAAGAAGCCATAAAGCTGGAGATAAAAAAAGCTTATGAGGATGTGCTTACCGCGAAGGATAACCTGCGCGTGGCTGAAGATGCCCTCAGATACGCAGAGGAGTTTTACAAGCTTTCGCAAGAGCAGTACAAAAACCAGATAATAAGCTCTACTGACCTTCTTTTGGCTGAGGCGAGCCTCACTCAGGCGAGGAAAAACAAGGTGCTTTCCTACTACGAGTACCTGAAAGCTTACTACGAGCTAATGCGTGCTGTAGGAGGTGAGATATGAAGCGCAAGGTAGGTTTAACTATAGTCATCTCTCTTATGATGGTTTTTTCTGTTATTGCCTTCAGGTGGATAAAGCACCGTATGGAATACGCTGTAACTGATGCAGTTTTTGTAAAGGCAGACCAGCTTTCCAATGTAGGTTTTCAGAAAGTCTCAGGAAGGGTGATAAAGCTCTACAAGGACCTGGGCGATGAGGTAAAAAAGAGTGAGGTTATAGCGGAGATAGACCCAACAGACTACCAGCTAAACCTTCAGAATATAAGAGCAAAGATAGAAAGCCTGGAGGCTCAGAAAGAGCAGTTGCTCACCCAGCTAACGAGGGTCTCTCAGGAGCTCTCCGTAAACTACTCCATGTCTGACATTTCCGCAAAGGAAGTGAAAAAGAGAGAGCAGGCGCTTGAAAAACAGCTCTCGCAGGTGCAAGCGCAGTTAGAGCTTGCCCAAAAAGACAGAGAGCGCTACAAAAACCTCCTTGAGAGAGGCGTTATACCCAGAAGAACCTTTGAAGAGGCAGACACGCGCTACAAAGTGCTAAAAGACCAAGAAGAGAGCCTTTTAAAGAGCCTTGAGGAGCTAAGGCTTAGCTACAAAAAGAGCCTGGAGAATGTGAGCCTCTCGCGCATAGCTTTCCTCAAACAGAAGGAGCTAAAGGCTCAGGTAGAAGCTTTGGAGAAGGAGATAGAGAGCCTCAAAAAGCAGGAAGAGCTTGCCCAAAACTACCTTTCCAACACCAAGCTAACAGCACCCTTTGACGGAGTGGTGGCAAAGAGGTATGTGAGCGTGGGAGATGTGGTAAGCCCCGGCAGTCCTGTGTACGCCATAGTAAAGCCGGATTCTATGTATGTGGAAGTACTTCTGGAGGAGTCTAAGCTAAGAGGCGTGCAGAAAGGGTGCAAAGCTTATGTGAGGCTGGATGCATATCCTAACAAGGTCTTTGAGGGAGTTGTGGAGGAGATAAGCCCTGCATCCGCCGCCACCTTTGCCCTGGTGCCCAGAGACATATCCGCGGGAGAGTTCACCAAGGTGGTTCAGAGAATCCCTGTAAAGATAAGGATAATCAAGGGTGATGCTTCGCTTCTGAGAGTAGGCATGGGGGGAGAGGTGGAGATAAAGAGGGTAAGGTAATGCAAGAACGCCCTCTTTATGAGCTTGTCAGTCCCTTTGAGAGGGTGATGCTCACCTTCTCGCTCATGATGGGGGTATTCATGGCTATTCTGGACACCACCATAGTGGACATAGTGGTGCCCAAAATGATGGCACCTTTGAGTACTGACCTTTACGGAGTTCAGTGGGTAATAACCTCCTACATGATGGCTGCAGCCTCAGGCATTCTTCTGGTGGAGTCTTTGGAGAGGTATGTGGGTCTCAGGAATGTATTCATATCCGGGCTTTTTCTGTTTACCGTTGCGTCCTTTCTGTCTGGTCAGGCTCCGTCCCTTGATTGGATGATTGCGTCAAGGTCTCTGCAGGGCTTTGGTGAGGCACTCATAGTAGTAAGCGCGGAGGCTCTTCTTTTTAGCGCGTACCCACCTGAAAAAAGAGGATTGGCAATGGGCATATACGGGCTTGGGGTTAGCTTTGCACCCGCTTTGGGTCCCACACTGGGAGGCTATATTACAGAATACATAAACTGGAGATGGGTCTTTTACATAAACCTGCCGGTGGGTATTATAAATCTCGTGCTCGCCCTTTCCTTCCTGCCAGACTACAAACCTCAGAATGCTCACGGAAGGCTAAATCTGGTGTCTTTTCTGTTTTTATCCTCGGCGACCGTATTCCTTCTTATTACCCTCTCCAAAGGACAGCAGCAGGGCTGGTGGAACTCGGACTTTATACTCTACACTTCCCTCATATCTCTCTTTTCCTTCCTGCTGTTTTTTCTTTCGGAGCTTGCCTCAAAAGAGTCTCTTATAGACTACTCCATTTTCTCCATAAAGGAGTTTGTGGTGGCTATTCTGGTTTACTGTTTTCTGCTGGGCTTTTCCATGTATCAGGTTTTTTACCTTATACCCCTCTATTATGAGAACCTCAAGGGCATTGGTACGCTGATGACAGGCATACACATACTGCCTCTGGCGCTGGCTATTGGCTTTTCTTCTCCCATAGCGGGAGTTTTGGGAGACAAGAAGGGAGAGATACTGCCTCTTGGCATAGCTGTGCTGACCTACCTTTACGCTGTGCTTTTTGTTATGCCTCAATTTAACTACTTTACACCTGCGTGGGAGTCCTCCCTCAAGATGATTCTTCTGGGGATAGGTATGGGCTTTTTCTTTGCACCCATCACCAACCTGGCTCTTAAAAAGCTGGGGGAGAAAACCACTCTGGGAGTTAGCCTTATGCACTACATAAGGTTTGTGGGAGGCTCTTTTGGCACCGCTATAGCCACCAACGACCTTCAGAAGTACATGTGGGAGAGCTTCCAGAAAACCAGCGAGGTGCAAAGCTATAGCGCGGTAAGCCAGTACCTTTTGAGCCTCTTTCATCTGGGTGAAGAGAGAGCTAAGGCTTTCTTTTACGGGATTGAGCAACTTTACGCATACTCCAACGCCTTTGAAAGCACCTTCTTCAGCGCAGGGCTTTGGGGACTTTTGGGCTCACTGCCCATCTTCTACCTACTTTGGACATACCTTATCAGGAGAGCAAGGATATGGTCTGGTTCTACACCTTCTTAGTGGTGCTGGGGACCTTTCTGGCGGTGCTGGGAATTACCAGCACCAACGTAGCCATACCCAAGATGATAGCGCCTCTTCAGACGGACATATACGGCATAGAGTGGGTAGCCATCAGCTATATAGTGGCAACCGCCATCACCATAATAGTCTTCAACTTTGCCTCCGCACGACTTGGGCTCAAAAACACCTACATACTGGGTCTGGCGCTTTTCAGTCTGGGCAGTGCTCTCTCTGGTCAGGCTTCAAGCCTTGAAGAGATGATAGCTTTTAGGTTCCTGCAAGGTGTGGGGGAAGGCTTTCTGATTCCCTCCTCCCAGTCCATACTCTTTAACCTATTCCCGCCGGAAAAGAGAGGCACCGCCATGGGCTTTTATGCCATGGCAGTAGCTTTCGCTCCGGGACTTGGTCCCACTGTAGGAGGCTATATGGTGGAGTTCCTATCCTGGAGATGGATATTCTACATGAACCTGCCGGTGGTAGTGCTCCTCCTGCCAGTAGCCTACCTTATGCTCCCGGATTTGGGAGAAAGAAGGAAATTGCCTTTTAACTTTTTTAGCTTTCTCTTCCTTTCGCTGGCTTCCATAGCCTTCATAGTCTTCCTCTCCAAGGGAGAGAGCTGGGGCTGGTTTTACTCCATGAAAACCTTTACTGCCTTTTGCGTTTTTGTGGCTTCTCTTCTTCTCTTTGCCCTTTCGGAGCTCACAAGCCGGCATACCCTCATAGACTACTCTGTCTTTAAAGAACCCAACTATCTTTATGCTCTCATCACCTTCGTGGTAGTTTACGGTCTTGTGTTTTTCCAGGTTATATACCTGCTTCCCATATACCTGGAGAGCCTCAAGGGAGTGCCCACCTTTCAGACAGGCACCACCTTTCTGGGTTTTGCTATACTGCTTGGCACCTTTGCTCTCATAGGCGGGAGGCTAAGCGACAGAACAGAGCCCAAGCTTCTGCTTCTTATATCCCAGAGTGTTCTGTTTTTGACGCTTTTCTTCTTCCTGTCCCATGTGGACTACTACACGCCAAGGTGGAAGATAGCCCTGTACATGTGCTTTATGGGAGTGGCTATGGGTTTTTTCTTTGCTCCGCTTACCGCTCTGGCTTTCAAAAGCCTAAAGCCTCACCAGATACCCATAGGTACAGCTCTCTACAACTACGCAAGGCTCATTGGGGCTTCCATAGCCACATCTCTGGCAACCTATACCCTTGAAACCCACAGGGCTCTGCACTTTGACCAGATAAACGAGCTTCGGTCTGCTCTGAGCTCACCTGCTTTTGTCTCTTACATGCAAAAACTCTCTGGACTTGAAGCCTTTCGCTACATGGTGGCGCTGGGACAGTTCCAGAACCTTCTGGCAGGCACTTACGCAGTGCAGGATGCCTTCAAGCTCGCATCCTACATGAGCATCCTGAGCATTATCATTACCATAACATTTCTTCTCAGGTATAGAAAAACTAGGTTTTAGGCTTCAAATGCCTTTAGTTAACCCAGTTTTTCCATCCACCCTGCAGGAGTCCAAAACCTCCTGCCTACTACCCCCTATCCACATGGACTCGGGGGATACTTTACACGCAGGAGAAGAGCCTGACTACCACTTTAGTTCGCTTCTCTTGGCGTAGGTCTGGGGCTTTGCTTGGAAAAAGTCAGTCTTGGTGTCGTTTATGGTTCTAAACTGGTCTATCCACTTCATGGGGTTTTCGGTAATCTCTGGATAGAGAGGTTTGTAGCCCAGCTGGGTGAGCCTGAGGTTGGCAAGGTACTTGATGTAGCGGTCTATGAGGGTGTTATTTATGCCAAGAATCTGGTTCTGGGTCACATACTGTCCCCACTTTATCTCCGCATCGGTGGCGTATTTGAAAAACTCGTAAACCCACTTTTCCAGCTCAGGCGTAAAGAGTTCTGGGTTCTCTTGCTTTATGGTCTGTATAATATTTCGAAATAATGTAACGTGAGTTAATTCATCTCGGTTAATATACTTAATTTGCTGGACTGTGTTTCTCATCTTGCCCTGACGGCCCAGCGTGTAAAAGAAGGCAAAGCCTGAATAAAAGTATAAGCTTTCCAGCACATAGTTTCCGAAGGTTGCTTTTATAAAGTTCTCCTCGGTGGGATGGCGTATAAACTCGTTGTATAGCTGTGCTATAACTTGGTTGCGCTCCATAAGGACAGTATCCTGTCTCCAGTAGTTGTATATCTCGTCAGCCACC
Organism: Hydrogenobacter thermophilus TK-6; assembly: GCF_000010785.1. Classification (GTDB taxonomy): domain Bacteria; phylum Aquificota; class Aquificia; order Aquificales; family Aquificaceae; genus Hydrogenobacter; species Hydrogenobacter thermophilus. The sequence continues at coordinate 26,801 of NC_013799.1, read as the reverse complement.
TGTGGTTCCACCACGCTCTCCAGGATAAACTGGTAAGAGTAAGAGTGAAGAGCCTCCTGAAACTCCTGAGAAGTCAGAGCCATCACCAGCTCGGGAGCGGTTATGTATCTGGCAAACTCTTTGAGCATGTTTACCTGATAGGAGTCAAGGGCTATGAGAAAGCTCAGTACCATCTCGTAGGCTCTCTTCTCGTAGGGCGACAGATCCTTTTCATACTGCTTTTTATCTTCGTGCATGGGAATCTCTTCCGGCACCCAGAAGTTGGTAAATCCCATAGTCTTATAGAGGTCAAAAGCCCACTGATACTTTACATTATTAAGCTCCATTATATTGGTAGGATTGCCAAAAATCACCTTGCGCTTGCTTGTTTCTCTGTCTCCCTGCGGGTTGAAAATTATGGTGCGATCCATGCTTTGCCCTCCTTAACTTGAACAGCTTTCACACTCTTCTATCTCTGTTAGAGATTTACTTCTGCAGTAGTAAACGGTTTTCAGTCCCAGCTCCCAGGAAAGCTCGTAGAGCTTTGAAAGTGTAGGTCCATCAACATGTTCTGGATCTATAAAGAGATTCAGAGACTGAGCCTGGTCTATCCACTTTTGCCTTTCAGATGCGGCTCTTATAATCCACTCCTGGTCTATGCTGTAGGCACTCTTATAGTGCCAGAAGTACCTGTCTATCTCAGGGGGTACCTGAGGAAGTATGCCTGACATGTTCTCCTCCTTGTAAAACTTGGCAAATATGGGGTCCACGGAAGGAGTTGCACCAATTATGAGGGAGGTAGAACCAGTTGGCATGAGTGCAAGAAGGTATGCGTTTCTGAGCCCATATGTTTTTACCTCCTCTGCCAGTTCTATCCAGTTTAGGTTGTTGCCATTTTTCTCAGACATCCTTTGGTTTTCTTCTGCATCTCTTCCAAAGAATACTCCCTTGCTCCAGTCAGAACCTTCAAACAGAGGGTATCTGCCTCTCTCCTTTGCTAGCTCCATAGAGCCTTTTATAGCATAGTAAGCTATCCTTTCAAAGAGTGCGTTTGCAAACTTGAGGTGCTCTTCTGACTCCCATTGGATAGCGTTCTTCACCAGACAGTAGTGGTAGTTGCTTACACCTATCCCTATTGCCCTGTAGCGTCTGTTGGTGTACTCTGCTTCCTTTATGGCATAGTAGTTTATAGATATGACATTGTCCAGCATCCTGACTAGCAGTGGCACAACTCTTTCCATATCTTCCTTTGTATAAACTTTGCCTAAGTTTATAGAGCCTAAGTTGCAAACCACCACATCTCCGGACTTCTTCCTGTGGACTATTTCTCCCGTTTGAGGGTCTAAAGAGTCTTCTATGTGCTGGCTTGCAGACATGTTCTGGACTATCTCATGGCAGAGGTTGGAGCTGTAAACCACTCCGCAGTGTTTGTTGGGATTTAGCCTGTTGGCAGTGTCTCTGAAAAAGATGTAAGGCTCTCCAGTTTCAAATACGACAGTTAGCAGTCTCTTCCAGAGTTCAAAGGCATCCACCTCTTTTTTAGCGTTGGGCGGAAGCTCTCTTTCCAGTCTCTGGTATAGCTCCTCAAACTCCTCTCCGTAGAAGTCTTCCAGATTTTTGCCATCTTTTACGTTTTTGCAGTAGTATGGGTCAAGAAGTGTCCACTTTTCTCTGTTTTTGAGCCTCTTCATAAAGATGTCTGGTATGGATATGGCGGGGTGAATATCGTGAGCTTTTTTCCTCTCGTCTCCCACATTGGTCTTTACTTCCAGAAAGTCCATAACATCCTTGTGCCATATGTCAAGGGTTATGGATGCAGAACCTTTCCTCATGCCCAGCTGATCCACATAAACCATAACATCGTTTAATATTTTGACCACTGGCAGAACTCCCGAAGATGCACCTTTAAACTTCCTTATGGGTGAGCCTGTTGCTCTGACCTTGCCCAAGTATATGCCCAGCCCTCCCGCAAATTTGGATATCTGTCCGGCCTTCTGCACGTTGTCAAATATGTCATAAAGGTCATCATCCACGGTCAGTACAAAGCAGGATGAGAGCTGGGTGTGGGGTCTTCTTGCGTTCATAAGCGTCGGTGTAGCCAAAGACACCTCATGCTTAGACATAAGGTCGTAAAAAGTTTTAACCCACTTTATCCTTTCCTCCTTTTTCTCTGGCAGGGCTAAGCTCATGCTAATTAGCATGTACATCTCTTGTGGAAGCTCTATAACATTCCCCTCTTCATCCCTCACCAGATACCTATCATACAGGACTTTTATGCCTGTGTAGTTAAAGAGTAAGTCCCTGTCTGGCTTTATGTAGCTTGCCAAAGCTTGAAAGTCCTCTTTGGAATACTCCCTGAGCAGATACTCTCCATATATGCCTTTCTCAGCGTAATTTTTTACAAGGTTATAAAAGCTTTCGGGATTGTAAGGCTTATACCTGCCGTTTATCTTGTCCTTTACCTTGTATCCCCTTATGTGTCCCACATCTTTGTAAAGGTCGTAAAGCAAAAGCCTTGCTGCTACATACTGCCAGTCTGGGTTTTCCGGAGAAACCTTTTCCGCAGCGGTTCTTATAAGGAGTTGTTGTATTTCCTTTGTGGATATGCCCTCTCTGAACTGTATCTGGGCATCAGCTTCCAGTTCAAGGGGGTCAACCCTCAATCCTCTGCAGGCAAAGTCTATAACTATGCGTATCTTGGATATGTCCATAGGCTCTCCAACACCGCTTCTCTTTGTTACATACATGGCTCTTTCCCTCTCATAGGCTGTCAAAAGCCTATGGCTGGTGTATTTGTATCCCGCCCTTCTGTAGATAGCCATCTTCCAGCAGGCGGCAATTGGCTACCTGTAAACACCTTCCCCCACTTGAATAATAAACCTACCGTGATGACCCGTCAAACTTCCAAAACCTTAGGGTTTATAATTCTGGTTGCATTTATATAAGTCCTCAAAAGTACGATAACTTCTTTATAGCTCAAGATATGCAACGCTTTCTATGTGGTAGGTCTGAGGAAAGTTGTCTATGAGCCTGACACTTTTCAAACTGTAGCCTCCACGTACCATTTTACCAAGATCTCTGGCAAGGGTTGTGGGATTGCAAGAAACATAGACGATCTCCTTCGGTTTGTTCTGAAGAACGAGGCTGAGCTCATCGGTGGTCAGTCCCCCTCTTGGTGGGTCAAGAAACAGAAGGTCTATGGTTTCACCCGCATGCTTTTTGAGGGTTTGATGTGCGCTTTCGTGGAAAAAGACTATGTTATCTCTTGAATTAAGCTTGGCATTATACTGAGCGTCTTTTATAGCAGTTGCGTTGGTGTCTGAGGAGATGACAAAGTGGTTGCCTTCAGAAAGAGGTATGCTAAAAAATCCTGCTCCACAGTGAAGTTCAATTACTCTTCTTTTATCCCTCACCACTACGCTGTTTAGAAGGTCCTCCCAGAGGGTGAAGTTTATCTGAAAAAACGAGTCGTTGCTTACTCTGTATCTGTAATTTTTTACCTGCATGAAAGTGAAACTCCTTCCTATGTGATACCTCTTCAAAAGATGATCCCCAAGTTTTGAGTAGTTTCCTATACCCACCACTTTCTTGGGTAGGACATTTTCTTTTAGCTTCCTGAGTTTTTCAGCATCGTAAATGGTAGGAGTTATCACCTTGAGGAGAAACTCGTCCTCGCTGGGTGAGTAAAGCACATGCAATTCCTGAAGGTGCGGAATCTTCTTGCTAAGTTCCTGAAGGGATGGTATGAGGTCATTCATTGCCGGATGCACCAAAAGGCACTGGTCTATCTTTACAAGCTCGTGAGTTCCCCACGCAAAGAAGCCTAAACTCCCATTGCTGACCTTAAACTGCACCCGTGTTCTGTATCCAAAATCTTGCTTTGACCTTATGCTCTCACCTAAGGCGCTTATCTCCAGGTTTCCTATACGCCTGAGGCTTTCTATAAGGATGTCTTCCTTTATCCTCACCTGCTGATCTGTATCTATGTGCTGAAGTTGACAACCTCCACAGTAGTAGTAATACCTGCAAGGTGGGTCTTTCCGTGAGGGTGAGCTAATGATTACCTCTTTTGCGGTAGCTTCTATATGGTCCCCCTTTTCTTTTATGACCTGCGCAGAAAGGAGTTCCATTGGCGCTGCGTATCTTACAAAGACTTTCTTCCCTTTGTACTCGGCAAGACCGTAGCCTCCGTAGACTATTTTTTTTATGGAAAGTTCTGGCAAAACCTTCATCTCAAAGCGCTCAGCTTTTCAAAGTCTTCTTCTGACAGCACATCTATGTACCAACCGGTTATCCTGTTGGCTAGTTTAACATTCACGCCGTGCTTGCCTATTGCAAGGGAGAGCTTCTCTTTGGGTACTGCCACCTCAGCCCTTTTGTCTTTTGGTATTAGCCTGACCTTTGTCACAGGTGCGGGAGAGAGACTCTTTTTTATGAGCTCTTCTACATTCTCAGTCCACCTTATAACATCTATCTTCTCGCCGGATAGCTCCTTTGATACGGGATTTATGCGCGAACCTCTTAGCCCAACTATCACACCTACCGGGTCCATCTTCATGTCTTTTGCATGCACCAGCACCTTTGCCCTCTCACCCGGCTCTCTTGTTATAGCTTTTATCTCTATCTCACCGCTCTTTATTTCAGGTACTTCAGCCTCAAGGAGCTTTCTCAAAAACTTGGGATGAGTTCTTGACAGAATTATCTCGTACCTCCCTCTGTGCTTTCTTACCTCAAGCACCAGAGCTTTTATTCTCTCTCCCTGTCTGTAGCTCTCCTTTGGTATCTGCTCTCTTTTGGGAAGAACGCCCATAACTCTGCCCAGGTCCACAAGCACATCACCATTCTCAAGCACCCTTCTAACTATACCTACTGTGATCTCACCCTCCTGCTCTACAAACTCCAAGTAGCCCCTTTCTTCTTCTGCCTTCTCAAGCTCTTTCAGAAACTCCTCCTTTGCTGCGTAGGCTGCAATTCTATTTACATCCTCGGTGGATATCTCCAGAGGAAACCTGACAGTTTCCGAGTTGTTTCTTTTCACTATGTAAACCTTTATACCCTCCTCCAAAAGTTCCACCTGAAGATGCTCCTTTAACTTTCTGTCTTTCTTTACCGCCAAAGCTATGGCATTTTTTAGCGCTCCCTCCACTATCCATTCGGGCAGGTTTTTCTCCTTTGCCACCTGCTCTATGAGCTTTTTTAGGTTTTTTACCATCCCTCTATCTCCAGATGTGCCCTGGCTACTATGGAAAGGGGTGTGTGAAACATCTTACCGCTGTCTTTTTCTCTGAGTTGGAGTATGCCCTCTTTTACATCCACAATGTAGCCCTTTAACTCCCTCTTGCCTTCTAAGGCTTCTCTTAAAACTAATCTTATCAACCTACCTTTAAAAAACTCATAATGTTCAGGTTTTGTAAGCTCTCTGGTAAGACCCGGTGATGAGACTTCAAGTATGTAGGAAGTTGGTATTATGTCCTCTACATCAAGAAGAGCGCTTAGCCTTTTGCTCACCTCCTCACAGTCATTTACAGTTATCCCCCCATCTTTGTCCAATATGACCCTCAAAACCCACCCTCTTTCTGGTTTAAATTCCACATCAAACAGTTTAAAACCTAAGTTTTTAATTATAGGTTCTGCCAACTGTCTTACTTTTTCAACAATACTCTTTTCGTTAATCTGCATGTTTAAAATTATAACATGGGGGTAAAGGCTTATGGATGTGCAGAAAATTGTGCAGGATGTTAGCTCAGTCCTAAAAGGAAAGGAAGAGGTAATAACTTACAGTCTGGTTTGCTTTCTCTCTGGTGGACATCTCATACTTGAAGATGTGCCGGGAGTTGGCAAAACTACGCTTGCTCTTGCCATATCCAAAGTGCTTGGGCTTTCTTTTGCAAGAGTGCAGTTCACCAGTGACCTTTTGCCATCGGACATAACAGGTGTGAGCGTATACGACCAGTCAAAGAAGACCTTTGTGTTCAAGCAAGGTCCCATATTCCACAATATAGTGCTGGCTGATGAGATAAACAGAGCTACTCCAAAAACGCAGAGCGCGCTGCTAGAAGCCATGGCTGAGGGCAAAGTAAGTGTAGATGGTATAACATATGAGCTTCCCTTTCCCTTCTTTGTGATAGCAACCCAGAACCCTGTGGAGCAGTATGGCACTTACCCACTCCCTGAATCTCAGTTGGACAGATTTAGCATGAGGCTGTCTCTGGGTTATCCGGACCCGGACACGGAGGTGCAGATCATAATGGGGGAAAATCCTATTGAGAAGGTAAGCAGGTTAAACCCTGCAGTAAAACCACAGGAACTTATAAGCGCTATACAGCAGATAAAGAGGTTTTATGTCTCCCCAGATGTGGGCAAGTTTGTTGTGGAAATAGTAAACCAGACGAGAAATCACCCGGATGTGTTGCTGGGAGTATCCACAAGAGGTGCTATCCATTTGGTTAGCTGTGCAAGGGCGCTGGCTTATGTAAAGGGCAGGGACTTTATAGTTCCAGAAGATGTAATAGAGCTTGCTCCTTTGGTGCTTCCCCACAGAATAATTACCAGAACAGACTCAGACCCCAAGGCTATAATAGAAGAGATACTCACCAAGGTGGAGGTGCCCTAAGAATGGAAAAGAAGAAGATAACCCTTAGGGAGCTTGAGACACATCTGTTTAAAGCAGCAGATATATTAAGGGGCAAAATGGATGCCTCAGAATATAAAGAGTATATCTTTGGTATGCTTTTTTTAAAGCGTATGTCAGATGTGTTTGATGAAGAGCGTGAAAAATTATTTAAAGAATATAAAAACTTAGGATACTCAGACGAAGAAATAAAAGAGATTCTTGAAGATCCTAATATATACTCTGAAACGTTTTTTGTTCCGGAAAAAGCAAGATGGGAATACATTTTAACACTTAAGGAAGATGTTGGCAATCAGCTAAATAAAGCACTTGCAGCTTTAGAAGAAGCAAATCCTGAGCTTGAAGGTGTTTTAAAGCATATAGATTTTAACGCTGTAAAAGGTAAAACTCGCCTGAAAGACCAGCAACTTATTGACTTGATACACCATTTCAATAAATACCGTTTAAGAAATGAGGATTTTGAGTTTCCTGACCTCCTTGGAGCTGCTTATGAATACTTACTAAAAGAGTTTGCTGATTCTGCTGGTAAAAAAGGTGGTGAGTTTTACACTCCTCCAAGTGTAAAAACATTGATGGTTAGACTTGTAAAACCTAAGGAAGGCATGAGAATATACGATCCTACCGTTGGGTCTGGTGGTTTTTTGATTGAAGCAAGACAGTATGTAGAGGAAAAAGGTCAAAATCCCAAGAATCTGGCTCTTTATGGACAGGAAAATAACGGAGTAACATGGTCTATATGTAAAATGAATATGATACTTCACGGCATACCAGATGCACAAATTGAAAACGAGGACACACTTACAAACCCTAAATTTGTTGAAAATGGTTATATTAAACAGTTTGATATAGTTTTAGCAAATCCTCCTTTCTCACAAAATTACACAAGAGCAAATATGCATTTCCCTGAAAGATTTAAATATGGTTTTACACCTGAAACTGGAAAAAAAGCGGATTTAATGTTTTTACAGCATATGATTGCCAGCTTAAAACCAGATGGGATAATGGCAACTGTTATGCCTCATGGTGTTTTGTTTAGAGGCGGTCAAGAAAAAGTTATAAGAGAAGGTATAGTTAAAGATGACCTTATTCAAGCCATAATAGGATTACCCCCTAAGCTCTTTTACAATACAGGAATTCCTGCATGTATTATAGTTATTAACAAAAGAAAGCCAGACCACCTAAAAAACAAGATTTTATTTATCAACGCAGACAGAGAATATGGAGAAGGAAGAAATCAAAATTATTTAAGACCTGAGGATATTGAAAAAATTGTTACGGTGTTTGATAACAATTTAGAAATTCCAAAATATTCACGCCTTGTAGATATTAAAGAGATTGAGGAAAACGATTTTAATTTAAATATTCGTAGATATGTGGATAACTCACCCGAGCCAGAAATAGAAAATGTCCATTACCACATAAATGGGTACATACCAAAACAAGAGCTTGAACTTTATAAACCACAGATGAAAAAGTTTAATATTAGTCTTGATAACTTGTTTATTGAAATAGACAAGGATAGTTTGGACTTTATACCTTATATTAATGAGAAAAGCAAAATAAAAGAAGTTATTGAAAATTATGAAGGAGTAAAGCAAACATACGATATACACTTCCAAAAGTTAAATGAGTGGTGGGAAAATGTTGAAAAGGATATAGAGGCATTTGCAAAAAATAATAATCTGTGGAGTTTTAGGGAAAAGGCTTTAGAAGATTTAAAAGAGAGTTTACTGCCTTTAGGGGTTCTTGACGAGTTTAAAATTGCTGGTGTGTTTGTCAACTGGTGGGAAAATTTAAGGTATGATTTTAAAACCATAGTATCATCTGGATGGAGTAAGACACTTATTGATGATGAGATGATTGAAAGGAAGTTTTTTGCAAAGGAGTTAGAAGAGATAGAAGAAATTGAAAGCAACATTGCACAGGTAGAAGGAGAATTAAACGAGATTTTGGAAGAAGTGGAAGACTGGGATGAGGAAGATTTAGGAGAGAAAACGACTAAAAAGATGAAAGAATTCATAAAACAAACTATTAATGACTTGCTATCAAACGGCAATGAAGCAGCTGTTAAAGAGGCACAAAAGTGGAAAGATTTAGCCGAGAAGATAAATGAAAAGGAAAAAGAATTAAAGAATCTAAATAAAGAGCTAAAACAAAAGCAACAAGAACTTGCAAAAATTATAAGAGAAAAAAGAGAGACATTGACAGAAGAAGAAGCAAAAGGGTTGGTGTTGGAAAAGTTTAAAGAATCTATAAAACAAGAGTTGGAAAAATACATAAATGCCGAAAAGAAAGAAGTTATAAAAATTTTTGAAAAGTTATGGGATAAGTATAAAATTTCTTTAAACCAGCTGATAACAGAAAGAGATGAGGAAGTGAAAAAACTTAATGAATTTTTAAAACAGTTGGGGTATATAAATGGGTGAAGATGTTAAATTACCAGAAGGGTGGAAAAAGGTAAAGTTGGGGGAAGTAATTGAAAAATTAAGAAATGGTTATGTTTATAGTTTTTCTGAGATCAGAAAAGAAGGACTGCCTATAACTAGAATTGAGACAATCTCTGAGGGTAAAATAGACAAATCTAAATTAGGTTATATTACCGAAGAATTACGATATAAGGTAAATAAATACCAAATGCAAAGAGGGGATATTTTATTCAGTCATATTAATAGCATCGAGCATATAGGAAAATGTGCTATATATGATGGGAGTATACCTACTTTAATTCATGGAATGAATTTACTTTTATTAAGGACTAAAAAGCATATTCTTGATCCGTTCTTTTTAATAAATTTTTTGAAAAAAGAAGATATAAGAAGTAGGCTTAGAAATTTATCAGGTCAAGCTGTAAATCAAGTTTCCATAAAACCATCAGAATTAGCAAAATTCGCAATTCCCCTCCCTCCCCTTCCCGAGCAGCAAAAAATTGCCGAAATTTTAGAAACTGTTGACCGTGCAATTGAGAAAACCGACAAAATCATAGAAAAATACAAGCGTATAAAACAAGGCTTGATGCAGGATTTACTCACAAAAGGCATTGATGAAAATGGAAAAATCCGAAGTGAGAAAACACATAAATTTAAAGATTCACCAATTGGAAGAATTCCGGAAGAGTGGGAAGTGGTAAGATTGGGGGAAGTATGTTTTATTATTATGGGACAATCTCCATCTTCAGTTTTAATCAATAAAAAAGAAAAAGGAATTCCATTCTTACAAGGTAATGCAGAATTTACTTCAAAATATCCAAATCCTATAAATTGGATAGAAAAACCTTTAAAAATCGCAAAAAAAGAAAGCATACTCTTAAGTGTTAGAGCTCCGGTAGGCGCTTTAAACATTGCTAATAGAGAATACTGTATAGGTAGAGGTTTATGCTCCATAGTTACTAATAAAAGCATTACCCACAACCTATTTATCTGGTATTATTTACAGTTTTCTATAAATAATCTTATTAATTTAAGTCAAGGTAGTACTTTTGAGGCAATTAGTTCAAGAGAATTGAAGAATTATTCTATTCCCCTTCCCCCACTTACCGAACAACAGCGCATTGCTGAAATCCTCTCACAGATAGATAATGTTATTGAAAAAGAACAAGCCTACAGGCAAAAACTTGAGCGTATCAAAAAAGGTTTGATGGAAGACTTGCTTACAGGAAAGGTTAGGGTAAATAAATTAATTAAGGAGGAGGACAAAAAATGAAAAATAAAATACATCAAATCTTACAGGAACATAAAAGTTATTTAGCAGAAAAATTTGGAGTAAAAGAGATAGCTATCTTTGGCTCTTACGCAAGAGGAGAAGAGAGCAGTGAGAGTGATGTGGACATTCTTGTTGATTTTAAAGAAGGCTATAAGACTTTTGATAATTATATGGATTTAAAATTTTACCTTGAAGAACTACTTGGAAAAAGGGTTGACCTTGTAATAAAATCTGCCGTTAAACCAAGGTTAAAAACATCTATATTTGAGGAAGCTGTATATGTCTAAAAAACGCACATTAAAGATAATTCTACAAGATATTATTGAAGAGATTGAGAAAATTAAAAAGTTTAAACTTCCAGAGCTGGAAAAGGCAGTAAATTTTCTTCTTGAAAAGGAGAGTTAAAATGTATGCTAAGCTTGATGAAGAATATTATGTAGAAAATCCATTTCTTGCTCAGCTTCAAAAGATTGGTTGGAAGATTTACAGACAAAATAAAAATAATCCTGAAGATGTAAAAGAAATTATCAGCTTTGATAGTAATGGCGAACCTATCTATGGTAATAGTGTAAAGTTTAGAGAAAGTTTTAGAGAGGTTATTCTTGAAGACGAACTTAAAAAATCCATTAAAAGGATAAACCCATGGATAGAAGATGACCAAATAAATGAAGTAGTAAGAAGAATAACAACACCACAAGCAAATTCTCTAATTGAAGCCAATAGAGAGATTCACGATTTATTAATTGAAAATACATCAGTCTCAGAAAATAGAAAAACAGGAGAAAAAAGCCCAACAGTTAGGTATATTGATTTTAAAAATCCAGACAATAACTCTTTTATTGCCATATCTCAATTTAAAGTTAATATCCCTGGAACTGGAAAACATATTATTCCCGATATAGTCCTTTTTGTCAATGGCTTGCCTTTGGTTGTTGTAGAATGCAAATCTCCAGCAATCACAGACCCAATAACTGAAGCCATTACTCAACTTATGAGATATTCAAACAGAAGAGGAGCAAAAGAAGGAAATGAAAAACTTTTCTGGTATAACCTATTTATGATTGCCACATCAAAACAAGTGGCAAAATTGGGAACTATCACATCAGGATATGAACATTTTAACGAGTGGAAAGACCCGTACCCTTATACACTTTTGGATATAAACAAAAATGGAACAATAACAAGCCAGGATGTTTTAATTCAAGGGACTCTTACAAAAAACAATTTATTAGATATACTTCGCATTTTTACCCTTTTTGTTGAAGATTCCAAAGGTCCAGGAGTAATAAAAATAGTCCCAAGATATCACCAATTCAGAGCTGTAAAAAAGATAGTAAAAAGAATAAAAGAGGGACAAACGCCAGAAGAAAAAGGTGGCATAGTTTGGCATACACAGGGGTCGGGTAAGTCATTAACCATGATGCTAACTGTCAGAGCAATAAATAAAGATCCCGAGTTAAGTAAATTTAAGATAGTGTTTATAACCGATAGAGAACAACTTGAAAAACAGCTAAGAGCTACTTCAAAAAGTGTTGGTTATACAGTTAATCATGCTGATAGTATAGAAAAATTAAAAGAACTTCTACGAACAGACACACCTGATTTAGTTATGGCAATGATTCATAAATTCCAAGAGAGAGATTTATCAGCAAAATTCCCAACCCTTAACGAATCTCCAAACATTCTGGTATTAATTGATGAAGCTCACAGAACTCAATACAACATTTTAGGAGCTAATCTAAGGAAAGCACTTCCTAACTCCGTAAAGATCGCCTTCACTGGAACACCTATAGAAAAGACAGAGCAAACATTTGGAGATTATATAGATAAATACACCATAAAACAGGCTGTTGAGGACGGTGTAACAGTTGAAATTGTATACGAAGGAAGGGCACATTTAGCAGAGATATCTGATGAAGAAGCAGCTAACGCAAAGTTTGAATCAGTTTTCTATGCATTTGATAATGAAGAAAAGCAACTTATATTAGGGAAATACACTTGGAAGAGCTACCTTGAAAATGAAAATGTAATAAAAGAAAAAGCAAAAGATATAATAGAGCATTACATAACCCACATTTTTCCAAATGGTTTTAAAGCACAGGTTATCGCTGTATCAAGACTCGCAGCTGTAAGATACAAAGAAAAGCTTGAGGAAGCACTTAAAGAAAAAATAGCAGAACTTGAAAAAAATAACCCTAACAACATTGATATAGACACCTTAAAAAGGTTAAAAGTAGCCGTTATAATATCTGGCACACCCAATGATGACCCACAAATTTACAAAAAAGAGTATACAGATGTTAATGAGCATGACAAAAATATAAAAAGTTTTAAGATGCCATTTAACAAAAGTGATGAAAAAATAGGAATAAACGGGGATGTGGGTATAATCGTTGTAAACGAGATGCTTGTTACAGGTTTTGATGCTCCAATAGAGCAAGCTTTATATCTTGATAATGTACTAAAAGGACATAGATTACTGCAGGCAATAGCAAGAGTTAACAGAGTTTATAAAAATAAATATTGTGGCTATGTAGTTGACTATGTTGGTGTATTTAATCATTTGAAAGAAGCTCTTGCAGTTTACTCTGATAGTGATATTGAAGAAATAAGTCAAACTGTTGTCAATAAATCAAAAATTAAAGATGAACTTAAATATATCCACAATCAAATAGAGGATTTTTTCAAAAAATTTAAAATCTCTAATTGGAGAGAGAATATTGATGAATGTATAGACCTGCTTGAAGATGAAGAGATAAGAGAAGAGTTTATAACTCTTGTTCGCAAGTTTAATAGCACATTAGACAAGCTTCTTCCTGATCCAGAAGCATTAAAGTATACAAAAGACTTAAAGGTTATTAACTTTATAAAAGAAGCTGCAAGACAAAGGTACAGAGACGATAAACTAAGCATAAAAGACGTAAGCAATAAGATAAGAGAAATTGTAGAGCAATACTTGGTATCAAAAGGAATAGACCCAAAAATTCCTCCTATTCCTTTATTGTCTGATGAGTTTACTATTAAATTAAAACAAAAACCACCAAAAGCCAAAGCAGTAGAATTGGAGTATGCAATAAAAGAACATATTGAAAAACATTTTGAAGAAGACCCTGAATTGTATGAACGTTTTTCAGACAAACTAAAAAAGATTCTTGAAGAATATAAAGAAAATTGGGACTTACTGGCTGAGAAGTTAGAAAACTTAAGAATTGAGATTAAAAAAGGAAGAGAGGAAGAAAACACATACGAATTAGACCCGAAAAAGGAAATGCCATTCTTAGGATTACTGAAAGATATGATCTTGGGTAAGGAACCTTTAGAAAAATACAGCCCAGATCAGGTTGAATTCTTGGTTAAACTAACCAAAGATATATTAAAAATCATCAAAGGAAAAATAAAAATAGTCGATTTCTGGGAAAACTACACAAAACAAAAAGAACTAATAGGTGAGATAATTTCCCATTTATTGAAGCAAGGACGAGATAATAATATCTTTAACAAAAGAAATGAAATAGCTCAAAGACTATTAGAGCTTGCATATCACATTTATGGAGGTAAAACAGATGGAAATTGATAAAATAATTCGGTCAAAAAGAAAAACCATAACCCTCCAGATAACCGATAATGCAACTTTAATAGTTAAAGCACCATTTGAAGTAAGTGAAGAAACTATAAGAAAATTTGTTATAAAACACTCCAAATGGATAGAAGAAAAGAAAAAAGAAATTCTTAGTAGAGACCCAAAATTTGCGAAAAAAGAGTTTGTAAGCGGAGAAGGGTTCCTCTATCTTGGAAAATCTTACAAGTTATATATAGTCAACCAGCAGGATACACCACTAAAATTTGATAATGGCTTCTTTCTTTTGAGAGATTATCAACCTTTAGCAAAAGGCCTGTTCATCAAATGGTATAAAGAGAGAGCATATGAAAAAATATCAGAGAGAGTTCAGCTATATGCTCAAAAAAGAGGATTTATATACAATAAAGTTTCTATTACCAAGGCAGAAAAAAGATGGGGATCTTGTTCTTCCAGTGGAAACCTCAACTTCTCTTGGAGGCTTATAATGGCTCCTCTGCCTGTGATTGATTATGTAGTTGTTCATGAGTTAGTACATCTTATAGAGAAAAGCCACGGTAAAGCCTTCTGGGATAAGGTAAAGGTGCTTATGCCCGATTACGAGAAACACAGAGAATGGTTAAAGAATAATGGACATCTACTTAGGCTCTAAAAGTTTGGTGGAGGCGGGGAGAATCGAACTCCCGTCCGAGGACAGCCCGGCAAGGGAGCTTCTACAGGCTTAGCAGGTGTTTTGGTACTGACCTCCGGATGTCCACCTGCAAACCTCCAGAGGCAGGTGGGGTTTAGCTTTCGGAAGAGGTGCACCCCACAACACCTTCTCCCTACACCTCTGTTTCTGAACCCATCCGGCAACCCAGAGGTGCAGCCACCGGTGAGCCGCTGCCTTTAGTTAGGCAGCGAGAGCGAGCTCAGCTTCGGGAAATGTTTGCTTTGGCTGTTGAGGTTGCCACCCTGCCTGCTACTCTCTGCCTACTGTCCCCGTCGAATCCATTCGCCCCCTGCATACTCTATATAAATATACGAATCTGGTATAATGTTGACAAGATGCAAGTAAAGTTTGGTACTGACGGTTGGAGAGCTGTAATAGGGGAGGATTTCACTTTTGAGAATGTCAAGAGGGTTGCCTTTGCTCACGCTAAGGTGCTGTCTGAGCAAGGCAAAAAGAAGGTTATTGTTGGCTACGATCATAGGTTCATGTCAGAGATGTTTGCGCAGGAGGTTTGCAGAGTTTTTAAGGCTATGGGATTTGAAGCTTACATAACCAACAGGTCTTGCACTACGCCTATGGTGTCCTTTGCAATCAAATACATGGGTTTTGACGGTGGTGTTATGATAACCGCTTCCCACAATCCTCCTGAGTACAACGGATACAAAATAAAGGATAGCTTCGGTGGGTCTGCTACGGAGGGGTTGGTAAAGAGGGTGGAGCAAGAGCTAAGCAGTGCGGAAATTGTAGATACAAGAGGTATAAAGGTAGAGTCTATAAATGTGTGGGGAGAGTATATAAGGAAAGTAAAGGACTTTATAAATACGGAGCTGTTTTATGAGAAGGAGGTGCTTATAGTTCACGATGCCATGTATGGCTCTTCGGTAAACACCTACTCGCAGGTGCTGGCAGGAACAAAGATAAGCACTATTCCCATAAGGTCCTACAGAGACCCGCTCTTTGGGGGTCATGCGCCAGAACCTGTGGAAAAACACCTGTTGCCACTTATGGAGAAAGTCAGGAGCGTTGGAGCTTTTCTGGGTATAGCCAACGACGGGGACGGAGACAGGATAGCTCTGGTAGATGAGAGAGGAAAGTTTGTTAATGCACAGCTCGTTTATGTGCTTTTGCTCTATCATCTTCTGAAAAACAAGGGAATAAAGGATGGTATAGTTGTAAAAACCGTATCCACTACTTATTTGGCGGATAGGATATGCCAGAGAGAAGGCGTTGAGCTAAAAGAGGTGGCGGTGGGCTTTAAGAACATAAACGAGCTTATACTCCAAGAGAAAGTTATATTCGGAGGTGAGGAGAGCGGAGGCTACGGCATAGTTCACTTCCTTCCAGAGAGGGATGGACTCTTTTCTGGTCTTAATATTCTTGAGCTTTTGCTTCTAAAGGACAAGAACCTTTCTCAGATTATAGAGGAGATATTTAAAAATTACGGCAGCGCCTACTACAGAAGGTATGATATGCGTGCGGAGGAGGATAAAAAGAAAAAGCTTGCCGAACTCAAATCCCATCCCCCTGAGAGGCTTGCGGTACATAAGGTAAAAAAGATAAACACCTCAGACGGTCTTAAGCTGGTTTTTGAAAACGATGGCTGGATACTCTTCAGAGCTTCCGGGACTGAACCTCTTATAAGGGTGTATGTGGAGATGCCTACGGAGGAAGAGGTGGAGAGAGTGCTACAGGAGGGAATAAAGCTTTTTGAAGGCTAAGTATGCCAAAGATAGTTGGCGTTGTCGGATATCACAATACTGGAAAGACCACCCTTATAGAAAAGCTTTCAAAGGAGCTATCTTTAAGAGGTTATAAAGTTGGATACATCAAGCACGACCCCAAGGGTCATGGCATTACTGACAAAGAGGGTAGCGATACATACAGGCTCTTTAAGGTGCTGGATAAGGTGGCCCTCCTGACGGAGGGAAAGCTGACGCTGTGGGAAAGAGTAGAGGATGACCCCCTTCATATAGTGGAGAGATACTTCTCAGACTTTGATGTAGTTATACTTGAGGGGTGGAAATCTCTCAAAGGCGTAAAAAAGATAGTGCTGGGAGACCTTCCCATTGAAGGCTTTCACATGGACGAGAGTACGAGCCTTGAGGAGGTGATAAGTTATGTTATGCTATAATTGTAGGCAATGGAAGACAGAATGCATTTTGAAGACCTCTTTTACTGGCTCATATCCACATTTGTGAACCTTGTTCTTTTTACCTTTCTTTCTTATCTGCTCTTGCTCAAGATAAACATAAAGGAAGAGATGCCACCCCTTAATGTATCACTTGAGACGCCTAAGGAGGTGTTGCAGGAGGTGAAGTTTTCAAAGGGTAGACATATGTATATAAAGCCCAAGGAAGGTAAGCATACCTTAGCCAAGGGTAAGGGGTCTGCCAGCTTAACGCCTATGGTGATGGAAAGAAAAGAGGGAGATGCGGCACTGCCTTCTGGCAAGGAAACACAGGAGGATGTCTCCATCCTTTCAAGTGTAGAGGAAAAGGTAAAAGGTAGAAAAGAAACGCAGGAAGAGGGCGTGCCTGCAAAAGAAGTAGGGGAGGTGAGCGCAGTTATATCTAAGGGGAGCGTAGGATTCGGGGGTGGTGCGGGTAGAGGTATACTCTATGTTCCTCCTTTGCCAAAGCTTGTATCAGAAGAGCTTCCGTCAACACTTAGGATTAGGGTATGGGTGGAGCCATCGGGAGAAGTTTCAAGAGTGCAGATCCTCCAAAGAAGCGGAGTGCCTGATATAGACGAGAGGCTTGCACAGTTTGTAAGGCGCATAAAGTTTGAACCTATAAAAGAAAATGTTGTGCAGACAGGCATACTTACCTTTAGGTTTAAGGGAGGTTGAAGGATGACAAGCGTGGGAAAAGCAGTCAGGCTTGAGAGGATTATTGACAGGAATACGGGAAATACCATAATAGTGCCTATGGACCATGGTGTAAGCTCCGGACCCATAGAGGGTATAGTGGATATAAGATCTGCAGTAAACGATGTAGCAGAAGGTGGTGCCAATGCGGTAGTGCTGCACAAAGGTATGGTAAAAGCCGGACACAGAGGCAGAGGTAAAGACATAGGTCTTATAGTGCATCTTTCCGCTTCAACGGACCTTTCTCCCACAAAGAATGACAAGGTTTTAGTTTGCACTGTAGAAGAAGCCATCAAGCTTGGTGCGGACGGTGTATCTGTGCATGTCAACATAGGTGCGGATATGGAGAGGGAGATGCTCAGAGATTTAGGATATGTATCAAGAGTATGTGAGGAGTGGGGTATGCCCCTTCTGGCTATGGTGTACGGAAGAGGCAAAGATATAAATCAGTACGACCCAAAGGTGATAGCTCACTGTGCAAGGATAGGTGCGGAGCTGGGAGCGGATATAGTAAAGGTTCCCTACAGCGGTGATCCTGAGAGCTTCAGGAGAGTAGTGGAAGGCTCTCCTGTCCCTGTGGTGATAGCAGGGGGACCTAAGATGAAAACCGATAGGGAAGTTTTGGAAATGGTGAAAGGTGCCATGCAAGCGGGAGCCAGGGGACTCTCAGTGGGAAGAAACATCTTTCAAGCTAAGGATAGGGTAAAGATGGTAAGAGCTTTAGCCCATATAGTTCACAAGGGTGGCACTCTTGAGGAAGCTATGGCAATACTTAACCAATAAAGGAGGAGACATATGGGCATTCTTGAGGGAAAGAGGGCGCTCATTACAGGGATCGCCAACGAAAAGAGCATAGCCTACGGTATAGCAAAAGCCTTTCACAGAGAAGGGGCAGAGCTTGCCTTCACCTATGCCAACGAAAAGCTAAAAAGTAGGGTAGAAGAGATAGCTCATGAGTTTGGCTCGCATCTTACCTTTGAGTGTGATGTTTCAAAGGATGAGCACATAAAGGCAATTGGCTCAGCATTAAGGTCAGCTTGGGGAAGCCTTGACATTCTTGTTCATTCAATAGCCTTTGCACCAAGGGAGGAGTTCAAAGGTGGTGTGATAGACACAACAAGGGAAGGCTTTAAGATAGCCATGGACATATCTGTTTATTCTCTGATAGCTCTCACCAGAGAGCTTCTGCCTTTGATGAGGTCAGGCGGAGCCATCCTCACGCTTACATACTACGGTGCTGAAAAGGTGGTGCCTCATTACAATGTTATGGGTATAGCGAAGGCTGCGCTGGAAAGCACAGTAAGGTATCTGGCTTATGACATTGCCAAGTATGAACTCAGGATAAATGCCATCTCAGCAGGACCCGTGAAAACGCTTGCCGCATACAGTATAACAGGCTTCCACCTCCTTATGGAACACACCACAAAGGTAAATCCTTTTGGAAGAGCTATTACCATTGAGGAAGTTGGAGATACGGCAGTATTTCTGTGCAGTGAGCTATCAAGGGCTATAACCGGTGAGGTGTTGCATGTAGATAACGGATATCACATAATGGGCGTATTTGGAAGAGAAGAAGAGATAAAGAGAGAAGTTTTTGGAGAAAGCTCATGAACCTATCCAAGAGAGTATCTCACATAAAACCAGCGCCAACTTTGCAAATCTCGGCTAAGATAAACGAGCTAAAGGCGAAAGGTGTAGACCTAGTAGGTTTTGGAGCAGGAGAGCCAGACTTTGACACACCGGATTTTGTAAAAGAAGCGTGCATAAGAGCTCTAAAAGACGGAAAAACCAAATACACACCATCCGCAGGCATCTTGGAACTCAGAGAAGCTCTCTCTGAGAAACTCCAAAGGGAAAACTCCGTTCAATATAGCCCCTCTGAGATAGTAGTCACAGCGGGTGCCAAAATGGCACTTTACCTTATCTTCATGACGGTTCTTGAAGAGGGCGACGAGGTGCTTCTTCCATCGCCTTACTGGGTTACATATCCCGAGCAGATCATGCTCTGTGGAGGCATTCCTGTAGTAGTTCCCCTAAAGGAAGAAAAGGGCTTTGTCCTGAGCGTTGATGATATAAAGCCTCATGTTAGCAAGAGAACCAAGATGTTAGTATTAAACTCTCCCTGCAATCCTACTGGCGCTGTAGTGCCGGAGGAAGAGCTAAGGAAGGTAGTGGAGTTTTGTATTGAAAATAACATACTTATTATTTCTGACGAGTGCTATGAGGCTTTTCTTTATGATGGGAAGAGATTTGTAAGCCCCGCAAGCTTTTCCAAAGAGGCAAGGGAGATAACTTTTACAGTCAACGCCTTTTCCAAAACTTATTCTATGACGGGTTGGAGGGTGGGCTATGTGGCTGCACCAGCCAAGTATGCCAAAGTGATGGCAGACATAAATAGCCAAACCATATCCAACGCCACATCCTTTGCTCAGTACGGTGCTCTTGAAGCCCTTAAAAATCCCAAAGCTAAGGAATTTGTGAAGGAGATGAAGTGGACCTTTGAAAGAAGAAGAAACTTAGCCTATCAGTTACTTTTGGAAATTCCCAACATAAGCCTTGTCAAGCCAGAGGGAGCCTTTTACATTTTCCCCAATCTGAGCGCCTATTTGGGTAAGTTAGGCTCCGACATAAAACTGGTGGAATACCTTATAGAGAAGGGCAGAGCCGCTTGTGTGCCGGGTTCTGCCTTTGGTGCGGAAGGCTATGTAAGACTCTCTTACTGCGTGTCGGAAGACACCATAAGAGAGGGTATAAGACGTATAAAGCAAGCACTGGAAGAGCTTTCCTGATATGCTCATACTCTTCGTAATTCTTTACATGCTCATTACCATAGGGATAGGGCTTGTGGCAAGCAGGTTTGTTAAAAGCACAAAGGACTTTCTTTTAGCTGGTAGGAGCTTACCTCTTTACATATCTGCTGCTGCACTTTTTGCCACCTGGTTTGGTTCAGAAACGGTACTGGGTGCCTCTTCAAAGATAGCAAAGGATGGGCTTTATGGCGTCATAGAGGACCATTTTGGAGCAGCTCTCTGCCTTTTTTTAGTAGGACTTTTCTTTGCTAAACCTCTTTACAGGATGAATCTGCTGACCTTCGGTGATTTTTACAGAGTGCTTTACGGTAGAAAGGTTGAAGTTGTGGCAAGTATTATGTTATCTCTCTCTTATCTGGGGTGGATCGCCGCGCAGATGGTTGCCATCGGCATAATTTTACAGGTGACGCTTTCTATACCAAAAGAGGTGGGCATACTTGTGGGGTTTGGTGTTGTACTTTTTTACACTTTCTTGGGTGGTATGTGGTCAGTATCTCTTACGGACTTTATACAAACGGTGATGATTGTTGTGGGGCTTGTGTTTGTCCTCCATGAGGTATCCCATGGCTTTAGTCAGTTGATCCCTGTTTTGGAATCCCAGCCTCCCGGTTTTTACAAATTTTTCCCCGATAATAACATTAAAGACATCCTTTCTTACATAGCTGCGTGGATCACCATAGGTTTAGGCTCTATACCCCAGCAGGATGTGTTTCAGAGGATTATGTCCTCAAGGTCCGAAAGGGTGGCAGTACTTTCTTGCTTTGTGGCTGGTTTTATGTATCTGACTGTTGCCATGATACCTCTGATCCTTGCACTTTTTGCAAAAGCTTATTATCCGGAGCTTCTTCAGCTGGATGCTCAGCTCTTGCTTCCTCGTATGGTTATGGACCACACCAGTTTGCTAACTCAGGTGCTTTTCTTGGGTGCTCTTCTTTCTGCCATTATGAGTACTGCCAGCGGAGCTCTTCTTGCGCCCTCCGCTGTTTTGAGTGAGAACCTGATAAAACCTCTGTTTAGACAACTTTCGGACAGAGCCTTTCTCTGGGTCACAAGGGTTTGCATCCTCTTTGTGGCGCTTCTCTCTTTGCTTTTTGCCTTTATGGGTGAGTCCATATACGAGCTGGTAGCTGCTTCCTCAGCTCTAAGCTTGGTATCCCTCTTTGTGCCTCTGGTGGCAGGTCTTTACTTTAAGTCCTCCAACAGCGTTAGCGCCATAAGCTCCATACTTTTGGGGTTTGTATCATGGTTGACTGTATATCCCTTAAGTGCTGAGTATTCCTTGCTTGTTGGATTGCTTTTCAGCACTGTTGGCTACTTGTTGCCTCTGGTGGTAAAAAGAGCTTATGCGAAGGCTTTTTAAGCTTTCCACCTTTGGTAGAGATGGTGGTCTATGCCAAGGCTATCTAAGACTTTACCCACTACAAAGTCTACAAGCTCCTGAAGGCTTTTGGGTTTGTGATAAAAGCCTGGGCTTGCAGACATTACCACAGCTCCAGCTTTTGCTACCTTAAGCATGTTTTCTATGTGGATGATGGAGTAGGGCATTTCACGAAGGAGGAGAACAAGCGGCACGCGCTCTTTGAGAGCCACCTCACAACTTCTGTGTATGAGATTCTGGTTTATGCCGTTGGCTATGCAGGCAAGAGTACTCATAGAGCAAGGAGCTACTATCACCCCCCTGTAATTTATGAGGCGCGAACCGCTTGCCACCTCGCTGTCCACTTTGCTGTGGGGTATTAGGTGTAGGCGAGGAAATCTCTTAAGCAGGTCCTCTCTTCCAAGTCCAAGCTCCTCCTTCATTACCAAAGAGCCGGAGGGGGATATTACAAGATGAACATGAAAGCTCTCGTAAAGCACCTCCAAAAGCCTATAGCCGTATATACTTCCACTGGCTCCAGTTATACAGAGAAGTATGTCCTCCTTCACTATAAAACCCCTAAAAGCTCCTCCCTCTTTATATAGCGCTGCAGTCTTTCTATGGCTGTAGTTTTCCCAGTAAATGGGTCTATCTCCACCAATATACCGTTAAAAACCACATCTTCTTGCTCTTCCACCTGGTACTTTTGGGGTATACCCGTTAGAAACCTCTCTATAGCTTCTTTTGGCTTCATACCTATGGCGGAATACCAGCATCCACTCATTCCCACATCTGTGATATATCCAGTTCCGTGCTTTAGCACTATTTGGTCTGCGGTAGGTACATGCGTGTGAGTGCCATAAACGAGGCTTGCCCTTCCATCCGCATATATACCAAATGCCCACTTCTCTGAAGTGGTTTCTGCATGAAAGTCCACCAGTATTATATTGGTTTCTTTGGATACCTCTTGATAAATTCTGTCAAAGGTTTTAAAGGGATTGTCAAGGTTTGAATCCAGAAGAGACCTTCCCATAAGGTTTATAAGAACAAACTTAACACCACTTTTTTCAAAGATACCATAGCCCCTTCCCGGCACACCGTCAGGATAGTTGGCGGGTCTCAGAAGGTCATCCACCTCATCTATAAATCCAAAAACCTCCTTGTTGTCCCATATGTGGTTTCCCGAAGTCATGAGGTCAACACCCATAGACTTTAACTCCTCATACACTTTTTTGGTAATTCCAAACCCTCCTGCGGCATTCTCCACATTGACTATAACTAAATCCACTACCTGCCTATACTGTTTGAGCATATATCTTAAAGCCCTTCTGCCGGGCTTGCCTATAATATCGCCTGCTACAAAAAGTCTCATCTCTCTCCAAGTGCGGGTGGAGGGAGTCGAACCCTCACGGGTTAACCCCACAGGATCCTAAGTCCTGCGCGTCTGCCATTTCCGCCACACCCGCTGTTATTTATTATATAGAATTTGCTTTTTCTGTGTTATGCTGTATAATTTAATAGCAAGGCGCGTAGCTCAGTGGGGAGAGCGCCGCCCTTACAAGGCGGAGGTCGGGGGTTCAAGTCCCCCCGTGCCTACCATCCATGAATGTGGTCATCACGGGTGGAAGCAGAGGCATAGGAAAGGCTACGGTAATAAGGTTTATAAAAGAAGGTCACCAAGTTTGCACATGCTCAAGAAACGAAGAAGCTCTCAAGTTCCTCTGGGAAGAGTTAGGAAAACCGGAGAACCTTTTTATAAAAGCTTGTGATGTATCTGAAAGGCAGTCCGCAAAGGAGTTTGTAAAATTCTGCGCTAAGCTCATGGGAAAGTTTGACGTACTTATAAATAATGCCAGCGTGCTTGGACTTCGGGAAAGCATAGAACACTATCCGGAGGATGTGTGGGAAGAGGTTATAAGAGTAAACATAAACGGAGTTTTTTACATAACCAAGTACGCTATACCTTTTATGAAAGACGGGGGGATTATAATAAACCTCTCATCAGGTGCTGGCAAAAGACCTGCACCCTATTGGGGAGCCTATGCGGTTTCTAAGTTTGGCATAGAGGGCTTTTCCCTTCTTCTGGCAGAAGAGTTAAAGAGCAGAAACATAAAAGTCTATGCTTTTAATCCAGGCGCTACAAGAACGCAGATGAGAGCTTTGGCTTATCCTCAGGAAGATCCATCAACCCTCAAACCGCCTGAAAAAGTGGCTGACTTTCTGATAAAGCTGGTAAATCTTCGTCCCAATTTAGTTTCTATTGATTTTTACTAAAAGAAATCCCACAGCTTGAAGTATAGCAGCTAAAATTAAAGTAAGAACTATTACCGACACAGTAGCATCAAACCAGAACTTCATGGGGTACACCCTCAGGAGCATGTCATAGTCCCTAAAACGCCACGAATAAGGGTCAAAGACAAGGTTGTGGAAATTAACAAATAGCCAGTTATAATCTATTAAAGATAAAGAAAAGAAAACGAAAGCTATAACATCCACAAGTAAACCTCCCAGCATTAGCATCCTGCCTGTCTCTTTGAGACTCCCAAGAGATATAAGCAGTGCAAAAAGTATAGCGCTAAGAAGGTAAAAAGCTGGAAAGATTATAGAGAGAAACCTTTTGACATCTTCCATGTGCTTTATCTCCCTTGAGCTAAAAAATCCTGATGCTTTAAACTCTCTCATACCTTCATCGGAAAGAACAGCTCTGAGCCCCAGCTTAGCTATATGGAGCCTCACATCCTTGCTAAGTCCCCATCTGTCTTCTGGAAAATTCTTTTTTGAGTATTCCCACTCAACAAAAAACTCCGTAAAGGCAAGCCTAACGCAAAAAAGTACCAGAACAAAAGGAAAGAGTAAGATGATAACCGCTCTTTTTACCAATTTATTTGTATCCTCTTATCTGAGTATCACCTCTGTGGCAAGCTATGCAGGATTTTTGATCACCCACCACCTTTACAAGACCAAAGCTTTCCGCTATTCTCTGATGCTTGGAGTGGATCTCCTCAAGTGGCTTGAACTTTCTCATCTGTGGAATACCTATACCCTGATGGCACTGATAACAGGTAAACATAGCCTTTTGCCAAAGCTCCACAGCCTTTTCTTTGTTTTTCTCTTCAAGAGCTTTAGGAAGCTCTGTATAAAGTATGGCATTTCTTACCTTTACTACATTCTTTACATCATCGCTCCAGTTTGCCACCATAGGAGCAGCTAATGACATGTTTTTACCGCATGCGGACAAGCCCGCAGGGTTTTTTACAAGCCTATAAGCTGCATCAAACTCCCCTCTCTCTATGTACCCCCTTAGTGCCACAAAAGAGAAAAAGGTTCTGTAAGCACCAGCTTTGAAGTTAAGCCTTACATCCGCAAGGTACTTGGCAGCCTGTATAACCTCCTGACTGTCTTTTCCACCCACCACCATTATGTTCTTTCCGTCCTTCTGGATAACTTCTATGGTAGGTCTGTCAAAGGATAAACCCAGCTCCCTTACCACATGGTTGTTAGTCCCTACCACCACAATATTTTTGTAATCTATGCTTTTTAGTTGCTTATCTGTAATAAGAAGCTCTGGTATCTTGGACATTTTTACCTCCTGAGCGCCAAAGCCTATGTCATCCGTCCACTGTCCCAGGTAATAGGCTATCTTTCCAGCCTGAGCCACCACCTGCGGGTCCTCCTTCTCACCATAAACTATCAGGATATTAGGCACTGCAACATCCTTTAAAGCTGCCGGAGTCCCCGACCAAACGCTTGAGTAGGTTATGTAAGGGAAGAGCCTATCTGCCAGCTGGGGTTTTATAAGAGGCTGAGCAAAAGTACATCCAGCACCAAGCAAGATAATAAGCCTCTTCATGCCTAATCCCTCCTGAGCTTATTATAGCTCAAGTTCCTTTCTAAGATGTCTTTCAAGAAAAGTCATCATATACTTGAACTTCCTATCTTGCCTTATTTTTTCCTCCACCTTCCTTATGGAGTATATGGCTGAGGTGTGGTCCTTTTTGCCAAAGTACCTGCTTATCTCTGCGTAAGATGTGCCAAGAACCATCTTGCACAGATACATAGCTATGTGCCTTGCGTTTATTATCTTTCTCTCTTTGCCCTCCTTTTTTAGGTCTTCTGGCTTTAGCTTAAAGTGTCTTGCGGTAAACTCCACCACAAAGTTTATATCCTTGACACTTTTCTTTTTTGGAGTTTCCTTTATACCTACCACCTTCAAAGTCTTTATAGCACCCTCTATTTCTCTGACATTGTATCCCGTGTTTTCAAAAATGTGGTCTATCACCTTCTGGTCTAGTGGCATACCGTAGAGAATTAACTTCTGTTTTATTATGGAGAGCTTTGTCTCATCATCTAATCCTATCTCTATAACAAGTCCGCTCTCAAACCTGCTAATTAACCTATCTGATATGTCCTTTAGGTCCTTTGGATGTCTATCGCTTACCAAAACCATTTGCTTATCTTTGGAGTAAATACTTTCAAAAACTCTAAAGAGTTCTATCTGAGTTCTCTCTTTACCGCTCAAAAACTGGACATCATCCAAAAGGAGCACATCGACGCTTGAATACTTGTTTCTAAAAGCTTCTATCTGTCCCTTTTTTAGGTATGCTATCATCTCGTCAGAGAAGTCAGTTATGGGTGAGTATATGACCTTATAGCCCCCGTCTCTTGCCCTGTTGCCTATGGCGTGTAGCAGGTGAGTTTTCCCTAGGCCTACTTTTCCGTATATAAACAGAGGATTAAAAGAACTTCCCGGATACTCTGCCACTTCGATGCAAACCTTATAAACCAACTCGTTAGCCTTCCCTACAACAAAATTATCAAAGCTATACTTTTCTATCAGGTTGCTTGGATACGCCTCATTCTTTTCCCTCTCCCCAGCGCTTCTTACTTCTATTCTCTTGCCGTAGTTAAAAACACGGCTTTTTATGTATTCCATAGCCCATCTTTTGTAAGCTTCTGTGGGTGCGATGAGTATTACACTGTTGTCTCTTTCTTCTATTTTAAACTGACGAAATATACCAACAGCAAACTTATCAGCTTGCTCAATAAAGCTCAAAAAATCCTGCCTCTCCATATGTTCCTCTTCTTCTGTTTTTGCTCTATCTTAAGCCATCCCACAGGAGAGTACCCCATCAGAAAAGTGCGTATTTTCATCACCTTGTTGACAGGTTTA